>JADHPT010000012.1 GCA_016778305.1 Candidatus Poseidonia sp. | reverse complement strand
CGGGCTGGACAAGTGCAGCTTTCCTCGTCGCAGTGTACTGGGCGAATCTCAACATGTGGGTCAACGACCTGCCGATCGGTGGCCAATCCTACGCTGACATATGGCACGTCTTGCGTCTTGTAGCCCAAATTGGCATGATTGGACTCTCCTTGGCGATTGCAGGAGCAAGCCCGAAGGTCGAAACCTTGGAAGGCCGCTGACCTCGTATTCAGACGGTTTGTGCGTTACCAAAGTTGTAGGTCATCACGCCAGCACTCTGGTAGATTTGCGGCATCTGTCCGTCCTTCGCAAAGCGGTAGAGAGCAACAACTGCAACTTGTTCCGCGGTGGAGGTTATTGCGATGAGAAGGCCGAATGCAAAGGCGCCAAAGATGAGTCCAAGCAGCGGCATGACCACGGCCAGCATAATGGTGATGGCAATCAGTGGAATCGCAAACAAGAAGGCGATCAGACCAATTCCAAGTCCTGAGGTGATGTTCTCGCCCCATGTCGCAAAGAAAGTATCCTTGCTCGATTTGAGCGAGTCTCCAAGGGATTTCCCTTCAATGACTAAGAAGGGGAGCATGAAGAAGGTCATGGCCCACCAAATGGCTGCTCCAATAAAGTGTACGATAACTGCAACCGCTTTCATGGCGTCGTTGTCGCTGCTTCGTGCAGCACCCTCGAGGAATTTCAGAAGCAATCCAACCGTTCCGGCGACAATGCCCCAGGCAATGATAGCGGGTAGGTGCTTTGAGGCTTCACGAATCCCGTCTCCAAAGGTGGGGTCGCCACCTGTCAAACGGATGTTGGCATTGGCGACAATCGCACAATTCCAAAAGGTCACGATGATGGTCATGAGCATGTAGCCTACGAACGCATAACCGAGATAGGCGCCTGTGGCAACACCTTCAGCGTCAACGGCCCACGACATTTCCATGTATTGAGGCAAGCCGATTCCAATCATGCAGGCGAGGGCGAAGACGGCTGAGATCATCATGTAAACAATCAGTTCGGGATCCTTGCGAATCACGCTCAAACTCAATTTGCTCATTTGCCAGCCGCGTCCAATGGTTGCGAAGAATCCCATGTCCTTCCCTCATTGATGTTCTTTAAGTCAGTTTTCCCGATTTTGCCGCTGGCGCAGCGCTTCAACCGCAAGAACACTCACTGCTACTTGCAAATTATACGACGGAACAAAGCCTTCCATGGGCAAGCGAACAATCGCATCGGTGACTGCCAGCACTTCTTCACTGACACCGTGCCGCTCTGCACCTACGACGAGGAGGACATTGCCGGTCAAGTCTTCATCCCACGGTCCGTGAGTTCCATTGTCCTCAGCAGCAACGATTCTGAAACCGTTCTTTTTTGCGGCTGAAAGAATGGAGGTTGTCGATTCGTAAATGACGGGTATGAAGCGATCTGCACGCATGCTTGCACGGCGAATCGTTCGTCGTTCTTCATGCGTTTTGGAGACATTCAAAACCACAGCATCGGCACCCGAAACCTCGGCAGTACGAATCGTAAAACCGAGGTTCGTTGAATATTCAACACCGTCAAAGAGCCAGACACACCCTCCCCCTTGCATGACCTCGTCCAGTGTGGTATGCTGGGTTCTGCCAGTCAAAGCAAGCGCAACTTGTGCACCGTCTGCCGACATACGCCACAGGTCGTTGGTGGACCCTTCTTCCAACGGAATCTCCCGTTCGGCGCACAGGGCGCGTAGGGTTGAAGTATCGTGGTCACGGTCCACGAGGACACGGTCGATAGGGAGGCCCGATTGCAGCGCCTCCATGACCGCTTCAAGACCGGTAATCTGCTCAGCCATGAAACGGGCTGGAGCGATTTCCTCAAGAGGCTAACCCTTCTGGAGGGGCCATGGGCAAGACCCACAGCCCCCGGTTCCTTGCCAGCGTCAATGCTGCACGCGCTCTCATTGGGGAATGTGATGCGGCCCAACTTCGGGCCATGATGGAGGATGGAAAGCAACTCATTGTCGTCGATGTCCGTGAGGCTCACGAATATGCGGCAGGCCACCTCGAGGGCGCGGTGCACATCGGCAAAGGGGTTCTTGAGCGAGACATTGAGAAGCAGGATTGGGATGACGACGCCCGTATTGTCCTCTATTGCGGAGGTGGATTTCGCAGCGCGCTTGCGGCCAAAGCCGTCCAGGATATGGGTTGGGCCAACGTGCTTTCCCTTTGGGGCGGATGGCGCGGAATCCAGGCTGAAGGCCTTCCGCTTTGGCAGCCCTGAGCCGCAAAGGACGCGTGGGCAGACTCATAAAGGGGAGATTTGTCGCCGTGATGCTGAGAAGCAGAGGTGACATCCATGGCTCAAGGATTGTATCAACACGTACGACAAACATGGAAGCGCCCAAACGATGCACTGCCCCACATGTACAGGCAGACTCGCATGGCACAATGGCGCCGCGAACCCGTCAACTGTCGCATTGAGCGCCCCACTCGCCTTGATGCGGCTCGCCGTCTCGGTTACAAATCCAAGCAAGGTGTCATTTTGATTCGCACCCGTGTTCGACGTGGTGGTCTTCGCAAGGGTAAAATCCACATGAAGCGCAAGCCATCCAAGGCTGGTATCTCCAAGATCACCATGGCCAAGAATACGCAACGCATCGCTGAAGAGCGTGTGGCTCGTCACTTCCCCAACCTCGAAGTGCTCAACTCCTACTGGGTTGGACAAGACGGAAAGCACAAGTTCTTCGAAGTCATCATGCTTGACACACACCACCCTGCTATCATCAACGACAAGCAACTCGGTGTATTCTCACGAGCCAACGGCAACACCGCTCACCGTGGACGAGCCTACCGTGGCAAGACCTCCGCTGGAAAGCGTGGTCGTGGTCTGCACAAGAAGGGCAAGGGCGCTGAAAAGTTGCGACCTTCGCTCCGTGCCAACCTCAACCGTGGTAAGTGAAGCTGAATTGACGGCCCAAGTTCGGGTCAAATGGCTTCAACTCTGGCCGTTGTTTTATTGAGGGTCAACTCACAGGCCACTTCATGGTGCAAGGTGAAGAGGTCATGTCCAGATGGACGGGCCTTGAAGTCTATTTGCCAAACGGACGGAAATTAGGAACCGTTCACGATGCCGTTATTGACGCAGAAAGCATGCACTGCACGCATCTTTTCGTACGTGACACGCCCGAAGATTTGGTGGAAGGGAGCATTCCTCTCGCCGTTCCTTGGCGCTGGATTCGTGCCATCGACGAGGTTGTCCTTCTACGGTGGTTCCCAGCGACACCCATTCCAATGAATTCCTGAGGTGATTTCATGCCCTTCGACGTCCACGTTCTCGGTACATCATCAGCCCGACCAACGGGCACGCGCTCCGTGAGCGGAAGCATCGTCAAGTGTACGGACGGTACGGTTGTTGTTGATGCAGGTGAAGGCTTCCAGGAACGCTACGGTGCGCAACGTAAGCATCTCAAAGTCAAGGCAAAGGGCGTGACCTTGAAACCCAGCGATATCGATGCCCTCGCCTTCACCCACGGTCATCTCGACCATACGTGGGGAGCGCTCCCTTGGTTGCAAACGATGGACTTGGAGCACCGCCAACATCCTTTACTGATTCTCGGCCCAACCTCTTCAGATGTGATTGATGCCTTGCTCGAAGAGGCGCCCCTGCCTGAAGACGCACCGCCAGCGGAACTTGCCCGTCAATGGCGTGCTTGGTTCGAACTCGGTGGTCAATTCCTTACCTTCCCCGTGCGTTGGGTATTGGGCGATCCTGTCAATGACCGGTGGATCGAGTTAGATCCAACCACCTTCACCGGGGTTCTCCTCGACCAGATGCCCCAGCCGCAGGGTTGGAAGAAGTGCTCGTTACGTGCCGTCCCGACCACGCATTCAGTTCCCTCATGCGCTTGGATGCTCGGCCAAGGTTCGACCAAAGGAAGCTTTGACCGAGAACGTGCGAAAGCGCTCAATCTTTCCACCGATGAACGCACACAACTTGCGAAGGGTCATGATGTTCAAATGACGGACGGTACAGCATTGACTGCCAATTCGTTCAGATTGCCTGACCGCGCAGCAACCAGCGTGATGATTTCAGGTGATACCGCTTCAATAGCTCAAGGATTCGCACCAGAATTGGCACCGACTCTCTTGGTGCATGAAGCAACCTTCCTTGAGGAACAACACGAAAAGGCGAAAGAACACCTCCACTCAACCGCCAAAGGGGCTGTTCGTTCAGCCCATTACTTACAAGCCGAAGTTCTCGCTCTGACGCACTATAGCAGCCGTATCAAATCGTCTCGCCATGCACTCGATGAAGCCCTGCAGGAAGCCGATGACCTCCCGGTTGTGGCGCTTGGTGATGGTGACCGATTACTGGTCGGGGATGGCGGGAGTGTCACCCATCTCATACGAAATGAAGGTGGCTGGCAAGAGGCGAGCATTGTACCCAATCGTTGAAAGGGCGGATTGCTATCCATCCTTCATGCGCTGTGCGACCGTCGTGCTGATGTTGCTCTTGGTGGCGTGTGTCCCATCAACAGCCTTAGCAGCACGAGGGCGGGATGCACCTGGCTGCTTGACTCAATCAGCAGCAACACTTCCACCGACCATCGACATCGATCCGGGTGTTTGCATCATCGTGGATTTGGGTGTACTCGCTCCCGGTGACGTTTATGCGATGAATGTCGTTATTCTCAACGATGCCATCGACCTCCTTTTCTTTGATGAAAACGGGATTCAGCCCTACGAATTGGGACAATCCTATCGCGCTTCAATGGTCCAGCCAGCCAGCACTGAAACGGCACTCGGTGGCTACGAATTCCACTGGAGTGTGCCGCTCTCTATACAAGCCAAAAACTGGTACATGGTGCTCGACAATACCGCTCATGACGGGGACGCGGGAGATGGTGACCAAGGTGGTATCCGCAGCACGGTTTCCGCCTCCGTTTCCCCCGTCCAAGAGAGTTTCTGGACCCCGTTTAACGACCTTGTAGGAGTGGACGCCGGCACATATTCAATCCTTCTCGAAGGTGATGAACTCCGCTTGGACGGTGGAACCACCTTGGTTCTTTCAGCCTGGGACTTGGAATTTGTTGGAGACGTGTACCTCCAAACGCGCACCATGCACGACCGCTATACATCTGGCGAGGTTGGCATCCAATACATCGACGGTGGTGGCTTGCAAACAGTGGATACGCCCAAATCACTGACTTGGCAGGTGCCCAATTCTCTTGAAGGAGAAGAATTACTCCTCGTTGTTGACAACACCGACGTACCTTTGGGGGGTGGCAATGGAACTCAAGACCTCCGGATGACCGTCCGCCTTGAACTCTCACCCCCACTAACTCCAGTGGTCAATGACGGCAGTGGAAGCACCGTCTCCATCGGAGAGAGCATTACGCTCGATGCTGCTTCATCTCCCAATCGCTTGGGTCAACGAGGCACCTTTTCATGGGATTTTGATAGCGACGCCGATGTGAATCAGGACGGCAACGGTTCCAATGATGCCCAAGCGCAGGGTATTGAAGTCACAACGTCATGGGACAGTCCCGGACAAAAAACGGTGACCGTTACCATGACTGCCACCTCTGGTGAAGTCGTCAGTGCTACTCACACGGTCACGGTTGAGGACACCGTTGCCCCAACAGCAAGAATCCAGGCAACGAGCGGAGGAACACCCGTTTCAGACGGATGGAGAGCCGATGTAGGCCAAACCATGATTCTCAACTGTGCATCCAGTACCGACGACGACCAACTTGCATCATGTGAGTGGTTCGTCGACGGCGTCACGTCAAATCAAAACACCAGCCTAACACTGACCAGGGCGACGGTCACGACGCATGAAATCAAGCTCGTGGTCAGCGACCCCAGCGGTAATGAGGCCAATACCACCGCAACCGTTCGCTTTGTCGACGCAACGCTTCCTCGCTTCAACACCTCTCTCTTAGCGGATTTCCCAAGCAGTTTAGCCGCTGGTGATGCTGCCACGTTCCTCGTCGAGGTCAGCGATGATTACGATTCAGCCGTTGACTTGCGCGTCCATTGGGACCTTGAACCGACCGATGATTCAGATGGAAATGGAGATACGAGGGACGATCCGGACCGCGTTGGATTGAATCCAAGCATCACCTTTGATCGGGTTGGAAAGAACGACATCGTTGTGACGGTGTTTGATGCATCAAATAACTCAGCAACGTACGCCTTTTCGGTCAACGTTGCGGCTGGACAGGAAGAATCAGTTTCCTACGGACCCGTCCTTGCCGTGGCGTTGGTCATCCTTTTGTTGGGCGGCTTGAGTTCACTCGGCTATCGTTTCTGGCAGCGCCGCCTTGCCCTTGACCTGCTCACCAACCGAGGCCTCTCGGTGGAAGAAGCCCAAGGCCACATGATGATGGTCGCTCAACGCCGCAGCATCTCTCTGCTCGCGAAAGCAGAGGTGTATGCTGGACTGGACACGGGCGAGGTCATCCCGAGGGGGGACCAAGAAGCAGCAGCGAAGAAAGCTGAGATGGAAGCCATTTACGGGACATCGGATACCCCTCAAGACGATACGGCGTTCGCACCTCGCAGTGTCGCCCCTGCAACGCTTTCTCAAGGCAGCAGCCAAGCAGCAGCAGAGGCTGCTGCTTTGCTCAGTGAATCAGGTTTTGATCTGTCTGCTCCGGCCTCACCAGCCGCAGACCCTCTCGCATCGCTGATGAGTGAATTTGAGGATGAAGAACCCGTCTCCCCACCACCTGCTGAGGAGCAACCCGAAGCAAATCCAGTCGCTCTGCCTCCGCAAGCTACCATTCCAGCAGCATCCAGCAGCGTGGCACTACCGCCTTCAAGCGAGCCCGCTCCGTCAACTCCAACTGTGGCTCTACCAGTTGCTGAAGACCCTCCTCAGCCTCCACAAGCTACACCACCACCTGCGCCTGCACCCAGTCTTGTGCGACACACGTGCAGTGCGTGCAGTGCCTTGTTTGAAATCGACCTCCCAGCGGGCTTGAATGAAGCGATCACAGCCTGTCCTTCCTGCGGAGAAGACCAACTTGTCAAGAACGATTGAATCCTTCATTCCCGGTGAACAAAGAGGCCTCAATTGATTCATGGCGGCGAATGCTTCTCAAAGGAGGAGGGATGACCCTTGTTCATGGATGAGCCTGCTTTACGCGTTGTGCGAGCAGGCTTGCCGCAATCACACAACGGCAAAGGACTTGCATTTCTACTCGTCAGCGTGATGCTTTTTTCTTTGATGCAGCCGGTTTCAGCCGATATTTCAGTGGCACGTGATGACTTTGGTGTTCTCGATGCACTCGCAGAGACATTGGCTGACCGGTCCAATACTGGAGAAGAAGTCGTGGCCATACAGGGCTCACAAAATTCCTTCGCTCTCCTCGATGCATCGAAGCGTCCGGTTCAGAGTGGTGACGCGTTGGCCGACGCCGAGAATTATCTCGACCAAGTTGAACTGCGTGATACATCACCGATGGAAGAAGATCACCCGCGTCCCTATGAATTTTTGACCGATGTAGCAACCCATCCAGATGCCTGGCCCTACAACCTCTGGGAGACACTCTTTTCGGTTGACGCCTTGGGGATTGACAACTTGCTTGGCTTTGGCATCAACACGTATGCAGTCTACGTCAATTTCTCGTCCAGAAACAACGGCCCTTCCTACGAAGCATGGGATTCAGGAACCTTTACGGGCGAACTCTTCGTTGGAACAGATTTCGTACTCTTTGAGAATTATATCGACATTGACGGTGACGGAACTGACGATCTCTCGGTCGCTTTGACCGTTGAGGGCCTGACCACCTTTGGCGATGGTTGGGGCGTTGAATTCGGCGGAGGCATCATTCCGATCATCAACGAGATTTGGTTGCGTCCGACCCTTGAATGGTCGGTTAAGTCACTCAATGTGAACGACCCGCTGTGGAACGAGCTTGAGTATCTTGAGGTGACTCTCATGAAGGGACTATCCTTTGATGTGACCCTCCAAAATTCTGAATCGTACGCGGTGGTTATTGACACGCGCTTTACCCAGCCACCAGTTGACGTCGATTTGAGCGTCGGCATTCAGCGAGTCACCTTTGACCTCAATGCCGCCTTTACATCAGTTGCCGAGTTGACGTTAGCATTGTTGACCGGACAGGTCAATTCCAGTGAATTAGCGCTCACCGGAATCACTGCCCCTTATGCAGTTCGCCTGACCAATCCCAATCAACCGGGTAGCACGAAACAGACGGACTGCAGCGAGACCCTCAATTACGACCCCGGCACGGATTATGAGGCTCCCAGCCGCGAGCACAAATGTGGCATCGGTATTGGAGTGGGATACGTCCACTTTGGTGAGGTCGAGCCGGATGAATCCATCCCGATTCTTGAGTACGCCTACATCGACGTTGGCTTCCACCCAGAGGAAGGAAAGACACTGATTCCAAGTGAAGTTGACCTCACGCTACGCAACGATAATTTCGGCCAAAATACCTTTGACACCGTTGAGATTTTCTCCGATGTTGGTACCGATGTTTACATTCATTACTTCGAGGATCGATCCAATGTTCCAGAGGGAGATGACCCCTTCGGCAACATCACTGATTCACGTTTGTGGATACGCGGGATGCCATCGGGGACCATGCATCCAGACGAAATTGCTGCCATCTTCACCACGATTGGTGAGGCCCCTGGTTCGGTGAATCTCCCAGGTGAAATCCCGGATCGTCTTTCCCTCATCATCGCTATCAAAAACTTCAGCGGAGATTCCAACGGAAACGTCAACGACCCGACCCTCCCCATCAACCCCGCATCGCCGCCAAATACTCTCTTCTTGATTGCGGGTACCTCATCGATCACCTCCTTCAATTACGATTCCACCTTCAAGCGAGGCGGTTATAGCGGTGATACATCATCGATGCTGGTCAAAATGGAAAACCTCCCGAGAGTCATTGTCATTCAGGGGAGTTTCTTGTTGTCATCAACGGGGGTCAACCGGATGAATTATGATAATCCGAACCTGAATACCATCGCACAACTTTTCGACAACGCATTGCTCACCATCATCGAAGTGGTGCTTGATATCGGTACCATCCTCAATGGATTGCCGAATGCAGTTGTAGGCACGGCAGGTTCAACTGGAGGAGAAATCCAAATCAGTTGTTTCAATCAGGTCAAAAAGAGCCTTCCTGACTCCCAACGGGCGCCAATGGAAATCGACACCCTCACCTTTGCCTTGGCCAGCAGTCCACAGCCGTGGTTGCCTGAAATGGACCATATCCTCCTTTCTGAAGACACCAATATTGCCGTGGTGGATGGTCGAACTGGACCGGTTGATCCGCTGGTTCCCGTAGCCATGAGCATGCGAATTGGTGGCATCTCTCAGGTTCGACACGCCTTTGATCCGATCAACGAAGTGCGAGACATGCAACTGCAAGGCTCACCGAGTGGCTCGCTTCTCATCGGACACATCAAACACGATGACGGTGACTTGGATTCAGCCGTGAAACAATCCGCTACCGTTTCAAACCGCCCGGGCGGTTTCAACATTGCGCAACAGGCGGATTCGCTCCAATATCAAGCCAGTGAACCCATCGGCACCATCACCTACGGTGGGCAATCCGGAGACCAGCGTAACGCCATTCGCATGGACGGACTCCCCGCAGAGTTTGCTTTGGTATTGGGCGATACGGTAGGCTACGTAGCCGATCAACCGATGCAGAGTATTCAACTCCAGATGACCAATTCTTCAACTCCGCTGACCATGGACGGCGATCACATGCGATTTTGGGTCAATGAGGACACGGCCGAGGCCAGTTTGAGCATGCAGCTTTCCGACATAACGTCCATCCAGCGTCTGAGTCCACTGGTTCCTGGTTCAACAGGCCCTGAGGGCAATTCGCAGATTCAACTCGTCCGAGCAACCTCTTCTCCTTTTGCTATATCATTCGAGGATGAATCCACCTACGATGACCCCTTCCTCGGTTTGAACGGCCGGGTTTACTTCGAACCGCTGCCTGCTAATATTTCGTTGACCTTGCCTTCTGACGTTGATTCTGAAGGCTTGGCTCTTCCTACCTTTGGAGAAGAAGAAGGTATCGAGGCCGTTTCATTCTTCCTCGGAGATCTGGTTGATTTCGGTACGGTTGTCAACGACTTTGTTCATGCACTCTCAGTGAATGTCGGAGGTGACATCGGCGAAAGTGAAAACATGAGTTTGGGTCTTGATTTGTTCACAGGTGAGTCTTTTGACATGACCGTCGATCTCAAGAAGGGCTCGAACCTTGAGGCTGAGCCAGATTGGATGCACGGTATCGGCTTGGAATCCCTCGAGCAAACACGGCTTGAATTCAATCTTTCCCGGATGCCCACCTACACGCTCACGAGCCGTGAGGCCATTGCAGAAATCTTGGCAGACGGCAAGGTGGATGAAGGCGAGCGACCTCAGGCCCTTTCAATCATTCAATCAACAAATGTCACAGGAGCTGAGCCCCTGGTTTACGCGTTGGAAGACGGCAGAATCTTTGCTGATGAAATGAGTGATGTCAACCTGACCGTTTTGGGTGAACAAGGCATCACTCTCGAGGACCGGCGTTCATGGCACATCCGATCGTGGTTGCCCTCCCTGCCTGCAGGCACCATCGAATTGGTCTATGATTTCCGAATGCTCGACGGCATTCCGACCTATGAGGTGGATCTCAAAATGTCTCAATGGCAACCAGAGCGGGAGCAATTCACGATTGTAGCGAATGGATTGGAAGGTCAGGATTTACAATTATTTGTGGATGGCTTCGACACCACACAACCGCGGAATGTTGAGATCAACGCCTTGTTCTCAACCCAAGAAAACCTCACTGTACCTCGTGTATCCATTGACATGCACTATGATGCAGGGGTTCGTCTCAAATCAGCACATGCCATCCTGATTGATCATCAAGCCCTCACACGTGTTGAAACGCTGGTGATGGGTATTCCTCAATCCACAGACGTTTCTGCCGTTATTGGTGACATTCTCATTCTCGACCTCGTGGTGCCTGAAGAATACCGAATCAACGAGCATTCTGCTGATTCATTGATGCTTCAGCAACTGCGTTATGTTGACGGCTTTTGGTGGCCCTCAACGGCCTTCATGCGGGATTTGCCGGGCGAAATGCACCTCGCTACCGAGCCAGATACTCGGTTTGATATTCGAGAGCAGACAGCCTTCCAAGGCATGAGAACGCTCGATTATTCCTCCAATACCGACGACATGGACCTGTACTTGGAGGCGAGCGGCCGAGCCATTGATGCCAAGGGTGATGTGCTGATGCTCGCCGAGGATTTACCAACGAGATTTGTACTCGAATTAACCGATGATTTTGGGATGCGTGTTGAATCATCAGGCGTTGGTGTCAAGCAGGTTTACATCCGCCAAACCGATATACCAACAGCACCAGGTGTTACGGTTGAACGGATTGAAGTCGTAGGTCAAAACCTCAAAGGAGCAACCATTCATATTTACACTGGTCCGGGTGAATATCCGCTGATCGTCATCGATGACATTACCGACGGGCGTTTGGTTGCGAGTGCTGAAGCATACCTTGAGCCTGGCTACTACATCCCCTTATTTGGTGACTTTGAATTTGAAGGGCGTGCAGTTCTTCTCGACGCTCAATTCACCGGTATCATACCAACCGCTTCATCCATTGGCGTCAACGGCATCGTGACGGACCTTTCCTTGGTTGGAAGTTTGACCGGCGGCTTGGTCGAAACGCGACACATCATGGTCGTTGATCCAATCAGTTCCGCAGTGGCGAGCGGTTTCGCCTTGATTTTCGGGTGATCAGATGTCGACGATACCCTCTGCCGATGAACTGCGACGTGATGGCGGTGCAGAAGACGAGGAAGCTTGGGAGGCGGCCCAAGAAGCAGCCAAACTTCTCGACACGCTACGAAGTGAGGTCACGCCAACTCGTGTAGCCATGGCAGGAGCAGTTGTTCTGTTGTTCCTCGTGCTCGCAGTAAGCGGTTGGTATTGGATTCTGCCCAGAGATTCAGTCACACTTGAAACTCACTACATGCAACGAGGTGGCCATTTGATGATGACCGAGATTCACAACGACGGAAGTCGACCTATTACCGATGTGAGTATTGATATTGAATTCCAAACAAGCGATGGAGAGGTGATTGAAACAATGTCTCTTGAGCTTGCTCGTGTCGAAGGGCATACCTCAATCTCAGGCGATGATTTAGAAATGATGGTCATCGGGTACACGATATGGGACGACTACATTATCGTCATCGATTTGAGCTATCATGATTATTCAGGCCAATTGCGTCAAGAATCATGGCCTCATCATGTCGGGGTTTGGTCGCAGGAAATTTTCTACGACAAAGCCGACCGTCATTTTTGGCCTTTGGATTGAAGCACTGTTTGTTCAAGCAGACCGAACCGATAAAGGACAAGAGCGGAAGCCATCTTCATGGGAGGGTACTCCAGCCGCATTTGTGCAGGTGTCTTTGTTCTCCTCTTGCTGGCTTCCACCTCTGGCTCGGTTCTCATGCCAAAAGCCCAGAATGCAGAGATTCAATCACCTTATCCACCGAATTGGGTTCGTTTTGACATCAAAGACGACGTATACCACGACGCAGTGGGGACGATGGACAACACGCTGATCGACGAAGTGCGTGCCCCCGTTGCCATCAGCTCCATCGGTCAGTTTGACGAGCAGGGTCTTGAATTGAACCGGCACCTTCCAGCCGAACTCCTGGAGCCACGATTCGATTTGCTGCTGCTCATTCTTTCCAACGATGTACGAATGACAGAGGCTCGGGAAGCCCTGTCGCTGATTCCCGGCCTTGAAGTCAGAGAATACATTGCTCCTTCCGGCTTGCTGCTTCAGGGCACGCCAAGCGCTCTCGACCAAGCAGAACATTATCCAGCGGCTCTTGTAAGTCACGCAGTGCCCCTTGGGATGCTCATTCATGACGACCTTCTCGACGTCCTCCTTCTCAATGATGGCGAACTCGCTTTGGAGTCAACACTGGTGCGTTTGGAAGGCTGGAGAGACGATGCAGGTCCACAAAACGTGGTTGAATTGACCGACCAGGACGGCGGTGAGTTGAACCAAGACCTGGCTGACGTGGTCCTTCAGGGCCTACATGATGCTCGAGCGTGGGATGAAGGGCGTTACGAAGGCTACGTTCGAGACGGACACCTCAACCAAATCATGCAGCAACCTTCGGTGATGTACCTTCGTCCCGACCCTTCCTTTGCTGCCTTCAACGACCAGTCACGCAGCCACATGCAGACCAATACCATGCGCACCTACTTCACGACCGATTTGGACGGCTCTGGACAAATTGTAGCAGTGGCCGATGCGGGTCTCGACGAGGACCACGGCGACTTTGGAACCCGCGTGGTCGGCAGTTACGATGTGATTGGTGACGGTTCAACCGCCGACAAACACTCTGGTCACGGAACCCACGTCTCGTGTACAGTTCTGGGTGATGGCTTCCGAGGCGGTTACGGCGGTATTGCCCAAGCTGCAGATCTGTATTTCCAAGCCATGGAAAACGACAATACGGGCAATTTCCAATCACCATCTCTCAATAATTTGCTCAATACGGCCTACAACGCCAACGCCCGAACGCACACCAATTCTTGGGGTTCATCCGCAGCCAGCCAACAGGGACAATACAATTCCGAGACTGAGGATGTGGACGATCGAGCCAATTATTACGACCGCTACTACAACGGCCGTGAAGGGCTCACCATTCTCTTCGCTGCTGGCAACGACGGTCCTGACTCAGGGACGGTATCTCCACCCGCTACCTCCAAGAACGTCATTTCAGTGGGTAATCATCAAAATCGGTACAACGGCGCACCTGATTCGATGATGAGTGGTTCATCAAGAGGGCCAACCGACGACGGTCGTATCAAGCCCGACCTGGTAGCGCCGGGTGGCTACGTTCGCTCGTGTCGAGCACAGGAAGCAACCGATACGGGAGGTGCAACATGGAGCAATTCCTACTACCTCGAGTATACGGGAACTTCCATGGCAACCCCTAATGCAGCGGGTGCGGCAACCATGGTACGCGAATACCTTCAGGAAATCGCTCAGCGACCATCACCTCAAGGTGCCTTGGTCAAAGCACTCCTTGTTCTTGGTGCGCAAGACATGGGAACACGTGACATACCCAATGATGACGAAGGATGGGGGCGAATCAATCTTCGAAACACCCTCGCACCTTCAACGGGTCAAGGGATTTGGGTGGACGACCGCTCGGTCCTGTCCGGAACCGGGAATAGCAAATCATATGCATTCAACCTCACCCAAAATTCGGGCTTATTCAAAGCCGTTCTGACCTGGTCGGATGAGCGAGGTTCACGGTTTTCAAACGCTCAATTGGTCAATGATTTGGACCTTGAAATTACTGCCCCGGACGGCACGGTTTACCTCGGAAATGATTTCGCCAATGGCCGCTCAACAACCGGGGGGACTCGCGATTCAGTCAACAATCTCGAGGTTGTTCTGATTGACTCAGCCTCCCAGGGAACATGGACGGTCAAGGTGAAGGATGCTCAACACAGTGGCTCCAAAACCCAACCCTATGCTATCGCAGTTCTTGGCCATGGTGTGAATGACTTACGCCCTGACCCGATGGTTGAGCCCGATGGATTTTCGATGAACGTTGGCATTCCCCAAGTGGGTGATGAGGTGCAACTCACGACCAGTTTCTTCAATTTTGGTAACATCAAAGCCGATGCCTTTCCCATCGCGTTTGAAGTAGATGGTGTGGAACTGGACCGCAAAACCATCGAATTGGGGGCTGGGGCAACCAAGAACCTCGTGTGGTCCTGGACGCCTCAAACCGCAGGCCCAGCCACCCTTTCCTTCATCATTGATCCGGATGATAACCTCGAGGAGATTCGTGAAAATAACAACATTCTCGACATTCAAACCAACGTGACCGCTCCGGGCGTAAAGTTGGAAACGCCTCAATCCGCGATCACGTTGGAATCAAGCACCACGACCACTACTTCATGGAATATCACACTCACCAATACCGCCCTTGTCGATACCAACGCCTCCATGGATACAGGAGCGGTCCTGAAAGTCGAAACCGATGAGGTCATGCCTTGGTATGTTGGAAGTACGAATTCAAATTTCTCGATGGCAGGACAAGCCTCAGAATACATCACGGTTACGCTCGTTCATCCCGCTCCACCAGCACCGGGCACCTACCGAATAGATCTCCTTGGTTTGGATGTTGACAACGGTGTTGACTACCCTCTTACCGTTGAATTGGTGGTCCCTGATCTGCCGGAAGCGGCCCTTGAATTTGATTATGAAATCGTCCCAGTACATCCATCGGATCCAACCAATATCACCGTACGTTTCTACAATAACGGAAATGCTCCCATCGGTTACGACCTCTTCCTCGAACCCCCGACCGGATGGGGTGCGGGCTTCACCAATCTTGGTACCGAAGCAGGCGCAACATCAGGATCCACTGGCCTCATCAACAGCGAAGCATACAGGGCGGTCGGGCTTTCCTTCATACCGCCTCAAGTCATGACGGCTGCTGGTGCTGAACGAATGATGAAACTCACAGCGGTGAGCCAAACCGAAGGACAAGAATTGACCGAGTTTGAAATCCCAATCAAGGTCATGACCATCCGTGAGATAGCCATCAATTTGGAATCTTCAATCGGCACCCTACGTCCCGATTCAAGTATCAGTCTGATGTTCTCAGCTGAGCATAAAGGAAATACAGACATGCGTCTTTCCCCTTCATTTGAGTTGCCAAGTGGTTGGTCGATTGCCAGCAATACTGAACCTTTCGACCTTCCGTGGGCTTCGACAAAAAATCTGTTGTTTACTCTTGAGGGCAACGGTAATGCACGTTCAGGGGTCTTCAAATTCAATCTCGACAACGGATCATCTCGCTTTTCATGGGAACAAAGGCTGGATGTAGAGGTTCTTCCCAATCCAGAACTGGCCTTCGTTGGTTTGGAATTCAGTGACGGAACCACCTACGGTACTGCTCAGGGCCCAGGGTCCCATCCCTCTGGGGAATCGATGAAGTTCACCTGGCTCTTGAGCAATGGTGCGGAAACAGCGTGGTCTCCGAGTGCCAGCTTGCAATTGCCTCCCTCCATGTTCGGGGATTGTACTCCTGTTGAATCCGTAAGCATCGGCCAGGTTGTACCGGTGGTCTGCAATGTGTTGATTGCAGCCTCAACTCCACCACTGAGCGAGCCTTCATTCACCCTCACTCTTACGGATAACGGTGTTGAATTGAGCACGACGGTTGGATTACTGGTGTCCGTTAACGAACAGGTACGTTGGGATTTAGGGGCCGTTCCCGCCTTCAATACAGGCGAACAACGCCAAGTGACGGTTGAAATTACGAACAGTGGAAACACTCCACTCCAGCGACAACTTCGAACGCTCGATATAGATGACTGGAGCGTTTCTGTTGACGGAAACGACCTTCTGGATTTGGAGGTTGGCCAATCAACTCTGGTACGCCTCAACATACGTGCCGATGCTCCCGGGAACGCCAGTGTTTCGTTGCAACTCGTTGACAGCCCATCATCCCAAGCCGCCTTTTCATTTGATGTCACAGCAACTGGAGAGCCGATCGGAACCTCAGCCACATCTGGACTTACTACGACCATGGCCATTTCTCTTCTCGGCGTCGTTCTCGTCGTGGCCTTCCTTGTCTTGGCTTTGCAGGCTCGCCGCAGTCGTGAGGTTCCTCTCGCTCCAATGATGCCCAAAATGGTGGCTCAAATGCCGACGCCAAATCCTGCAACACCAGTTTTGACACAGGCTCCGATTTGTTGGTCATGTCGAAAACCAGTCGCTGGAAAGGCAATCGGCTGTCCAAGTTGTGGGGCCCGTTACCACGCTGATGGTGAAGCGGGATGCAAAGCAGCAGAATTAACGCAATGTACCAACTGCCAAGCCAGTGCAGAGGTCTTTGTGAATGCTTGATGATGAAGCCTCGTTTTGATACGAGAAGAGCATAGGGTTTTGATAGGAGGACCACGAGCGCACGCCATGAGGTCTCGTGCTGCCGCGGATGCGAGGCAACAACGCCGAGCAGTCTTCCTTGTGGCTGTCTTGTGTGCGGCCCTCATTCCACTTGCCGCTCCCCTCGCAAGTGCAGACGGTGCTCGTGATGCTTCAATTCAAGTGACGCCTATCCCTTCAGCCCTCGAGGTAAACCCTGGAGAATCCGGTGAATATACGATACGTGTGCGCAACACTGGATCAAACCCAGTGACCGTCTCACTGGCCACTACTGAAGAGGCTACGGCTGAATGCAATGCATACACATCGACCATCACCCAGATTACCGGCCTTATTGACGCTGGCTCATACGAAGAAGCAGCGATGAACATTACGCTCACACAGGCTGCAGAAGGTACCTGTGACACAACCGTGACCGTGACGGCCAATGAGCAAGCGACGCCTCCCGATGTTGCAGGTGCTCCAGCCCAAGAAGCGGTCACCGTCACAACGACGGCAGGAGATGGTTCAGGAAGCGCCATTTTCGGCGTTGATATCATCATCAATAACAACGAAAAGACCTGGGGCGGGGAGGAAGAAATTGACTATCTTGTCGAGGTAGAAAATACCGGTCAAACCAACGAGACCATCAATTTGGTCGTGGATGAGAGTTCGGGGCCAGGTTGCGGTAGTGCATCGGAATTTACCGTTACTCTGAGCGAAACCTCGGTCAACATTGACCAAGATGAATCTGAAACCGTCACAGCGACGGTGGAAGTTCCAGAAGGACAATCCGCAGACAAGTATTGCTGGGAAGTAACCGGAACGGTCGCAAATGACCCCTCACAAGAAGCCAAGGACACCGAAGATTTCGAGTTGAATGTTCCCGAGTTAAAGGAATGCGAAGTCGAACTCAGCAAAACAAGCATTACGGTAAATCCCGATGCCGAATCAACGGTCGTAGCGACCTACGCTAACGCCGGCAACGCCGACTGGACGGTCACCGCTTCTGCTGTTGGTAGCAAAGCCTCTTGGGTCCAAGTTGATGGTGCTTCATCCGGTCTCCTGCCCTATAATAACGGCAACGGTGAGAGAAGTTTTGATTTCACAGTCTCTCCCGACGACTCGGTGACAGCAGGAACTGAAACAGTCATTACCATCGCTGGTAAAGAGGGTTCGACGGTCAAGTGCCAAACCAACTTGAGGGTGATCGTGGGTCAATCCTACGGTGCAAGTATCTCTGTAGCCACATCATTGCTTTCAAACATCGAACCAGGCAGCAATAAATCCACGTCAATCACCGTGACCAATCAAGGTAACGGACCCGATAACTTGCGCATCGCCTCTTCCTCTGCTCCGACCGGATGGGCGGTTCAACTGGAACAATCAACCGTTTCAGTTGGTTCACGCCACGGCAATGACAAATCAACCAGTATTGATATCACCGTCCGTGTACCAGAAAATGCTCTGGCGACAGAACAAATCGAGCTCACGTTCAGCGTCCTGCCATCAAGCGGTGGCACCGCCTATGACTCGACCACTCTCAGCGTCTCCGTTGCAGCCGTTCACGCCATGGATGTCAATGTGCCCGCCACGGATCAAACCGGGCGTTCAGGTACCGAAGTCCGTTTCCCAATCGACATCGTCAATGACGGAAACGTGAGGGACACCATCAGTCTCTCCGTTGTGTCTCAAACAGCCAATCCTTCATGGGGCACTTCCTTTGAAAATGAGGACGGCATGCCATTCAGCGAAATTGAGGTCGATCCGCAAAGAACCACGACGGTGTATCTTGTGGTAAGTGTTGACGGGGAAGAAGAACTTGAAAACTCCCAGGTCACGGTCCGCATCCGAAACAAAGACGACCCCAACAGTCAGGACAAGAACGGAGATGGCATACCAGATAATCAACGCGAAGCAGTCTTCCTTGCCGTTCTTTCCGATCGCAATTTCTCAATGGACCTTCGCTTTGAAGCAACCGATACCGCGACAACTGCTTCGATTATTTTGCCACCTAGCGGTGAGCAAACACTTGGAATGTGGATTCGCAACACAGGGGATGGAGAAGACGAAGCAGTCTTTACAATCGGGGGCCTTGAAGGAATTGCTACTCGTTCGATTACCGCCTATGGCTTGCCCGTCACCGGTGAGTTGACCGTTCCAAAAGGCTACGGAATTTGGGATATCGGCAATGCGACCTTCGTTCTTGACCCCACCACCAACACCCCCTACTTGGGGGCCGACGTCAATGCAGCTGACCAAAAGAGGATCGACAACGGCCTCATTGACGGATATGAGGCCAAGGCGTTTGAGGTATATCTCGAGATGACGATACGCGTAAACCCAGGTGCAGAAACAGGTCAGAGTGGCCTGCTTGAGGTTCTGGCAACCAGTGTTTCCAATGCAGCAAACCGCAGTGGTTTGGTGACCCTTTCGCTTGAAGTCAGCATCATCCATGACATTGAATTCATTGAAGCCGGGTCCCGCCAAGAGGTGGACATCACCTACGGCGAGGCTGCCGTTAGTACGGAAATATCCATTGTCAACACGGGCAACGTCCGCACCGAGATTCGGATCTTCACCTCTGAGAACCTTCGTGGATGGTCAGTGGTTCTTGACAGCGATAATACCGATTGTAAGAATGAGGGCAGTGAATTGATGTGCACCTTGGACGAAGGTGAACGTCTCTACGTCAACGTCACCGTCCGTGCACCCTACGGGGCAGAAATCGATGACCTGTACAAATTTACACTCTCTGCAGAACCGACCGAGACCGGTGTTCTCGACCGTCAGAACATCGAGTTTGCCGCCCAAGGCTCCGCACCTGACGGCGTCATCTCATTGGCTAACAACACCACGGTTCAAGCCGTTGCAGCGGGTATGCTCCTGTTGCTTGCCCTCGTTGCCATCATACGCAAGCGGTGAGTCTTCAGCAGACCCTTTTTCATTCTGAAAAAACGTTCATCTTGACCGAGGAAAAGAAGTCCTTGACAGGCGCTATATGTCCATGGCCTTTGACAACGCTTATTGAGGGGGGTCAATTGGGAAAGAATAGAGAGCGTAGGCGTTCTTAGATGGTGTCACAATGTCGGGACTTGAATCAGTACCAAGCGCCTATCTTTCCATTGGATTTTTGACGATTGTCGGAATCATCATGCCGCTCACAAATTTCCTCATCACGTGGGTCGTTCGTCCCAAGGTCGACCCTGCCCGTCCGCACATTACACGTTCCTACTTGCTCGAAGGCTACGAGCGCGACCACAGCCTCTATCCTCGTCGGCTCACGACCTTTGAATGTGGTAGCGAGCCTGTGGGAGATGCTATGATTCAATTCCACTTCCAATATTACTGGTACGCCATTATCTTCCTTGTTTTCGACGTGGCTTTCATGTTCCTCGTTCTCGGGGGCATGGTCGCTTCCGATGCCACCGCTCAAGACGTAGTGGATCGGACGGGAGCAGTCGAGCGAGCTACCAGTGCTCTGATCACCTTGGGGGCCTTCTTTGCCACCATGTCGCTCGGCGTGTGGTATGTTTTCCGCAAGCGAGGTCGCATTTACATTTGAGGTGAGTTGAAATGGCAGGACAAGACGAAAACTACGCAGCTTTCAACAGCCGTGCTTTGGTGGAAATGGTTGGTGACGTCACCGACGAAGCCCTCAAGGCAACCAAAATTAAGCAATTCCTCAGCGTTCTCGCAGGACGTTATTTCAACTGGGCTGGCCGCAAATCGCTCTTTACCCTGCATTTGGGAATCAAGTGCTGTGCGATTGAGATGGCCGCTGCCGCTACGCCACGATTTGACGGGGATCGTTTCGGGGTCCTGTTCCGCTCCTCTCCTCGTCAATCCGATGTCCTCCTCGTCAACGGGCCGATCACCAAAAAGTTCGCCGATAAGGTCGTCCGTCTTTGGGAACAAATGCCCGAGCCGAAGTATTGCATCGCAATGGGCGAATGCGCTATTTCCGGTGGCCCTTATTTCCAATCCTACAACATCCTCGAGGGCGTTGACACCGTCATTCCCGTAGACGTTTACATTCCTGGATGCCCGCCACGCCCGGAAGCCCTCATCGATGGTTTTGGATTGCTGCGTGAGAAAATCATCCGAATTGGTGCTGCTCCGAGCAGTGGTCGCAAGGGCGACAAGCCCGTCATCGTCGGGGAGGACTGACCGTGGGAATGCGCGTCACCAACGAGCAAGCCGAAACGGCAGCTGCTGCATGTGTTGCATCGGTGATGGAGCGCTACGGTGGAGCTGGCATCGAGGCTACCGTTGAACATCACTCCAATGATTTCAAAATGCCATTTGTTCGTATCCACAGCCCCCCTCAACACTGGGTTGCGCTCGCTAAGACCCTTCGGTTCGACCTCGGTGCAAATTATTGCTCGATGGTTACGGGTACGCACTTCCCTGAAGGCGGCGACGACCGAGGGTGGGACGTCGTCTATCACCTGATGCGTCAACCAGTCACCGATCAAAAGCCTCACACCAACACAGTCCACGTGGCTGAGAAATTGTCGGGTAAGGACGTTCCACTTGAATTCGAAGTGCTGATCACCTTGCCTCAGACCGACGTGCCCTCCGTGCCCAGTGTCCAGAGCATCTGGGTTGGTGCTGACTGGAATGAAAAAGAAACCTGGGATTTGGTTGGTATCAAATTCGAGGGCCATGAAAACATGCACCGTGTGCTCAACCCTCACGACAGTCCAGAAGGCTTCCATCCCCTGCAAAAGCAACATAAAATCCGTTACCACGATTTCAACGAAATGTACGACGACGCCCAAGGCTTCGGTCGAAAACCTACCGACGAGGGTCGGGTGAAGTGAGGCGATATCATGGCACAAATGTGGATTACAATGGGTCCTCAACACCCAATGACGCACGGACTTTGGACGCTTCGTGTCAAGGTGGATGGTGAAACAGTCGTTGACACCGATGCCGAACTTGGCTACATTCACCGAGGCGTGGAAAAAATCGCGGAGGCACGCGACTTCACTCAAATCACACCTTATTGCGACCGCCTTTGCTACGTTAGCGCTATGACATGGGCCAATTCCTATATCTATGCTGCAGAAGACCTGCTCGAGGTTGATGTTCCCGAACGTGCCGAATACATCCGTTTGATTTCTGCCGAGTGCCAGCGACTCGCATCTCACTTGATGTGGCTTGGCGCTTATGGTCCCGATATCGGTAGCCTCACACTCATGACCTGGTGCATGCGTGACCGCGAAATGTTCCTTGATTTACTGCAAGAACTCGGGGGCTCTCGAATGCATTACAATTACCCACGTGTCGGTGGTGTCAAGCGAGACATACCCGTAGGATTTGCCGACCGCCTCATTGCGAAGGTCAAGTTGTTTGAAAAGCGAATTGAGGAATATGAAATGATGCTCGACGAATCCACAATCTGGCTCGTACGCCTGCAAGGTGTTGGATATGCCAAGGCCGAAGATATGGTCAACGCTGGCGTCTCTGGACCAAACATTCGTGCTGCTGGTGTCAATTACGACGTTCGTTGGGCTCACCCCTATTCCGTCTATGACCAAGTGGACTGGGAGCCTGCGGTTGAGAAGCCAACCTCGGTCAAAGGTGCCGATTGTTACGACCGTTACCGAGTCAGGATGGAAGAAATGCGCCAATCCTGCCGCATGATCCTTGATGCTATCGAAAAGATTCCCGGTGGAAAGAATACCAATTACGCCAGCGGGGATGCGATGATTCTCGCCAAAGCACCCACACGCGCTCCGGAAGGCGCAACAGGTTTCTCACACTACGAGTGCACTCGTGGCGCCTCCCAATTCTACATCAAGGGCGGCGGCGATGGGCGAGGAAAGAACCCTTACCGCCTGTCAATCCGCTCACCGATGTTCATCACCATTCCTTATGTTGCAAAGACAATGATCGGATACAAGGTAGCCGACATTCCTGCCATCATGGGCAGCTTTGATCCGTGTATTGGAGAGACCGATCGTTGAGGTGATATCATGGATGACAAGTACGATTTGGTTGGCTTCATGATGAGCAGGGACGGCGTTCTGCGCTCGAGCCTCATCGATCTTCTTTCAGGTACACCTCTTGAGGACAGTGCATCATCAATTTCCTTTGCCGTGGCTACCTTTGCCCTGGTCAACATCGTTTTCTTGTTGCTCTTTTTCTCCCAATTTGCAATCCTCTGGATTGAGCGCAAGGCGGTCGCTCGAATGCAAGACCGCTACGGTGCAACCACTGCCCTCCGCTCGCTTTGGGTCGGTGAAAACGGTGTGACTGCTGGTGAATGGTGGAACATGCTCCCGTTTGGCCTTGGAAAACCACTTGGCGCTGTGAACAAATGGCTGAATAAAAACTTCGGAAATAGGGACGAAAACTTCCCGACCGTCGACCGTGTGAACAACCGTTCATGGATGGGTAAAACCATCCTTCCAGGTTTCTTCCAAAACGTTGCAGACGGTATGAAATTCCTCGTCAAGGAACACATGGTCCCTCAACGTGCGGACCGACTCATCTTCGAGGTCTCACCCTTCCTTATCGTTTCCTCAACGCTGCTCATTCTCGGCATGATTCCCCTTTCCAGCGGCATCTATGCTACCAACCCAGATTTATCCATCCTTTATGCCATCGCCATCTTCGGAATTGCGCCGATCGGCGTTTTCTTCGCAGGATGGTCATCCAATAACAAGTACACACTCATCGGTGGTATCCGTTCAGCAGCCCAGCTTACTGCCTACGAAATCCCTCTCTTGCTCACGCTTCTCTCGGTGGCAATCCTTTCAGGGACGTTCAACATCATCGAAAGCATCCACTTCCAACACTCTGCAGGTGCATGGAATATCTTCTTGATGCCGCTTGCTGCCGCCCTTTTCCTCATTACAATGATCGCAGAAGTTGAACGTGTCCCCTTTGACATGCCAGAAGCAGAAGCAGAACTGGTTGAAGGTTGGTGGACCGAATACGGAGGCATGCGATTCGGTATGTTGTTTATGGCTGAATACATTCGTACCTATGCAGCCTGTTTCCTCTTTACTCACTTCTTCCTTGGCGGCTGGCATCTACCCTTCCAAGGCACCATTGGTTCAATCGAATTCCTCGGCCTTGGTGGCTTGTATCTACTGGTTCCTGGCGCCATTATGACGCTGGTGAAATCTTGGCTTGTCTTCCTCATCGTCTTCGTTTGGGCCCGTTTCTCACTTGCTCGTATCCGAACCGATCAAATCCTCGAATTTGGATGGCGAATGCTCTTGCCCTTGGCGGTTCTCCAAGTCGTCTTGGCTTTGGTGTACCGCTTGTACCTCTTCAACCCCGAAGACATGGCTGATACTGTGGCCGGTGGAAATGCATGGGACGCCTTTGGCATCCCGAGCCTCGTTCCCATCCTCACCACATTGTTCTGGCTTGCAGTCTTCGTGATTTACCTGAACGACGAGGATAAATCAGCGACACCGGAACGAATGTTCCACGTCCATACTGTCGAGCCCGCTGGGACCGTAGTCCCGGGGCAGGAGTGAGGTGAAACCATGCCAATGCATCCACACGCACAACCGAATTTTAGAAACCTGTTCTGGTACCCGTTCAAGATTACGCTGATTACAGCCTTGCGAACCTTCCCCTTCATCGGAAAGCGGTTCGGCAAGCGCCTAGGAGCCTATCACAACACCAGCCATCCAGAATTCCTCGACGATGGAAGTCGCAGTAGAGCCGCTTCAACGGCTGACATGAACGACATCGGCCGCCAAGAATTTGCACCAGACCGTGTAACCTCCGACCTCAAACCAACTCTTTGGAAGCCACAGACGGTTCAATATCCATACGAACGTCTTGAAGACATGGAGCCCTGGCTCTTTGTCCCGGGCAATTACAACGGTCGAATTGGTGTGATTTGGGAAACCTGTACGGCGTGCAAAATGTGCGTCAACATCTGCCCGAACGACTGTTTGCACATGACCACCGAGTTGCGTGTCGACGTTCTCGACGGCGCTCAAGGCGAAAACGCTGGCATGGGTATGGATCTCGAAGTCGGCAAGTACGCTGCCGTCGAGAAGCCTGAAGTCGTTGCTGAATTGGATACCTTCAACCACGTCACTGCTCACACGGACGCACCTCAGGAATGGCGCTTTGCAGAAGTTCTTGACTTGTCAGGCGACACCGCTACGGTGCGATGGAACGATTCTGGCGAGGAAGCCATGGTCGATCGTGCCGAACTGCTTCCCGCAGACGATCAAATCGTATCCGGGCGCATCGACCTCGGGCGGTGTATGTTCTGTGGGCTCTGCATGGAATCCTGTGGCTTTACCTCGTTCTTCATGACCAACGAGTACGACGGCATGTCTGGCTTTACCCGCCAAGACCTCTGGTTTGACGCATCACGGACACGTGTCCTGCCCGGTGTTCATCAAGAAGCCGTCGACGCTGAACTTGCCAAGCGAGCCTCCAAGGAGCGCGACAAGCGAGCCAAGAAGGCAGCCAAGGAGGCTGCTGCAAAAGGAGATGCCTGAGATGGATGTCGCCAGTGCAGCCGAAACAGGAGTGTTTTTCCTCTTCGCCGCCATCACTCTTGGCGGTGCATTGGGGCTGATTTTTGCTCAGCGCGTCGCTCACTCGATGCTCTCACTCATCTTCTGTTTCATGGCAGTCTCTGGCATCTTCATCCTCCTCGGTGCAGAATTCCTTGCAGCCATTCAGATTCTCGTTTATCTTGCGAGTGTTGGTTTGGTCGTATTGTTCGGTATCATGCTGACCCGTCGACAGATTTTGGAGGAGGATTTTGAATGAAGTTCATTTCCTTGTTCACTCGTATGGGCCTCCTCGCCCTCGGCTTCATTCTGGTTTCCGTGCTCAACGAAGAGAGTGTTTGGAGCGAACCAAGTTCCACAACCCCTACCACATCAGGTCTCGCTGATTCCCTGCTGCACGATTGGGGCTTCGCCCTCCTCGTGCTCGGTCTCTTGATGGCCATGGCCATGATGGGAGCCGCTTACCTTGTTCGTGACGAGCGAATGGAGAATCTCTTGTGGGAGTTCGGAGGTGAAGAAGAATGATTGATCCAGCATGGGTATCTGGCCTGTCAGCGCTCTTGTTCGTTATCGGCTTGGCCGGTGCCTTTACCCGAAAGAACGCTATTATCGTCTTGATGTGCATCGAATTGATGCTCAACGCTGCGAATATGCAATTCGCAGCAGCAGCCGTTCACCACGGCGACACGACTGGATGGGTGTACACCATCTTCGCCATCGCCATCGCTGCAAGCGAAGTGGCGATCGGTCTCGCTATCTTCTTGGCCATGTACGGTCAACACGAATCGATTACGCTGGACGACGTTAACGTCCTGAGGAACTGAGGTGAAGTTATGGCATCGAGTACAGGCAGTTCCGTTATCATCGATAGCACAGCAGCGCAATACGCGCCACTCATCATCCTCCTCCCCATGTTGGCTTTCCCCGTCATTTTGCTCTTCGGCAAATTGTACAATGGAGAAAAGTTCTGGAAGCAGACACTCAAGGAAGGCGGTCTGATCGCTCTCCCAGTCATGGGTGCGAGCCTCTTGCTCGCTCTTTGGCTCATCTCTGACTTCATCGGTGCCTATGGTGGCGTTCAGAAACTTTCAGATTGGACCTGGTTCACTTCGAGTATCTGGGAATCGGGAGTTGCAACAAAGGAGGTCAGCTTTGGATTCGGCATCCACGTCGACCACATTACCGTCTTGCTGCTCTTCGTTGCCTCCTTCCTCTGTCTGCTGATCAACACCTTCGCTGTCGGTTACATGAATACCGACCCCATCAACGATAACCGAAATCACCGCTTCTATGCTGAATTTGTTCTGTTCTGTTCGGGTATGCTCGGCATGGTTCTCGCAGACTCCTTCCTTTGGTTGTTCATCTTCTGGGAATTGATGGGGCTTTGTTCCTATCTCCTCATCGGATTCTACTACGAACGCCCAAGTGCTGCCTATGCTGCGAAGAAAGCCTTCCTCACCACCCGTGTTGGTGACGTCTTCCTGATGGTCGGATTGGCCATGATGTGGTACCTCTTCGGATCTCTTGACTACGATGTCGTGTTCGACAAATACGAAATCAAATCCGTGGCAGAAAGCAATGCAGCTATGCTTGCTTGGTCACTCGGCCTCATGTTTATTGGAGCGGTTGGCAAGTCTGCTCAATTCCCTCTCCACGTTTGGTTGCCAGATGCAATGGAAGGCCCAACGCCCGTTTCCGCCCTGATTCACGCAGCGACCATGGTCAATGCTGGACTCTACCTCGTTGCACGCATGTTCCCCTTCTTCGGAGCCGAAGCCTTGCACGGTGAACTCGCTGATTTGGCCTTCATCATCGCAGCCATTGGCGGTACAACTGCAGTCATGGCGGCGGCGATTGCCTTCGTTCAAAATGACTTGAAGAAAGTCCTGGCTTACTCAACGATGTCCCAACTCGCTTACATCTTTACTGGACTCGGTGCGGCGCTTTACCTTGCCAACACCCTCCACTGGCACGAGTATCTTGCAGATGGGACCACCAAAAACCCCGACTATTACGTGAACCACGCCATTGTCATCGTGGCTTTTGGCGCTGCTCTCTTCCATCTCTTCAACCACGCGATGGCCAAGGGCATGCTGTTCATGGCAAGCGGGGCTGTGATTCATGAAGTACACCATGCTCACCATCACCTGCATCATCACGACCATGATGACGGCCATCACGACACGCCAAAGGAATTGGTGATGCTGGCCGATTACTTGGAGGCAAACGGGCAAACAGCCTTTGAGTTCTTTGCGAGCATTGACCTGGATGGTTCTGGTGAAATTGACACCTATGAATTCCAAACGGCTCTCAAGAAGGCCGACGTCGTAGACTTGCCACCGTGGGAAATGGCCCCGTTGATGAAAGCCCTCGACCTTGACGGTAACGGGAGCATCAACGTACCGGAGTTGGACTTGACCCTCGGACGCATCCGCAATGAGATTGAAGAAGGCCATCACGATGAGTTTGATGCTCAATCCATGGATAACATGGGCGGTTTGGCATCGAAGATGCCCTTGACTGCCACGGCCATGTTGGTCGGTTCCCTCTCCATTATGGGATTCCCTCTCATTGGTGGATTCTGGTCCAAGGAAGGCATTATCGCCAACACGTGGCGCGTTGCTCTCGAAGACCCGCGATTCATGTATCCTGCTCTCTGTGTTCTCTTGGGCGCAGGAATGACGGGCTTCTACATGTCACGTATGTGGCTCAAGACCTTCGCTGGATCTCCCAAGGGCGAAGTTGCAGCCCACGTCGGCCCGACCAATACATGGATCAAGACACCGCTGTTCATCCTGACCTTCTTCAGCTTGGCTGGTATTCTGTTTGCCAGCATGGGCTTCACGCACTGGGCCCCGGACATCGAGTATGGTTTGATGTCTGACCACGGTGGTCTTTGGGGTGGTTTCCTCTACGAAATGGAACACGTCTTTGCCAACGAGAAAGCCTTCTTCTTCATTCTCACCTACGTAGCCCTGTTCATCGGGGCCGTCGTCGGACCCGGTTTAGCGCTCTCGCTGTACGGCGGAGCACTGGATGAAGGTGAAGAAGCCAAGCCTTGGTTCACTCCTGTATTGGCACTCAACGCCGCCGTTAAGGGACGCTACCATTGGGATAACTCTCCCTTTGCTCAATCTGGCTTCGCCACCGCTCTGAGCAATCGCCTCTACATTGACCACTACTACGACATGGCCATGCTGAAGATCGTCGCTGCCTTCTCTTTCAAATCTGCTGAAGCAGACTCAAAGGTCATTGATGGAACCATCAAGACCATTGAGCGCACGTCGCAGCAATTATCAACGAAATTGCGTGCCTTGACCACAGGCTCTGCACGTGATTATATCCTTATGGCGGCGGTTGGTACACTGACGCTCTTTGCTCTGATCTGGGGGGTGATGGCGTGATCGATTGGATTTCTATCCCGCTCGTTGGTTTGCCTCTGGTCAGCAGTCTCGTCCTTCTCGCCTTCGTTGCAAGCGCTGACGGAGCCGCACGGGAACGCCTTGGTTCATCGATTCGGATGGTTTCCCTGGTCATTTCGCTGGCTATGCTCGGCCTCACGACCATGATGTTCTTTGCCCAGAACAATTCGTCCATGTACGAAGCTCTCGGACTGGACAAAGCCTTGGATTGGACAGGACTTGGTTTCGGCTCGTTCAACTTTGAATTCCGCTACGTTTGGATTGAAGCGCTGGGCATTCATTGGAGCGTTGGTATTGACGCCTTGTCCTTCCCAATGGTCTGGTTGACAACCTTCCTTCTCCCCGTCACCATCATCGCAACATGGAACGAAAAGCACGCTTCGACCTACTTCCCACTCATTTTGATGATGGGCGGTGCGCTGATCGGTGTCTTTGTGGCTCTTGACCTCTTCATGTTCTACGTCTTTTGGGAATTAACCCTGATTCCGATGTTCTTCTTGATTCTCAAGTGGGGCGGTAAAGACCGGAAGTACGCCTCTCAGAAATTCTTCATCTACACCTTTACCGCATCCGTTGTGATGCTTCTCGGATTGGTGACCCTGTACTTCCTTCAACCCGACCAGGCCCTGTCCTACTCTGGGTCCTGGACCGGCCGTACCTTTGACATCCCAACCTTGACCGCTCATGCCCAGCAAGGCAATGCAGGTGGGGCTTGGTTCCTCGGTGAAAGCATGCAGAAGATTCTGTTCGTGATGCTCATGCTCGGCTTCCTCGTGAAGTTGCCTTCAGTCCCCTTCCATACGTGGCTGCCCGATGCGCACGTTCAGGCACCTACTGGCGGTTCGATGCTGTTGGCTGGCGTGATGCTGAAGATGGGCGCCTACGGTATGTTCCGACTTCCGTTGGCGTTCTTCCCACATGCGGCTGAACACTTCCAGTTCTGGTTGCTCGCCCTCGGAATGATTTCCCTCGTCTGGGGAGCCATCGTTTGTTTGGGACAAACCAACCTCAAGAAAATGGTCGCCTACTCCTCCGTATCGCACATGGGTGTCATTCTCATCGGTATCGCCACCATGCAACCATTGGGATGGGCAGCAGCCCTCTTCATGATGTTCGCTCACGGCATTATCAGCCCCATGCTCTTCGCAGTATGTGGTGCATTCAAGCATCATTACCACAGCATGGAAATTGGTGCTATGCGAGGTATGGCCAAGCATTCACCTTGGCTTGCAACATCGATGATGTTTGCATGGATGGCCTCGCTTGGTCTTCCACTATTGGCTGGATTCGTCGCTGAATTGATGATGTTCCTCGCACTGTGGCATTTCCTTGCTGCCAATGATTGGAGCGTCTTGTGGATGGTTGGACCTGCTCTTGTTCTCGCCCTCACAGCTGCCTACTACCTTTGGTCGATGCAACGCACCATCTTCGAAGGTGGAGAGGAAACCCAACCTCCAGCAAGTTTGAACGGTCAACCCGTACCAGACATCGCCGATTCAGAAAAGTTTGCAATGATCATTCTGGCAGTTTTCACCATCTTGTTTGGCGTTATGCCCTGGATTGCTCTCGACATGATGAACGGATGGACCGTGGCGTTCTTTGAAACGCTCTTGATTCCGATTTTGGGGGGTGCCTGATATGGAAACGATGCAACCCTTTGGCGAAGGCTTTGCCACAGCTCTTGCCCCAGAAATCGTGTTGGTCATCGGTATGTTTACGCTGATGATCGTACCCAATATGGGCGACGCCAAGTTCCGAATCCCCCTGACACAAATCCGCATCCCGTGGTTCTTCGGTGGAAAGCGCGGTACATTGGACAGCGATCCTCGTTTGCCCGGTGTGTTCGCCTCCATGTTCTTCGTGATTGCTTTCTTGCTTGCAGCGCTTTCCTACGTAAACGGCATGAACGTGACGATGATTGAAACAGAAAGCGGCTATGACCTGCTGTTGGTGAACGAATTCAGTCGCATCTTTGAATTGATTTTCTACGGGGCTCTCGCCCTTGCGAGCATTGCTTCCATCAACCGTATTCCTGCAACAAGCCGTAAGGATAGAAGTGCCCTTGGATTGTACAACAACCGTCGTCAAGTCGATTTCTACATCCTTCTGATGACAACAGGTCTTGGAATGTCCATCGTTGCCCTCTCTCAAGATCTGTTCTTGCTCTTCATCGGTTTGGAGTTGGCATCCTTCTCCACCTACGTTCTCGTCTCGTTCATGAAGGAGACAAAGGAAGGGACTGAGGCGGGTATGAAGTACTTCATCGTCGGTTCAGTGGCATCAGGTGTCGGGCTTTACGGACTCTCGCTTCTTTATCTCTGGTCGGGTTCATTGCAATTCACAGAACTGACCTTGGCTTTTGCAGAAAACGGCATGGAACCCCTTCCACTCATTGCTCTTGGTATGCTTCTTGTCGGCTTCGGCTTCAAAGTTAGCGCCGCACCCTTCCACTTTGCCGCTCCTGATGCTTACGCTGGGGCGACCAGTCCTGTGGCTGGTGTCCTGGCTACGGCAAGCAAAGCCATGGGTGTCATCGGTTTGCTCCGAATCCTTCTCGTGGTAGCATCACCAGAAGCCACTGACGGTGCAGCCGTTTGGTTGATCGCTCTCGCAGTTCTCTCCGTCGTCACCATGACCTGGGGCAACCTCGCTGCCTTGGGTTCAACCAACCCCAAGCGCATGCTCGCCTACTCATCGGTGGCTCATGCAGGTTACATGCTGGCAGCCATCACTGCCATTGGAGCCCTCAACTGGGAACCAGAACACATCAACGCAAGCAACGATGCTGCCTTAGCCGTGGTAACAGCTCTCATCTTCCACTTGGTCGTTCTTGTTTGTTTCAAACTCGGAGCCTTCCTGGTTCTGTCCATCTTGGAGAATGAGAAAGGTGGACACACCCTCGCTTCCCTGGGTGGCCTCGCCAAGCGTGAACCTTTGCTTGCTGCAACCATGTTCATCTTCATGATGTCCCTTGCAGGCGTGCCACCGCTGTCAGGTTTCGTTTCCAAACTTCTTGTGATCATGGGAATTGTCAAGGTGGCTCTGGTGGATGTGACCGTGAATGGCAATCTGACCTTCAGCGATATTCACTGGGTCTGGTACCTTGCTTTGCTCATGGTCATCAACTCAGCCATCTCGGTCTTCTACTATCTGCGTGTCGGCTTGGTGATGTTTTTCCACGAACCGGAAGCAGGTCGAGAAGGACCTCTTCCAGCAGGAAGGTCTGTTCGCTTTGCCATCCTTGCTTGTTTGTTGACCACCTTGTACTTCGGTGTTGGAGCGGGTCAATTGATCAGCCTTTGTGAATCAGCAGCCAATGCCTTGGTCGGTGCTTGGTGAAGCCGATTGCGGCTTGATTCGGTACGGGTTGATGTGATGCCTTCAAGAAGGGTTGTCCGTTAGGAAGAACAGGTGAGACTGATTGGGTCGTATACATGAGGAGAAAGTAGACGTCGAGGAACTCGCACGTCTTGAGAATCCTGAAGGTGTCAGCGACGGAAAAATCCGTGTCAAAATGCCCAATAAAAAAGTCAACGAAATGTTCGCTTTAGCCCAGCAAATTTTGGGCGGTCGCCGCGTTACCGTTCTGTGCGCAGACGGGGAAACTCGAATGGCTCGTATTCCAGGAAAAATGCGCCGCCGCCAATGGGTTCGTGAAGGTGACTTGATCATCGTTTGGCCTTGGGATTTCCAAGATTCAAAGGCTGATGTTAAGCACCGTTATACCAAGACCCAGGCCATGTATCTTTCACGCAAAGGCGTTCTACCTGATGATGTCGACATGTTTGGCATGGGTGTCTCCTTTGACGACGACGGAGAGCATGATGATTTGTTCAGTTCAGGAGACCTGCCTCAAGAAGCACCTGAGGCTGACGAAGCAGCGGAAGGAGACCTCTTTGCTGACGACGAAAGCGACGATCTTTTCGCAGATGATGCTGACGACGAAAGCGACGATCTTTTCGCAGATGATGCTGACGACGAAAGCGACGACCTTTTCGCAGATGATGCTGACGAAGAAGTTGTTCAGGTTGAAGAAGAACCTGCAGTCGTTGAGCCAGTCGTGGAAGAAGACGTTGACGACGACGATGACGACGACGTTGACGCCTTATTTGCATGAGGTTCCAGCATGGCTCGGGACGAAGACTGGGATGAACTCCAGGGCCGTCCACACAAGCGTCGACCATCAAAAGGTAACAAGAAACGTTCAGTTGAGGATCAATTGGACTCCGATTTTGCTCACGACGAGCAGACGAAATTTCTTGACGGCCTTGCGCACCGAGGCGGCAAGTACGAATGGATGCGTGAAAAGCGATACACGGCCATGTTTCGCAATATTGAATCCAAATTACAAGGTGCTATGGGCACGGGAACATATGATTGGGTTGACCGTCGTGTCTTCGACCAAGTCTTTGATCGCCTCACTTTGATGGCTTTGTATAAATTGATGAAAACGGGCGTTATTGATACGCTTGATTTCCCGGTAGCAAGAGGGAAGGAAGCGCATGTGTTCCACGGAACGAGCCTCTCGGGTGAGCCAGTTGCTGTGAAAATTTTCCACACCTCGAATGCGGTCTTCAAAAATCTGATTCAGTACATCGAGGGCGATCCGAGATTCACCGGGCTGCGTCGCAAGCATCGTGATTTGGTTGAGGTTTGGGTCAGAAAGGAATACCGCAACCTCAATCGGTTGACGCGTTGGGGATTGAACGTTCCCATGCCCCGAGGCGTTCACAAGAATGTCCTCATCATGGATTATGTTGGTACAGCAGCTTCACCATCACCCAAACTGCGTGATGTTCAAATTGATTCACCTCAGGTCGTTTACGATGACTTACTGAAATTCCTGGCCATCGCGTGGCAAAAAGCCAATCTGGTTCACGGCGATTTTTCGCCCTACAACATCCTTTGGCATGAAGGCAGAGCCCTCGTCATCGATGTCGGTCAAGCCGTGGTGGACAGTCACCCAAAGGCTCAGGAATTCCTCGTCCGTGACGTCACCCGCTTGGTAGAATGGGGCCAGAAAAACGATCTCAAAGTCACCTTGGAAGATGCACTCTACGATGTATTGAACATGGATTTGTCGGATGTTGAGCAGGTCGAATGGGAACTCGAATGATTCATTCTTCTTCCCATTGAATTCGTTCATCGTCTGCCAGCACCATCATGTCGGAAACAGCCTCATCGTCTTCAGGGTCAACTTGAGATGCCTTCATCCTGCGTTGACGGCGTTGTGAAACGTCGGCAAGTCCGGGCACCAAGGCGTCAAAGGCAGTCGATGGTTTGGCTTTACTTGCCCGTTCTTGATGAGCATCAAGTGATTTTGAATCCAAGCGTGCACGCTTTCGATCCCGTTCCAAATAGCCGAGAACAGTTCCGTGCTCGGAGCCACCAGCAAGCATTTCAATCGCTTGACGGGCAGCAAAGAGGCCGTTTTCTTCTCCCATGAGGACGACGGTCGAATTGTAAATGCTGATTTGGGTTTGAGTCAGCTGCTCGATGATCTTTCGGATTTTGCCTTGACGCCCGATGATTCGTGCGCGAATACGACGTTGTTGATTGGATCGCTTCCCGACGTAATCACGAAGGTCGACCAGTTCGAAGAAATGGTCGTCATCAAGCAGGCTAATGGCTGCTTTTGGCGCCATCCCTCGGCCGATGGCCTTCACAACATCAGGGAGTTTCATCGCTTTGACGGGGTCGTAGCTTCCTGCATCTCCCCACACCACATCGACATCGCCGGTCTCTGAATCAATAATGAATTCCTTGCATCCTGCGGCCTTGTGAATCGCTCTACTGGTTTCTCCTTTCGCCCCAATAATGACCCCGATACGGTCTTTTGGTACGCGAGGAAGTTGCTGGCGCATGGGTTAGGGGTGCGGCCCCCCTCTTTTCAATCCCTTGTCTTTCGTTGGAGCAGAGAGAGTGCAAAGCCAACCAGGACAAGAAGGAGAATGGACGGGGCAAAGGAAGACACCAAACCAGGGTTGTCCAGAGATGCTCCCGTAATGACGAGGTAGTTGTCGTTATTGCCCTCATCGTACTCATCGATGACGTTGGCAAAGTCGATGACAAGGCGGAGGTCGAATTGACCCGACCGAGGTACGGTGTAGTCCCAAACGATGGTTTCATTGCTGTCAGAGAGGGTTCCACTGGGTAAGTTTCTCGTTTCCATGATGGTCCAATCAACGTTTGATGAGCGGTCCGCTGGTGCGGATTCCAAACGCACGATGACGCTGCCTCCGTAATCTTGATTGGATTCAAGAAGGCTGGTGATGGTGACGTTTCCGTTGGTTTCACCCGGCCGTACGACCAGCTTGTTGAGGTTGGTTTCGCTGGTGTTCCAGTAGAGGTCCAAACCGGGCAGGATTTGGAAGGAACTCGACGAGGTGGTGTAGGAATTTCCTGCCTCGTCCACGAGGATGGCTCGCAGCATCAAATGTTGACGGGATTTTGTTGCCCAACTTGACAGACCGATTTGTCCGCTCAGCCCGTTGACGCCCATGTTGAGCCACCGACCTGACAGGTCGGGAGTTTCGCCCACTCCGTTGGAATCAAATCCATACTGGATCGAGGAAGAAAGGTTGTCAATTCCAGACTGGGAATCTTCGGCATTGAAGGAGACATTGGCTGCTCCAATACGACTGGTGGTCAATTCATCCACTGACCATGAGATGGGAATGGGAGCTGTTTCGTCGACGCGAATGGTGAGGCTTTGATTCGCTCCAGTATTGCCAACTCGATCGGTGGCACGAAGTATTAGGTCGTGGACGCCTTCTGTGAAGTTCAGTGAGATGGTATCGTCGGTTGTTGATGTCCACGTTGCGCCATCGCTGGTGGTGTATTCGATGGTGGCTACACCAGAGCCTTGACCGTCGTCTGTGTTGCTCATCAGTCCGCTGATATCAATCAGGCCTGATTGTTGCCAAAGGGCACCATCTCCGACCGTAAGGCTGCCAATACTGGGCCCTGTTCGGTCAATGCCAATGAAAATCGTTGAGGTATCGGAGAGTCCAGAATCGTCGAGGACCGTCAAACGAGGAGACCAGATGCCCTCACCCATATTGCCACTGTTCCAATCCCATCCGTAAGCGAGCGGTGAACTTGAATCACTGCTCGGTGTTCCTGGACCTGGTACGTTGGTGAGGCTTGCTTCTTTGAGGTCGTCGTCACTCGCCCCCCAACGGAAGGAGATTGCTTCTTGTGTTCCAATGTTGAACCAGGCACGCTCGCTGAGTGAAGCACCTGTTCCAGCGTCAGGGTTCAGGACGGTGAAGGTGGTGATCACGGGCACTTGGTTGGTGATGTTGAAGGCCCCACTGGTAGCGATGGTGTGGTCTTCAGCATCGCTGTCCCAACCCGTCGCTTTCAACACATAGGAATCGTTGGCATAATCGGTGGTATCAAAGGGATACATCCACGGCGTTTCGGTGAGGTTGACAACCGTTGTCCACGCCGTGTCATCATTCGAAATTTCAACCAAGAGTGAATCGAGTGTACCGGTGCCAGCAATGCTGAATGTAAGGGCGATGGTTCCCTTGACATCATCGTCCTGTGAAGGTCCGTTGGAGAAGGCAACGGTCAAACCAGAGGCTGAGGCAACGGTGGTCGTTTCCTCAAGGTAGGTGGCTGTCTGCATCGGTGAGGAGGGCATCGGGCCCAGAGAGCACAAAAGCAAGAGCACAAGCCAAACGCTCGTAGTACCTCTGCCCATAGGATTTCCACACCTGCGGTTGTCCTTCAATGCTCCCCTTCAACTCGTGCCTAAGATGGGCATTCAAAGTTGAGGGAGGTGGTGGCAGGGCGTCAAGCCTCTGTGACCCGTTCTTCGAGGGCGATTTGAAGAGATGGGTTCAAGTGCTTTGCACGCTCTAAGGGGTGCATGGAACGGAGCATGAAGGCCGCCATCATCGTCAGTCTGCTCGTCATGAGTCTCCTTCCCTTCCCTGCTCAAGCCGGCGATAGTGGAGGTGTGCAAGCATCCGAGGTCCAACTTTCATTGACCCCTGACAATCCGCTCATGGGTGGCTCGGTTGACATTGAAGTGATGCTTTACAACAGCCAACAAAGCGATGCTTTTGGCGTTGACGTTGCTTTTTACAAAGAATCGCTGACAACAAGCAATCGTTTGTTTCTCGACAGCATTACAGTACCAGCAGATGATTTTGTGACCGTGTCCACGACGTGGTCGGGACTTACTGAAGGTGAGCACAAAGTATGGTTTGAATTCAGTGCCGGTGGCGACGTTTCGGTGCAATTCTTCAAGTCATTTTCAGTTGCAGGCTTGCCGAACCTGCGTGTGGACAGTCTCGTTATCGAACAACCCCAACCCGTCTACGCAGGTGACACACTCAATCTTTCAGCCTTGATTCTCAACTCTGGTTCGGTTGATGCAGGCAGCAGCACCTTGCTGCTGGAAGTACCCGGGTCTTCAGATGTTGAATTGGCAGTACCTGCTCTCACGGCCGGGTCAACACATTGGGTCAATACGACCATCGTCGCTCCAAGCAGCGGTACGCATACCGTGACGGTGACCCCGGATATTTACAACGTGATCGTTGAAGCATCCGAATCCAACAAAGTCAGCGATGTGGATATCGTGGTCTCCACCAGGATGGACCTCAGTTTCAAAGACGACTTGGTCGTGACCATTGCTCCCGGCGCTCTCGAGGGTCCTTGGACGATTACAGGGACGCTCGTACGTACCAATGGAACAGGGCCAGCAGACATTCCACTCCATTTGGAACTTCAGACGCCCTCTGGCAGCACGATTGCCGCCCAACCGTTTACGGTCAGTCTCGTGGGTTCAGGATACAGTGAGATGAGTTTCACGACCCAACTGAACGCATCAACCCTGTCTTCCCTTCCCGATGGAAGCCACGTGGTGACCGCCCGTATCAATCCCTTCAACCAAGCTGGTCTCGAACAGGAGTCAACGGCCAATGACCTTGTCTCAGGCCTGCTTACGATCTCTCCAATCCCAGACGTCTATGTGGATGCAAATGCTCTTCCAACCACTCCTTCAGTCGCTTCGGGCGAAGATGTTGAATGGCGTGTGACCATGGAAAATACTGGTGATATAGGCGTTTCAGGGATGATTCAATACACCTTTGAAGGCCTCCAAGGGCAATCACCGCCCATTTTGCTGGATGCAGGTGAACCCTTCACCTGGAACGTTTCCCTCCCGACAGCCCTTGGAGCTCACACGGCAGAATTCGAGGCGCAATGGGTTTCAAGTCAAGGTAGTTGGGATGCCAACAAGCAGAATTCCTATGCCACTGGAACCGTTCTCGTAGAATCAAAGCTCAAGTTGGATTGGGAATATTCATCGCTTCAACTCTTTGACGCTAACAACAACGTTCCAACCATGCCACTCGCAGATGCTGCAGTGTACACTCTGAGCGTCAACATGACCAGTACTGAAACAGGACAGGCAAATTACACATGCCAAGACGGAGATAACACCGTTCTTTCCTCCCTCTCTGTGAATGTTGACCAGCGAGGTGAACGTGTCTCCCTTTCCTGTACCTTTGAGGCCAAAGCCTCGATGACCACCATCCGGTTGGTACCTGAGGATTCTTCCATCAGCCCAACTTTCACACGCTCTTTTGCAACATTGGCTTCCAGTTCAGCGGAGGATGATGCAACCGCCGCCTCGCAGATGGGGACGTTGACACTGTTTGGCCTTGGTGCCCTCGTTTTGATTGGGGCGCTTGTTACGGCAGTCGTACTCACACGTGAACGAGAGGAAGAAGTCGAACGTGACATTTACGAATATTGTCCTTCTTGCGATGGAGAATTGGAAGGCACTGAAGACCGTTGCCCTCACTGTATGTTCAACCTGAAGAAAGCACGAAGTCAATTCCACGACTGCGAAGAGTGTGGCGAGTCGATACCCGATCTCTTGGAAAATTGTGCTTATTGTGGAGCATTCCAAGATGTGTCAAAGTACTTTGAGAAGCGTGAACGACGCGAGCGTCGCCAACTTGTCAAAGAAGAAGTCGCCCTTCCAGAAGATGATGACGATCAAATCGTCACGGGGACTGAGAATTACGCTGAAGCAGTCAAGGATTTCGGCTTTGATGAAGAACACCTCGAAGACGAATGGGATACCAACATAGTTGCCGCAGAAGCCGAGGTTGAAGCAGCCTATGACCGCCGGTATGCGGATGAAATCGCCATGAGTGAGATGACCGAGGAAGAAATTGAAGCCTACAAGGATAAGGTGACAACGACCCTCAAATCAAAGAAAGACACCGATCCAGACCACGATATCGACGCTATCTTAGCGTCCAAGGGAGAATTGCGCTCCTTGGGCGAAGACACGGGTGAACTCAGTGCGTCTGATGCTGGCATTCGTGAACGCCTGTTCGAGATTACTGGTGAGGAAGGAGTTCTTCCAGGTGAAAAGGTCAATGTTGGCATGAGTCTTACCGATTCAGCCCTTGCGGGTAATGAAGTGGCGGAAGCCATTGCGAACTTCAGCTTTGACGATGAAGACGACGTACCTCTCTCCGCATCGGTCAAGTCAGATGATGAGCAGCGAGCGGCTGCGAAGGCGAAGAAGCCAACTCGCCGAAAAAGTGCTCGTCAGAAAGCCAAGGATGAGTCTGATGCTGCGGAGGCTGCCAACGCGCCTGCTGAATGCGGTGCTTGTGGTGCTGACTTGGCTCCAGATGCTGAGGAATGTGGGACCTGTGGCGCGCGCTTCGGTTGAGTGTCTGTCGGCGTTCATAGGGCTCGTCATCGCCAAGGCTCGGCCATCGTTCGCTTCATTCAGACAGACCTCGCAGCGAATCTCGTAACTTGAATTGAACGGCCATTCATGAGAGCGAGGCTTTCTTAGGGATTCACCCTGTGGGTCGCTTCAATGCGCTTCAAGGGTCTTGCTACGGCGTTGGTTTTGGTTGCCCTTATGGCATCCACATCAGGTTGCATGGGGCTCATTGCAGCAAGGGAAACCGTTGAGTCGCTTCGTGAGGACCCCTATGAAAGTTTGAAAAATCAGAAGGTCGAAGTCTCTCACGAATTTGTGCAACTTCTCCCCCTCAACGAATTCACCAACATCTCGACTTTTGTTGTTGACGAACAGACTGCTGAAATTCGAATTTACTTCCGTGCTCGTATCTCCTTTTCAGACACCATCCCATCCGATAATACCACACGATATGTCCGAGCAACACTGACGGACAGCGCTGGCAATGTCCAATGGGAGCAGGATGTCAGTGAAACAGCCACTCCACTGGAGCAACAGCTGTTGCCCAACCCAGAGTTCGAATTGGGAGAATGGGACTTGGACGTGAGAGCACGAGGTATTGGAGAGACGACGGTCGGATTCATCAGTGATGATTTTGACATCATCGTGACCGTGACCAATACCTGCATTCAATATCCAATCGTGGACGATTGTTTCTGATTTCAAACAAGTGAATCAGGGCAAGCGTATCGCCGGGAACAATTTCGGCATTTTCCTTCTCGGTCATGGTTGCGAATAGCACCGCCCTCAGCCATCGTTTTTTGCACGGACTTCACGAATTGATCCAATTTGAGCTTCGCTTCATCGTCCCAAGAAATGGAGTGCAATTGCTCGGGGCCGTAACGAAGAAGCGCGTACGGAGGCGAAGCACCGGTTGTTGCTTCGACCAAGGAGGCGTAGGCGAGGACTTGGAGCACGTGTGATTCGTGCGGTTTTGAGGGGACCTTTCCAGTTTTCTGCTCAACGGGAATAAATTCGCCATCGATGATCACGATTTGATCGGGTCGTCCGCGAAGACCATTCATGGCGTTTTTGAGTAGACCAGTGGTGCTATCGTCATCGGAATAAGCGACAGTCGTTCCCGATTTGATATCGTTTTCAATCGCTAGCAATTGGGCTTCATTATTGCTAACGAGAGCCCGTTGCAATCTGAAGGAGGCTAACAAAGTCCATCCGATGGTCGTGACCGCAAATACATAGGCTGCTTGCTCACGGTCACTTGCAAATTGCAACGCCATCGCGTGCAAGGCAATAACGATGGATGCAATGAGGAAGGCTACTTCTAAGCGTCCTCCAAGAAGCCAGCCGCCCTTGAACCCCATTGGTTCAAAATATGGTTTGACCGCCCCTTGTTGCTCAAAATGCAGATCCCTCATCGGATCGGAGATATTGAGGGCGCGTCGCCAGGGCAATAAAATTGCAGCAACGGCGATCAATAGGCATGAAATAGACCAGAGAGCCAATAATTTGGAGAACTCCTGTGTATCAAAATTTGCATCGTTAATGTTCATGAAGGCCAGGGTGTCTATCAACAAAATAACAACGACGGCGAACCACCATTGCCAAATGGTCAGGTTTCGCATCGTAAGCAGCCGAGATTTTTCAAAATTGCTTACTCCTTCGTGAATGGCCTTGTGGCGTTGGATGCCAGCCATGATGCTATCGCTTTGACCTGAATGTCCCGTCGCAGAGAGGTACCAAGACATCGGGCAATAGGTATAGCGTTCGAGGTCGCTGGCACTCACTGGCAAACAATCGCCGTTGTTGTTTACCCAAAAGCCATCATCGCGTACGACGGCTTCAGGATGGGTCGGTTCGGTGCCCGATGGAATGATAGCATCCATCTCCGACACATGTAGCGCACAGCCCTCTCTTTTTGATACCTTTTCCCTCTGTGATTTTTTGTAATCTCACCAAGTTCACCGGGCTTGCAAGGACGAAGCGGTTTAATACAGGGGGTCTGTGGGCTGCTTGCTGTGGTTAACAATGTCCGAAGAAACCAGTTTACTCGTTTCCGCTGAAACATATGAGGAGAACGCCGTGAACATCGGTACTCAACAGAAGAGTACCGATATGGGCCGCTTCATCGAACGTGTTCGAGAAGATGGCCTCTACTTGCTGGATATTCCTACCACAGATGCTCGTATCCGCTCCATTGCCGCCCTTCTCAACACCTTTGACGCACCTTCGATCATGGTGGTCAGTGCCCGACAATATGGACAACGCCCTGCTCGTCTCTTTGCTGAGGCCGTTGGCGCACACTCCGCTGTTGGCCGTTTTATTCCTGGTTCATTGACCAATCCGGCTCTTCGTTCCTACATCGAACCTGACGTCTTGTTCGTGACCGACCCGGCGAACGACCAACAAGCACTCCGTGAGGCAGTTGCTACCGGCCTTCCTATCGTCGGTATTGTTGACGCAAATAACCACTTGCGCAACGTCGATGTCGCTCTTCCCGCCAACAACAAGGGACGACGTTCACTCGCTCTCATTTACTGGCTCCTTGCCCGTGAAGTGCTCAAGGTCCGTGGAGAAACAACGGATGAAGCATGGGCCGAAGCGAATGACCTCGCTGATTGGGAATCAACTTTCTGAAGTCAAGCCTTGCTTGCAAGAAAATGGCTGATAGCATCAGCCATGCCTTTGACCGTATCTTCATCATGCATGAGGCTGCGAACTTTTTTTGCATTTGGCAAGCCTTTTGTGAAGGCAATCGCATGCCGTTGCATCCACCGAGGCTGAATACCAATGGTCGATTCTGATAATTCGATATAGCGATCCCAGCACCATTTACGTGCTGCAAATGCCTGACCGATTTCACTGAGTGCAGACCAATCTTCGTTGGCGTGAATCCAAGGGACCTCTTCTTCGGTCATCCAACCAAGGCCCAATTTGATTTCAGCGAAGACAGATGGCCGCCCGATGGCTCCTCGCCCGATCATCAATCCAGATGCGTTGGTATGTTCGAGGCAAGCCGCTGCTGATGATGCATCAACCACATCTCCGTTGGCAATAACGGGCAGGCTGACGGCTTCAACTGCTTCCTTGATGCTGCTCCAATCAGCAACTCCTGAATACCGCTGGCGCAGGGTTCGTCCGTGGATACACAGGCGCTGCGCACCGACTTTTTCGAGGCGCTGACAAATGTCTGTTGCATTATTTGTACCCGAGCCAGTACCCAATCTCATTTTTGCCGTAACGGGGACATCAACTCGATCAACGATGCCTTCAACCATGGATACGAGGCGTTCAGGTTCACCCATCAACGCTGCGCCAGCACAGATATTGGTGACTTTGGGAGCCGGACATCCAAAATTGAGGTCGATGATATCAGCACTTGGAGCGAGCATTTCGGCTGCGGTAGCCATGTCACCGGGATCGCCCCCAAAGATTTGTGGAATAAAGGGGACTTCACTCGCATGCGTTTCCATGCGCCGCCAAGAGGTGGCAGCTTCTCGAGTCAGTGCGGTCGAATTGGTGAATTCAGTGATGGTAACGTCCGCCCCACATTCCTTTGACAGAAGACGAAAAGGAAGGTCGGAAACCCCCGACATTGGTGCGAGGAACAGTGGTCGTGCTTCGCCTTCCCAACGACCCATTTTTGGAGCAATGAACTGACTCATGCAAATGCCTCTGAGATTATGCTTCGTCGACAGTGTCGCTATTCGTTGCCTCTGCGAGAAGGTCAGCCACGCGTACCATTCTTCGTAGGACACGTTCGAGACGGTCTTGCACCGACCGTTGGACTGAAGCAAGCGTTGGGCCAGCCATACGGTATCCCATTGGCAAGCGCCCTCCGAGAAGGTTGAGAAGAAGCATTTGTTCACGTGCATCCGTCGCCTCAAGTTGCTGACCCACGTCTTCGATGGTCAAGCTACCATGAGCGAGCGCTTTGAGCAGATTCCGTTGCTGCTCTTCATTGAGCAGTCGCTGAAAGCCTCCTTTCTTCAACATCCAATCCTCACCACGTCGTTGGTGTTGCGTTGTCATGGCCGTCCAAAGTGCGCTTTGCAAACGGTCGGTCCGTGCGACCCGTTCAACCATTCCCGATGCCCTAAAGCGTTCCAGTATCCGTCCTGTACGTGCTTTTTGTCCTCCATGGATCTCAACGGCCTCATCGAGTGAAAGAGGTGCATCTCTGTTAAGCAGGGTGTTGAACAATCGAACAGAAATGGAGTCGGCAGCGATTTCCTGACCCGGGCGTTCACCGAGGAGTCCGAAATCGTTCATCCAGTGTGAGCGAGCGCTGCCCGTGGATGCGTCAGGAACGGGGCGGTGATCTACCAGGCCGAGCATGAACGGCGCTGAATTATCTTGAGGTAATTCAACGGGTAGCGTGCTTCCTTGGCGTGACCAATCGCTTTCGAGATGCTTCATTCGCTGCTGGAGTACCAACAAGCAGTGCTGTTGGAAAAAGGCAACAGCATTGGGCAGGGACCCTCCGCGAAGGTAGTACCTCCTCCATCCTTTCCCTTCGTTGGTATAGCCGATCAGACCTGCTTCTACGAGGCGCGTTAAATGGTGGTTGAGCGAAGCGGGCATCAAAGCCAATTCATCGGCCAACATTTGGGCGTCCCATGCACGCTGCGGCTGGCCAAAGAGGTGATCTCGAAGCAATCGATGCACGGGGCCTGCGCGACCACCATCAGCCATCGCATCACCTCGCTTGCGTACAAGGCACAAGGTCTCTGTCATCCATTCAACCAGTGAATCAATGTCACGGTCAACCGAAGGCAGGGCTTGCTCCACCAAACGTACGGAGAACATAGTAGGAAGGCGACGGCGAGAGCCTTTGAAGTCTATGCACTATCTGCCGCTCAAGCGATAGATTTCACAATCGTTTATTCTGTGGCGTCAATTCTACGACGTTCGTCCACAAAGTCATAATTGACGATCGGTGAGACGCTACGACACATGTTCATGTCGATGTGGGGCATGTGCTCAATGCGGTCATCACGCAGGATGCCGCGTCGTCGTAGGACTTTCACAGCGCTGTGAACGGTAGCCCTGGTCCGACCCAAGCGGCGTGCGAGTTCGGCCTGAGATCTTGGCACCCCCTCTCGCTCGATGTTTTCGAGGATGAGGCGCTGAACCAGTGAGAGTCCAATCGGCAATTGTTGAGCCATGCGTTGTTCCCCTACGATGGTGCTTCGTAAGACTTCAACTTGACTTGGGCCGCCTGCGAAAAAACAGGTACGGCCGTTGACGGGCATGACCGTGACGGCTTTTCTTGATTGAAGCACGTCCAGATGGTGGCGCAATGTGCCGTTGGCTGCATTCATGACCGTTTGTAATTCCCTGTAGCAGAGGCCAGGGTGGGCTTCAAGCGTCGAGAGAATGCGACGGCGAACTGGATGTTCGTGTGAGGTTGCTCGAGTAGAAATTCCACCAAAGGCCATGGCTCCCATGGCGCCTGCAGCAGCAGCAATTCCTCCAGCGATCCCAACCACGCCGGTCGCAGCACTGGCCATACCTGCCGCAAGCCAGGGTCGCTGACGGGTCCACTGGGCAAGGAGAGGCATACACCCAAGGTTGACCTTCTCCTCCCTTAAGCCATCGGCTCATTGCGTGGCCAATTATATCTCAGGGTGGCGAAAGGCGACGATACGTGTGGGGCAATCAAGCCGACGTAACCGATCCGTGTTCCATCTTGAGATGGGCTACCAAGGGTGAGAGCAATCGTCCACAGGTCATGCCGTGCTGATTGAGTTCGTAACTCACCCTCACAGGCGGGCCATCGGTAACCACTCGAAGAACAAGTCCTTCTTCAGCGAGGAAGCGCAATTTGTCAGATAGCGTTCGGCTTGAAATGCCTGAAAGCATGTTTTTCATCTCATTGAAGCGTCGCGGCCCTGTAATGTACAAGGTGGCAAGAATTTCGATCGTCCATCTTGAAGCAAAGACGTGAAGCGCTTCCACGGCCGCTTCAACCTCCCATTCTGCGGTGTAGGGTCCCTTACCCGAATGCTTGGCAAGCGCCTTACGGATTGCTTTCCCGTGATTGAGGGTTTCTCCAATGCCTTCCTGGAGTGATTGATAATCATCGGCTGGTATGGTCATTGGTGGTTGTGGCATGGACGCTCAAAGGGTGGGTGAGGGCCACCCTACTTGATTTCTTTTCTACACCTCTTCGGATGTATGCTCTGCCAATGCACGATGTTTCACCCAAAAGACTGGATGATTCAAGAGGGCGAAGCCTCTCCATTCACCATGGGTCGGGATGAGCCTGCAACAAAGCAACAGCAATTGTTGCTGGTACGCGGTGGCGTACTCTCACCCCTTTCCGGCTTGGGTGGAGCCTTCCACGATCTCAGAGCCTCATTAGAATCTGGATCCATGCCATCATGGTCGCTCGCTGAGGTGGCAGAATACGATCTGGGCAAAAAGCCGTCAGCCTTCCAACGGTTGCTGAAACGTTGGTTCATTCATCCTCGAACCGTCAAGCAGCGCATCAAGTCTCTCCATCGTGACGGACGGCTTCATCTCGTTCATGTCAGCGATCAAGAACAGGCTCATTTGGTGCCCCGCCGATGTCCAGTACCTGTTGTGGTATACGTGCACGATTTTTTCCATCTCATTCCTCAACAACTTGAACTCTCAGGTCAGAAGATTGAGGTTGGTGAACTGCGGCCGTCTCTGATCCGAAAGCGTGACCTCAAACGTCTCATGAAAGGGTTGCAGCGAGCCGACGGTATCATTTGCAATACCAAGGCCACAGAAGCTTTGTGCCGAGAGCATCTTCCTTCAAAGCCACTGTTCCGTATCCCTTACGGCTTGGATGCGACACGGTACATTCCCCCAGAGGACCTGCCGGCCAAACCTTCCGCCCTCGCCCCGGAACAATGCCACTTTCTTGTGGTGGGCAGCCACGAACCACGCAAGCGTTTGGCGTACCTGATCGACGTCCTTTCGCGACTTGACGACGGTCTCAAATCCTCCATTCATATCCATCACATTGGTGGAGATACATGCCCGTATTCGGGTCAATCTGCGGCAGCCTATGCACAACAGAATAACGTTCAGTGGACCCATGTTGGCAGTGGCATTGACGACCAAACCCTCAACCTCTACCGGTGGCATACAGAGGCCTTGCTATTTCCTTCTGCAGCGGAAGGCTTTGGATACCCTCCCGTAGAATCGATGGCTGCAGGTCAGCCCGTACTGGCTTCACTGCGCTCCGCTCATGAAGAGCTCCTGATCGAAGGCCAAGGCTTGCCTGCAGAAGACCAAGGTGCGTGGATGACGGCGATTACGGCTACGCACACGACATGGAGCGAGCGTAAAGGCGGTCCTCGTACCGCAGATCCAGCGTTGATGGCTCATGTTGAATTCCTATCACCCGCTCGATTTCATGAAGCCATGGATGAAGCATGGACCATGTTTTGCTCATCCTGAGCATCCGTATGCTTCATGAGCGGGTTTTATCTCGCAGGGGTCATGTCACAACCAATTCAGCTCGTAGCCGTCGTCGGTGCGGGAAACATGGGTTCAGGAATCGCTCAGAAAAGTGCGCAAGAAGAATTTGATGTTCAAATGGTTGACCGTGAGTCCCAGTGGGTTGAACGAGGCCAGTCCATCATCTCCAATTTCTTGAAAGAAGCAGTAGAGCGTCGTATCTTTTCTCCTGCCCAAGTGGATGAAATTCAAGGACGAATCAAGGGTGTTGTTGGTGTTGACGCCACGGCCGTTGACACAGACCTGGTGATCGAAGCAGTGTTCGAAGACTTTGACGTCAAAACGGCAGTCTTTACCACTCTTGACGAAGTGTGTGGACCAAATACAATTCTCGCGTCCAATACCTCCTCACTTTCGGTGAACGCACTTGCAGAAGCAACCGGGCGCGCCGATCGCTTTGTTGGTTTGCATTTCTTTTACCACCCAGCAAAAAACCGCCTTGTCGAAGTCATTCCGGCAGTATCATCCAGCCAAGAAACCGTCGATAAGGTCGTCCAATACTGCAAGATGCTCGGGAAAGTGGTCATCGTTTGTGCTGACCGACCTGGCTTTGTCGTGAATCGCTTCTTCGTTCCGTGGCTCAATGAAGCCTGTCTCTTGCTCGAAGAGGGTGCTGCCAACGCTGCACAGATTGACGCCATTGCCTGCAAAGCCTTCCGAATTGGTTTGGGTCCCTTCGGTTTGATGAACCTGACAGGCCCTCCCATCGCCTTGCATTCCACCGATTATCTTGCTGAACAATTGAAGACACCACGCTATGACGGCGCACAAAATTTGCGTGAATTGGTTGCAGCAAATGAGCAATGGGTCATCGATCAAGAAGCGGGATACACAGAAGAGCAATACACGACTGTCAGCGAACGTTTGCTCGGCGTCGTCTTCGGTGTCGCCGCCCAAATTGTCGATGAAGGCATTTGCAGCATGGAAGATGTTGACCGAGGCGCTAAGGTTGGTTTGCGTTGGGCTCGAGGACCGTTCGAATTGATGAATCGCATGGGCGTTGCGCGTTCATGTGCCATGGCCCAAGCCTACAGCGAAACCGCTGGCGAGGGTTGGGTGGTTCCTTCACTCTTCACCGAGCAAGGCGACCAACCATGGGACTTCTCTTACGTCGACAGCGATGTCTCAAAGGGCGTTGCAACCCTCACGATCAACCGACCAGAGGCCATGAACGCGCTCAATGTGACGGTCGTTCAACAACTGACCAAAGCAGTCGCAGCAGCCAATGCTAACCCTGACGTCCATACCATCGTGCTCGACGGCGCGGGCAAGGCATTTGTTGCCGGAGCAGACGTCAAGTTCTTCGTTGATAAAATCCGAGCCGATGCGATTCCTGATATCTACGACTTTACATCAGAAGGCCACGATCTGCTCAACATGCTGGAAACATCATCCAAAACGACCGTTGCTCTGACCACTGGACTTGCTCTCGGTGGCGGGCTGGAATTGGCCCTTTCATGTGATTACCGAATCGGTACACGCAGGACACAATTCCGCTTCCCTGAAACATCCATCGGCATCTATCCTGGATTGGGGGGCTCTCAGCGACCTGCTCGTATCTGCGGTATTCCAGCTGCACGATGGGCGGTACTCGCAGGGAATTTCATGAATGCTTCCACAGCTCACGACCTTGGTTTTGTCACCCACCTCGTGGACGTTGCAGGTGTTGAATCATGCATCCAAGAATTAGCCCATCAAGGAAAACCTGCGAGCAAATATCCGGGCCATCCTGCCAACCCGGAATCCTCCGTTGCCAAATTTGCAACCTCCTTTTTCAGCGATGCCAACATGGTCTCACTGATGCAGGGCGATTGTCCAGATGGATTTGACGCCGAAGAGAAAATGGTTGCTCGCCAGATCAAGAGCCTCTCCTTCACTGCCCCGATTGGATTGAAGATGGCCAGTGATCTCATTGATGCCACCGCGTCAACTTCACTGCCGGATGGTCTGCAATTGGAGCTGGACGGTCTGAACGCGATTTTTTCGACCAAAGACGCCCTTGAAGGGCTCTCAGCTTTGATCGAGAACCGTCGTCCGACCTATACCAATGAGTGATTAGGCCCACTCATCAGCCATGGTGTTGAGGGACTCAATGATTTCAGCAATGTCCAACTGAACTCCATCTTCCTGCGCCATGTGAAGCCGATTACGTACCGCCTCTACCTGTTCTTCTGTTGGGGCTTCTCCAGTGATTTCTTCAATCACTTCAGCAATGGATTTGCTACGGCCAGTGACGATGGCGATCATCGCCTTTCGCAATTCATCATCGTCAGCAGGTTGTCGAACCGTCATGCTTCCACTTCCAACGTAATGTTGTTGTCAACATACCATTGACTCCACGGGACCGGTGCTTCATCAGTCCACTGAGACAGTGGACCTTCATCTGCCAGATATTCGGCTTGTTGAATGTCTACAAGAGATTGGTTGGCACTGTGCTTTGGCCCTGGCTGACCGAGCACCATGGCTTTCTCCAAGATGGCAGCACCGAGGGACAAACTTCCCGTATCGGTTCCGCTCCAGTAGGCGTCAAAACGAGGGTGTGTGTGAACCCAGAGCTTGAAAGGAATACGAGCGCCAACGGGAGGTTGGAGTCGAACTTGTCCAGCCGTACCCCAATCGAGGTATACCTGGTCATCAGCGTCGATCAGGACGGATGTTTCCAAACCAGCCATGACCGATAGGACGTAAACGCCGTCCCAGCGGTCGGCTTGGGAAAGTTTCCGTTGAACATCGAGCAGAACGGGGTCGTCAACCGCCCGTTCGGTTGCTGCGATGCAAGCAACTTCCCATTCCTCATCGGTCACGTTGAGTTCGGATGCATCGGGAAGTCCAATCATGCATTCACCTCCGGGAACCGAAGTGCACCATAGGTCAAACTGCCCATGGACTGTGTCGGCGCAGTATGCCCTCTCCATTGTTGAAGCGCCCACTGAGCCCCGTAAGCTGCGGCAACAGCAAATCCGAATTCGAGGTTGCCTGAATCCAGCGCTCCGTCAACCTGACAACTTTTCGGCTCATGGTCGGGCGTCATTCGTTCAAGAAGTTCAGAAGATGATTGAGAGGAAAGAACGACCCAACCGTCACCGCTGCACCTCAAATCAAGCCAAGACTGTTCAAGGGCGTGAACCAAACGACGTGGTTCAGGACGGTCAACGCACACGACGACCATGTCGTAACCTTCGAGTTGATCAGCACTGCGCATGTTCACATCCTTTGCAAGAACCCGGAGGGAACTGTCTTCATCGTCCAGTCGTTTTGCTAGGCATACGACCTTGGCTTCTCCAATATCGTCTTGGGTGTAGCGTTGATGTCCGAGATTACCTGCTTCGACGATGTCCGCATCCATGATCGTAATGGTGCCGCTGAGGTTGACCCGACGAAGTGCAGCCACGAGGAGTTCAACGAGGTTCGTACCGATGCCACCTGCACCGATAATAAGCAGCTTTCTTGAGGGGCCATTCATGTTCATGGAAGAAATATCATCTTAGTATTCTTAAAGAATCAATTCCACTCCAGTATACGTTCCATGGCCTCGATTTGGACGTTAACTGAAAAGTATTCTTCAACGTAGGATCGTCCAGCTTTTGCCCATGCTTCACGAAGCACAGGGTCTTTCGCATCACGGTAAGCATTGCTCCACGCTGCGGTGTCGGCTCGTGGAATCAATCGACCTGATTCGACGCGAGACAGTGTGCAATTGAACCCCCCTTCGTCCACCATCAAAGCAGGCGTTCCAACCGCCATAGCTTCAACTGGTGTTAGTCCAAAAGGCTCGTAGTGGGCATGACTCACCACGGCCCGTGCTCCCCGTATTACGCCACACATGGCGGGTTGAGAAAGACGTGGCATGCAGACGACTGGAACGCCGACTCTGGCACCTTCCTCAATCAAATCATCACGATCCTTTGCGTCTCCTCCACCAATTTGGACCATCGATAGATTCGTTCCTTGAAGCGAACGTAGGGACTCCCAAGTCCCCTTGCCGTGTGAGATTCGACCAACGGTAACGACATAGTCATCCGGGATGTTTTCTACGGTAGAAAGTTCTTGCTTTTCGGTAGCGTCTTGCTCCTGTGGCCAGTGTTTGAGGTCAACGACAGGTCGGACATGTGTAGCCTCAAGCGGCCGACCGGTTGTGTCTCGTTTCGGAGGTTCGCCATTTGTTTTTGACTCGTTCATCTCGAGCCCATAAACTTCATGAATTCGACGCTGAATCCACAACGAATTACCCGAAATAGATGATTTTGGTCGGTTGATAAGTTGTCGAATGAAGGCCTTGTCTCTTCTCCGTTGGCGGGTGAAAATCAACTTTGTAATCCAGAGTGGCCTTTTGAGTTCGCCGTTTGGTTTGCGATGAAGCACGTCCTCATACAACCACCGTGGGGGCTCCAAACAGTGGTAGTGAACGGTTATTCTCGCTGGTACATGCGGAAGAATCTCGAGCGTGCCTTTGCATGCGGTGAGATGTACAGCATCGTACTCATCCCAAGGGATGTTCAGTTGCCCCCATGCCTTCTGCGCATTCCGACTTGTTCTCGCTGAGAATTCTGCCAGAGCTCCATTTGACCAAACATGAGGCTTGGCAGGCTGGTAAATCTTTACGATCGCACCATCGAGGAGGTCTTCAGCCTCTTGGGTCAACTCAAGCGTCGCTAAGCCCATTGACCAACGCCCTGATGCACCACGCATTACTTGGAGTAAATCTCGTTCTGCCCCACCGAGGGTGGAAAATGATGCTCGTACCATAAGGATTCGAAGGGGTCTCGATTTCTCACCACCCGATGTTGCCATGATTTTCTGTACCGTACACACCCTTTCAACCCTACCGAACACAAGCGTGGCATCTCCTCTATTCTCTCCCTCACCTCACGGGACGGTTGAAAAAGGGAGGCGCTAACGGGGAAGCATGAGCGGCAAAACGGCTATGATTACTGGCGTAACCGGTCAAGACGGGTCGTATCTCGCCGAATTGCTCCTCGAAAAAGGCTACACAGTCTACGGCCTCGTCCGCCGAGTATCCCAGCCAACTTCAGGCCGTAGCCTCATCAACCACTTGATGACCAACCAGAACTTTCACCTTCTCAACGGTGACCTCGCTGACCAAAACTCCATTGACAACGCCGTCGCACAAACACAACCTGATGAATTTTACAATTTGGGCGCCATGTCCTTTGTTCCCGAGTCGTGGCGCTCTCCCATGATGACAGCAGACATCACTGGCCTTGGAGCACTACGCTGCCTCGAAGCGATTCGCAAGCATGCTCCAACATGCCGCTTCTATCAGGCCGGTTCCTCCGAGCAATACGGCAAGGTACGCGACGTACCACAAACTGAAGCCACCCCCTTCCATCCCCGTTCGCCGTATGGATGCGCCAAGGTTTTCGCCTTCGAAATCACTCGCAACTATCGTGAATCCTACGATATGTACGCCTGTACCGGTATTCTATTCAATCACGAAAGCCCACGACGTGGTCTTGAATTTGTAACTCGAAAGGTCACCATGACGGCCGCACGTATTGCTCACGGCTTCGATGAATGTCTGTGGATTGGCAACGTAGATGCCAAGCGAGACTGGGGCTTCGCCGGAGATTATGTTGAGATGCAATGGCGCATGCTGCAACAGGATACGCCCGGAGATTTCGTGGTTGCCACTGGCCGAACACACAGCGTTCGTGACATGATCACTCTTGCCTTCAGTCATGTCGGCATGAACTTGACGTGGTCGGGCGAAGGTGTCGACACCATCGCTAGCGACCAAGACGGAAACGTTCGTGTCCGCACAAATCCCAAATTTTTCCGCCCAGCAGAGGTTGATTTGCTGATTGGCGACCCCGCTCTTGCCGAAGAGAAACTCGGTTGGACTCCCGGGACCTCGTTTGAGGAATTGGTGCAAATGATGGTAGATTCCGACATGACCACCGTACAGGAAGCCGTTGACGGTGGCTACGCTCCACCGATCCCACCAGAGTGAGAAGGAGGCCACACGATGGCACAACCCATTCTCTATTCATTTCGTCGCTGCCCCTATGCCATTCGCGCTCGGATGCCCATGGTGCGAACCAATTTTGAGGTCGAACTCCGAGAAGTCGTGCTGCGCGATCGTCCCGAGCACATGATGGAGATTTCACCCAAGGGCACGGTGCCCGTGCTCTTGTTGCCCGACGGCACGGTCATTGAGGAGAGCCTCGAGATCATGCAGCATGTCCTCGAATGGGAACTCAGCGAAGAAGAAGCGCACTGGGTGGAGCGCAACGATGAGGAATTCAAATTCCATCTGGACCGCTACAAGTATCCCAACCGCTATGACGACGTGGACGAAATAGAGCAGCGAAGGCTGGCCTCAGCCTACCTCTCCGACCTCGATGTACGATTGGGCGAGGGTCCTGCCTTTGCAACCCAACTCAACGATGCGTTGTTTCCCTTCGTGCGGCAATTCGCCAACCACGACCGAGGTTGGTTTGACGTTCAGCCATGGGTCAACGTTCACGCTTGGTTGACCAAGCACCTCGAGTCGGAGGAATTCAAGCGCTGCATGAAGAAGCACAAGCAGTGGGCTTCAGGCGATGTTGTGACCGTTTTCCCAACACCTTAGAAAGTGGCTCTTGGTTTCTTAAGTTTTGCCCGTGAACGATGAGATTATGAGGGAATCATAGGTTTACTTCAAGTAGGATAGGTTTTGACTCGCAACTCATGCCAACAGGTACAGTAAAATGGTTCAACCGCATCAAAGGCTTCGGCTTTATCGAACAAGCAGATGGAAAAGACCTCTTCGTTCACAAGTCTGAAGTCACCGGTGAAATCACCGAAGGTGACACGGTTGAGTTCGAAGTCGGTGAAGGTCCCAAAGGGCCCAATGCCGTCGGCGTTCGAAAAACCGAGTGAAAAACCTCTTCATAGCCGCCCGTTTATCGGGTGCGTATCTCCTTGTGATGCCTTGCCCGTAGCATCAGGTTGATGAACAAAGGATAATAATCAATCGTGCTGTACGAATCACCATGTATTGCAGAGTCAACCACATCAAATACGACGCCTCAAAGAAGAATGAAGTCATCTCACTCTTGGAAAGCCAACGTGAAACCATGATGGGGTTGCCAGGTATTCAATCGGTCTGCACCATTGAAACAGCTCCAGGCGAATTGACAAGCATCGCAATTTATGACACGAAGGAACATTTTGACGCAGCAACACCCGAAGTAGGAAAAATCATGGGTGGCTTTGCTGCCTTCTTCACAGCCCCGCCTGCTGGCAGTGAAGGGCCGACCATCTTCTACTTCTGAAGACGTTGACGTCGATCATAGAACAAGGGTAATCACAGCGAGTCGATGAGTCTTGATGTGGATCACCCTTTTCCTGGCAGCCCTTGCAGCTTTTGCGGTCTTCAAAGTTAGCCTCATCAGCTACCGCCGTCGCCGTTACCCTGAGCCCCATTACGACTGGAGTCAAATCAATACTGACGAGGTATCTTTTCCGCAGGGCTTTCACTGGGGTACCGCTACAGCGGCTCATCAAGTTGAAGGGTCATTAAGCAATAATTGGACAATCCATGAGGTAGCGAAAGGTCTTGAACAAAGTGGAGCCGCCTGCGACCATTGGAATCGGTGGAAGGGTGACTTTCAACTGCTCAGCGATCTCGGGATTACCTCGTATCGTTGTTCAATTGAATGGAGTCGCTTGGAGCCGGAACCTGGTCGATGGGACGACGCAGCACTGCAGACCTATTCAGCGATGATCGACGAGCTTCTCGCCCGTAACATCCGCCCGATCATCACCTTGCATCATTTCTCTCACCCACAGTGGTGGGAGGCAAGAGGTGGATTCACCAAGAAAGAGAACATTGCAACATTTCTTAGCTATTGCGAGCGCGTTTTCGATGCTCTTTCAGATCGCGTGGACACTTGGGTGACCATCAACGAACCTACCGTATTCTCAACAATGGGTTACGGGCTCGGTATGTTTCCACCAGGGCGACGTTCTCCACGCCTGACGCTTCGGGTGATGCGCCATCTCATGCTGGCTCATGCAAAAGTGTACCATTCGCTGAAGGCTAAACGTCCTGAGGTTCAGATTGGCATGGCCAAGAACGTCACATTATTTGACCCACGAAACCGGTGGAGTCCGATTGATTGGCCCTTGTCGAGGCTGCTCGAATGGCTCTGGAACGGAGCATGGCGCAACGGGATCATGAAGGGTCGTATGCTCTTCGCTAAGATTCCTGAAGCAAAGAATTCACTTGATTTCATCGGACTCAACTATTACACACACGTGCTGACGGGCCTGTCCATAGTTTCTCTTCGGAATTTGAACTTTCCAAAGAGGGACCAAGAGGTGGCTACCGAGTTTGGTTATCCGATGTATGCTGAAGGTTTTCGCCGGGCCATTGAGTTCCTCGCACCCCTTGATGTACCCATTGAAATTACCGAAAACGGTGTTGCCGATGCTAGTGATGCATTGCGACCAGAGCACCTGAAACGGCACCTATGGGTTCTCTCACAGGCGATCAAGGACGGCTACAACGTGCGATCATACCATCATTGGTCGCTCATGGATAATTTTGAATGGGCGGAAGGCTACTCGATGAGATTTGGTCTGTACCACGTTGATTTTGAAACACAAGAACGTACGTTGAGGGCAAGTGGCGAAGTGTACAAAGAGATCATTTCGTCAAATTGATGCGACCTTCACGCGGCGTTTTTTCTAAGATATTCCGGACCGTACACAAGGGGGCCCTTGTGTACGCATGCATCGCTAAGGGTA
>JADHPT010000026.1 GCA_016778305.1 Candidatus Poseidonia sp. | reverse complement strand
TTGCTGAATCATTTTCGCGATGGTTGCCGAACGACCGTCTGCCCGCCCTCTCCCGACGCGACGGTCGAGTTGTTGTGCGAGTGATTCGGGAATGCTGATGCTGATGATGCGACGATCGCCTGCGCGGTGTTTAACCATGCCCTAAGGACATAATTAGTTATTAATAAACATGCCGCAAAGAGTAACTGCTCGTGATATTCAAGACACTAATCATCTCGAAGCGACTTCAATATGCGGAGGGTTGTACTCTCTCCCGGCGACATACCGGGAAGAGATCGCATGCCTGCAATATCATGCCAAACAGCCTCTAAACGCCCCTCCATCCAAGCGTCGAGGAACCAAGGATGAATGTATGACGAACGGCAGACTGCACGTGTGTTGCCGAGATTGGCGGCCACGGTATCAATCACGGCGAGCATGGCCTTGTTGCGTCCGGTGTCGGTCGTGGGGACTTCCCAGTCGCCTTCCGACCACAAATTGCTCATTGAATCCACCTCAGGGAGTCGTTTAAACCATGATTTCATCGCCTTTTCATCCCGAGGCTGCGTCAGGAATGCTAAGCGTTCAGCGCAACGATGGGTGGCCGCCCAGGTTCTGAAATTCTTGGCGGTAAACGCCATACCGCTTGACTCCCGAATGTACTGGTTGATGTGTTCTGCCTTGAGGTCGACCTCGTTTCCAGCCTCTGAGATGTACATGAACAAGTCAGCATTCTTCGCCCCGAGGCGATTGGTTTTGAGAATCAAATCCACGAGGTAGTCGTCCTCGATGGTGATGTCCCAATCTTTACCCGACTTACCGGTGAAGGAAAAAATTGCATCATGGCGTCCTTCTGCGTCATCTCCTTTGATGTGTTTCACGTGCATGGATTTGAGGGTCGTCAAACCGTAGGATTCGTTGGCTTTCGCGTATTCATCAGAACCCACGCGGATATTGTAGAGGTCGATCAGGCGAACAACGAGTGCGGCGACCGTGTTGAGGGCCATTCCTCCCGACTCCAAGTCTCGAGCAACTTGGCGCCGGAGGCGGGGGAGTTGGGAGGCGAAATACACCACGTCATCGTACTTCATTTCGGTGGTGATCTCCGTCCAATCAGAATGGTAGCGGTATTGCAATCGACCCTTCGTGTCCCTGCCAGTTGCTTGAATATGACCTCGGGGATTTGGACAAATCCAGACCTCAGTCCAAGCGGGGGGCAAGCCAAGAGAATTCCATCGCTCGATCAGGCCCGGTTCGTCAACGGCGCTTCCATCGGGGGTGAAATAGGACCATTCAACCTCATCTTCGCCTGTTGCGATATTGTTGCGAGTGACACCAGCGAGTGAGGGGTCGCTTCGAATCAAGGTTGCCCGGCGTAAAGCTTCGCCGGCATCCACGGGCATAAGCAACACCCGAAGCCTAGGGGTCAAGAACTTACGGACGATAATTCATCATAAGTTTCGGGACCTATGCCAACTTCAATGGCACCGTTCACATAGGTTCCGCGGTACATCAACATGGTCTGAAACGGTACGATGAGCTCCCCGTCAGCATTCACAGCGATCAGACCCCCACGTCCTCCGTAGGGCGCAACTTCGTCCAAGACGCGTTTACCTGATGCCACCAAGGATTCTCTATCGTGATAGGCTGCTAAACTTCGAGCAGCACAGGTTCGAATGAAGGCCTCACCCACGCCGGTACAAGATACAGCGACGTTTCGGTCAGCCCATGTACCCGCTCCAATGATGGGCGTGTCGCCGATTCGACCGTCCGGCTTCCCAGTCATTCCTCCCGTAGACGTCGCAGCAGCAAGTTTCCCATCCCTGTCCAAAGCGACAGCCCCGACCGTACCCATTCCATCATGGTCCAGTACCGCTCCATCGTCTTCATCTGTCGACCCAGGCGCAGATTTGTTGGCTTTCCATTTCGCCCATTGGGCCTGTCTCAATTCGGTTACAAGCCATGTTGGATCTACCATCTCAAGACCTTTCGTCAAACCGTATGCATCAGCTGCTTCACCGTTGAGCATCACCGGCCAACCTCCCTTGAGGAGATGGTATGCAATTCGGATGGGGTGCCGTGCTTTACTAACTCCGACGACGGCTCCTGCTGCTTGATCTTCACCACGCATGATACTGGCGTCCATCGTGATGGCTCCTGAAGCATCGAGAACGGAACCTCGTCCTGCATTGAAGAGGGCTTCGTCTTCCATGATTTCAACAGCTTGCGTCACGGCTTCCAAGGCAGATAACGCCCCGCTTTCCAACCGCGCACCGATGTCTGATAGGAGCGAATGCATGCAATTCAATCGTTGCGGGTCAGCCTCGGTCATGCCACGCCACGGTCCGTCTCCACCCGCACCTCCGTGCACGGCGAGAACAACCATTTCCTCGCCTCACTCAATGACGGAGCAGCGAATAATTTGTTGAGGCTCTGAGGGGCGGTCACCGGGTAATTTCTTGCAACCTTCGATGGCTTTGACTACTTCCATGCCTTCACTGACCGCACCAAATACAGCGTGATTTCCGTTGAGCCAAGGTGTTGCAACGGTGGTCAAGAAAAATTGTGAGCCACCTGTGTTGCGACCTGCGTTGGCCATGGACAAGACCCCGGGTTTGTCATGCTTGAGCGCAAGAGCGGAGGGTTCGCAAGGAATTTGCCATCCAGGTCCACCCGTACCAGCACGGCGGGACATGGGGTCCTTGGAGTGTGGGCATCCGCCTTGAATCATGAAGTCTTCAATCACTCGGTGAAAGTGCAATCCGTCGTAGTGACCCATGTTCACGAGTTTGACAAAATTAGCCACTGTATCGGGGGCACTGCCGTGAAAGAGATCGATGGTGATATTTCCTGCGCTTGTTTCCATGAGGACTTGCATGGGCTGACCACGGAGAGGCACTTCAAGAGGATTTGCTTTGCTTGACATCATGCACATCTTGATAACGAAGGGCTACAACAGCAGGACATGACTGATATTCTTGATGTTGAATTTCTTACAATGACTGGTGAATCGACGACACTCCGTCAATTGGGAGGAAGCCGATGGTTGGTTGTCAACGTGGCGAGTGCTTGCGGTTCAACACCCCAATATGCTACGCTTCAATCTCTTTACGAAGCGAACGACGACCTCACAGTGGTTGGTTTCCCGTGCAATCAGTTCGGAGGCCAAGAACCCGGGACACATGATGAGATCTGTGATTTCACATCCAGCAAATACAATGTCACCTTCCCCCTCATGGCGAAGGTTGACGTTAACGGGGACACACAAGTGCCTCTTTTTGCAGCTCTCAACCAGTCCGAAACAGCGAGCGGCCGTTCGGGAGACATCCGTTGGAATTTTGAGAAATTCCTCATCGATGCCGAAGGCGGAATCCAACGGTTTGGCTCGAGTGTCCAACCAGATACGCTGCCACTGTGAGACGAATTTTGTTCGCAGAGATGTCTCGTTGAAGATCCGAATCATGCGTCTCAAGGCATTCGATACTTCCGCTCTTTCAGATCGTTTTGGTAGCGTTCACCAAAAGAAGCACCGTGTTCAGCAATCCATTCACTGAATCTTCGTTCTCCTAATGCGGGTGAGTCAGAGGCCATCAAACCTTGACGCAAGCCCTTGATTTCGGCGCGTGTGATGACATCATCCTTGAGAACCACACCAAGCATACGACCAACCATCCACCCCATCATCGGAGGAATTGGAAGGATCAATCGACGCAACCCCATTGACTTTGACATAAGGCCAATGTAATCCTTGTAACGAAAGGTCTCGGGCCCGGTAACATCGACCACGGTATTCTCGGCCACCTTGCCTTGTGCGATGGCGACTTCAGCGACATCCTCAACGTGGACGGGTTGTATGGGGTAGTTGCCAAAACCAAACACACCGAACACTGGAAAACGACGCAGTATCCAAGCAATGTTGTTGATGAGAACATTACGGCCACCACCAAAGAGTACGGTTGGCCTCAGGATGGAGTAGGAATGCCCGGATGTCTCCAACATCTTCTCAACCTTGACCTTCCCTTCAAAGTACGTCCAATTTGGGGCCTTGGTTGGATTTGCAACCGAGAAATGAACGATGCGCTTCACGCCAGCCCGACGAGCGGCTTCAAACAAAATACGCGTATGTTCAACCGCAGAATCGTGAGCGAAGTTCTTCTGTCGTTTATTGTAGCGCACCCAGTAGGTATTGTACAGAACTTCGGCTCCTTCAAGCGATGCTACAAGTCGGTCCATGTCGGAAAAGTCGAGACCGTGGACCTCCACCTTTCCATCAAACGGATCGTCCCGCCCTACTGCATTGGTCAGCGTTCGCACGTGGACGTCCTGTTTGAGAAGGTGGTGAGCAATCCATCGGCCGGAGTAACCAAAGGCTCCCGTGACCACATGAAGCTGCTTGCTCATGCAAAGCGGTCAGCATGTCAAGCAATAAATGAGGTGGCTCATCAAGAGCGACTCTGAACGTCGTCAAGTTAAGCGACCGATGTTGGCGCTGATGCATTAACTTCAGCGGAAACACCGTCTTTGTAGCGCTTGAAATTCTCGTTGAACATCGTGGCCAATTTGTCTGCAGTTGCATCATAGGCTGCACCATCGCTCCACGTGGTCCGAGGTTGCAAGACATCGGATGGCACGCCGGGACACTCGGTTGGCACTTCAAAGCCAAAGCGAGCATCGGTGATGAATTCAACATCGTTGAGATCTCCGTCAAGAGCAGCGTTGAGCATGGCTCGAGTGTACTTGATCTTCATTCGGTTTCCCTCGCCGTAAGCGCCACCGGACCAACCCGTATTGATGAGCCAAGCGGTTGAATTGTGTTCATCCATTTTGGCTGAAAGGAGGTCTGCGTAAACACCGGGGTGCATGGGCATGAAGGGTTCTCCGAAGCATGCCGAGAAGGTCGCTTGAGGCTCTTTAACACCGATTTCAGTTCCCGCAACCTTGGCCGTGTACCCTGAGATGAAGTGGTAAGCGGCTTGTGAGGGCGTGAGGCGGGAAATTGGTGGGAGAACGCCAAAGGCATCGCAGGTCAAGAAGATGACATTTTGCGGATGACCGCCTTTGGAGTCCATGGTGCGGTTGTCAATGAACTCAATCGGGTAGGAGCCACGTGTATTCTGTGTCTTGCTGGTGTCGTGGAAGTCAGGTACGCCCTCATCGTCCAAGACAATGTTTTCGAGAACCGTTCCATGCTTGCGAGTAGTTCCGAAAATAGCAGGTTCATCTTCTTGCGAGAGGTCGATGAGTTTAGCGTAACAACCGCCTTCAAAGTTGAAGACGCCGTTCGAGCCCCATCCGTGCTCATCGTCTCCGATCAGAGCGCGCTTGGGGTCTGCAGAGAGCGTGGTCTTGCCCGTGCCAGAAAGGCCGAAGAAAATGGCCGTATTCTCACCGGTCGTGTTCGCAGAGCAGTGCATGGGAAGGATGCCTTTTTTGGGCAAAATCAGATTCATCACGGAGAAAATGGACTTCTTGATTTCACCAGCATAGCGGGTACCGCCGATGATGACCTCTTTGGCAGCATAATTGACGATGACGAAGCATTGAGAATTCAATCCGTCTTCCTCAGCATCAGCCTCAAAATGTGGAGCGTGAAGGACGGTGAACTCAGGTGCGTGCTTCTCGAGTTGTTCAGTGTCCGGGCGAATGAACATATTTCGTGCAAAGGTGTTGTGCCAAGCGTTGTGATTGACGACACGAATGGGTAAGGCTTCAGAGAAGTCTGCCCCACAGTAAAGATCCTGAACGAACAAAGCGTCTTGGTTGGAAAGGTAATCTACAACCTTCGCTCGCATTCGCTCAAAGGTGGCCTGGTCGGTGGAAACATTGACGTCGCCCCAGTTGACATCTTCGGAAATACTCGGCTCGTCGACGATGAATTTGTCATTGGGTGAGCGACCCGTTCGCTCCCCGGTTTCGGTCACCAATGCTCCGTGGGCGCTCAGAACGCCTTCTCCCCGAGCGACAGCGAGGTCGATCAGGTCTTTTGCAGATAGGTTCCAATAGACTTCACCAGAAGGTGAGATTCCATGTTTCGCGAGGTCCCCCGAAGGGGTGCCGTGGACGCCGCCCATGCCGAGCGTTTCCGCCGCCCCTCTTTGTCCCTTTTGGCTTGAAACGACGACCAACAAGAGATTCAAAGTCAGCATTTTGACGGTCGCAGGGGAATAAATTTCCTCCTTACGGCGAACAGCACGGGGTCCGGGAATGAGTCATTCGTTCTCTCAACCATCGGGCAACTTCAAGGGCGAACAGATGAAGCCATCCCCATGGACCGGGAGGACGCAGAGCAAGCGCCGTCCCCAAAAAGTGAAGAAGTTCTCCGTGAGAAGGAGTTCAACCGAGGAGGAGGTCTTGACCTTGGAGCATTCATGGTTGAACAGCCAGCTGCCGAAGCCGAAACGCCGGTGGAGGATGAGGTTGAGAACATACGAGACGATGCCGTTGGCGATATGGGCGAATTATTTTCCATGAAAGAAGAAGAGGCGCCTTCCGAGGTTCCGGATTCCGTGACCAGTCTTGCAGTACACGGTGAACAGCAACTCGGGCGCGGTTTGATGGTAGCCATGGTGGTCGTTTGGACGGCCATCGGTACTTTGGTCGGTACCGTACTTTCCCCCGCCATCAGTGCTGTTGGATTGCTCGGCATGGCGCTGGTTGGACTTTACCTCGGTGAGCGATGGATTCGCCGGCCGTCCATGCAACTTCTTGGCATAACGTGGGTCATCATCTCGATGAAATTGCTCTACGGTCTTGCTTTGGATGCGTGGAGTTGGGGCTGGCTTGATTCCAGTCCATTCAGTGCCAACGAAACACTGGGTGTATTCCTCCTCGCCTTGGTGGCGCTCAATGTTGGTCTCGCCTTCCGTCATGACGAGGACGCAATAGCGGCCCAGGCCGCCCTGGTGTTATTTGCAGTTGGAAGTTCAGCTGGAGCTGTTTTTGGAGAAACGGGGATTGCGGTGTTCATCGTGGTCGCCATGGCGTTGATGCACGGATTGGCTTGGGTGCGTTCATCGGGAAACCTTGCCAGTCTCGGCATTTCCATATCCTATCTATGGGTTGGAGTTCACGCGCTGTCCAACGATTGGACCATCCTTTCACTCACGCTCTTGCCCATTGAAAATGATCTGACACTCTTTTTCCTTCTCTCAACAGTCACTGCAGCAAACGCAGGCATGGCCGCCTATTTCGTTCATCACGAGAATTGGTTAAGTCAAGCCGTGGAGGCCATCGGCCTTGGGAAACCTGGACTCTGGGCCGTTTCGGTTTCCTTGGGCATGGTTGGAGCCTTGATGGCCATTGGCGCTCATCGGACAGAAACGGGGTATGCGCTGGCCCAACTCCTCTTGTTGACCTTGGCATTCACGGCCTCATATCTGGTCGTTCGCGGCGTTTCTTGGACCCGCCTCATGCCGATTGTTCTTGCTCCTCTCCCCTTCATGCTTGCAGTGCTCGCCTTGCTCGACACTGGGACGCTGACTCTTGAATGGCCGTGGGGATTGGGTGATTATTCCATCTTTGCCAGCATCGCCGCCGTCCTCTGTGTCACCGTATTGCTTCAGCACCAAACCGAGGTCTCCGATCACGTGCTCTGGATGGGGTCGCTTGCCACCGTCATTCTCCTGACCTTGCTTATTCCAGCGGAAGACGGTGGCGAAGGCGCCCGTCTGTTGCTGGTTACACAAGGAGCCGTATGGATTGGGGTTGCAGGTCTTGCGGTTTGGCGCCAATCACCGAGTATGGCGGGCGTTGCCGTTCTCGCACCCTATGTTTGGCTGCTTATTTTTGCGACAGATTTCGAAAGTAGAATCGTTAGTGCAGATCTCCTGCCCATCGTTCTCAACGAGGCGGATATGGGCGTCTGGCTCTGTTTGTTGATGGTTCAACAGGTCGCCGTTAATTCGAGCATGGGTGAAGCCAACCTCAATCTCGCAGGCCGTCTTTCTGGATTTTCGGAAATCAGTGCTCGCCTACGGGATTCGAAATTGTTCAACCTATGGAATTTGAGTTTCATCATGGCGTGCTTGGTATTCCTTGCCGTTACTCGCCCGGGTGGCTTGACCTCGACAGGATTGTACGTTGGAATGTCTCTTCTCCTGCTCGCCCATGCAGGTATGGTTTGGCAGGAACGCCACCACGGACAACCTCGTACCCTGCTGGTTGTTTGGTCGATAACTGCGGTCTCAATGGCGTGGCGCTTTGGCGGTGAAGCACTGTGGGCGGCAGCTCTTACCGTGGCGAGTTTTATCCTCTTGCTCGCATCAAAACGCAGGTTGGTCAACGGGGCTGACGAACGCGAAATGGAACTCCATCAAGCCTTACCAGGGAGGCTTCTTACGCTTCATTTGGCCGTCATTACAGCCCTTTTCCTCATCGTATCTCTCAGCCCTGCCCGAACTTCTTCCCTCGTCGGTCAGAGCGAATGGATGGCTGGAATAACCAATCTATTCGCCCTCACGTTGATGGGCGCCGTCTCCTTGCTCATGTACCTTCAACGGCTGACACAAGTTGAGGCACTCTTGCCCCCGACCGTGGCAGCATTGGGTGTTCTCATCAGCATGGCCATGGCAGGGCAGCAGTTTGAGTCTGAAGCTGTGCTTCTAACGGCTATGGCTCTCTTCGTAGGCACCGGTTCCTACCTCGCCTTCCAGGGCGAGGTCAGAGCAGGACTCAAGGCGCTGGCCAAACGGGAGGAGCGAGAAGCCTCGTACGCTGAAAAGCGGGGTCGCATGCAAGCTCTTCTTTCTTCAGCGACCACCACGGACGGGGAAACGACCGTTGAACTCAAGCAACTGGATGCCCAACTGCTTGACCTTGCGGAAAAACAACGCAAGCGGTCAAAACGTTCCGCAGGTGGCTCCAACGATCTCCTCGTCGGTGATATCCACTATCAACCGGTTCTTTTGATGCTCTTTCTCGGGGTCACCTTCCTGATATCGTGCTGGATTGCTTATGCGACTACCTTTGCCTTGATGGCTCTTGGATTCAGTGCCGCTTTTTCGATCGTTCTCGTCGGGCTTGCTCGCTTGCGAGCCAATAGCATCGGACTTCGACTTCCGGACCTTGCAGGAGTTGAAATGCCCATTGCAATTGCCATGATTGGAATTGTTGCAGTGCATCTCGCCGGACGTATGACGACAGGTGTTCTCGACGGAGATGATGCTACTCATCTGGCCATCATGATGGGAACGCTGCTATTATTGGCAGGGATGGGCCTCATGGGGCGCCACGATCTTGGTTTGCGCATCCCCAGCGCCCTTGAGGCCGTTCTCGGCCTTCTTGTTCTCGATCGCCTTGCGACCTTATTGGTCGGCGGCGAAGTTCCCATCCCATTCATCACCGACCCGTTCGCTGGAGAAACTCTTGAGTGGACAGCACCTATTCTCGTTGTTGAACTTCTTCTGTTCGCCATGGTTGCCGCCTTCGATTGGGTTGAGGGAGAACGCTTGCGCAGGGGCTTACCCGACCATCGAACAGCATCGGGACGAAGTGCCTGGGTCGCTGGAGCCTCCGTTCTCACCTTGGGTCCCGCAGGAGGTCTTGCAATTCTTTTCGCCATGCGCAGATCCCTTGCTTGGTCCCAACCCGCCGTCATGCTAACGGCAGTACTCAGCCTCCCGCTGATGCTTCAATCCTTCACGCCGTGGGTGTTTGAGCCTGCTGGGCTGGAGATCACGCCCACGCTTACGGCTGGGTTGGTGGGCCTAGCATCGGTGGTTTGGGCGGGGGGCGTTGTCATACGCGACCAAGGCCTGTGGCTTTCCTCAGCCCTGTGGGCCGTCCATATCCTCCTCTACCCTGCTGCTTTGATGTCACAATCCTTGGTTTGGCTGACACTTGCCGGTTTGATTGCTTCAACAACCGCGTGGTTGTGTGGTATTATCACGCTGAGGAAATCGTGGCGTGTCATCGGTGCGGTCGATTTATTGGTCGCTTGGATGTTTGCTGCGGCAGCCGTTATCGCCGGAACTTCTGCTCTCTACGCCTTGGTGATGCTCATCGCTTCAGCAGTACTCCTCTTTGCAGTGACGGCGCTTTCACAAGCCAATGAAGCCGACATGGCGGCACAGTGAAATCACTGCAGGGACGCAGCCAACGTCGTTTTCGTTTCCTCGAGCAGACGAGCGAAAGGTGCAGGCTCAATTCCAGGGGAAAGGCGGAGAGACAGGCTCGTTTTTGCTTGAGTACCACTGTTGCGAACACCAAATGAGACCACGCCATCACCCGATGCACCGTGAATCAAAAGGAGGTTGTCTTCGCCGTCAATATGCCGTTCAATGGCCTCAAAACCGAGTGAAGCAAAAGCTTCGCAAAGCCTCGTACTGAGGTGCTTGAAAATGTCTGCATCACGATGCCATCGTTCGCGATGGCTGTCTTGAATGGACACACGTTGCTTCCATCCCCGCTCAAATCGGTGAGAACTCGTCCGGTCTGCGGACAATAGCATGGCGCAGAGCGTTGCAGCTCCGTCGCCAACAAGACTCCATCCACCATTGCCCCTTGGATGTGGAGCAGGCATTACGACGTGACCAGAATCTTCGATACCGAGAAGGGTGGGCATGGATTGCGATTCAAATTGCCCGTCATCTCCTTCTCGCAACGCGAAGGACAACCATCGGTCGCCAACCGCCGTTTCAATGACTGAATTCCCAGCGTGCATGGATTGAACGAAGCCCGACAGGGCCACATCGGATTCAATGCTTGCAGCAAAAGTCCACGGACCGCTGGTACGACCAGCTTCCATCAGCCGAGCAGCAAAGCCGTCACCGTCGACGACACGGTAACCAGTCTCTGTGGCCTCGATCAACAGACATCGGTCCCCGTCTCCGTCGAGTGCTGCACCCACCCATTGACCGGGGCGGCCTTCGGGCAGAGCGTTAAGGAGAGCGTGACGAGCATTCCTAGCTTCTTCGCGGGTCCACGTGCCCGTTGGTGAGAAGTCTCCTGCGCCACAACCATCGTTGAGTGCGGGTGCAGAATCACTCACTTCGATGCTAAGAATACCGCGAGCGGAGAGAAATTGAGCCAACCACGAAGCAGCAAAACCTCCGGCACTGTCCAGAATGAACGGTTGTGCGAAGCGGCCTCGGGCGAGAGATTCCCCAAATCCTCCAAAGTGATGTTCAAACCAAGTCCAGCGTTCAGCCAACCAGTCTTGGTGGGCCCGAACAGCCCATCCATGGTGTTCTTCATCCGGTGCTGCGAGCATGTCTCTGTCAACTTGGTCAACCTCACGATCCTCTTGACTGAGGGCCGAGAGCGTGCGACTGACATCCTGCTCGAAGGCGCGAGTGGACTTGTATCCTCGCGCATCAAAGACCTTGATGCCCGAGTCACTGACTGGATTGTGGCTTGCGGTAATCATGCACCCCATCTGCGCATCAAAGGCCAATACAGCAGCGTGAAGGCTTGGTGTGGCGCACTGGCCAATATGGATGACGGTGCTACCGGTCAAACGAAGGCCGAGCGTCAAAGCGGCGACCAGTGCTTCGTTGTGTGGGCGTGCATCCCAGCCGACCACAACACGTGTTGATGAGCCCGGTTGTGAATCTGATGCATGAGAAAGCGCTTCACCGAGGACTCGCATGAAGGCAGGTGTGAGCGTTCGCTCCTCCGTGATTCGATAAATGGCTTCTTCTTCGTCAATATCATCCAATGAGGTTTGACCTCGTATGCCATCGGTTCCGAAGAATGACGCTGACACCAACCTCACCTCAGCGATGTTCCTTGTTCGGTTCGTGGACCCCAGTCACCGTCACGTTCGGCCAGACGACATTATCGCACCCGAGCACGACACCGGGGTTGGTGACACTGTTGCAGCCCAACGCGCAACCTTCTCCGAGAATCGCTCCAAATTTGCGCAAACCGCTCCCCATACGTTGCCCGTTGATGCGAAGGTGGACTTCTCCTCCATCGTTTCGCAGGTTGCTCAATTTTGTACCAGCGCCCAAATTGACATTCGCCCCGAGAATGGAATCTCCGACGTAGTTGAAATGGGGTGCTTTGGCTCCAGGAAGAAGAATTGAATGCTTGATTTCTGTAGAATGACCGACCACGGCATCTGCACAGATCCACGAATACTCACGGACATAGGCACCACTGCGCACGACGGCGCGCGGCCCGATATAGCAAGGTCCAATGAGATAGGCGCCAGCCTCAACGGTGGCGCTTGCGTGAATGATGATGCCTTTACCGGCAGTGAAGAAACCTCCTTCATCGATTTCAATCGAGCCAGTGATGGCATTCATTTGGGCTTTCAAACCGTCCTGGTTGTTGGGGTCGAGCAGCACCCAGGCCGGTTGACCATCTGTAAAGCGGGGCACTGCACCGTCTTCCGTGCCCGTGAAGGAGGGAAAGAGCGCCGCAGAGGTGGTGGCTTCAGGCCAGTCCATGGACGGGCGAAGCGTCACTCAAGCATGAATGTGGTGTTGCTTCAAGCCGTGCAGTGGTAGATTCGCTTCCCGGTGGAAGTATCCAATCGAAACCCGATGGTTTCTTTGAGGTGGCGCGGGATGAATAAACCAACCTTTCTTGTCGTTAAGCCGTGGTTTCGCATTTTTCTTTCATTGGACAAAAAGGCCACGATATCAGCTGCTGAAGCCCCTGGTGTCTGGGAAACGTATTCGAAGATCTCATTCTTCAATCGTTCCAATCGTGCCTTTTTCTGTGAACCTTTTCCTTGCATGGTGTTCTCATGTTAATCTTGATTTCAGGCATGTTAAATCACCCTTGGGATAGCCCCGGGGCCCCGTCAATTGAGGTCGAACGGTTTGGCAAAACGTACGGAGGCATGAAGTTCAATGAGGCGGCAAATTGCAGGTGCCCATTGACGCTTGAAGGCAACATGATGGCGTAACTCGGGGTTACGTTCAATCATACGCCGGTAAAGTTCCTCAACGGCTCGGGCTAAGTTTGGCATAACGATGCCTACTTGGCCTTTTTTCCCCGGTTTGTAGTCGGAATTTCTTTCGAGGAGTGTTTGTATTTCTTCATCGCTCATGGCGAAAAAGTTCGCCATGTGACTCCGTAATTGATGCGGAGCGCTTCTCGTTGGCGCTCCCGCCCGCACGAGAGAATCGTCCGGTGTTGCCCCTATGTGGCGATTCGACCGTCGCCCTTTCGGGCCGGTTTTCTTATTGAGAAAGTTAAGAAATTTGATCGTAGGCCGAAGTGTATGCTGTTTGAGTGATTTTGTATCTTCCCAGCGAGATGTATGCGTAAGGTGAGTGCCGCTTGTGCGTACGAGGAATCGGTTGCTTCGGAGGTCATCGAGAGACGGTTCGCTATCGGCAGATTGACGACCCATGTATCAGGGTGGGCTTTGTCAACTTATAAACGTTCAAAAAGCGATATAATATTATCCTCAAAAAAGGGGGGTGCTTCGGAGTAAACGGAATTAAAAACCATCTTTTTATATGCTAAAATGATTGTATATATCAATACCCCCAAGGGGAAAAGGAGACCAGGAAAACATGGAAAAGAACACGCGAACTAAAGGGAACTACCTACAAGCAGGCTACCACACACTTCACGAAAACGATATGCTAGAACTTAACGCCTCACAGCTGCACCAGGCAGCCGCGCCAAATGACGTAGAGTACATGCGGGAATTTCTAAGCAAGGAGGAGGTCGGACGTTACCACTGGTTTGAGAACCTCGGCTTCACACTCCAGAACGCTGGTGCAGGTATTTTGCGATGCATTCACATCGTTGATCACGAAGCTGCAATTCTAAGTTTGTCCATTGTAAGACAGACCATTGAGTTCGCAGGCGGCCGTCTTGAACTTGCCCCCTACACGGTCATACGCCCTATGGCTGACGCGGTTGAAGAGCCACAAGAAAGTGAGGAGCAGGAAGTTGCTCAGGTTGTTGGCATGGAGGTGGCTTGAGTGGGATTTGTTTACGGTGCGATAGCACAAGGTACCTTTGACAACGTTGGACATGTAAGTTCACTAGGGAAGGCCGGAGTATCAAGGAATGGACAATTGAAGAAGAAGGCTTGCAGTTCCCCTGCCTCTGCAAAACTGCGAGCCTTGAAGAGTGTCGCCAACCGTTTGCGTTTTCGCAACAACCCAGACGGCGAATGGATTATTTTCAAGGATCTCCATCCGTCAATAAAGGAGGCTCTTCTTGTTGAAGTTCGTGCCCGTGTAAGGTGGGAGTCTATTGGGTTCATTGAAGTGACCTCTTCCTTGCATTATTCAGATTTCAAATCTGCATATGCCAAAGTGGCGGTGGCTTGAGTGTGGTTGTACGTGTCAGGGGGCTTTGTGTCCATCGTAGCCCACCGAACCGAGCCGGAACACCTGCTTGTTCGTGCACGACACCCTCGGCACATCGCATCCATACTACCGGACGCGAAGGTCACTCACATGCCATCAGCAGACTACCCGTACCGAACCGTTGCCCGCCGAGGTGACGTTCACCGTCGCTTGACAGAGTACATTCTCAATCTCGACTATGATAATTTCAAGGGCAGTGTGGAGGAACCTGAATACCATGACGCCTGTCTTGACGTCTGGCGCACGATGTGGGCCTACGGCGAACGTCACCGCAACCAGGGAGGCCTTTGAGTGCGCAACAGCACCACGCACCCACTCTACGTCTCGTGGGTCAAGCTTGAGGGTGACGAGGGGGCCCTTGGCCTGACCTTGTGTCCGGGGAAATACCAACCT
>JADHPT010000011.1 GCA_016778305.1 Candidatus Poseidonia sp. | reverse complement strand
CGTCAAGTTGGGAATGCTGTTCCTCCGATTCTAGCCCAAGCCATTGGAAATGAAATCATGTCTGCGATCAAATCATCTTCTCAGGATTCTTGAGACCTGTTTGTGTGACCATGTTCCATTTCGTTTAGTTGGAACCCCGCAAGTGTTCAATTCCCTTGCAATCTCTGAAATCTTGATGTCATCTTCGTGGTATCTAACTTTCATGTATTCAATCCAATACTGTTCTTTTTCATTCTCAACGAAGTTGTTGTCTTCATCCACATCCCAACCGTATTTGTCGTATGTGAATCGTTTTCCTGTGTCCTTGAGATGCTGTAAGGTCATTGTGGTTCGCTCGCTAATGAGATTCCTCTCCATTTCACCAAAGGCAGCCAAGATGGTGATGAGCATTCGACCTACTGCTGAAGACAAATCAAGAGGTTGCCCTCCTGATTCACAAAACTGAATTCCTATCCCGAATTCATCTAATTCTTCCACAGTAGCAAGGCAATCGATGGTGCTGCGAAACAATCGGTCCATTCTGTAAGCAAAAATGTGCTTAATTTTCTGCTTAAGGATGAATTCCTTCATCTGCTTAGCAGCAGGTCTTGACCATAATGGCACTTTGGCACTCACCCCGTCATCGATGAAAATATTCTCATCAGGAAGCAGTAAATTACGAAATTCTGTGTTAGCTTTCCCCTTGGCAATTTGAGCATCTATGCTCACTCCATCCTCCGCTTGACGAGTTGTTGATACTCGAACGTAGAGAACGCATTCTTCTGCTTGTTTCTGCTTAGCCATCAATCCATATTTCTCAGGTTTACTATATACGTCTACGCGACGGCCGAAATCTCGGACACTGGGTTGGTGTGTCCGTCTTTTTCTGCTTGCAGAAGCAGAAGTAAAAGTGGATTTTCGGGTTGCTATATGGTCGGCCATACTCCACGGTGTGCCCAAATTCAGTTCGGATGAGAACAAGAGGCTAAATGGGAGAGCGCTCACGTTTTGGTTATGGGAGAGATCGTCGTCGGCATCTCAGGGGCTTCTGGAGCCATCTACGGCCAACGCCTGACCGAGGTCCTTTCACAAATGGGACGTCAAGTTCGCCTCATCGTCACGGATTCTGGCCGCTTGACCCTCAAGCACGAATGTGATAACACTCCCGAAGCGCTTGCTGAAGCTACTGGAGCCATCCTCGAAGACGCCAGGAACGTCGGTGCAAAATCAGCCTCAGGCTCCGCTAAAATCGACGCCGTTGTCATCTGCCCTTGCTCGGGAACCACCATCGGTAAACTCGCTGCCGGTATCTCCGACAATCTCGTGACACGCTCTGCCATCGTCGCCATGAAGGAGCGACGCAAACTCATCATCGTTCCCCGTGAAGCACCCTATGCGACCGTTCACCTTGAGAACATGGCCAAACTCTCTGCCTGGGACACCATCATCGTACCCGCATCTCCGGGCTTCTACAACCACCCTCGCAGCATTGACGACCTCATTGACTTCATCGTAGCCCGTGTGCTCGACCTCATCGGCATTGAGCATGAACTCGGGCGACGCTGGACGGGCGATGAAATCTGAAGAAGACCGGTCACCGCCGACTTCTTCAATGATGAAGGCCACCGTACATACGGTGCGACCATGAGTGAATCCAACTCCATCCCTTTGACCGTCAAGGAACTTCGAGAGGAGTTAGCAGTGCACGGCCTTCCCGTCAGCGGCAAAAAAGCGGAATTGATCGAACGCCTGCTGGCCCACAGAGAGTTTCAGCCAACCATCAGTCTCGAAGACGAGCCACCCGCCACGGCTGAACTCTTCCCTGAAGACGAAGATAAGACACCCTGGTGGCGGAGTACGGACATACTTACTCCACAAGCATTGACGGCAATTGGCGTCGTCATCATCATGGTAACCGCCGTCTTTGTATTCCGACCAACATGGCTGGGATTCACTCCAAATTACGAATATGATCTCATCGACTACGATGCCAGTCAAACCCGCACCTTTGCTGAAGAATTGGTCGGCTTCGGACACGCTGATTGGGAAGGACGCATGAGCGGAACCACCGAAGAAGCCAACGTCTCGACCTACATTGAATCTCAATTTGCCGCCATGGGGATGGATACTACCTTGCATTCCTACCAGGTACCTATGCACCACGTCAACTCGGAACCGAGTCTCAGGATTTGCGTGCAGAGTGGCCTTGGGGGATTGAGTCCTTGTGAGGGACCTGGTTCTCAATTCTCGAATTTCATTTCATTCCAACATCGCGTCGATTATGTGATTCAAGGATTCTCAGGCCAGTCTGAGTACACCTTCCAGCAAAACGTGCCGCTTACCTATCTCGGCAACGGCAGTGACGACGGCCTCTGGGCCAGTGCAGGCGGTACGGTCGGTTACGTCATCAACAGCGGCACAAAGACAGGCAATACTGAATTCTTCTCAAAGGCCGCTGAGAACCAATTGGCCGGTTTGATTCGAGTCAACAAGGATTACAATTGTGGCAAAATCGAAGGCAATGATTGCGTACCGATTTTCAAGGGAACCGGTATTGACGCCGTAAAGGAAGCAAACGGCGGCACGATTCCGAGTGACATTCCCTTCATCGCCATGTCCAAAGATGCTGGTGAAATTCTTGAACAGGCCATCTTCAACGCCACCGGACCGACCGGTGTGTTGGAGATGATCATCGACGTGACCAACGATCAGGAGCGGACCATCTACGTGCCCTGTGGGGAGATTAAGGGACGCACTTCAGAAGTTGTCATCGTTGGTGGCCACCACGATACCGTTTACCACGGTCAGGGGGCGATTGACGATACATCAGGTACAGCCAGCGTGCTTGAGATGGGCCGTCAAATCAGCGAGGTTGTCAACGAAACGGGCAAGCCCGAACGCACCCTCCGGTTCTGTACGTGGGGTGGTGAAGAAGAGGGACTCTACGGTAGCCGTGCCTACGTGCAAGCCTTCCAGAACAGTTTGAAGGACAACCTTCGCCTTTACATCAACCTTGACATGAACCACGTTGACGCCGATTTCTCCAACCGAGGCAACAGCCTTCGCCTCTTTGGAAATACACCCGAGGACATGGAGCACATCAGCCGCATCACGGAGTTGTACAAGAACGAACGTGACGAGGTTGCCGACCGTTACGACATCCAACTGGCGACCTACCAAGGTGCTCAGGGTGCTTCGGACGGCATGCCGTACAATTCAGACCACGGCCCCTTCGTCTATGACTTGGGTGAGGGAGAACGAGGACGTGCCATTGTTTGTTATGGCAGCGGCAGTTGGGAATATCACACCTATCTCGACACCATGGACCGCTTCAATGAAGAATCATTGGGCGTCTCTGTAACCATCTACGGCACCTACATGCGCTTCCTCGCATATTCGGATTACTGATGCGAGGGGTTCAAAACACGACTCAAAGTGGTGAAGGTATGGTCGCACCGAGCGCTTGGGCCTCACACATCTTGGTTGAATCCAAGAGCGAGGCCGTTCAAATCAAGGACAAAGTGGCCAAATTGAAGGATTTCCAAAAATTAGCCCGAAAGAAAAGCACGTGCCCTTCAAGCCAAAAAGGCGGAGATTTGGGCTGGTTTCGCAAAGGCAGGATGGTCCGTGAATTCGAAGACGCCGTTTGGTCAACACCCGTCAAAACGGTTTCAACACCGGTCAAGACTCAATTTGGTTACCACCTCATTTGGGTCCATGAGCGGGACGAAGAATAGGTGATCTCATGCAGTGGCGTGTTGGACTCGAAGGCTACGAAGTCATGGCCACTCACGGCTATTACCAGTACGAACACGAGCAAGCCCAACCCTTTGTGTTCACGATTTGGGCCACCCTCGGCCAAGGCTCAGCCATCCAAGAACTCGATCAAACGCTCAATTACGCAGATCTCCAAATCGCTGTTGACAAAGTGATGCTCGAGAGCGAGGAACCCATACGACTGATGGAAGAGATGGCCGACCAGATCATTTCCATCATCAGCACGCATGCCTGCGTTCGTGAATTGAGCGTCCGCATCGAAAAACCACAGGCTCCCTTGCCCCATCCGGGCGGTTTGCCCGTGATTGAGGCGATTTGGCAGCGGAATTGAGCGATGCTTAAACGCCACCTCGCTCACCCACCATCATGGTCATGACCGGGCGCATCTATGTTCCAAGTGCCGTTGAGGAGAACGGGGCTGTGGTCGGGATGGGCTGCTTCAGCACCCAAGAAACCGCCATGAACGTCCTTCGTTCCTTCCTCAAAAAATCACACCAGGTGCCCCTTGAACGAGCCAGCATCGCATCGTGGGAAGTGGACGTTGTGGGCGACGATGCTGTGACCATGCTTTCTGAATTTGAATGCCGAGTTTGCCCCGTCTGCCATCGCACGACCTTTTGGATTGACATCGCCCGCTTCAAAGCAATGTGCTACGGATCTGCTTGCGCTGCATGGATTGAAGAGAGCAGCGTTGAAGCCGATGTCATCAATTGCGGATGGCCTCCCACCCAATTCTCAGAACAAGTGGAGACGATTGACGATGCGATGCGTTCGCTTCGTCGTATCGCTGCTCAAGCAGAAGCTGCAGGGCTGTCAGCCCTTGATTCCAACATTCAAATTGACCCCTGATTGGTTTAAATAGGCTCATCACCATGCAAAGGTATGGAAGATCAACCGAAAACCATACCCGGCACCGAAGAAAACCTACGACTTGCTCAAGATGCAACGCCGTTCAATCCCGCTGACCTATCAGAACCTCACCCCGTGATGGTTGACGGTATTCGCGGAGTAGCATCAGTTGGTAGCCATGGAGCCTACAGCGACCGGATTTACGTCAAGTTGGAAGAGGAACACCCAGAGATAGGGCTTGAATTTGGTACCAAATACTTCCGCATCGAGACACCCGGCGAGGTTCGATGGGGTCACGACGACAAATCGTTCAAGATTGAAAAAATCATTGATTGAATCGATAGCGGTCGTTCTGTAGGAGAAACATTCCTTGATAGGGAACACGGCGAGGGTCAACCATGCCAGAAGGCCCCGAGATACGTCGCGCCGCCGACCGTATCGGCAAGGCATTGATCGGCAAGACCGTTCAAGCGGGCCAGTGGCCCTACCCTTCACTGATCGATCAAAGCCACCTCATTGAAGGTCACGAAGTGCTCAGCGTAACCAGCCGAGGCAAAGCGATGTTGATTCGATTCAGCAGTGGATGGACAATGTACAGTCACAACCAGCTTTACGGGCGGTGGACCGTGCACTTGAGAACAACAGACCCTCGTTCAAACCGTTCACTACGAGCGGAATTTTTGACGGACAAACACGCCGTACGGCTTTGGTCTGCCACGGACATTTCACTGCTGCCAACACCAGAAGAAAACGGGCATACCTTCCTTGCCCGCTTGGGTCCAGATGTCCTTGATGAACACGTTACGACGGAGGTTTTGGCGAAACACCTTCGTTCAATGAAAATCTATAGAAAGAAAGGTGCAACACTCATGCTTGATCAGCGATCCTTTGCAGGTTTGGGGAATTACCTCCGATCTGAAATCCTTCACGCAGCCGGAGTTCACCCCGATGATCGTCCCTGCGACCTCGATGAAGCAACGCTTGACAGGTGGGCAAAATGCATCAAAGACATCACCGTACAAGCCTATGAACACAAAGGCATCACCGTGGATTTAGATGTCGCAGAGGCCAGCAAAGCACGAGGAGAACCTCGCCGAATGTGGCGGCATGCTGTTTTTTGCCGTAACGACAGACCCTGTCTGAGTTGTGGAAACCTGGTGCTTCGCAAACGATACGCAGGACGGCGTTTGGATTATTGTCCAACCTGTCAGCCATCGTTGCGTTCATGACGTCCACTGACGAAGGTCGTGAACACCTTCTGGGTGCAATGTCTTCCCCTGAGCGAGAACCTGTTTGACATGCTCGAAGGTCGCAGCATCCAACGCTCGTTCCTCTGGAGAACGTCGTTGAACGTTACGCAGGGTCATCGACATGCGATGATTGCCTTCAAATGCCTCTCCGTGCCGTGCGAGATAGGCCCAGTAAAGACGGGTCATCGGGCAGTTCTTCTTCGGGTGGAACGCACATGATTTGCAGTGGTCGCTCATCCGATTGATATAGGCGCTACCGGCCACATAGGGCTTGGTCATCATGGCAGTCCCCAAGGCAAAGGTACCCATTCCCAAGACATTCGGTTCAACAACCCAATCATAGGCATCGATGAAGGCCGCATGGAACCAATCGGTCAATTCACGAGGATTGACGTCCAAAAGATTGGCGACATTGCTCAACACCATGAGGCGTGGAATGTGATGTGTCCATCCCTCATCCATGACCGGTTCAACGCAGGCGTCAAGACAACGCAAGCCACTTGTTGAGCCCCAATAGGCTTGAGGAAGGGCTTCTTGCTGGTTCAAGAAATTTGGATGATCCTGTTCGGTGCCTGCAGGTGCATGCTGCCACCGTGCACCCCGTTGGGCTGAACTTCGCTGGACATCAAGGCTTCGAAAGCCATCCGTCACATCGTGAACGTGGTGGACATACTCTCGCCAAATCATTTGACGCAGGAAGCCTTCCACACTGTTCAATGGAGCCTGTGAATCCAGAATTGCTTCGACGATGTGAACGGGCAACAAGCGATGGAGATTGGTCAAGGATGCAAGGCGTGAATGAAAGAGGCCGATGCTCTTCTCGGTCATGGCATCTTCATAACGCCCAAAATGAGGCAGGCATTGCAGCGCAAATGCAAGGGCTTGTGTTACATCATCCTTTGAGGTTGGAACGGTGGAAAGGTCGACATGCCCTGGATGGTCACCAAATAGGTCCCGGACCATTTCAGTAACTTCTTCATCCATTTCATCTACCGAATAGACGGGGGCAGGTGGTGGTTGATCCTCGCCCTTCCATGGAAAGCGATTCTCAGCATCAAAGCTGTACTTGCCTCCCACTGGTTTTCCATCCTCCATGAGCCATCCCGTCTCCTTGCGCACTTTTCTATAGAATTTATCCATTCGAAACGGCGGCTCAATTCCAACGCTTGATTCAAACCATTCACGACGGGTAAGCCATCCCGGATGTGAATGTACTACGATCTTTCCCGCATCCACCAGTGTTGCAATCGACGTACGCAGGCTCCGCTCGGCATGCTGGAAGGATTCGATCACTCCGAATTCACCGAGATGACCGAGCGCATCGCCGAAGGAAAGGTTCGTCGAAATGAAATGCACCGGATAGCCTTGGGCTTGAACTTCCAAGGCAAAATGCCGTTGATTTGATAGCAAGAAGGCTAATTTTTGCTGATGGAATGGCATGCTTCGTCCCTTGAGTGATGATTCAATCATGATCACTCCAAGTTCGCTGTCCTCACTCTTGAGACTGTCAAGAAAGGAAAGATGGAGCTGGTCGTAGGCCAACCAGACCCATCGTTGAGCGTCTTTAGGCCGTACTGATTTCAATTGAGATGCGAAAAACCCATGACCTTTGGATGCATCAAGAAGAAGAGATTGTCCTGCTTCCATGGCGAAAGATGATACCATGAGAACATAAATGGGTGTTTTTTCTTCAGTAGTGAACCGTCAATTTCCTTGGCTCAAGTGTCTCTTCAATATGGGCCTTCATGGCAGCCGCTTCCATGACTGCACCGCGTATGGTGGTGACAAATGGAATGTTGAGTTCAACCGCAAGGCGGCGCATCATGTTACCGTCACGCACCGCACCACCCGAAATCGTTGGAACATTGACAATGAAGGATACATTCCCTTGGCGCATGAGGTCAAGGGCGTCTGGATGCTTGCCTTCTGCAATCCTGTAAACCGTGGTTACTGGAATCTCATGACGACGTAGAATGTCAGAGGTACCACCTGTGGCATAGAGCGTGAAGCCCATAGCAACGAGGCTCTTCGCCACCGGCAACAGGTTTTCTTTGTCTTCATCACGAACGGTCAGGTAGGCTCCTCCTTCTGTTGCTACGGGAACTTCAGTGGCGAGCCGTGCTTTGAGATAGGCCATATCTGCCCGTTCATCGGATCCGTAGACTTCACCGGTTGATTTCATCTCTGGGCCCGGTGCAGGATCGAGGCCTCGCAACTTGATGAAGGGGAATACGGGTGCCTTTACACAGACTTGCCCGGAGGTGCGCCGTGGTATTTCTTGTTCTTTGAGTGGCTGACCGATGGTGATTCTGGCTGCAATTCGTGCGAGAGGAAGCCCGGATGCTTTTGCAACGAAGGGCACGGTTCGAGAGGAGCGTGGGTTGACCTCGAGGACGTACAAATCCTCCCCCTGAATAGCGAATTGAATGTTGAAACAGCCGATGATATTCAAGCCAAGGCCAATGATTCGGGTCTGCTCTGCCACCTTCTCAAGCATGGCTTCAGAGATGTTTTGAGTTGGGATAAAGCACGTTGAGTCTCCCGAATGGATTCCAGCCTCTTCGAGATGTTCCATGATAGCGCCAACCAGGACGTCTTCACCGTCAGCAGCGGCATCGACGTCCAATTCCGTAGCATGGCCGAGGTATTCATCGACGAGCAAAGGTTTGTCCGGCGCAAGGTAGGCTTCACGCAAGTAGCCGTCGAGCTGTTGTTGATTGGAGAGTATCTCCATGCCGCGACCACCCAGTACATAGGATGGACGAATCAGTACGGGGAAGCCGATCTGCTCAACTGCTGCACGCAGGTCATCAGCGCTGGTACCCGTGGCACCTCGGGGCATTCGCAGACCGTGTCGTTTTGCAAAGGCCTCGAATCGTTCTCGGTCACTCGCTTCGTCAATGGCGTCACAAGAGGAACCTCTGATGCTCAAATCCAGCCCCTTGAGAGCCAAATCCGGCAACCTCGCTTCGAGAGGAAGGGCAAGGTTGATCGCTGTTTGACCACCAAATTGCAACAAGATTCCGTGCGCCTGCTCCCTAAGTAAAATTTCACTTACATACTCCAACGTAAGCGGGTCAAAGTACAATCGGTCGGAAGTATCGAAATCTGTTGAAACCGTTTCAGGATTGTTATTGATCAAAATTGCATCTTTTCCAGCCTCTCGAATCGCTTTGACGGCATGGACACAGCCATAATCAAATTCAATGCCTTGACCGATTCGTATAGGCCCGCTTCCAATCGCAACGAGTCGTTCCTTAGTCCTTGATTCCAAATCGGGAAGGAGGTCAATACCAGCATCACCATACGGTTCGTACGTGGAGTAATAATACGGCGTCTTTGCAGCAAATTCTGCAGCACACGAATCGACCATTCGGTAGCAAGGATGCAGTTCAAGTTCGTGTCGGCGCTGCATAACTGCTCGCTCACCCTGTGCCGCGTTGAGTGATTTGAGGCCTTCAGGAGGGAAACCAGCCAGTGCATCGGCAATATGGGCGTCTGAAAAACCATGACTCTTCCACAAACGAAGTTCATCAAGACCCAGTTCAGTGGGCGACACACCACGCTCTACAATCGATCGTTCCATGTTTGCAAGGCGTTCAAAGCCGTAAAGGAACCAGCGGGTAATGCGGGTGATTTCATGCACTCTCTCAACCGTCCATTGTCTTCGGAAGGCTTCCAAAAGGGCACCCATGCGTCGGTCTGTTGCCACGGACAACCAACCGATGAGCGTTGCATCAGGCAGTGATTCATGGGCACGCTGGCTCATTCCTTCCCCTTCGGATTCATCGGCTCGTGTCAGTGGACGTGGATGAGCGCAACCCTGTTCGAGCGACGCCCATGCTTTGAGGAATGCTTCCTCGAAATTCCGCCCAATCGCCATGACCTCTCCGGTCGACTTCATCGAGGTCCCAAGCGTTCGGTCTGCAGTCCTGAACTTGTCGAAAGGCCAGCGAGGGATTTTGACAACGCAATAATCCAAGGTTGGCTCAAAGGCTGCAGTTGTGCCCTCACCCGTGATGGGATTGGGCAATTCATCGAGGGTGTATCCCACGGCGATCTTTGCAGCCATGCGGGCAATGGGGTATCCAGTTGCCTTTGATGCAAGGGCTGATGAACGGGATACACGAGGGTTGACTTCAATCACTCGGATTTCTCCAGTGAATTGGTTGAAGGCAAATTGTACGTTGCAACCACCTTTGATATTCAAGGCGCGAATGAGGGCGAGGGCCTGATTTCGCAATCGTTGGTGATCTGCATCACTAAATGATTGCAGGGGGGCTACAACCGTGGATTCACCAGTGTGGACGCCCATGGGGTCAATGTTCTCCATCGTGCAGACGATGGTTGCATTGTCTGCTTCGTCACGCATGACTTCGTATTCCAATTCCTGCCATCCGAGAATGGATTCTTCAATCAATACTTGGGAAATACGTGAATTTCGGAGGCCAAGTTGAGAGATTTCAACCAGTTCACCCATGTCTCTTGCAGTTCCCCCACCAAGGCCACCAAGGGTAAAGGCAGGACGAATCAGAATGGGCCAACTGCCGATGGACTGAGCGGCTGCGATCACTTCGTCGATGGTGTGACATGCAACGGCCTGACTGATGGGCAGGTTGATCGATTCACAGACCTTATTGAACAATTCTCGGTCTTCGGCTTTGTCAATGGCATCAAGATCTGAGCCTATTAATTCAACATTCAAACGCTCCAAGGTGCCATTGTGGGAAAGTTCACTGGCGATATTCAAGGCTGTTTGACCGCCCATCCCGGCCAATAAAGCACACGGGCGTTCTTTCTCAATAATACGAGCGATGGTATCGGGTAGAAGAGGTTCAATGTAGACCACATCTGCCATTTCCGGATCATTTTGAATGGTTGCTGGATTGGAATTGACCAGGATAACACGGTAGCCATCCTCACGAAGCGCACGCACGGCTTGGGAACCAGAGAAGTCAAACTCAGCCGCCTGACCAATCTTAATGGGACCACTGCCCAAGACCATGATGGTTTCCAAATCATCACGACGAGGCATCAGGATTCACCTCCAAGATGATGGTCCACGATGGATCTGAACCGATAAAACAGGGACGCAGCATCGTGTGGGCCCGGGCTGGCCTCAGGGTGAAATTGTACGGTAAAGCAGGGCTTTCCGATAACATCCAGGCCTTCAACGGTGCCATCGTTGGCATTGATGTAGCGCACTTCAACCTCAGCCCCGTGTTGGTTGGTGACCGGCGGGGAAGTCGCCCCAGTTGGATGGGCTGCGAGCATTCCATCGTGTGGATGAGCAACTGCAAAGCCGTGATTTTGGCTTGTAATGGCAACGGTTTGGTCCTGCAGATCAACAACAGGTTGGTTAGCGCCACGGTGACCATAGCGCATCTTGTAGGTCTGCAGACCCGATGCCAAGCCCATCAATTGGTGACCCAAGCAAATGCCCATGACAGGAAGCCCATCTGCAACAGCTTGTGCCAAGGTATTGCGAGCCGAGGTTGCTTTGCCGGGGTGTGCAGGGTCGCCTGGACCGTTGCTGCAGAAAAGGGCGTCAATAGCATACTCGTTTCGTAATTCATGATAGCTGATATCGGGTGGACACCAAACCACTTCAAAGACCATGCAAAGTTGACGCAAAATATTGTACTTCACACCACAATCAAGAACACCAAGTCGTGGTTTTTGACCTCCCAATTCATCGGTAACACCTTCGTTGAGGATGATTGCTTCATCAATCGAAACCTCATCCACCAAGTCTTCGAGTTCTGGCGACGTGAGGTGTTCGAGGTCCTTGCGCAACATCGCTTCTTGGTCGATTGGGCCAAAGACACAAAGCACCGTACCGAGTTCACGAACACGTCGAGTAATGGCTCTCGTGTCGATGTTTTGGATGCCAGGAATTCCGTGGAGACGAAGCAATTCATCAACGGTTCCGACTGAGTGACGATGGTCTGGTTGATGCATGGCATGACGGACAACGACGCCTTTTGGCCATACCTTACGGGATTCAGAAGCCCCTGCATGAACACCATAATTGCCTATCAGCGGATAGGTAAAGGTGAGGACTTGGCCCGCAAAGGAAGGATCTGTCAATGATTCTTGATAGCCCATCATGCCGGTGGTGAAGACCAATTCACCCGAACCATGGCTTTGAGCCCCAAATAAGTCTCCGAGATAGCGGCCTCCGTCTGCTGTGAGCAAGACACCTGGTCCACTGGCTCCAGCAGGGAGTTCTACCCCTTCTGTCAGGCCGTCGGCGGCATCAGAAATCGACAATGGATGGGGATTGTAGAGACGATGGGTCGCAGGGAATGACCGCGTATTCGCGCTTTCGCCCCCTAACATCACATTTTGTCGTCAAAGGCCCCCCATAATGATTGGGTGCGGTATGGCTTGGGGAAATTCAGAATGAACGGAAGGTAATTGCCAAAAAAATTAGACACAGTAGCACGAGTAACCAGTTGATTACTCTTCTTCCAACCGTTGCTTGTCAATCACTGACTTTCCTCGAGCGGAAGGTTCGATAATCAAGCGTGCATCTGGGAAGTGTCGTTCACTTCCACCCTCGCCAAACCAAGCCTCCATGAAGAGGGCAAGAGCGGCTACTTCCGAATGAGGCTGATTGCCGACAGCAACGTTGTATTGTGCGTGTTGAAACACGTCCCCTGGTACTTTTGCACCACCCACCACAAGGACGACGGGGCGATCACGACGGATACGAGGAATCACGTCTCGGTAGGGTTCACCGTACATGGTCAAATGAACAGCAACACCCGGTTGACCATCACCTGCATCCTCTTCCACGAAACGCTTCAGCCACCCCATGGAGCCCTTGATGTATTCACATTCCATGGAGCCGCCAAAGCGTTCATTGACAGATTCTACATTGGAAAAGAGGTCCGAATCTTCATCTCCCGCCAAAAGAAAGCGATCAGCACCAAGGGCACGTGAAACCAAAGCAAGATGGGTGGTGATTCGTGGATCTCGCCCCTTACGGTAGCCGAGCCTCAGAACACTCAGCGGAGAAGCGGGCATGGTCGTTCCACCAGCAAAGCCCTCAAGAGGATAGCGCCTAATCTTCGAGGACTGATGTTGACGCCATGTCATGGACGCTGTCGCCGCGTCCTGTGGAATCAATTCCAATTCCATTTGAATCAAGGAATTTGATCAACCAGTTAAGCAACAAGGCGTTCACAAGTTGCTTGGAACCAACAGACATGCCGCCCCAGAGGATGCCCAATCGCACCGTGCGCCACGTACCTTCTTCGAAGGTGAGGAAGTCTGTGATGAACATGGATGCTACCAGAGGTTCAGCCACGTAAAGGCCAGCAAGGATGAGCATGCCACCTGCTGCAGAAGAGGGCAAAATTTTTCCTACATCACGGCTGAACTCGGTTAAAATCGCTGAAACCAACGATAGCGCCATCACGGCAAGGGCTACTTGACCGAAATCAAGATTGAAAAAGACCGAGATACCTTCGTCCATATTGTCGCCGACTCCGATGAAGAGCCACCAAATGACCACCATCAGCGTGATGAGCATGCCACCGAGTTTTGATTGACGGGCTGCTTTGTTGTAGAGATCCTGCTGATTTCGGGGCTTCAGCCGTTCAATGATGCGTTCAGCAAACTCGAGGTCGGTTGAATTCGCATTCGGTATCCCCGAAAGTACACCTTCTGCAGGTGATTCTTCCATTGCGACACCATCCGTCATACGATGTCCTTCTTTGTCACATCTTATGAAACCTGCCGAACTGGGGGGCTTGATGAGCGCTGACTTTTCACTCCCAGCAGCGCGCCGTGATGCCATTATCGCAGGGCTCCACGCTTCATCAGCAAGCCCTCACCTGATGGGAATCATCAATACAACCGATGATTCCTTTTTCGCTGGCAGTCGCCATCATGCTTCCGCTGCCGTTAAGCAGGGCCTCCAAATGTGGGAGGATGGTGCTACCTGGATTGATGTTGGAGGTGAATCAACTCGTCCCGGTGCCCTCCCAGTCACGGTTGAAGAAGAGATTGTTCGTGTGGTTCCTGTTATTGAAGGATTGAGAAAAGCCAACTCAGAGGGTCTCATTTCAATCGACACGCGCCATGCTGATGTCGCTCGGGCTGCGCTCCAAGCGGGAGCTGACCTCATCAACGATGTTTCGGGGCTTCGCGACCCGGACATGCTCAAGTTGGTTGTTGAAAGCGGATGCGGCGTTTGCATCATGCACATGCAGGGAGAACCAGGCAGCATGCAGGAGAATCCAAGATACGAGAATTGTGTTCAAGAGATCCGATCGTACCTTCAGAAGCGACTTGAGGAGTTGATTCAAGGCGGCCACGATCCGAGATTGGTATGTCTGGACCCGGGAATTGGATTCGGAAAGAGACAACAAGACAACATCGATTTGTTAGATGCTGGCCGATCCATGGTCGTGAACGAAGATGCTGGCCTCCTGTGGGGCGTCTCGAGAAAAAGCCTCATTGGACATCTTGCTCAACAAGACAAGCCAAAGAACCGCTTGGCAGGAACTCTTGGCATCGCTGCCATCGCTCGTTCGAAAGGAGTCGATGTACTACGGGTGCATGATGTTCGGGAACATGCAGACCTCTTCGCCTCAATGAAGCCATTTTCATGAAAAACCGAGTCCACCGAGTAAAATCAGTGGCGCTACCCAAGCTCCTGCCATGGATCCGAGATTGGTGAGAGCGGTAACAAGGAGCACTTTTCCCGCAGGGTTTTTCCAAAATGATGAGAATTCATCGAGTTTCAAGAATTGCTGCAAATCATCTGCTGTTGGTTCAGCGACCTTCAATTGAACATAACCTGCGAACCAGCCTGCAGCGAGGGCTGGATTGAGTGAAGTGATGGGTGAAGCCAACGCCGCCGTAAGGACTGCAAGTGGATGGCCTCGAGCGAGGATGCATGCGAGAGCGGCACAAACTGCATTGGCGAGTGTCCAAACGGTGAAAAATTCAACCCAGTCAACACCTTCACTCGTTGAGATAAATGCAGCAAGGACACCGATCATTACGAGTGGAAAAGCCCACGGGAGAAACTTACGAACCGTTGACGTGGTCGGTAATTTACTCAAGCCCTCCAAATCTATAGAAGCGCGTTCATTGCTTAATTTCTTGGCGACGCCATCAAGATGACCTGCCCCCAGTACTGCAAGAATTTTCTTGTCTCCATCTAGATCAGAAAGTCGCCCTGCAATGTAACTATCACGCTCATCAATGAGGACTTCACCAGCACCAGGGGAAAATCCCTTGAGTTCTTGCATCATCGACGAGAGTAAATCCGTATCCTGCAAAAGAGCGTTGATATCGATGTCTTCATCCTCTTCATCATCCTCAAGAAGTGAATTCAGCAGGCTCCATTTTTCACGAAGCCTCATGCGTTTCCATGCCCGGCGTAAGGTGACCTGGATGTCACGATCAACCAAGGCGATTTCACAACCCGCAGCCTGACCAACTTGAACCGCAGCGAGTAATTCTGCTCCAGGCTGCTGACCTTCATCGAGGCCGAGTTTGCGCTGTTCAGCGGACAGCATGGACTGTAGAAGCACCATTGGAGCCTTGCCTTCTTTAATGACTTTGAGCAAGCCCTCTTTATCCAAACGACGGTCACTCACCAGTGTATCGTAACGGCCTTGACAGAGTTCTACTGCCACAATGTCGGGCTGATAGACTTCGATGTGGTGCTGGACGGCTTCAACAGAGGAGGTTGCGACGTGAGCCGTGCCGAGCAAACGAAGTCGCTCGTTTACATCTACTGTCGGTGCATCACTCATTCCATCACCCATTGGCTCAGTCAAGCCAAGTTATCGTTATTGTCTTAGAAGGTGATTTGGACGTTCTCGCGCTTGTGTGCTGCAACTTCCCAAAGGTCCTTGCGTTCACAGCCTTTGACACCCGCAACGATGTTGGAAGGAATCATTTGGATTGCCTTGTTGTAGTTGGTGGCAGCAGCGTTGTAGAATTCACGGCGGTCAGCGATTTGGTTTTCCATGGAGACCAGTTCGTTTTGAAGGTTCAAAAAGTTGGTGTTGGCCTTCAAATCGGGGTATTGTTCAGCGACCATGTTGATGCGAGGAATCATGCCTGCGAGGATACCTTCAGCGGCAGCGACACCCTTGATGTCGCCTTGTGCTAGGCAGCCAGCTGCGGTATTTCGTGCTTGAGCGAATTGATCAAAGATACCTGCTTCATGCTCAGCGTAGCCTTTGACGATGCCAACAAGATTTGGAATCATGTCGTAGCGTTGCTCGAGCAAGACGTTGATGTCAGCCCAAGATTTGACTGCGTTTTCATCAAGACGGATGAAGCGGTTCCATGTTGAAAAGAACCAAATCACGAGGATAAGGGCGAGTACTGCGGCAATGGCAAGGATCACAATTGTAGAGGTTTCCATATCTTCCGCCCCGCGTACTAGTTGATGAATGCTTCTACCCCATAAGGAAGATTTGATGAGGCAAGATGATGAAGTACGCCCACTACCCTGCACATGTCAACGACCACCCATCGTGATGAAGAGGAGAGGTTGAGATGTTGGAAAGCAGCCTCCTCATCATTGGCATCTTCGCTATTGCATTCGTCTTCGCTCCTGTGGGCATGGGCGGAGGCATGCTCTTCGTGCCATTGCTTCATTATGGAGCCGATTGGCCCATTGACGGTACCTTGTTGGCAGTTTCATTGGGTTTAACCGCAGTTGTCAGTTACGGTAGCGGCCTTGCGCATCGTCGGGAAGGACACTACGATGATGCCGCTATTCGCTCTGCTCTGAAGGGAGCGATCCCTGGGGCCATCTTAGGGGTGGGAATTGTTGTCCTGCTTGGAGATAATCTCGACCCGGTCTTCAAGTCAGTTTCCGTCATCATGCTTGCATGGGCCGCTGTGAAAACACAGAGCAAGTTGGCTTCAATATCCGCAGAAAAGCACGATGAATCTGAGGACTATGAGGGCACTGTCAACCAATTAGCCCTCAGAGCAGGAACCGGAATTGGAGGCCTACTCTCTTCGGTTCTCGCCATCGGCGCTGGTGTCATCTATGTGCCCGTCTTACAGCAGATTGGCCAACTTCAGACGCGGAAGGCCATTGGGACAAGTTTGCATCTCATGTTGGTCGTGGTCCCTGTTGCTATTCTCACGCATCTCCTCTTTCTTTCCACAAGTGAGTGGCAGGCATTGGGCGACCTTATGGCGCTCGTGCTTCTTTTTTCGCTTGCTGCCTACATGGGCTCTACGATGGGAGCACGCTTCGGTTTGAGGTACATGAGTCAAAGCATCGTCATGCGTGTGTTCTTAGCCCTGGTCGTCATAACACTCTTGCGTTATGTCTTGGACTTGGTTCAAACACTCAGTTGAGTGATTCGATGACCATGGCAATGCCTTGACCGCCACCGATGCAGGCGGTAGCAACACCGTAACGGCCGCCACATCGCTTTAATTCGTGAGCGAGCGTGAGTACAAGACGTGTACCCGTTGCAGCAAGTGGGTGGCCAAGGCCAACTGCACCGCCGTTCACGTTGACTTTCTCAACGTCGAGGCCAAGGTCCTTGATGCAAGCTACGGCTTGACCAGCAAAGGCCTCGTTGATTTCCCATCGGTCGATTTCATCAACACTCAAGCCTGCCTTTTCAAGCGCTTTCCGAGATGAAGGGACTGGGCCGTACGACATGATAGCCGGTTCAAGGCCAACAATACCCCACGAAACAATGCGGGCAAGAGCCTCGTCACCATCCTGCTTGGCTTGAGAGACTGATTTGATGACGACGGCTGCTGCACCGTCGACGACACCAGAAGCATTTCCTGCTGTAACAAAGGATTCAGGACCAAAAGCGGTGGGTAATTTCGCCAGGCTTTCTTCGGTAGTACCTCGAACGACGTGGTCTTCGTCTTTGTGAGTCACAACAGTATCTCCACGGCGGGATGAAATGGTGACCGGAACGACCTCATTCGCGAATATATCTTGTTCAATGGATTGGGTCACACGAGCATGGGAGAGTGCAGCATATGCGTCAATTTCTTCGCGCGTGACTCCCTTTCGCCGACAGAGTTCATCAGATGTCTGGGCCATAAATAATCCACAGGTCATATCTTGAAGGTTGGTCATCATGTAATCCTCAACTTTTGGAGCACGCCCGAGTTTCCAACCGTCTCTTCCCCCCCGAAGGATGTGTGGGGCCTGTGAAAGATTCTCCATACCACCGGAAACAACGGTGTTGGCCTCACCCAGCATGATCATTTGAGCTCCGCTCACGATGGACTGAATACCCGAACCACAAATCCGAGAGAGCGTGAGCATGGGGACTTCTTGGGGGATTCCCCCTTTCAGTCCTGCATGTCGAGCACCATAGATGGATTGCGAGCATGTCTGAAGAGCGTAGCCCATGACGACGTGGTCGACTGATTCTGGAGCGGTTCCTGTTTTTTCAAGCGCCCCCTGAATTGCAATGGCACCCAAGTCTTGCGCGCTCACGGTTTTGAGTGCACCGCCGACCTTGCCGTCACCACGCTTGCCGCCACTCCATTCGCAAAACGGTGTACGTGCACCGCCAACAATCACAACATCTTCGCTCATGATTCGGGCCAATCAACCGAGGGGTAAGAACATCACTCTTCTCCGCTAAGAGTGGTGATGAGGTCAACCAAACAATTTACTGTTGTCAAGACCGTTGTTGGAGACCATGAGTGGAATCGCCACGATAAGGGCACAAAAACCACCACAGAAGGCCACGAAGAACAAGCCGATACCTTGCACAAGACCGTTATTCTCCATCACCAGATCATATTCATCTTGTGTTAAATCGCCATTCTCGAGCATTTCTTCATAGATTGTATCAACCATTGATAATTGAACACCTCCGGCAATCGTACTCACAAAAATAGCGATAATAAGCAGGGGGATGGCTCTTCGCTCGTAACGAGTTAGCATCACGCCACCGACGATGGTTGCTATGCTCACGCCAATCGCTACACCGTCAAGGGCCAAGAAGAGCATCTGTGACGACCCCATGCCCATGGTGGTTAACATGTTCAGTGCTGCACTACCAATTCCGAACACACCGTAGATAACGACCAAAATACCCACGATTTTTGCAGCACCAGAAGGTGCACCCTGGAGGTAAATCATCTGGCCTGGAGGTAATTCAGTAGTCCCAGTGAGCATCGGCCCAAAGTCGGTTGGAGCACCGGTCATGGGAGTGGGCTCAGGAGAGGAGTGTTCCAACTGACCGACGATTACCGGCTGACTCCCCATTGATTCAGAATCATCTTTTGCTTCATTCTCTGATGGTATGTCGTCCCAAGGAGTATCGGCTTCCATGATTCATCATAGAAGCGCCCCCTTATGATTGTTTATTGTTTACCACAGGAGGGGTCGTGTTCTTGAAGAAGCGGTGCTTGCCTTGAGTTGAGGGGCGAAGCATGAACATCCTTGTGGTTTTCAAGAAGAATTTTGAAGAAGTTCACGATGCTGGTCTTCATTCGCTTCGTGAAATTCTCAATCGTGCATGTGGAGAAGAACACCTGGTCGACTTCCGTCCACGTGAACACGTGCGACGAGCTGATTTCATCGCACGTGATTTGGTAATCATTTTCGGAGGTGATGGGACCTTGACATCACTGTCCCACAACATTGACGCTGCTACGCCGGTGATGGGCGTGAATTCTCATCCTCGCAGTGACTACCCCGATGGTAGTTATGGATTCTACATGGACTCCTCCATGCTGACCTTTGAAGAGGATTTTCAGCTGGTGTTGAACGGGAAAGCAATCGTCAACGAACTGCCCCGTTTGCAAGCGGTGATCGATTCAACCTCGGGCAACCGGTTCACGACCGACCCTGCCATGAACGATCTGCTGATCGCCAATACTCATCAATACGCTCCGAGTAAATACCACCTTCGCCGAGGCGAGCAGCAATGCCATCAACAAAGCAGTGGATTGTTGTTTTCAACCTGGCTTGGCCAAGGTGCATGGTTGCGCAATGCTATGAGTTCAAAAGAATTCAACGAGTTGGGCAATCGAGCGATCAGTGAACGTACTGCCGCCCATTACTTCGTTCTCGCACGGGATCTTTCACCACGACAACGCAGCGAAGCCGCCTGGTCATGGGCCGATTGGACATCAGAATCAACCACCATCACATCCGATATGCACCGAGGCTATGTGGTTCCTGACGGTTGGGACGAGGTACACTTCAATCGAGGTGCAACCATCACCGTCAATGCGGATGCACCCAAACTGATTCTACTTACGTTCAGGACTACGATTGAAGCCAAATTGCAAGCGGTCATTTGATGCAACATCAGCGGGCAGAATAGCGCGCAATGATGATGATAAATGCTAACATTTGCAGCAGGAATGCATTCGTGACCGTTTTTCCCTCGGGGTGGCCCGCTTGCTGAACGCCGATATCGGTCTGAAAGATCAGAAAAAAGATACCAAGCAGTGCAAGTGGCATGAAGCACACCATTGCACCTAATATCAGCGAAGATGCGTCGGATTTTGAGCATCCCTTCGGTGTAAAAAGTAAACTAGGTGATCGATAAAAAAAGGGTAGGAGACTGGGGTCGCAAGCGACCCCAGCCTCCAGTTTCTTAGGAGGTGATCCATCTGCAGGTTCCCCTACAGATACCTTGTTACGACTTAACCCTCCTTGTCGAAGACAGGCTCGAATACGCCATAAAGCGCAGCCTCACCCACCCCCAACTAAGATGGTTTGACGGGCGGTGTGTGCAAGGAGCAGGGGCATATTCACCGTGCTATATTGAAACACGATTACTACGGAATCCAGCTTCATGAGGGCGAGTTACAGCCCTCAATCCGAACTATGAACGGGTTTCGGGTTAGCGTGGCCTCTCGGCCTAGCTTCCCATTGTCCCGCCCTTTGTAGCGCGCGTGTAGCCCAGGACATTCGGGGCATACTGACCTGTCGTTGCCCTCGCCTTCCTCTGGTTTCACACCAGCGGTCTCCCTATAGTGCCCCGCCTCCGGAGAGACGAGTAGCAAATAGAGATGAGGGTCTCGTTCGTTATCTGACTTAACAGAACGCTTTACAGTACGAACTGACGACGGCCATGCACCACCTCTCTGAAAATCCGACAAGCTCGTTACACTGGTCTTCATCTAACAGTCGGCCCTGGTGAGTTTTCCGGCGTTGAATCCAATTAAACCGCACGCTCCTCCCGTTGCAGTGCTCCCCCGCCAATTCCTTTAAGTTTCAGCCTTGCGACCGTACTCCCCAGGCAGTGAACTTAACATCTTCACTCCGGCACCGGGGACCCCTTGCGGACCCCCGACACCAAGTTCACAGCGTTTACACCTAGGACTACCCGGGTATCTAATCCGGTTCGTGCCCCTAGGCTTCGTCCCTGACCGTCGGATCCGTTCCAGTGTGGCGCCTTCGCAACTGGTGGTCCTCGAAGGATGACAGGATTTTACCCCTACCCCTCGAGTACCCCACACCTCTCCCGGTCCCTAGTCTGGCAGTCTCTGCAGAATTCAACTCGTTGAGCGAGTTGATTTACCCACAGATTTACCAAACAGGCTACGGACGTTTTAGGCCCAATAAAAGCGACGACCACTTGAGCTGCCGGTATTACCGCGGCGGCTGGCACCGGTCTTTCCCAGCCCTTATTCCTGAACCGATTAAAAGTTCATAAAAGTGTACACATAGTGCACACACTTGGAGTTCCCTCATCACAGTTTCCTGCAGTGTGAAGTTTTCGCGCCTGCTGCACCCCGTAGGGTCTGGATTCGTGTCTCAGAATCCATCTCCGGGCTATGTCTCCCAACACCCGTACGCGTCGAAGGCTAGGGGGTCCTTTACACCCCCTACTACCTGATACGCCGCAGACCCATCCTACCTTGATTCACAAACCGTTCCAGGCTTTGTGAACTATCCGGCCTTATTCTCAGTTTCCCGAGGTTATTCCAGACGATAGGGCAGGTTATCCACGTGTTACTGAGCAGTATGCCGAGTCCCTAAGACTCTCGACTCGCATGGCTTAATCGAACTCCAAAAGCGGTCGCCTCTGGCAGGATCAACCAGATTTCTCTTGTTTTGATCCTTTGGGCTACTTGTCGCAATTGTTTGTGTTTTGCTGACCTAAAAAAATTGGCGAGAAAATAATGCACTTGAGCTTCTTGCACAAAATACGTCATAATCTCGATCACCTACCTGACCCCAAAACCCGTGAAGGCTCGTTTGGGATCGCAATCGCTTCGGCTTAGCGTCAGGGAGGATGGCGGCGTTCATTGTCCGGAGACTCTGCCGCCAACGCCGTTCCCAGACGACGCAAGCAACCAACCCACATCCAACCCCTATATCAACATAACCGCCAGTATTCCGTACCAAAAATGATGCACTGCAAGCCAAAACATCTCAAATCAAGGCTTCTCGGCATCATCCATTCGCGATAACGAGGCCATCGACCCCTCACCAGGGGGCCGACATCATCGCCCGTGAGGCCCTGAGACGAATCTGTTAAGCCGTTCCGTGAGGTGCTCGGAACCTGTCAAAGGCCGTAGATTCGTCCGCCTCTGTGGCAGCCATTTCTCGCTGGCTTATGGCCAAGAGGTGGTCCAGCAGGCGCTGATCGTCTTCGGTTGAATGAACGGCCGTCAGGGCGGCATCATCGTAGAAGAGGCACCAGTGCATTACTCCGAGATGAAGGTCACCATTTGGCCCTATCGCGGACTCTTGCGACTACCCTGGCCTACCCCGTGGGCGCCAATGTTATGCTATCATCGACGTTGATGAACGGGTCATCCCAGTTGTTGGTTTGACACAAAGCACTGGTTTGTCATCATGCATGCAATGACCCATTCAGCGCCCTATTTGACCGTTTAGTCGGCACCGAAGAACTGACGGATCATCGGATGCATTTCCATGGCCTGCTCCTTCTGGATCTGCTCATAGGTACGTAAAATGATACCAACAGCCAGCAAGAGCCCCGTACCCGTTGCGTTTCCAACCGTACCGAGCAGGTCTGCACCTGCGGCGAGCAATCCTACGAAGGCTCCAGAGAAGTATGTGACTGGAGGAATGTAATTCTCAAGGATCTTTTCCAAAACCTTAGGATTCTTTCTGAACCCAGGTATTTGCATACCCGTCCGTTCAATCTGCTTTGCCACGTCCTTGGTACCCATGTTCGTGGTGTCAATCCAGAACTTTGCGAAGACCATCGAACCAACGGTCATCAGCGCTACGTAGAACACCACGTGAACCATGATTTGGGTGAGCGAATGGCCGAAGGCGTCACCCTGCTGATTCAGCAATGGAATCAGCCAGTCATTCACGCCGTTAACCATACTCGCATACCATGCGAAACCACCTGAAGCAGTCGTTTGGCCCGGCTCATAGGTTCCAATCAGTGCGGAGGCTGATGCCCAGCCGTTCTGACCTAAGATTGGTGTTTGACTTAGGGTTGGATGGCTCCAAAAGAGCAAGGTGAACATGTTGATGTTGGCCAGAAGAGCAGCCATCAAAATAACTGGAATGTTCGATGCGTAAACCAGTCGAATCGGGTACTTACCGCGGTGACCACGGACTTTACCGTGAGTCAGTGGAAGTTCCAACTTGCTCGATTCAGCATAGGCCACGACGAGGAACACGATGATCGATGAAACCAAGGCTGCTACCGGATTCACGTGCGTCAGCAACATGACTTCGAAGCCGTTCGCCTGTATCATCTCATAATTTGATGATTGACGGAACATGTAGAAAATCATCGGTAAGGTACCAGAAGGGGGGTTCTGAATGGAGTAAGGAACTCCTGTGGTGGTAGCAAGCGGGGAAAGCGTTCCAACGAAGGTTGATTGTGCAACACCGGCTGCAATGAACAGCGAAATACCAGAACCAATACCCCATTTGCTAACCAGTTCGTCAAGCAGGAACACGAGGTACGAACCCGCAAAGAGCTGGGCGACAATAACAAAGTTTGCCCATCCCAGTCCGTAGGCATCGATGAGCCATTCACTGGGGTCAAGGAATCCGTAAGTCTGTGGAATGGATTCAATTGGGATCATGATTAGAACCAGAAGTTTCTGTACACCTTGGTACATGGCTTTGTCTTCTGAATCGCTCAAGTCAAGACGAATGATCTTAGCACCAGCAAATAATTGCATGATAATGGAACCTGTAACGATCGGACCGATACCCAAGTGCATGATGGTACCTGAGGCACCTGCCATGATGGATCGGAATCCACTGAACAAGTCCAATGCTTGTCCAGAGAGTCCGAAGAGCATGACGTTGGTCATGGCGAAGTAGATGATGAGAACGAAGGTGGTCGTCCACATCTTTTCGTTAAACCGAACGTGTCGTTCTGGCTTCGTGATGGTTGGATAAACGTCGACGAAACGGCTCAATGCGTAGAGTCGGCTGCTTTGATCGCCACTCCACATAAAACATGTGAGAATGGCCGCAGCACCAAATCCAAGGAGCAGTATGCCAACGAGGAAGAAACCTACGCCTTCATCATAACCACCCCAAGCACTGGGACGAACGTACCAAACAGCAACCGCCGAAAAGGCGAGCATACCTGTAAGTTTCCCATAGCGTCCAACGAAGGGCATGTCTTTCAAGCCAGGAGGAAGATCACGCTGGAAACAGAGCATGCAGTAGCCAAGATAGAGTACTGAAAAACCAAGGCCGAATACTGCTGCATCAAAGGCTTCTCCTGAACCTGAAGAGAGTTCATCAGATTGCCAATAGATGAGCAACCCGTAATAGAGGGCACCAGTAAGTGCAATCGCCCATGGAATTTGTTTGTGTTTCATCTTTCTTCACACCTGTGAGATTGAGTGGTTCACTCTTCTTCGAATTCGTCCCAATCGTCGTCGCCTTGCTCAACAGAGCCACCAGCGGCTTCGATCTTCTCGATTGCTCGGGCGCTTGCCTGGTCCACAATCACCGTGATGGCGCTGCGCATTTGGCCGCTTCCGAGTACTTTGTCAATGCCCATAGCGGTTAGATTGATGCTCTTCTCGCCCTTGGCCATATCTTCAAGTTGACCTACATTGGCCGTCACGTAGACGGTGCGGAGTGTTGGATGACGGTTGAACCCGAGCATTCCCCAGTGATTGGGCATGTACTTGATTCGTGTCATAACACGATGCTTGTTCATACCAGCATTTCCACGGCCACCACGCTTACCTGCGCCTCGACCAGCTTTCTTGCCTCGACCGTGGTATCGGTTTCGTCCACGATGCTTATTTGCTTTCGTTCCCATCATTTTCACCTCAAATCATTCGCTCAACGAGCGCACCAATTTCATCGCCACGGGAGCCCAAAGCCCCTCCGACGACGTAACTTCGCTTGATGCCGCCCCATCCCTTTGGGCCCGTAGGAGGGTGGAGACGGAAGACGCGCTTCAAGTCTGGAACATCTTTGACATTCGCTTCACCGGCCACGATCGCCTTAGCAAAGGCTGCGATGGTCTTGTATTCGGTGTGCTCAGCAACAATGGCATCGGTCAACGGTGCGTTTCCGGCCATACGACCTCGCTCGGTCAACATGCGTTCGACAAGCCCTACATCGGCTTCGCCCCACGTAATGTAGTCCTTAGCCTTCTGAAGCATCCCACGGTATTGTGGGTTGTCTTGAATAATCACGGCGTGGTTCACGCGTGTAAGGTTCATGTGGTGCATGGTTTCACGGATTCCGCGTTCCACCTTCACGTCACTTCGTGCTCGTACTACAATAAATGCCATTACAATTTCCTCCCTGAATGAATGTAGAGATTTTCTCGCTGCGTCTTGGAGATGCGTGTCGTGTTGATGTTTTGAAGTGCATTGAAGGTTGCAGCTGCATAATTGATGGTTGTGCGGGTTTGTCCCTTTGTACGGGACAATACGTCTTCAATACCTGCAAGTTCGAGGACTCGCTTACCGGTTTCACCGATTACGAGACCTTTGCCCTTGGCTCCCGGCATGAGTGTAACACGCGTGGATGCAGAGCGTCCGTTGACCTTGAAAGGCACGGTGTTGCCTGGTCCAGGTGATGATTCCCAGGAACCGTTACCGCGTTGTACGCGAATGAGGTTGAGTTTAGCAGCCGTGATGGCCTTTTGAATGGCCGTTGCGACTTCTTTGGCCTTGGCCATGCCGAGACCGACATAGCCGTCACGGTTACCTACACAGGCCATGACATTGAAACGAACACGTCGTCCACTGTCGGTCATGCGTTGAATCATGTTCACTGAAATCACTGCATCTTCGAGGTTGGGGATCAAAGCATCAACAATTTGTACTTCACGGATTGGAAGGCCTGAGGCCAATGCAGCCTCGTAGGAGATGATTTTACCAGCCATGACTGCGGCACCGAGACGAGTGCGTGGCTCCCACTTTCGCAGGTTCGCAATCGGGTCGTATTGGTTACTGCGTCGGCGACGATTGTCAGGTGCTTCGTCTGTTTCTTCAGGAGCGTAGGCTTGCATTAAACCTGGCGCCATGGTTGGAACGTGTTCTTCATCAGTCATCAGTAAGCCCCCTCAATGGATTTCTTTGTCGATTCAACAGCTTTGGCAACACCTTCATTGAGGTGGGTACCATTGAGTCGGTCTTCGTCAGGGAAGACGTCATCGCTGTGAGGAATTTCAAGGCCTGCATCTACCATGCCCTTGAGAGCAGCATAGACACGTCCACCACGAGAACTGGCGGCGAGCCCAATGTCGAGCACGGCTTCAGTAGCACCGTTTGCTACAGCAGCCTTGCCCATGGCAAAGCCGACGAGGTAAGATGCAGGGACGGACTTCAATGAGCCCTCACTCGGCCATCCGTGCTTCTTGACAAGGTCAGTACCGGTCTTGGAAACTGAGACAAGATCGCCGTCGGCGGCCCAGGTCACCAACTGGCAGGTCGTGCGAGTGTTTGAGACACGAACGACGGCCCTTGGCTTACGACCACGGAGCAACTTGAGTCGGCGTCGATAGTCGGTCAAGCCGGCTTGACGGCGTCGGAAGATTGAGCGGCGGTTATTTCCTGCCATCACTCATCACCTCCGGGAAAGCTAACACCCTCAAGAATCATCTGAGATCGCATGTGGGCAATGGAACGGTATGATCCACCCTTGGCCTTGAGGTAGTAACGGCGGTATTGTGATGGTTCAATCGTGTCTTCTTCACGAAGTTCCTTCAGGACGCGACGTTGGCTACGAATGGTACGCATCCAGCGGTTCTTGCGTGGATTACGAGCGTTGGATGAGCCAGAGCGGGTTCCTTGTCCCTTACGGCGTCCCTTCTTCTTTTGTTCGAGGCGGGCACGAGCACGTACGCGGGAAGTTCCCTTGACCGGCTTTGCCTTGATCCAGCCTTCGTCGATAAATTCACGAATATCGTCAGTCTGAACTGCAGATGCGACTTGGTCAACGAAGGATGGGTTGATCCACACACGGTTGACACCGCACTTAAGCAATCGAGCAGCAATGCGCTTTTGATTGGTGATTTGCATCAGACATCCCTCCTTCGGTTCAACACACGAATCCCGAGTTCATCGGCACGTGAGTAAATGTGTTCTCGCTTTCGGCCACCAACGGTAGCACCCACACGAGCAGCTTGTGTTTCAGGGTCCATGGATTCCAAATCACTGATGTTTTGGACCATGATTTCCTTGAATCCTGAGGGGTGAAGGAAACGAGCAGCAGCCACTTTTCCGTGTCCTATGCGAACTAGCGAGCCACGGTACTTGTAATTGCGGCGTTGCTTGTTGTCCATACCGTGAGGAGCACGCCATCCAGAGCTTGAGAGACGCTTGTAGCGGAACCACTCTGTTCGGCGGAACGAGGGGGTCTTCTTCTTTTGAGCAGCACGAAGGGCAAGTGCAGCCTTGGTGGCCTCATCGAGGATTGGCTTTTGCTTGACCATGTAAACGGCTTCTTCTTCGTCATCCCAGTCTTCATCATCCCAAGCATCTTCCGTATCAGCGGAAGTTTCTGCTTCAGATTCAGAGGGTTCGGGGGCGACTCCAGCAGCCTCAGTGAGACGAGCGATGAGATCGCTTTTCTTACCAGTGACTGGGAGGTCTTGTTCTTTGAGCAACTCTTTGAGTTGTGCAACTGTCATTGATTCATATTCTTCTGCCATCTCAATCACTCCTTGTTCAGTAGATAAATACCGTCTTGGAAGACACGGCGGTCTCTGTTCTTAACGGTCGTACATCGCTCAATATTTGCTGCTGTTTGACCAACCGCTTCCTTGTCGATGCCCGTCACTGTAATTTCGGTCTTGTTGGATACTTTCACATCAACATTGTCGAGAATTTTTGCGGTTCTTGGTACACGCTCACCAAAGTAGTTGTTGACAGTGAATGTGTCACCTTTCGCTGCCATCGTCATTGGAAAGTGAGAGTAGAAGGCTTTCAAGTTGTAGGTGAAGCCATCGGTAACGCCCTTGACCATATTGTTCAGGTGGGCATTCCAGGTTCCGGCGAGAGCTCGTTGCTTGCGTCGAGGAAGGTCTACGCGGACGATGAGTCCGTTGCCGTCTTCGAGAAGATTCACGGCGTCGTTTTGGAAGGTTCGAGTAAGACTTCCCTTGGGACCTGTGATGGTTACGACGCCATCTTCGCTGATGTTGGCTGTTACACCTTCAGGGATGGTTACGGAGTGTTCGATTCTGTCGAGTTTTACCAAGTTATTCACCTCAATATACGTAGGCCAGCAATTTGCCGCCAATTCGAGCGTCCTTTGCATCGTAATGATGCATCACGCCGGAGTTGGTCGTCAAGATGAGAAGACCGAAATCTCGGGCAGGGAGGTAACGTGTCTCCCACTTCTCGTATTCTTGGCGACGAACGCTGTGACGGGGTTTGACCGTACCACAGCGGTTGATTGTACCTCGTAATTCAACGACATAGGCATCACCACGGCCGTTTTCAACACGATTGATTTCACCAACATAGCCGGATAGTTGCATGATGTTGAGCACGTTGCCCAACAACTTCGATGCTGGCGTTAGTTCAACGTCGAATTTTCCTGCCTGTTCAGCGTTGTAGATTTTGACTAAAGCGTCATTTAATGGATCAAATTGCATACTTTTCTCCTCCTCAATTCATTTTCTTGAACCCAATTTCGGGTCCGATATCTCTGAAACATTGACGACACACACGTAGACCGTGTCGGCGTATCATGCCTCGCTTGCGACCGCAGCGTCGACAGCCTACTGTTCGTCCAATTCGAATTCCGTGATCTCTTGCCATCTTCATTCCTCCAGGATACTGATGTTAAAGTTCTCAACAAACCACAAGCGTGACTCATCAGCAGTGACGCGGTGGTTGGAGCCGACCTTGCGCTTTGCACGGCGGCGGCGACTGACTCGGTGACCTGGACGCTCAACAACGACGTTGATGTCCATGCCAAAGATTCCGATGTCCGGATCGTATTTTTGTCCTGGGAAATCTGTGTAATCACGGATTCCAAAGGAGAGGTTGCCCTGTCCGTCAAAGTTCCAAGCGGGAATGGTATTTTCTCGGCAGTTGAATGCATTGGTTAGGAATTCTTGGATAACGGCTTTGTCACGCATGGTGGCTTTGCAACCAATTGGTGCACCGATTCGAACCTTCAAGTCACGGTTTTGAATGCGACCAAGGGTGCGTTGAGGTTTGACACCTGTAACCATTTGGAGCACGTTCTCGGCGTTGACGAGGCGTTCTCCGCCTTCACCAACACCAATGTTCACGCAAACTTTGGTCACGTGCAGTTGACTCATGGGGTTAACAGTAGCGCTCATTCAGCCACCTCCGTCAGGGGAAGGCTGGCGTCACCGACAGCGAAGACATTGCGAACAACGGTACCGAAATCACCGAATTGGACTTCATTGGGCATGCTGGATCGCTTCTCGACATATTCGCTGACTTCTGCAGTAGAGCCGACGTGGGCGCCCCCGATGAGGTAGCAGCGGGTGCCTTCTCCGAACCGGATGTGTTCGAGGACCTTTTGATCTGGAAGGTTCAATTTGAGGGAATCTCCAGTGTTGTATTCCTTCGGATCGTCGACGATGATGTTGCGTCCGTCGTGAAGGTTAAGTTGGGTCTTTCCACCCTTGATGGTGGTTTTGCCTTCGATTCGGCAAATCTTCCAACCTGCTTCCTTAGCAGAGATAGGTCGGTAACGAAGACGTCCGTTGTGGTCGAGAATACAGCGGTAATTCTCTTCACCCAACGTCAGTACGTCCATGATACCAACACCACGGCGGGTGTCTTTGACTACACGTCCATCGACCTTGGCCAACTCGTTATGGAGAATGTAGCGGACTTCACGGGCACTCTTTGCGAGGCCAAGCATGTCACGAACCACGAGGGTCAATGGCATGCAGTGCTCGAGGGAATGTGCACCGGGAGTGGGTCGTGTGACCCAAACGGTTGTCTTACGTGGCAAAGGCCAGCTACGAGGCATGGCCAAGCGCTTCAAGTGTTGACTACTCATGTGTTTCAGCTCCTGTTTCCAGTCAATTTTGCAATTCGCATGCGGTCTGACTCATCGAGTTGAGTGACAACCACGTTCGAGGCGTGCACTGGTACCGCCTCTTCCTTGTTATCGGCCTTGCTGGCCTTGACACCTTCAATGTACAAGCGACCCTTTTCAGAATCGATTCGAAGAACGGCGCCAGTGAGAGGTTCGTTGCTTCGCTTGCCACCGTGACGCTTGCCACCGTGTGCGTTGTCGCCACGAGCGACTTGAACGATATCGCCTACACGTACGGTGACGGTGCGAACACCGGCAAAGCGTGAATCGGGCTTGCTAAGTTGAAGGCGAGCAGCGACACGCTTTCGCTTTTCATGCATGGGCGCATTGAAATGCGCCTTGCGTTGTTTTCCTGGTTTCATACTCTTTACCATTGTACTCCCTCACACAATTTGTTTTGCATTGGCTGCAATACGGGGCCAGCGTTCGGCCGCTTCACGGGCCACTGGACCCTTGATATCGGAACCTGTCACGTCACCCTTTTCGTTGACGATAACACAGGCATTGTCTTCAAATTGGACCCATGTGCCATCCACACGTCGGAACGGGCGGCGTTGGCGGATCACAATAGCGTTGAACATTTGTCGACGGGTGTCGGGTGTACCCTTCTTGACCGAAACTTTGGCCATGTCACCCACGCCTGCTGCAGGGTATCGGCGCATCGTACCACCGAGCTTGAGGACGTTCAAAATTTGAACGACCTTGGCACCTGTGTTGTCTGCAACGTGAAGACGGGCTGCGGTCGGTAGACCACGTGTCTGCTTTCCAGCAATACCACGCATCAGGCAACACCTCCAGAGTTCTCAATGACACAGAATGAAACGGTCTTTGAAAGCGGTCGGCATTCCATAACTTTCACACTATCACCAATGCTCACGTCGCCAATGCAGGCGGGGAGATGAGCAGAGACGACGCTGGTTTTCTTCTCGAAACGTTCGTACTTCTTCATGTAACGAACATTGTTTCGTTCGATCGTGATTGTCTTTTGCATTCCCAGGCTCGAGACCGTGCCTTCGAGAACTTGTCCACGAAGTCGCAAACTACCGTAAAACGGACAATTTACGTCACCGTCCCACTCACCTGTGGGGTTTTTTACATCAACGCCAATATCTCGCATCGTATCATGCCATCCTATATGTTCGGTGAATCCGGTCTTCAGGGCGTTGATTCACCATAGCCCCTTCAATGGCAACATCGCTGTTGCCAATCGTGAATGTAATGCTCGTCTTGTTCAAGACGATGGTTTGCTCACCCTCGATGAGGGAAAGCGTATTTCGGGTTTCATCGACAACGATGCCCGAGCGGTTGACTAACGTGGTGTCGGTAGAACGCTTGACGGTCAATTCCTGACCGATCCAAGAACGATTGTACATCTCCATTTCATCGCACCTCCACGTTAAATCCATTATTTTTGAGTACTTCAGCAGCCTTTTTCTTGTGATCCCCTTGAAGTTCGATGACTCGTCCTTTTACTGTTCCACCTGCTGCACATTTGTTTTTGAGTAATTTTGCGAGTTGATTGATGTCAATGGCTGAGTCTTCGATTCCTTCTACTTTTGTAACCATTTTTCCATAGCGTCGTCGGTCGGTTGAAAGGATGGCTTTTTGCTGTTCTTTGGCTATTTCTTGACAAATACATAATTCATCGGGTAAACCGCAAACATTGCAAATAGCCGCCATTGTTCTTCATCACCTCGTTCTCATTCAATTCTGATTCTTGTGGGTCTTCAACCGTGCAATACTTCGGCGTGTTGCCTTGTATGCACCCATGTTTGAAGGAGTCCCACCCAGCGCCTTTTCTGCACGAAGTTGGAGGAGTTCCTCTTGAAGTTCCAACAAACGCGCATCACGAGCCTCGGAGCTCATGGCGGCGATTTCACGGTTCGAGACGTAACTCATTGAGCAGCCTCTCCTTCGATTTCTTCCTGAGCTGCGGCGATCGCCAATTGCTCGTTGGAGTAGATGCTGATTTCGTGAGGTAGTTTGGTCCCAGGGCGCATGATTTCAATGCTGACACCGATGGTGCCGAGTTTCTTGACAGCAACGGAGTAACCTTTGTCCATGTGTTGGAGAGCAGTTTCACCGCAATACTTCACGTGACCACGAATGTACTTCTCTGTACGGTTACGGGAACCGGTGAGTTTTCCAGCGACGGTGACGATAACACCACGTGCTCCAGCATCCATGATGTTCTGGGCTGCACTGTGGCATGAACGGCGGTGGTACCATCCACGCTCGAGTGAGGAGGCAATCTTCTCTGCCATCACTTGAGCATTGAGGGTGGGTTTCTGAACTTCTTCAACGGTAAGTTTGGGCCTGTAGAGTTCAAATTCTTGATTCAAACGCTTCTGGAGGTCGTTGATGATCTTTCCTTTTCGTCCGATGACCATACCTGGTCGTTCGGCGTGGACGGTTACTTCAGTTCCAGTTGGAGTTCGGCGGATGTCAAGTCCACCAAATCCGGATTTCTTGGTGTTCTTCATCAAGAATTCGCGAACCAAGAGGCGCTCAACGTTTCTGTTGATGATTTTTCGTACGGTACTTTCCTTACTCATGATAATCACCTTAGAATTCGTTCTCCAATTCGTCAACTGCTGCATTCATATCTTCCAAGAACACTTCCATGTTGACACGGTAGTGGTTGCTTGGTGTTGCTCGTCCACGTGCTCGTGGAATCCATCCACGGCTAATGGTACCACGGTGGGCGGCAATGTGAGTAATGACCATCTCTTCTGCATCAATATCTTCATACTGGAAGCGAGCGTTTTCCATAGCGCTCTCAATGAGTTTGATGGTTTCACGGGACGCTTTCACAGGGAATCGACCCGGTCCGATGCCACCCTTGCGGTGACCGACCATCGATGGTCCAGATCGTCGCTTGCGCTTGTTACCGCTACCAAGACGGTAGGGGACTGCTGTAGCTTTGCGACGAATGTCGGCACGGTCTGAATCAATCTTCAATACCTCGTTGAGGTATGTGACTGCCTGTCCTGCTGTCTTGTTCTTGACGGCACGGCAGACTTCGAAACAGTGCTTAACGTGCATGTCGATGTCAATAGCACGTGCGGTTGCGAGGCGGTTGCCTTGCAACATCTGTGTGTATCCCTTTTGTGGGAGTTGGCGGCGTCGAGTACGACGGTCCATCTGATTTTTCTTAGCCATCTTTTTCACCTCACTTCAACGGAACGTGCTTTGACGAACGTGTAGCACCTACACCTGGTCCACTGTGGGTAACGCCCCGTCGTGTGACGGCGAATTCACCCAAGTAATGCCCGATCATCTCAGGCTTGATATCAATTTCAACGAAATGTTGTCCGTTGTGGATAGCAATACGTCGACCGACGAATTGCGGAAGGATAGGAACGTCACGGCGGTGGGTTCGAATCGTGTTCGTGCTCGAGCGAGCAACACGCTCAATGAAATGCTCATTCTCTAACGAGAGGCCGCGTCCAAGGCTACGTCGCACACGGGAGGGAAGGAGACCGACGATGAAATCGTCTTCTTCGCCTTCTGGCCAGAGCGGCATAGCGCTGAGTTGTTCCATGTTGAAACCACGGTATGTGAATTCCTTCTTCACACGCGCCGAGGTGGTTGAAAGGCGCTTACGTGCCTTACGACGGCTTGCTTTGGGGGTCATAAACGACTTCTTCTTACGTGCCATACATCATCACCTCAAATTTGCTTTCCTCGTCCACGTCCAGTTCGGCTTGGTGCGATCAAACCAACCTTAGCACCAGGTGGAGTTCCTCGTGCCACAGAGTTTGGACCGTGAACGGCTTGGTGGTTTCCACCGCCGTGTGGGTGGTCCACAGGATTCATGGCGACACCGGAAACATGCGGGTAGAGCTTACCACGGGCCTTGGCCTTGTAGTACGCTGCACCTGCAGTTCGTAGCGGCATCTCGTCTCGGCCGTGTCCTGCGAGTACACCAATGGTTGCTCGGCAGGTGACTGGTAGTTCCTTGAGCGAACCTGAGGGCATGCGAACTCGAACCATGTTACCGACACGAGATTCAACCATGCAGGAGTTGCCAGCCGATCGAGCCACTTTTCCTCCGTCACCAGGACGGAGTTCGAGATTGTTGATGGCGGTTCCTTCAGGAATATTCGCAAGTTCTGTGATATTGCCTGGGCGCAGTGCAACATTGTCGCCAATGGCGACTTTGCTGCCGACTGCAATACCTTCAGTTGCAGCGACCAAGGTTGTGTCGCCGTCAGGTGTCTTGATGCGAGCCAGTGGAGCACTGTGAACGGGGCTGTGAAGCAATTCTGTGACTTCGCAAACCACGTCTTTGTCGCGCGGCATGCGGTTCTTTCCGGGGAAACGGTGGCTCGCAACACGATAACGTGGCGAGGACCCTTTGCGTTGTGCACGTATTCTCTTACCCATGATAAATCACCTCAGAATGCTCCTAGACGCATAGCAGCGTCCTCTGCGTCATATCCCTCAGCAAGCTTGACGGATGCATGCTTGCCGTGTTTTGAATTGCGAACGTTGACCTTGGCCACTTCAACATCGAAGATGGTCTCAACGGCCCGTGCAATCTGGGACTTGGTTGCGCTGCGAAGCACAATAAATTCAAGGCGTTGCTCGGAAGTACGAGCTTCCATGGATTTCTCAGTGAGCCATGGTTGAATGATAATGTCGTATGCGTTCATGATATCACCTCAGTTCATGGCCTCCAATGCCGTTTTGGTAAAGACGGTCAAGCGACCGATGGCGCCACCGGGAGCGAGGTCTTCTGCGCAGAGATCGTCCACTGCGACAACGTCGACACCAGGAAGATTACGAGCAGCTTGTGCGAGTCCAGCCTTTTGCTTGACAACCAAAAGAATGGATTTGGGAGTCTTGTGGACACGTCCACGCATGGTAGCCTTTCCGGCACGGATCTTTCGGCCGTTGCGGGCTCGGTCCAAATCAGGACCAAGGCCGAGTTCGGTGAAGATTGCTGCTGCCTTTCGAGTTGCTGCACCGTGGTTGAAGGTTTCAATGTCGTAGTCAACAGATTTTCCATCAACGACTTCAGTGTAATTACCAAGAATGATTGGCAGGTGTTCGACCGTCGATTCAAAGCGGTGACCACGGGACGAGACGGCGTCCATGGAAACGGTGGCTGCGAGCGCTGCGTTGCGAGCGGCTTGGCGTTGCTTGGTGTTGAGTTTGCGCGACCAGATCTTCTCGACCTTGGGTCCGTGAGCACGGCGACCACCCAAAGTGTGAGGGTTTTGAGCACCACGGCTTGCACCGGTTCGGCGCATAATTCGAGAGACACCTCGGCCCTTACCCCACCATTCGACGGAGTGCTTCATACCGGCCATAGGTCGGCGCTTTCCAACGTGAGGGCGGGAACCGTAGGCTTGGCGGCGGTTGGCACGGCTCGAAGCAACGGCCAACTTGATGAGATCTTCACGGACTTCAGAATCAAAGGCAGAGGGGAGGCTCATCTTGCCTCCTTCGTTGACTTCAACGCTGAATTGGGCGGAGAGTTTACCTGCGTCCATTTCGGTTTGAGTAACCGTGTTGACAATATCCTTGACAGCGACCTTCATCTTCAGGCCCCCTGCTTAGATGCTGTACTCACGTAGGTGATTTCGTAATCGTGAAGGGTTCGGTCAGAGCCACGGGTGGCATCTCGGAACCGGATGAGGCGCTTGGCTGGGCCAGGTACACTTCCCTTTACGAGGATGTAATCAGATTTGATCTCACCATAGTGGAGGAAACCTCCGGCTGGTGTGATGGAATGGTCTTCTGGGTTAGCGACACGCAGAACACGCTTGTTGTATTCTGTACGCTGATGGTATCCAGTCTGACCACCTTGACGGATGGTCTTTCGGACATACCCGTCACCGAAAGCACCCATGTTACCGTGTTGTCGGCGCTTCTTGGAGTTCTTGTGAGATTGCAATTTACCGCCAAATCGCTTGATGACACCTTGCCATCCGTAGCCCTTGGTTACGGCGACGATGTCGGTGAGGCATCCTTCTTCGAAAGCATCAGCAAAGGAATATTCTTCGCCAAGTCGCTCTTCAGCCCAGGTGAGTTGATCATCGAAGGTACCGCCGTCCAATCCCATTTCCATCACGTCAGGTACCTTAGTGGGCACACTCGCCATGGTGTTGGGTTGGGTAGAGACGATGAGGCGAACTTCACAGAGGTCAGCTTCCTTGAGGTTCTCCATGTGCTTGGATGCGTCGTGCTCTTTGCGTTCTGGGACTCGGTTGAAGAGTTCTGAGAAAGCCTCTGCGATTTTCTTTGCGTCGGCCCAAACTTCGCCTTTGGCTTGCTTACCATAGGGAGTCATTTCATAGCCACGGACGCCGAGAATACGCATCTTAGGGCATTCGACAACAGTGACAGGGATTCGGATTTCTTGTCCAGCAGAAGTGCTGCGAGGGTTGAGGTCGCGAGCGAGAATATGAGTCATACCGGCTTTCCAGCCTGCAAATCCTTGAACTCGTACTTCGCTTGCGTCGGTTGTTGGCCACGATTTGACGTGTCCAAAAGTTCGGCTTGCGCGCTTCCGCGGGCTGAACGCCATTGATCCACGGCGTGGGTGGTTTCTCTTTGCCATCTTGGATTCCTCCAGTGTTTTCTACAACGAATTGGCCCCACCGAGGAGGGGCGTACGAGGGCCCATACAGCGTCGAAGCCGTGACACGGAGTCCCATTCCCACGAGTGGGGAATGAGCCATTTGGGATCCTCGGGGGATGGCCCAGTGTGTCTGGCTACTCACCTTTGAGCAACCTTCCGACTTACCTCCCGTATATATGCGGTTCGGTGCAGAGGTTGAGGGTTGCGTGGTACGCAATGAGCATTGAAGGCCTTCAAACATTTCTCTTCGAGAGGCGCATTCACTTTCGCATTTGAGCCACAAGGCCCCCACATCATCCTTTTGAACCCTTGACTTGACCTTCTTTCCATGCCTACCGTTAACCATCCTCTTCTCAATGAGGGCGTGGAGGCAAGGGCGTACCAACTTCGTTCCCTCGAGCGGGCCCTATCCGCATCGACTCTCATGGTCATGCCAACAGGGTTTGGTAAGACCGCAGTGGAATGGATGGCGATGGCCGAGTACTTGCGAACAGGCGCTCGAAAGATCATTCTGATCGCTCCCACAACCGGCCTGGTCGATCAACAACGACGTATGGCGCAGGAGCGGCTTGCCCTTCCCGACGAAGTGATTCTTGCTTACACGGGTGATACTCCCCCGGCCAAACGGGAGGCCTTGTGGGAAAAAGGACGCATCATTATCGCCACACCTCAAGTCATTCGCAACGATGCCATGAAGGGACTTTTGGACCTTTCAATCGTGGATTTACTCATCGTTGATGAAGCACATCATGCAACGGGAAATCACGCCTATGCGCAGGTTGGCAAGTTGTATACGCAGGCGAGAGGAGAACATGGACGTGTGTTGGCTGCCACGGCAAGTCCTGGATCAAACATTCGTCACATCTCTGAAGTCAAGACAAACCTCAACGCGCACAACCTTGACCTTACAAAGCGCAGTGAAGCCTTGGTTGCACCTTACGACGTTGACATGGAAGTGCATCAACACCGCCTGGAGTTGCCTCCTGCACTGAAGACATTGCTTCAACCCATCGAGCAGCATTTCGAGGAAGAAGTCGCTCATCTCAAGCGACTTGGATTCCTTCCACCCAAGGAATTCATCGCTTCGGGAGACATTGAGAAGGCGCAGTTGAGAGCGAGCCGTGCCATCGCTCAGCGGGATGTTCGAGGGTACGATGCTGCCAGACGGGTTGCTGACTTACGACGTATCCACATGCTGACAAACCTGCTCAAATCTCAAGGAACCGAAGTGGCTCGTTCCTTTTTGCAACGAGCAGAGGATGAAGGGCGTGAAGGAAGAAAAACCAATCGGATGCTCGCTTTGCCAGTCATCCACGCCCTGCGCCTTTCACTCAACGACATCGGGGAATTGCATCCAAAAGTTGAGGTTGTTGATCGTCTGGTTCAAGCCGAATTAACACAAAAGCCAGAAGGAAAGATTCTCATTTTCACAGAATACAGAGATACCGTCAATCAGATTGTTGCCAACCTCAACGCCCTGCCCGGAGTTGAAGCTGATGCGTTTATCGGCCAATCTTCCAGAGGAAATCAGAAAGGAATGAACCAGAAAGAGCAATTGGCTCAACTCAATCGCTTCCGAAGCGGAGAAATCAATGTCCTCGTGGCCACATCGGTGGGGGAGGAAGGACTTGACGTGCCGTCTGCAGACCTGGTGATTCTCTATGAGCCCGTACCAAGCGCAATTCGAGCCATCCAACGGCGAGGTAGAACCGCGCGACAACGAGCTGGTTCTGTGCATGTGCTGATCGCCCAAGGTACCCGTGATGTCTATGTCCAAAGAGCATCAGAGCAACAAGAATCAAATATGCATCGATTGATGAAACAAATGGTACGTCAACGGAATTTCAAGGAATACTTTGAGATTGATCATGAGGCACTTGCTCATTTTTCAATTGTTGATTCAAACCAAAGAATGTCTGCCAAAGAATTCCTCGAACGTGAAATTAGCCTCAATCCGAATTCTATAGAACAAGAACAAGCGCCGGTGAATGAGAAAAGGAAAGCATCCAATGTTCACCGAACTGCTGCTCCATTAACCCCAGAGCAGCGACGACCAAAAGAACAGATGGGTTTGGACCATTTCGCGAAAAAGAGTCCGTCGACTTCAGTTGAACCTCCAAAGGAATTAGCCACATTCCCCCCTACTCAAATTCAGGCAGTACTGAATGCTGCATCAAAAGAAATGACCGACATGAACACAATGAAGGGTGCGAACAAGACCATCCAGATCGATCACCGAGAGGTGAATTCAACCTTACCTGCATACTTGCATGGCCTTGGTTTCAACACAGAACTAACACAGTTGCCTCACGGTGACCTTCGTTTGTCCTCAAGAGTTCTCATTGAACGAAAGACGTCGCGTGACCTCCTTGCTTCAATCAAAAATGGCCGTCTTCTCAGTCAATGCCACGCACTCAAAGCAAGTGCTCCGCGTCCACTATTGCTTGTTGAGACCGGAGGAGATGAACAGTATGCCCTGCACCCAAACGCAGTTCTTGGCGCATTAGCTCACATCACACTTGACCTCGGCATTCCAGTGATGATGACTAAGAACGCCGAAGAAAGTGCTCATTTCGTTGCTCTCGCTGCAAAACGAGAACATGATTTGCTTGAATCATTGCATATCTACCTCACTACACAACAGGCCTCACAAAAGGAATGGCGACCAGCCCTTGATGCTATTTCGCAAGAATTGGAGCAAATGGAGACAGACCCGGAAGCAGATCACCCATGGATGGACACGATGATTGAACATCTTCATCGTTGCTTTCATCACACAGTGCGTCAATACACACAAAATAGTGCCATCCTCGATGTGTTGCAGCACTTTTCTCCTGACTTGGGTGCTATCCTCGTGGCATCGAAGGAGACCTTCGCCGCCGTGAGCGGTTGCGATGAAGCATTGGCACAACGGGTCATTGATACCTTGAATCAGCCCTTCAAGAGCCAATGAGACGAACTCGAGTTCGTAGTTGAGCAAGGCGGTCTGGGTAGAAACCAAGAGCGAATGCGACGACTTCGGAGAGATGACAAACGGGGACTGAGGTTGATTTTCCAGTTACCCGTCCTGCTTTTGACTGGTATGAATCGAGGTTGATATGGGAGATGGTGCACGCACTTACCACCAATTCAGCCCCTGATTCCAATGCGTCTGAGAGGACTGCGGCCGTCATGGACAAGGATGAATCTTCAAGGGTGAGCATGGAGGTGGAACCAACACTTTGGCACTTTGAATCGTATTCTACAGGAGTTCCACCAAGCGCCTCAATGAGTTGTTCCATGTAGGTAGGCATGAAGGGGTCGTCGCCCGCACAGGCGCCTTGGCGTTGCATATCGGGGCCGTAATAGGACGCAATTTTCATTTTAAGAGGATTTTTGACGGCCTTGCGAACTGCATCAAGTCCAATTTCCTCGACCAGGTAGTGGAGGAGGTGCCATGATTTCGTTTCGCCCATGTACTCAATCTTTGATGTGCGCTCAACCAAATTATTGATGGTGGCTGCGTACACAGGATCTCGCTTCATGTCTTCAGCTGTGTTGCACATGATGGCATGGCTGGTTGCACACGTGGTCATGATGTCAAGACCTTTTTCTTCGGCAAGAGCGAGATTGCGGGCCACGAGGGCGTCTTGCAATTTGGGCGTTGCTTGCTTGATTACGTTGCCACCATCGCTGCTGGATCGAGGAATTTCAACGAGTTGGATGTTCAACGCACGGCAAAGGGGTTGGATACAGTCCTCGACCTCAGAGGCTCCTGCTCGGGCCACATTTCCGGGATAGTAAGCAATTTTCGCCATCATATCACCTCAGAATCGCTGATCGATTTCGTTGAACAAACTCACTACTTCGTGATAATTATCAACCTTTGAGTTGAACATCTTCGGAATACGGCCGAGGCCAGCAGGTGGTAGAAGAAGGGATTGGAGGCTGCGAATCGGTGGTGAGCCATTGCGGGTGAAGGCAAGGGCCATACGGGCCGATACTCCGCTGAACACGTTGCTGACGAGTCCGAGAGGTCCGAGGACTTGACGGTAAAGGGTTGTTTCGTTGACGTTGCCCGACCACTTGACACTGCGGCCATACCACTTGACGAGGCGACCGGATTTGCCAGCGTATCGGTTTTGATTGAGCAGTGCACTGCGTGCCTCATTGAGACCTCGTGCAGCAAGGCGTCCATCTTCGCCGTAGCGCATAAGGCTGGCGTGATCTGCCTCAGACCAAATGCCATCCTTTTCTTGAAGTGAACTCATGATAGAGCGGCGTTGTTGTTCGCTGGTACGAGGGTCAAGGACACGAAGCCATTGTTGGAAGTGGACACCTGGACCTTCGTAATGAGAGTCATGAGCAAGAGCATCTGACATGGCTTGAATGAGTTGGAAGGACTGAACGTCACCGGCCTGATGGAGCGCCGTAGCGGATGCAGCATCGAGCGTACCCATTGCCATTCCTGAAGGCAAGCGTTCGCCTTCACGGGGGTCGGTTCGCATCCAAGGTTCAGCACGACTGCGATGACTCTCGTATCGGCTGGTATCAACGATGAGGTCACGAACGACTGGGTGGCCGGGAAGCGGTTCAATACGAACACGTCCGGATGTTGCCATCACGTCTCCGACCATGGTGGCATCTGCCAGCACAATCCGTCCGTTGACACGGACACCTGTCGTGGGTGTACCTGCGCCGTTGCCACGACGGAAAGCGAGGCTGCCGTCAACATCACGTTGCATGGTGAGAAGCAAATCTTGGATGGTTGCATGACCTGGCACGTTGCAGGTCAATGTGTCCCAACCTGATTCAGCAGCTTCGGGTGCGTAGCGGAATATTTCCAAGGTGATCGTAAGTTCTTCTCGTTGAATGGTACCAGGAGAGAAGTCCCCTTCCACGAGATCCTCATCATCGCCGGCTCCGTAGGCTTTCATCTCCTCGAGGATTTCAAGCTGCAAGGTGCCAGATTCGTCAACGCAAGCGAGGCGTGGGAGGGCTTCTTCGACCCAAATGCGCCAAGCAGGTTCAAAATCAACGTCACATTCCTGAATCGGATGGGCTTGATGCCCGCCCAATGCCGAGAGTTTGTCGTTCCAGTCGTGACCTGCTTTGCAGTATTCATCATAGGAGGTGTCGCCGATGGCGCAGACTGAGTAATGTGTAGCGGAGAGGCCAGGGCCGTTAGCGTTGATGGCTTTCCACATCTCATCTGCATTGTCGGGCATCTCACCTTCACCCCACGTGGAGGTGATGATCATGACGCGCTTCATGGAAGCGAGGCGAGCAGGGTCAAGTCCATCCATGTCTACGATGTTGGGAGTCAATCCGTAATTTTCTGCCATTTTCGCCGTCTTCTCGGCGAGTCCAGCAGCATTTCCAGTTTGGGAACCAAAGAGAATGTTGATACTTCGGTCACCGGCAAAGACAGAAGCCAGAGCATCGGAGACGCCTGCGGCTGGAGCCACTGCTGCAGCAGGAGCTACCGCTGCTTCGGCGGCTGGTGCTTCGGCTTCGACCGTCGCAACTTCTGCTCCGTCGCTAACCAATTCAAATTTGATGACTTCAACAGGACAGGCTTCGGCGGCCTCGAGAATGATATCTCCCAATTCAGCACCGAGGGTGCCAACCAGAGGTGAACCGCCTTCGTTTCGGTCAAAGGCTCCGTCAGTTCGAACTGCGGCAAGAATTTGGGATGTTTCATCAGTTACTTTGAACACTTCGGGACAGATATCTTCACATGCATCACAAGTGATGCAGTCTTCATCAATCCATACTTTTGCGACGATTGCCATGGGACGACCTCTTGCTCACACTCGGTGGGTAATCTTTCCCAGCCTTGAGAGGGCTTTGAAGGTTATTATTCGTCCGTGATGAAATGAGGCTTCTGTCGTTCGTTTTTTCAACGAAATAATAGCATCATTTTTGCATCACATATTGAAGTCGCCCATGCCACCCATGTCGTCACCCATAGGGACGCCCTTGGACGAAATGACGTCGTCAATTCGCAGAATCATAATCGCTGTTTCGGTAGCAGATTGAATCGCTTGTTCAACCACACGTAGGGGTTCGACTACATTGGCAGCCTTCATGTCAACGACACCACCCTCATAGACGTTAATGCCAGCATGTGCCTGGCCGTCTGCATGGGCTTTGCGAAGTTCTATGAGCGTGGTTACGGGGTCGAGGCCAGCGTTTTCGGCAAGGGTACGGGGGATGATCTCCAAAGCGGAGGCAAAGGCTTCAATGGCCATTTGCTCACGCCCGCCAACGGTCTCTGCAAAGGTTCGGAGGTCTCGTGAGAGAGCAGCGAGAACGCTGCCCCCGCCGGTGAGAACTGCTCCATCTTCCCAAGCAACGGAAACGACACCGACGGCGTCGTCAAAGGCTCGGCGAATCTCGTCGACGACATGCTCTGTACCACCACGCAGAAGTACTGAAACTGATTTTGCTTCAGGACAACCAGTGATGAATGTCATGTTGGAGTCTCCAATCTTCTTTTCCTCAACACGTGCCGCGATACCAAGGTCGCTCTTGCTCATATCTTCGAGGTTCGTGATAATGGTGCCACCTGTAGCCTTACCCAAGGCCTCCATGTCAGATTTCTTAGCACGACGAATAGCGAAAATGCCTTTCTTGGAAAGGTAGTGTTGCGCTAATTCGTCAATGCCCTTCTGGCAGATGAGTACGTTGGCTCCTGCCTTTTCGATGGTGTTCACGAGATTGCGGATATAATTCTCTTCTTCTTCGAGGAAGAGGGCGAGTTGGTTGGGGTCAGTGATCTGAATTTTCGCATCAACCTCTGTCTTTTTGACTTCAATCGCAGAGTTCACGAGTGCAATTTTTGCATCACTGATCGAACGAGGCATGCCTGCATGGACACGCTCTTTGTCGAGAAGGATACCGTCGATGAGGGACGAATCTTTGATCGATCCACCTTGACGCTTTTCGACCTTGATATCGGAGAGGTCTACGAGCCGCTCACCTTCATCAGTAAATCCTACTGCGTTAACCGCTCGAACACAGATATCTGCCATGAAGGACTTGACCGCACCTGCAGACTTACCAGTCAACGCAGTCTTGGCGACTTCAAGGAGGACATCATCAGACTGTTCGGTTGAGATACCATGACCTTCAAGCAGACCGATGGCACGTTCTGCAGCCAACCGGAAACCTTCGCAGATCACCGTTGGATGAACATTTTGCTCGATGAGGTCTTCACTTCGCTTGAGGAGTTCTCCCGAAAGGATGACCGCTGAGGTGGTACCATCAAAGCAGTGTTGCTCCTGAGTTTTGGCCACTTCAATGATCATTTTAGCAGCGGGGTGTTCAATATCCATTTCCTTGAGAATGGTTGCTCCGTCGTTGGTAATGACGACATCGCCCATTGAATCAACCAGCATCTTGTCCATGCCTTTGGGCCCCAAGGTTGAGCGGACTGCATCAGCCACGGCCTTGGCCGCTGCGATGTTGTTTGATTGGGCTGTACGCCCTCGAGTTCGTTGTGTTCCGTCTTTCAAAATAAAGATTGGAGCTTGTCCATTTCCATACATGTTTGTTTCCTCCGGCATTCGTTGCGAGGTGGCGTGCGCCTTGAACCCTACGCTCTCGCTTTCTTCATCAGAAGAAGGGTTCAGGCTCGACCATTCTGCTCAAGCCATTGCTGTCCGTAATGCTTCCATTGCTCCATGGTCCAGCCTTGAGGGAGGCCTTCTTCGGGGAGCGGAGGCATGCCGACTTCTTGAGCGGGGGCGGCAAGGGGCGCAGCCGGTGCAACTTCCGCAGGAGCCTTTGGTTCTGGCGTTGGCATGCTGCTGGGAACGGATGGAGCGGCAGCGACCGCCCCATAGGTTGCAGTGAGGCTGTCTTCGTAGCCTTCTTCGCCCCACTTTGCGTACTCATCCTCTTCTTCCTCTGTGCGGAGGATTGACATGACGACGAATACGCCACCCACGATGACGAGAAGGAAGACGACCCAAAGGGCGATGCTTTCCAATTGCAATCCAGAACCTGCATCTTCTGCACCATCGGTACTTTGGGTGTCGATTCGAACGAGCGTCAATTCGAGATTGGCGTTGGCCGCATCGCTGACGGTTTCAGAACGAGCCCAAACGGTGATGTTGGCGGTCACGGTTTCTTCGTTGAGGTTCTTGAGACTGGTTTCAGAAATGTCGATGGTCAAGGTGATTTCCTTTTGTTCACCAACGGCCAATGAGAAGTCACGGTCCAAACGGGCAATCGAGACCTGAAGCCACTTATTACTTTCAGAATCATCAAGTTCCATCTTGACCAGTTGGCCAGTTGTGTACTGGTTGACGATTCGGACCTTGACTTCTGTCTCCCCTTCTTCGTTGATGGTCACAGGAGCAATGGCGTAAATCTTGAGCCAGTTTTGTGAGCCAACGAGATAGGTTGCTTGTCCTGAACTGCTGATGGCTGAGTCAGCAGTACTGGTTGCAATCACCTTGAGCGTGAGTTGCCCTTCAGTGCCGTCGATAAAGGAAAATTCGACCGTTACGTTGTAACTTGTTCCAACAGCGAGCGCACCTGTTTCACCGTTGGTGTTGAGGTTGGTGAACTGGGCGACCATTCCAGTAGGAATGTCGAGACTCATTGCAAAACTATCGTCGCTATTTCCATCGTTTCGTACCTCAAAGGACATGGTCTGAGGGAGGTCTCCGGGAATGTAAGATTGCCCGGTTTCTTCATCTGAGACAAAGACTGCTGCGGTTTCAAGAATCTCAATGCTGAGATCGATACTATCGCTGACGGTATTGTCATCAACGCTCGTGGCCTTGACCGTCACCGTGTAGATTCCAGGATTCAATCCGATTGGCATGGCGAGACTCACCACAACCGTTGATTCTCCATCCCATGCGTCCATGACGGGGGACTGGTCGGCTAAGAGGGAGGCTTGGAGTTGCCATTGGCTTTGAACCAGACTCAGATCGTATTGTTCATCGTCGTTTCCAAGATTCAGGAGGGTCAGGTAAAGGGATCTTGCATTTCCGTTGGCTGGACCGCTGTAGGTGTATTCTTCAGTTTCAAGTTGAACATGTCGGAGAACTGGAACTTCGACGTTTCGCACCAGCACATCGTTGCCGAACAGTGCCGTACTGCATGAAGGACAGGTTGCGCGCAGGTTGAAACTCACATAGGGGTTTGATTCGGTTCCCAAGGCAGGTGATGCTTCTTGGGGTGCGGTAATGTTGAGCATAAGGTTGACTTTCTCACCCTTGTAAAGAGTGATTGGATTCTGTTGAATCACGCCGGTTTCATTCTCAACCACAGCCATCCATCCTGTGTTTTCTGAAAAGGTCGTTGCGAGATTGAAGGCTGCATCCTTGTTGCCTGTATTCTGCAGACGGAAACTCACCGTGCCGGATTCATCTGGACCAATGGTTGCGGCAATCAAACCGACCGAAGAGGTCAGTGCAACGCCGTATTGCTCGCTCACGGCAAGATCCATGGTCAAACGGCTTTTCTCACCGAGTTGAGCACTGCTTGCGTCAGTAAGCCACAAATTCCAGATGCGTTGTTGAACATCAGCACCAGCGGGGACCGTCAGATTCGACCAGAATTCAATGGTCTCTCCCGCTCCGATTGGAGGGATGATGACATTGGTTCCGTGATTGCTGCTGCCTTCGATATCCATGCGGATGATGGGGAAAGGCGCCATCCAGGAATCGTTGGTGACGTTGGTCTGGAGCCGAACGGTGGCAGGAGCGTAGCCGTTGTTGGTCAATGTGCAGTAAAGTGATGCCATTTGGTTAGGGGCAATGGTGTAGCCGTTGACCGAATTATCGCATTGAAGGTCAAGGGTGTAATCGGTCACTCTGCTGACACCAAAGTGGACGAAATCATCCACGTGCATGCCTTCGCCAGCTACGCTGCTGTCTGAGGTAAAGAGGAGGCTGAAGGTGTAGGAGTTGCCACCGAGGAAGACATCGGGATTACCAAGGTTCGGAATCTGCAACCAAGTTTCTTGTGGATCCCATGAGAGATTCGTCCACTGTCCGGGTGCGGCGCTTGGGTTGCCCTGAGCGATGTCCCAAGAAATGGATTCATAGGGGTCATCGATATTACCTGAGCCTCGCCAGAGTTCCATGGAGACAGAGTCGCCGGCTTCCATTGATCCCCATGCTTGTAGGTGGAATTGACTTGATACGTATTCATTGGAATAGAAAGCAATACGGCAAATATATGCCTGATAAACGAGAGTTAGTCCAGTGTCTGCTGCGTCTGTATCGCAGGAATTGCCACTCATGTAGCGGGCATGAACCAAACGGGTCGCTTCAGCGTTCGAGGGGTAATTGCTGCCTGCTGAAGAGTGGCGCCAATGCTTGGCACCGCTTGCGCTGGTCGTTGCATCGGTTTGCCATGATCCTGTGGCTTCTGCATCGCCACCATCTGCGGGGTACTTGCCCGAGATGAATTGAGGACCAAGGGTGGGACTCCAATCTTCCATGGCGTTGGCTGCAATAGCAATGGGAAGCGTCTTGTCGCGCTGGTCGTTGGTGTTTTTGTCGTCGTCGTCAAAGTTGACAGTCGCTCTGAGAATCAGACCGCCTGAAAGGTCGTTGGTGGTTGTGTTGAGTACGGAATGTGCTGCAGTAGGCGTCCACTCTACGATGTGGTTGTAACTTTGCCCGCCTGTGAGGGGGTTGGTGAAGAAATTGAACGACTCCATGATGAAGCCGATAGGGTGGACGATGTCCAAAGCGACGGGGGCTTCATCGGGAATGGCTGACCCTCCAAATCGTTGAACGGAAATGGTAACCTCAATGGTCTGGTCGATGAAGATGTAATCCACGACGGTGCCGTCGGATTGTACCCATTGCGATGCAGGTGCCGACGAGTTTCCAACGGTAATACTCTTGACCGTGTAGTCGTCATTGGTTCCGCCGCGACCGGATGCAGCCTCAGCGGGAACCATGAAGTTCACGGCAAGGGTTTGGAATAGCAACAGCAAGACGATGGTAAAGGGCATCATACGGCGCATGGACATCAGCAAATATCCCGAAGTGGATGGAGCATAAGAAGGTCGCCTTTGGTTGGTTCGCTCTCTTTCGTGGAAAACTGGGCTCAAGAAGCATCTTCACTCAGGTCAAAACCTCGGATAACAGGCTCGTCATGAGCGGGCTGAATAGGTGGTGATTCGGGTTGTACTTCACCGTGATTCGTGGCAGAAATCTCTTCAAAATCCAGACCGTCAACCATCGAGGCAGTATCTTGCTGCATGGGTGGTGCTCCGTGTTGTTGCGCTGGTGGTTGACTTGATGCGACGGGCGTGATGACCGGAACGTACACCTGTTGAACGATTGAAGGCGTGTGTTCGGTACGCTGCGGGGTTGCTTGGGCTTCTGCAGCAAGGCGATTGACGGTATTGGAGAGCGCCTCTACCTGCTCCTGTAATTCATCCTGGTTGGAGCCTTCTTTGGAAGGACGCATCCACGAAGGTGGAGCACCCGCACCGCCGCCGAGGACTGCAAGGGTTGTGAAAGCGGCCATTGGCATGACAGCAAGGGCGGTCAAGAGATTCAGGAAGGAACTCTCTGGCGTAGCACTTGCCGAAATCATCGATTCAAAGAATTGCTTCTCAAAAGCGATGTTGAGTGCCATATCTTCGCCCAGTACCTGCTGGACGATGTAGGTGGAAAGTTGACCCATTGACCACAACAAGAACACGGGAAAGACCCAGGAGATGCGAAGGGTATTGCCCAATAGTTTTCTTCCGATGGACGCTAAGGTGATGTAACGGCGAGCGATGGCTGGAAAGAAGCGAATGGAGAAATAAAGGCAGATACAGTACAGGAGCAGCGCCATTTCCAATTGTCGGTTTTGTCGAACAACGCCTTCTGGAAAGAGGAGAACGAGGGTCAGCGGAATGGTGGCCAGAAGAACCTGAAACGGAATGGCCAACAATACCAGAGAGCCACGAATCGTCCACAGGGCGTGACCTGCATCATGTCGATCGTGCACCAAAAGCGAAAGTCTTCCGTGGGCAGAAGAGGCATACCGCTTCCTTGCAATGAAGCGATGTGTTGAGCTCTTGGGATTTCGTGTGAGGCCGAGGGCCAAGCGCCATCCACCTCGCTCAACAACACTCAGTGGCATAAAGCCACCCATGCTCAATGCAAGAATGAGAGCGATCATCCCGTAGACCAACGAGGCCATCCCAATCCAAGGAATCATCTCGATCTCAATTCGAATATTGAAGTCTCCACCGCCCATGGAGAATCCCAAGAGATAGGTAAGGGCGAAGGCTGCAAGCGGTGTAACAAAAATCTGACCGAGTAATTGAGCCGTTAAGCCGAGGCGTGCTGCCAGTGAACCCACAGCCGATCGACCCTCCATAGCACTCAGCCAATCCGTGCTGACCTCAAAGGTTGCCCTCGCCGAGAGGCGTGGAAGCCTATTCTTCAGAGGTCGAGTCAACCTTCAACGGTTCTGCCAACGGATAGCCGTCGGTGATCAACATGCGAAGGAAGCCACGCAAACGGCCATCGCTCCTGCGACGGCCAAGGTCGGGGCGAGCCAACGGTGCAAGAACGGTCTTGCAGTGACGGCATTGAATGGCTTGAAGGTGCCACATCGGCACGGGCATCTCGCAGCAGGCTTGTTGCCCAGACGCACGGTTCATGACCAATTGCAATTCTACCGCCATGGCTTTACTCCAGGGGGCAGAACGGCCACCGAGGGAGGCTTGAAGCCGTGAAAGGGCCAACCATGAGGCGGCTAACCAGAGGCCGAATCCAAAGGAGGCTGAACCCCAACGAAGGCTAACAGCTCCAAACACCAAAATAATGGCGGCGAGAACCAAACTCAACCAGTAAAAGGTACGCATGTGCAACACGCGTTGTGTCAAATATGGAGACAGGCTCACGGGCTCTGGATGAGGTTCAAAGCGCACATTGAACCCTTTTGCGCGTGTCATGAAGAGCGTGGGCAGACGTGGGCCTATGTGTCCAATAATGGCTCCGATGCTGAAAAACACAACATTGGTTACCAGCGTCATCGATACCATCTCACCCTTGTTGGAGACGCTTGAGGGTTTGCTCCACCTTGTCCATGCCCCGAGAAATGTCGGCTTGACTGATGGTATAGGCAAATCGGAGATGGCCTTCACCCGATGGACCGAAGGCGTTACCCGGAGAACACAACACCCCGTCTTTGAGCAGTTCAAGTGCTACTTCTTCAGAGGTCATGCCTTCAACGTCAACCTTTGGAAACACGTAAATTGAACCTTTAGGACGATGGCATTGAACACCTGGCATGGCGTTCAATCGATCGACGATGAGGTCGCAGCGTTGCTGGAACTCCTTCGCCATCATGTCGGGATAATCGTTGGCCTTCTCCATCGCTTCGAGTACCGCATATTGCATTGCATCGTTGGAACATGCCGAAATATAATACTGAATTTTGATGACCTGCTTCATGGCTTCTAAATTGGTGGAAATGATATAGCCGATTCGCCAGCCAGTCATCGCAAAGGTCTTGGAAAAAGAATTGACTATCAGGATTTTCTCATACCCTGTGCCCATGAACGACACGTGTTCCTCACCGAAGACGATACGGTCATACACTTCATCAGAGATAATCCAGAGGTCATGACGCTTGGCAAAATCCAACAACTCATCCCGCTGCTGGGCAGTAAGCGTCCCGCCGGTCGGATTGCTGGGGAAGTTGTAGAGAATCGCCACTGTATTTTCGTCGACAATGGACTCAAGGGATTCGACGGACGGGATAAATTCATCTTCAAATAAACACGGGTAATAGCGGGCTTCTCCACCAACCAAGGTAGCGTCTGGCCCGTAGAGAGGGAAATAGGGTTCGGGTAAGAGAACGTTATCGCCCGGGTTCACCAAGGTCATGAAGAGGTTGAGCAAAGCATTGGTCCCCGACATGGTCATGCAGACATTTTGCTCGTCCATCCCCGTTTGGTAGTGCTCCCATGAGGAAGCAATCTTTTGACGCAAGGCCGGTAGTCCAGCCGTTGTCGTGTATTTGTTTCGCCCGTCGAGCATGGCTTGGTGAAATGCCTCAATAGCGATGGCTGGCGGTTGAAAATCTGGCTCGCCCAAACCAAAAGAAATCACATCGTCACCAGCGAGGTCGAACATCTTGCGAACGCCCGTGGGCTGGATGGCAAGGGCACGGTCACTGTAGGTGCGCATGTCCATTGCCAACGGAGCATTGCATTTCAATGCAGTTATGAGGTACCTTTTTTGGATTCGCTTTCCTTACCGGGTGCGTCATCAACCAATTCCGCCTCAAGAATGCCATCTCCACTGTGGTCCATACTGTCTCCACTGGCGAGTCGAAGGGGCTCATCCGCACGAGCATTGAAGACGAAACCGAGGAGGATGATGAGGACAAGAACGCCGCCGATCATCAGCAAGGACTGCGAGGAGAATGCGCCTGCATCATCCACTGAAAGGCCCGTGCCCGTCACGGTCGTGAATACAGAGAGCGAGGGCGAACCTTGTTGGTTGATACCTCGGACTTCAAGGGTCTGGTTTCCGTTGGCCAGCTGGTCAACGTCAAACGCCATCACCCATTCAAAGCGTTCAAGAGCAGCGAGACCGCCTTCGACCATCTCGTAACTGGCCTCCATCCATGCACCGTCTCCAAATCGTCCTTCAACTGCAGCAATGCTCTCTTCTTGGCCCCATGCGATACCACGAACTTCGTACAACCCTGAGGTTTCGTTCATTGATGCATTGGTAATGTGAACTTGGGAAGAGACGTCGATCAGCCCTGTCAAATTCTCATCGCGCAGATGCATGGAGAGTTTGACTGCCTCGTAAGCGTCTGCCATACCCCAGCCGAAGTCACGGTTCCAAAAGGGGTCAACTTCGGGTGCGGAGGGTTCACCTCGGCGTTCTGCTGTTAACTTCAAAATCTCCTTCATCTCGGCAGGGGAAAGGTCTGGATTGGCTTCGATCATCAAGGCGATGATGCCCGTGACGGAGGGTGTGGCATAGGATGTTCCCGAGCCGCGCCCGGTGTAACCGTTGTCTTCAGCAGACCCACCGATGAGATTGATGCAACTTCCAGAGGTGACACATCCTTCTGCCTGTACGATGTTGGTGCCTGGAGCAGAGAGTTCCGGCTTGAGCTCGTTGAGTGGATTGCCGTCACCGTTGTCTCGGCGTGGACCGCGTGAGGAATAGGAAGCGACGGTGTCGTCTTCTCGGTCGATCGTGTTCTTGTCATCGGTCGCACCCACGGTAATGGAGAGACTGGAAGAACCCATCCCGGAAAGTCCGTCGTTATCGGGACCGTCGTTGCCAGCAGCCACACTGACAACAACACCTGCTTCCATGGCTTCGTTGAGGATTCGACTGTGCATGTCTTCACCGTCAGAACCCCCACCTTCGTGAGAGGTGATGCCCCAGGAAAGAGAGATGATGTCAATGCCGTAATTTTCTTCATCCGCACCTTGCCAAGCCGTGTCTTTGTTGTCGATGATCCACTGGATACCGTTCATGGCCGATTCATAGAATTCTTGTTCAAGGATATAATTCTCAAAGGGACCTGCTCCTGCATCGGTGCCGATACGCACGTCGATGAGATCCGCATCAGGCGCTGAACCGTAGAAGTCGGTCTGCGCACCGCTCGCATCTACGCCTGTGGCAGCCGCCATGCCCATGCACGCAGTGCCGTGTTGATTGCCATCATCGGGGTCGTAGGTTCCATCGGTTTCTCGCGCCCCTCCCGCAGTGCAGGTCGGATCGGTATGAAGATAGCATACCGCGTCGTATCCGGCGATGAACTTTTCATTGAGGCCTGGGTGTTCATTATCAACGCCCGTGTCAACCATTGCCACGTTGACATTGGCACCCGAAACGCCGAGGTCCCAAGCCCCAACTGGGTAGAGGCTGGAATTGCGAGCTTTGACTGCAGGAGTTTGGATATCGCCGTACAGGACAATCTGTCCGTATCGTTCGATCATGACGACATCGTCGAGGGCGAGAAGGTCGTCGACCATGGTGGTATTGACCTGTCCGAGGAGCACGGCGTCAACCGCTTCGATGACGTCGACCACTGTCAGGCCCAAGGCGTCAAGTTGGTTGAGATGCTGTGATGTGACTTCTCCACCGTAGGAAAGTCCGATTCCCGTGGTGCCGATGAAGGTTTCGAGGCTGTCATGGACACCGTTACGGTTGAGGTCCAAGGTCGTTTGCTCCCACCAAGGTGTCTCGTCGCCAACCCACTCACCGATGGTTTGCTGGGGCACTGTTTCGCTGTATCCAGCGGGCACCCATTGGAAGCGTGATTCATCGACTGGCGTCCATTCAATCGGCTCAGAGGTAGCGACCAAACTTCCCGTGACGGGGCCCATCAACAATGCCATCAAAACAAAGGCCAACAATTTCCTCATATGCTTCCCTCAATGCTGGTCAAATGTCACCATGGCATCAAGATTGCTCATGGTTGTGAATTGAAGTGGGAGCAGAGGGATTTGAACCCCCCCCAGCGGATTTCTTCTGAAACTGCGCATCAGATGGGCAGTCTGCAGGATTGCAACAGGTCGGCGCTCCAGTTGGTCATCAACTTTCAGCAAACCCACTCGTCGTCATTCCTGTGCAACTGGAGCCCGCGATACTACCAAGCTATACTATACTCCCGTGTATATTCAACCTTGAGCATCAGGCCTTCGCTTGTCGGCGTGCTCGCTTTCGGCGTCGCAATTTCTTCTTGCGCCACTTCCAACGTTGATTGCCGGTTTTTTTCCAAGCACGTGACCCTCGCTTCATGGTGAACAGGCATCCCACTTGCCTTCCCTATATGAGAGCATCGTCTAACAATTGAATGGCCTTTTTGCTGCATCCGCAACCACCATAATTCATGTGACTGGCGTCAAATAATAGCCACCTTCAACAAAGTTATAATCGTGATGAGCCACGAAACACCATGGACATCGTAGCACTCTTGGGAGAAAATATCACTCAAGGCGTCTTCATTGGACTCATCATCGGGGTGGTCTTCCAGTTGGCCTCAAAAACGATTCGAAACATCCTCATCGTACAATTTGTGTTGATCAAGTGGCTCGAAGCTCGCAGCATCCTCGTCATTGATTGGCATCGCCTCACCGCAGGATTGGTCGGTCAGAGGGAATTCGCCATTCAGGAAGCGCAATCCATGTTTGACAGTCTCGTAGAGATGGGTATCTTCGGTGGTAGTCTCGCATTGGGATTCCTCATTGGGCGTCGATTATCGAAATAATCGGAAACAACATACTGTTGGCCGTGAATGTTTCCAAAGCGTCGCGATTCTCTCCCGTCGGATACCGAAGATTTGGTTAGGGCGCTTTGCTTCCGTTGTTCACTGACGACGGAGTGTTCAGCCCAGATGGAAAATGGATGTGGTCGGGAAGTGAATGGATTCCTGCCCCACCAGGCCGAGGTACACAACAACTCAACATGCAGGATTCAGTCATAGGCGGGGACGTGGTCCACAACACGACCATTCACAACGACCCAACTGCCGTCACCGAAGCCGTCATCACCGCCCTCCAGCAGATGGGCATGCTCGGTCAAGTGGTTGAAGAATCTCCGCCGCCATCGCCTGAAATAGAATTGCCAACTACGTTTGAAAAGGGGGCAAGAGTCTTTGTGAACTGGAAACATTACGGTCATTTCTATGCTGGTAAAGTTGCTCGAAACAACCCCGATGGAACCTATCTCATCCATTTTGATGACGGTGATGTTGAAGACCATGTCACATGGGACGCATCAAGCCACTCGACGAGTCTTCCGAGGCTGTTCGAGCGTATATTGAGCACGACAACGAAGCTGAAAGAGAGTTGATTGAGGCATTCAAGGTCTTTGACACAACGGATACCGGAACGATTCCTGCTCGTGAATATCTCCGAATCTTGACCGAAATTGGCGATGACCCGGTTTCGGTAAAAGATGTGCTGGATGAATTTGTAGACCTTGGCATTGAACTTGATTCCGAAATCGACTATCGGGCTCTTGCAAAATTCATGGTCGCCTCCGAGCAATATGACACCGATCATGTCGCTAAAGAAGAAGTTGTGATGGACGAAGCCTCCATTGATGGGGATGTCCTATCAGGTTATGCCTATGAACATCCCAAACTCGGCGAAGGGCGCATCAATACATCAACCATCCTCGACATTCGTTACGATGATCGGGCAACTGCCCGAATTGAAACAAGAAACACCGTATACATCGTCGGCCCAACAGGATGGAGAGAACGCCCTAAAGATCATCCATTCAACAACCCTTTCAGCGTTGGGCAGCACGTGAAGATTGAGTGGAAGGGAAACTGGTGGGACGGTCAAATCTTAGAAATCAACGACGATTTGTACCGCATCACCTATGAAAACCACAGCGCAGACTGGGACGAATGGGTTGACTCATCACGCCTCAAATCGGCCTGAGAGTTGGTGGACGCATCAGTCTCCGCACCCCGGACCCAAGTGGCTCAACTTGCAGCCACCGTACGTACTCCTCGTGCGCTGACTCAACTGAATTGTTGTTGAGGTCATTGATGGTAAATCTGACCTAACCATGAACAAATTCGTTCAGAGAGTTCTACATCAGCCGAAGAAAACGCAGCAGGAAGGTCCGAATCTAAGTCCAGAACTGCAACGACCTCACCGCGTGAGTTTTTTACAGGGACAACAATCTCGCTGTTGGTGCTCGAACTACAAGCGATGTGTTCTGCACGTGCATGAACGTCTGGGACATCTTGTGTCTCACCAGTTCGGGCAGCAGCACCACAAATCCCTTTGTCGAAAGGAATGCTTAGGCATCCGTGCCCTCCCTGATACGGGCCAATCTTGAGCATGCCAGGTGAAGTTGTTCGATAAAATCCGGTCCAGTGGTAGTGGTCGAAGGCATTGTGCAATTCACAAGTCACGGTCGCCATAGCCGTGACCCAGTCGTCCTCACCGTCAAGGATGGCTGTGATTCGCTGATACACCACGTCATGTTCCATGGTTTGCGGGAGTAAACTGCCCTATTCAAAGGTTCATTCTGAATAATCATACAACGATTAATGAACACCTCGTCGTTGCAATGATCATGAATAAGTCTGTTATCTCGAATCAGCCAATGGGTTTTGTACGAAACACGCTCGACCCGTTCTTGTTTTGTGTTCACCATCTTGATTTGTATCCAGAAGGGAACGAACTTCAAGGTCCAAACGAGCCATTGATTGGCCGTAACATTGGCTCAGACTTTGATGAATCAAACGATTGGAAAATGTACCACGGCAGAGTTGTCCCCGGTTTTCCTGCTCATCCGCACCGAGGTTTTGAAACCATCACGGTTGTTCTTGACGGTCTTGTCGACCACTTCGATTCTGGCGGTTCCACTGGGCGATACGGATACGGTGATGTGCAGTGGATGACGGCTGGCTCAGGACTTCAACACTCGGAGATGTTTCCCCTTGTCAACCAAGACAAACCCAATCGTTTGGACTTGTTTCAGATTTGGATTAACCTCCCTGCGAAGGACAAAATGACAGAACCAGGATACGAAATGATTTGGGCGCATGATGTCCCACACATTCAGTTGGATAGTGGTGAGGTTAAAATCATCTCAGGGAGCTGGAACGAGCATGTTGCACCGGCTGCTCCAAGTGCATCTTGGGCCAACGATCCTGACAACGAAGTCGCTCTCTACATCCTTACCATCAAAGCAGGAGGTTCAGTTGAACTTCCCACTGCTTCTGCAGATGCCAACCGAATGATGTATCACATCAATGGCGGGACTGCTACCGTTGAATCACATCAACTCAAACCAACCTATGGGATGGAACTCCATGCCAATCTTCCAACCACTATCGAAGCAAACGATGAAGACGTTCGAGTTCTCGTTCTTCAAGGGAAACCAATTGCTGAACCTGTTTCAAAACACGGACCATTTGTGATGAATACTGTTGATGAGATTTACCAAGCGTTTAGTGATTACCAACGAACTGAGTTCGGTGGTTGGCCGTGGGGCCCCTCCGATATCGTCCACCCCCGTGACCAAAGGCGCTTCGCCAAGATGAGCGACGGGCGAGAGATGGTCCCCCCGAATTAATTCCGAACGCCAAGTCGGTAGAAACCTCCTGGCCCAACTCAACTCGATGACAACGCTTTGCCGGGCTTATCCGCAGAACGTTTATACGCTCTGTTGGGGAATTTCGTGCATGGCAGCTCCTACTTGGTTTACTGGACAAAACATGATGCGCATCACCGGTGTAGCATACATACTGAACGGACTTATGGCTTGCTTCTTTGGAGATTTCTTCATGGAGCAAAGTTTCGGTGCATGGACTGATGACCCCGAGGCAAATGAACTTGGGCTCTACATCCTCGATGCGTTGGGAGGCATCCTCATTGGGTTTGGTATCTTCATCGTCATGGCCAGCCTGGCCAACGGTCGGTTGCGCTGTCAAAGCATTGCCAGGGTCATCGTGCTTGCCTCAGGACCCGCCCTCGTTGTATCGGTTCTGCACCGAATAATGACGGACATTGATTCCACCATCATCATCATCCAACTCGTGGTGTTGATGAGCGCCATGCTCGGCGCATCCTTCGTTGAAGTGGAGGACGCTCCTCCCGTTATCAACGTAGAATAACTCGCGAAAGTGGTGGCGGACGTACCAGTCTCCGCTCCCCAAACCCAAGTGGCTCAACTCGAAGCAACCATCAGGTCGGCTCACGCTTTGCTCCAAGCAGGACTCATCGAGGAGGCAACCAGCCTCCTCGCCGCCTTTTCGCCCGAAGTTCAACCGAAGATTGACCGAGCGTTGACCGAAGTTCGGTCGAAGGTTGACCGAACATTGCCCAATGCAGAGAGGTGGTGATGTCTTGGTCAAGTTTGCATCACTCAACATCACCACCAACTCCAGCAAAGTAACCGTCAAATCGGGGAAGTTC
>JADHPT010000010.1 GCA_016778305.1 Candidatus Poseidonia sp. | reverse complement strand
CATGGTTAAACACCGCGCAGGCGATCGTCGCATCATCAGCATCAGCATTCCCGAATCACTCGCACAACAACTCGACCGTCGCGTCGGGAGAGGGCGGGCAGACGGTCGTTCGGCAACCATCGCGAAAATGATTCAGCAAGGGCTTGATGGCAAGGAAGTCGCCCCCGGAAAAAGCACGCCCGCCCCGTCAAACAGAACCATTCCGAATGGCGAGGTGCGTATCGAGAGCGATACAATGGGGGAACTTGAAGTCCCTTCAGATCGTTATTACGGATGCCAAACCGCTCGTTCGCTTCTCAATTTTGACATCGGTCACGACACGATGCCCACGGGCGTCATCAGGGCCTTTGGTGTGCTAAAGCAAGCCGCTGCAAAGACCAACGTGGCACTCAAACAGCTCGACTCCGAAGTTGGCGACCTCATCATCGCTGCGTCGCAAGAGGTCATTGATGGACACCTCAACGAGCACTTTCCTCTCCGTGTCTGGCAAACTGGAAGTGGCACCCAATCGAACATGAATACCAACGAGGTCATCGCAAATCGGGCAATTGAAATCGCGGGAGGAGAAATGGGCTCCAAGTCCCCTGTACATCCAAACGACCACGTCAACCGAGCACAATCCTCCAACGATACCTTTCCTACGGCCATGCACATCGCGGCTGCTGAAGCCTTCACGCACAGATTGCTCCCGAGTGTGCGTGCGCTACGCCAGGCACTTGCTTCGAAAAGCGAAGAGTGGAGAGACGTTGTGAAAATTGGCCGTACGCACCTTATGGACGCCGTCCCACTCACTCTTGGCCAAGAGGCATCGGGGTGGGTTGCGCAATTGGACGCTGATCTTCGGCGCCTTGATTTTGCACTCGATGACCTGTTCGAATTGGCTCTGGGCGGTACCGCAGTTGGAACAGGACTCAACGCCCATCCGCTCTTTGCCCAAATGGTGGCCGATGAGATTGCGAACATCACCGGCCTGACCTTTTGTTCCGCAGAGAATAAATTTGCACAATTGGCAGCTCATGATGCCGTCGTCGCTGCATCGGGGGCCCTGAACACACTTGCAGTGTCCTTGATGAAAATCGCCAACGACATTCGTTGGTTGGGCTCTGGACCACGTTGTGGTCTCGGCGAGTTAGCCCTGCCCGCCAACGAGCCGGGGTCCTCCATCATGCCCGGTAAAGTGAACCCTACCCAAGCTGAGGCGATGACGATGGTGTGCTGCCAGGTCATGGGGAACCATACCGCCATCACCGTTGGCGGCAGTCAGGGAAATTTCGAACTCAACGTGTACAAACCGATGATGATTCACAATCTCTTGCACTCTGTGGACCTCCTCACCGATGCCTGCAGGACCTTCCGTACACGCTGTGTAGAAGGTCTGGAAGCGGTGGAAAGCAACATCCAATCCCATCTTGAGAACTCCTTGATGCTGGTGACGGCCCTCAACAATCACATTGGCTACGACAAGTCAGCCAAGATTGCAAAGAATGCACATGAAAAGGGAACGACCCTGCGTGAATCCGCACTTGAGTTGGGCTATTTGACCAACGATGAATTCGATGCCTGGGTTCGCCCTGAAGACATGACGGGGCCCTCCTGATTTCATTCTGCTCTCGGTTCGTATCCCGCAGGCGGGCCAAAGCGCGTCGATAGCCCCACGAAGGCTATGATGAGGCCGAATGCCAGCAATGGATAGGACTCTCTGACCTCTGAAATGCCAAAACCGAGTAGAAATGCTACGGAACAAATGAGCATCAACGCCACCAGGTAGACGGGACCTTCTTTGGGACGAGGGTCAATGAAATCGTATACGTAATACCCACCACCGTATCGAGCCCATGCTTCTGCAAACATCAGATATACCGCCCCATAGGTCAACCCTAGCATCATCATCGGAAGACGAATGGAAAGCGTGCCGAATACCAATTCGCACGAGAGGAGGATCAATGCCCAATTGTGCATGACTTGTTCGTGTGGTAAAAACATGTGATAGATGTCCTCTCCCTCCTTCATTTGTGCCGGGAGAATCACGTAGCGAACGATGATTGAAGTCAGCGCTGCGCTGCTCTAAGCGGTTGCAAAAAGAGCCGTTCCAAGGTGCAGGACCAAACTCGACGGCTCGCCCACAAGGAGATACCATAGCGAACCCAGCCCGTTGCAAAGCATGGCAACGCCAAACACAAGCATCGTCCATGAACTAAAAGGGACCAGCCGTTCAAAGCCTGTTGATTGATGCATTCTGATTTCACGATCAGCCCGGAATAAAGGCGACATAATTCCAGGAGTTGGATTTCGAACCATCCATACGACAGCACTGTGAATGACGAGATAGGCACAGCCAAAACGAAAGAGCGTCAGTGCAAGGGTGGAAAGCATCCCTTGCCCGTGCATTTGGCCGGCATCGTAGGAAGTACCGTCGTGAAGGAAAACATAGGAGATCACAGACAAAATGAGAATGCTCAGCGTCAATGTATAGGAAAGCCAAGAACGGTCACGGGAAGGTTCTGCCTTCTTCCGTGCTTGTATCATCATCCAACGCACAAGGCTGAGCATGAAGGTTCTAACGGCGCGAATTCGCCCTCACACCCTTATTGACGTAGGGCTCGGAGCTTTGCCTGAAGAGCAGATTTCCGCTCGTCTATGGGCTGCTCATGTTGTGGTTCGCCCTGATTCAGGCGACGCATGAATAATTCCCGGTCCCATACCAAGACGTCCCCGTTTTCACAACCGATAACACAACGGTTTGCTGTTCCTTGAATACAACGAATACGATCAAAATGGCCGGTTGCAACACGTGCGCCGGTAGCAGCTGCAAATACCGATAGTTCCCCGCTCAAGCCGCGGGTTCGGGCCACCCACAAATGCGTGCTGTCGTTATCCTCAAATGCCTCACAATGGGCGGAGATCGATTCGCCTTTTGATTCCCAAGTGAGGTCCCCCTGGGCTGTTCGTACCGTGAGGTGCCCCTCATCGGTCGATGCTGCATAGCCCGTTGGCAGACACGTCAAGGCCTCTACGCTCCCAGATTCTGTCCCGAGAACATCGCCTGAATGCGTGACAACCGAACCGTCGGTCTGACCGAACAGAAGACGTTCACGCCCCGAAACACCGCATGTAATGGGGAAGGAAGTGGGTGGTTTTGTGTGCAAAAACGGCGGGGCGTTGCTAATATCGAGCCATCCACAACGAGGGCGTCCCAAGCCGGCAAGAAGGTGCCCGTCGGATTCAACCAAGGCCCAAGGGCGCTCATCCATCCGTTCCACCCATTGCTGTTCTCCTCGGTCAGAAAACATCCAAATTGCAGACTCAATGAAATCATTGTGTTCGATATCGTAGACCGAAGAGACCGCTATGATGTGCCCGTTCCACCAGCGTACATCGTCTGCACTCCCTTCAAGCGCAACGGACCATCGCTCCTCTCCCGAATCGAGAGAGAGGGCAACGAGGTGCAAACCGCTGGTAATGACAACAAGGTCGTCGTTGATAGCCAAGGCGCTGATTCGGTCATTGGTTTGGGACGACCATAGTGTCGTGCCTTCTTCGTTCCAACGAATGAGGCGCCCGTCCCAGCCACCTGCGAATACATCACCGTTCTCCATCAGGTGAACGAGGGACACACTTTCGCTCAAGGAGCGTTGCATCCACGTGGCACCCTTGAGGTCCATGCCCGCAGGTTGATGTCCTCCAACATAAGGAGGTCGCTTCTTTGATTGGTTCAACGGGGTTCTTGCGCGTACCATCACAGAACGAGCAAGAACAAAATGCTACCTTTGTGCATGAGACCATGAGCCGCATGCCGTCATTCACCGATTCCCTCGATGCTTCCAATGCCGCTTATGTAGAGTCGTTCACGGCTGAGGGTGTACCTGGCCGTGCCGGGACGCACCTCTTGCTCCTTACATGCATGGATTCGCGAATTGTACCTCATGCAATCTTTGGGCTTAAGGAAGGGGACATGAAGGTCCTAAGAAATGCTGGAGGTCAGATGAACAGTGAAGTTGAGCGTGACATCGTTCTGGCCAGCCACCTGCTTGACTGCCACAATATCGTCATCATGCCTCACACAAAGTGTGCGATGGCAAGCTTGAGTTTAACGGAAGTACGAACGAAATTAACCGACCTGAGTGGGATGGATTTTTCCTCATTCGAGCCCCGAATGATCGATGATTGGGAAGGAAAATTACGAGCAGATGTTGCCAGCCTCAAGGCCAATGCCTTGCTCAAAGAAGGCGTGCAGGTTCGGGGCGCACGCTATGATGTCGACACCGGCACGGTCACCTGGGTTTGTTGAGCGTCAATCGGTCAGCGGTATGCGTCGCCGTGGAACCGCAAAGGTGAGTACAAAAGCGAGGAGGCCAAAGATGCATGCCGAGTAATAATGGCCCATCGTAAACATCGACAGAACAGAAGATGTTCGAAGCAGCATGATGGATCCGTTCTTCAATGTCCAGACCGCAAAGCCTGCAGAGATGAGGGCCAATCCCATGAAACCAAATCCAACCAAGACGTAGGTCGTGGCTGCACTGGGGTCCATGAGCGGATGGTCCATTTGGCTGGAAGTCATATCAATAGTTCGAATTTCACAATCAGTGCTGTCGTTTGAATCACAAGGTTGGGCTGCGAATTCGGCTGGAGGGGGGAGTGTGAAGTCCAGTGTCGTGAATCCGATCGGCTCAATGAGAGCAGGAGGTGAGAGCAATACCCGGTTGGAAAAGACATCACGGTATTCGTCTCGTTCAGCGATGATGTCAACTCGGACGAGGCCTGGATTCAACCGCTGAAATTCGAAGCTCCCGTCGGTTTCGGTCAGATTTTCGGTTGAAAGCCACATGTTCGAGGTTGTATTCAACCATGAGATGTACACCGTAGCGTTGGCGAGACCTGCTCCATCGTGGTCGTAGATCGTCCCTCTGAAGGTAGCACTTTCCTCCGGGGCGGTCTGTGCCAAACGGTACACGAATTCATCAGGACGGACCAGCCCGTCATCGGGTGAAGCGTAGTCCAATCCGTTGAGAAAACCAAGCATGCTGACAAAAATAAGGAAGATGGCGATGGCGCGACCAATCGGGTGAAGGTTCGGGTCTTCAATGGTCAAAATTGCCCCTGAGGAGGCAAAAAGAAGCGGGGTTTCTTCAACAACCTCTTCGAGGTAGTCATCCGGGTCTGGAACGGACTCCGCCATAGAAGTGAGTAAAAGGCCAACCTACTTGATGTCAATGCGTTGCTTCCAACGCGATTTGAGTTTCTCAGCAGCAACTTTGGTCATCCAGGCGCGCATCATTGCACCCTGCCCAGCATCACGTTCGTCCCCTTCGACCATGGCGTTATCGTACACATCGGATGCGATACGCTCCAATGCTTCGTCATCGGCATGTTGAGCAGGCGTGATCGTGACGGTTCGTGGTCGCTCAAAGAGGTGGGTTCGAATGGCGAATTTCAGTTCCTCCATGCCGCGCCCGTCCATGCTCGACACACCCAGAGGTGTTGGATAGCCAAAGGACTCCACGGCTTCTTGTGCTGCCTTGATGTGTGGTTGGTCAAGAACATCGAGTTTGGTCAGGACGACCATGAGGTTGGTCGTTTCTTGAAAGGCTGTAGCCTCCTCCTCTTGCCGCTCCAGAATTTCTCGGCGCGTGGTTTCCAATTTGCGGCCCAATTCCTCAATGGGGTCAGAGGCATCGACCAACACCACCCTCAAATCAGCGTCTAGCGCTTCAGCAATAGTTGCTTTAAATGCCGCTAAGGTTGCATTTGGTATATTATCAATAAATCCGATTGTATCTGCCAACAAAACGCGCGGACTGTCTTCCATTCGACCTACTGTGGTCTCAAGAGTGGAAAATAATTGGTCCTCAACAAGGACCTCCTTGCCCGATAAATAATGGAATAATGAGGACTTTCCTGCATTTGTATAACCAATAAAACCAACCGTCAATGCGCCACTGCGGACACGCTGACGGCGATGTTCCCGTTGTGCATTGGCTTGTTTTCTCTGTCGCCGTCGAAGGTTGGTCAACTCTCTTGCAATGTTCGAAAGCACGTTTTGGAGAGCGGTTACACCGCCTCCTCCGTAACCGGCTCGTTCACCCGTTGTTTGGCGTGCAGCAAGTTCTCTGAGGATGGTACGATCAGACTGTAATTGTGCAATTCGAACCTGTGTTCTGGCTTCCACAGAAGAGGCATGGGCCGTGAAAAGAGCGAGCAAAAGGCGTACGCGGTCCCACAATTCGAGGCCGAGGATTTCCCCCACCCCCACAAGTTGCCGCGGCGTGGCGTTGGTGTGCATGATGACAAGATCGACCTTTGCCCATGGATGTGGCACTGTGGCATGTTTCCGCTCTTCTGCGATATCTTCCAAACGGCCTTTGCCAAAATACGTACGTGGGTCAATGCGTCCGTTTTGAGAAAGGACTTCCACGATTTGAATGCCCATTGTTGCAACAAGCGCTTTCAATTCGGAGGTGTCATCATCGCCTCGAACAAGGAGAAGGGCTCGTCTGCCCTCGTGGTTGGTTCGAGCTTCACCCACTACAACCCCGCCGCTGCCCGCAACGACAAAGGGGGCCTCGGGTGGCTTTGCCATGGTTTGGCCAAAGGTTAGCCTCATATCAGCCCACCTCAAGACAACATCATGGCGGAAGAGCACGTGATGGTCCTGCGCTGGTCGGGGTCTGCCACACAGGCGGGTGATTTTCTCAAGGTAGCAACTGAGCACGGCGCCACCGTTACCGAAGAAATAGAAGGGAATGAAATCCACTTGGAGTTCTCAATGACTTCCAACGATCTTCAAGCATTGAGGGATAGCGTTGATGCACTCCTGTTAGCTTTTACAACCGTTGAGGATTCGCTTTCCTGAGGTGATGATTTGGTTCAGACTACACTTCTGATTGACGCTCATTGTGTGATGTGCAACGGTCTTGCCCATTTCCTCACCAAACGTGTCGCTTCAGGCACCGAACTCAAAATCCACGGAATTCAATCTGATGAAGGGCAGGCCTTGATCGCTGATTTCCCTCCCCGTCTCCAAGCCATCGATTCCGTCTATGTCATACGAAACGATCGCGTCTATGTGCGCTCTGCGGCATCGATTCGTCTCTTGCTTACCATGAGGTGGTACTACGCCATGTGGTATCCGTTGGCCTGGCTCATTCCGCTTCCTGTGCGTGACGCTGGCTATTGGTTTGTCTCGAAAATCCGACATCGCTTTGGTCGCCGAGAACCTTAGAGGTCGAGGTCCAATATTGCTGGTGCGTGATCGCTCACCTCAAGGCCAGCCTGACGGATGATGTCAACGCTCTTGATACAGGCAGCTGCAGCAGGATTACACAAGAGATAGTCAATGCGCCAGCCTTTGTCGTCAGCGCGAGCATTGCCGCGGTTCGACCACCACGAGTAGATTTTTTCTCCTTCGCCTTTTACATGACGAAAGCTGTCAACCCATCCATCGTCCAGTAATTCAGTGAACCATGCCCGTTCATGAGGCAAGAAACCGCTGGTTTTTTTGTTTCCAGTCGGATTCCAAATATCATCTTCGGTGTGGGCAATATTCAGGTCACCAACAACCACTACCGGATGGTCGGCTTCAAGCCAAGGGGCAAGCCATGCTCGCCATGCGTCCATCCATCGTTCTTTGAAGGCTTGACGCTCGGGACTGCCTCCACCATTGGGCAAGTAGGTATTCACGCAGAGCAGAGAGCCGTGTTGAGTGACCAGAACTCTTCCTTCAATATCGTCGGGGTCTTCGCCCCAAGCAAATCCAGGGAGGACCGTTTGGTCACCTTTCGCCAGCGTTGCAACCCCCGCATAGCCTTTCTTTTGCGCGGCATGAAGGTGGACTGCATGACCTTCAGGCCACGTCCAACCCTTGGGCAATTGTTCCTCGAGGACACGCGTTTCTTGGAGCATCAATACGTCTGCATCCAAGGTCTCAATCCATCCGTCAATGCCTTTTCGAATGGCCGCTCTCAAGCCGTTGACGTTCCATGAAACCAAACGCATGCTCTGTCGTGATTGGTGACGGTGAATAAGGCTTCAAGACAGAGCCGATGAAATGTTCTGTCCCGCCTTGCGGCCCGTTTCTGCTGCTGCATCAGAAAGCATGGACTCGCTTTTGACCCATTCTCCCGCCAGCAAGATTCCATCTTCTTTAAGCGCATCAAAAGGAGGTTTGTCCCCTTGCGTCTGAACGGTGATGTTGCGTTGACGGCGCTCGTGGATAACGTGATGCTGCCATCCCGTGGCGTGTTGATCAACGAACGCTAACAAGCGCTCCTCTCGAGCTTCATGGCCCTCGCCATCTCGAGCAAAGAGAGCTGCAGAAAGCAGACTGCCCTGTACGTTAAACCTCGATTGAATATTGCTTAACTCAAGAAGAACCGCCCCCTCACTTGCATCCATCACGCCGTGCTTCGTGCTCAGTGGTTTGGAATCGAGAAGAATGTCAAGGGTACTGGCTTTGAGTGGTTTGATGCTGTCAAGCAAGGCGGGGCTCACTTCGTTGAGGAGGTGGCGGGCGGTGTGGGCCCCGCATGCAAGGATGACGACGTCGCTTTGGAATGAGCGCCCGTCCTCGAGACTTACTTGGCCCTCGTGCACGGCAGTGACGTTGCAGTTTGGTTCAATCAAAACCCCTACTTCATCCAAAGCCGCCGCCATTCGGCCTACGATACCAGCCCAGCCCTCTCCGACCAGCGAAAGTTTGGAGGATGTCAACGCTTTCAATCGATAAGATGAGGGGGGGCTATGGCCCATACTCGCCAAGAGGTTGGCGCCCTTCACGGCCTCTGATTCGGGCTGGTGGTGTTTGAGTTCCCGGCGCAGTTGAGCGGCTTGTTTGACATCGTTACGGGGGCGAAGGGGTCCGACTCCCGTTACAAAAAGACGATCGAGGCGTGGAGAGGCGAGGGCCATCTTCAGGCGACTCACTTTTTTGGTGACTTGAGCCAGCGGACCTTTACGGTCTAAAAGGTGGGGGCCGTATCCAAAAGGAATGCCGTCAATGGTTTGTGAGGTGCCTCGGCCGCCGAGGCGGTCGGTTCGGTCCAATACGACCACGTGATGCCCGGCTGTTGTGGCGTACAGTGCTGCCGTGAGGCCAGCGATTCCAGCCCCTACGACCGTGACACGAGCCATGGTGAGGACACGGGGCATCCCATCAAAAGATGAATGGAGGGGTGCTTTCAAGAGGTAGCCCGCATTCCCCTCTCCATGGGCGATGACCCGAAGGTGCCGCACGACCGTGGCCACGAATTGTGGACATTGGAAGACGGAGCAAGTCGAAAATTGATGGCGAGTATTGACCGGTGGGTCAGCGCAATCGTCGGAGATGACGGCATCGATATGCCTCTCTCAAGCGATTCGTCTTCCGTTGAGGCAACCGTTCTCGCCCGAGAAGACGGATTGATTGTTGGCTGTGCCGTTGTCGACTACATGATTCAAATTTGGGCCCCTTCGGTTCGGGTTACATGGTTTGCCGGAGATGGGAAACGCGTCTCTTCGGGTGATGAAATTGCCGTATTGACCGGGGACAAAGACAGCGTTTTGACCATTGAACGTTCAATGTTGAATGTTCTTGGGCAACTCTCAGGAATCGCTACCCACATGAAACAGTGGTCTGCCATCGCCCCGCGACAAATCGCTTGCACGCGAAAAACAATCTGGGGACTGCTCGACAAATGGGCCGTTCACATGGGAGGCGGATTGACACATCGCCTCACCAAACAAGACGCCATGATGGTGAAAGAAAACGATCTAGCCAGCATGCACGAAGAAATGGATTCCCATGAACAGCGGTTGGTGACCTTCCTCAGTGAGGTCGATATGGCCCAAACCGGGGCATTCCTTGAGGTCGAAGTTCGTACCGATAAGGAGGCCATGATGGCAGCAATGGCATGGTCGCAGCGACGACAAGCTGGCGATGTTGACCGTCTGGTCGTCATGCTTGACAATTTTTCACCCGAAGCCTGCAAGGAAGTATGTGACCAAATGATCGAACAAGGCATTCGTGAGCATGTTGTGCTCGAAGCCAGTGGAGGCATCACCTTTGACGATCTCAAGTCGTGGCACGAGTGTGGTCTCGATGTGATTTCAACAAGCTCCGTCAACCGTGGCGTCAAACCCTTGGACCTAAGCATGCTCATCAAAGGTTTGTGAGGTGTACATCATGGATGACATCGCGGCCGACCCAAGTCATCCACGCTATGCCTCCTTGCTCATGCGACATCGCCTTGAGGTGGCTGCAGAACGGGGCATGCTCGCTGGAAGTGCCATGATCGCTCACGGGCGTGGGGAGGCGTTCGACTACTTACTGGGTGAGCGAACCACTGAGAGTGCTCGCTTGGCATCCCTCCAAGCGCTCGCCTGCTTGCATCATGCCACACGCCCTGTATTGAGTGTGAACGGAAATGTAGCAGCCTTGGCCAGTGATGCAATGCTGCGCTTGGCTGCATTCTTATCCTGCCCGCTCGAGGTCAATATTTTCTATCGTACACCTGAACGAATGGAGGCCATCTTGAGCTTTCTCGATGAACGGAAAGCCGTTCTCGGTTTGGATGTCGAGATTCTCGGTCACGCGCCTGACGCTACCATTCCCGGTCTGAAAGGACCGCGCGCTGCATGCCACAGCGACGGAATCTTGGCCAGTGATGTCATTCTTGTCCCACTTGAAGACGGCGATCGTTGTGAAGCACTTGTCAACATGGGGAAAACGGTCGTCGTCATTGATCTCAATCCACTTTCTCGCTCAGCCAAACTCGCTTCGGTGACCATTGTCGATGAATTATCTCGAGCACTTGACACAATGCTGGAGGCAAGTGAAACGGTCAAGCGCCTAAGGATTGATCCGAGTTATGACCATCACGCTGTGCTGAATGCAGCCCTTCAAGAAATGTTGAACGCCCTCGAAGAGGATTAACGTTCTTTCAATTTGTCACCAAGGCGGTTGGCGATGCCAATTCCCACCTCAGAGCATGACGCAGTTCCACCAATATCGTAGGTGAGGGAGCGTCCATCTTTGAGGTGTTCTGCAACGCTTTCGTCGATCATTCGTGCAATTGCGATGAGGTCGTCATCGCCGTTTTTACGACCGAGGTAATCCATCATCATCTGAATGGAATTGATGGATGCAATGGGGTTGACTTTGTTCAAACCTGCATGCTTTGGGGATGAACCATGAACGGGCTCGAAGAAGGCGTGATCGTCGCCTACATTGCCTGATGCCGCCATACCCATTCCGCCCTGAAGTACAGCACCCAGGTCGGTGGAGATATCGCCGAACATGTTTGACGTTACGACAACATCGTATTGTTCTGGTGAACGCGTCATCCACTGCATGAATGCGTCAATGTATCCGTAATCAGCTTCTGTTCCGGGGTGGTGTGATGCGATATCTTGGAAGGTTTTGCGGAATAATTGGCAGCCCCGTGTGACGTTGGATTTGTCGATGCAGGAAACTCGGCGGACTCCGTCCAACGGTGCGCCGTTTCGTGTCTCTGCGACTTCAAAGCCCATACGAATGAGGCGTTCAGATCCCGCTTTTGAAATTGGACGAGGGTCGTAAGCAACTTCGCCTTCAAGGCCTGGGAAGGTCATGGGCTCTGGTTCGTACTCTGGGCGCCCTTGAGCACGGTCAGCACTACGACGCAGAAGGGCGTGATAGAGGCCCTCGGTGTTTTCACGCAGAATGGTCATGTCGACCATACCAGGCTCCCAAATCTGTCGGAAGCCTCCGTGGATTTTGTGAGGTACGCCTTCGTAGAGTTTGATCGGTCGAACGTTGGCGTAGAGGTCCAGTCCACTGCGAAGACCCAGAATTACGGACCCGCCAGCCAAATCGCCGTTAGGCAATCGTGCACCGGGGTAGCCAATGGCTCCGAGGAAGATGGCATCGGTTTCATTCTTGCAAAAGTCAAACGAGCCTTCGGCCCATTCTTCCCCAGTAGCCATGTAGTGTTGGGCGCCGCAAGGGATCACAGTTTGCTCAAAACCGTGATTGGTATGAGCCTGAATGGTATCGAGAATTCGCTGCGCTTCAAGCGCGACTTCTCGACCCGTTCCATCACCAGGCAATACCGTGATTCTGTGGTCACCCATGCTTCTCGTACAGGCCACCTCTACATGAACAAAACCCCGCTCATGAAAGAATCCATCCAGTGATACGGGGCTCTCAGTTCAAACATGAAGGTCCTCACATTGGTGATGAATCTCCGAAATGAGTGGGCTCTAAGGGGGATGTTTCATAGGCTGTCAATCCACAAAGAGAAGCATGGCAGACGAGCATCAAAACGAGCATGAAAGTCGCTTCAGCCTTGAAGACCTGCCCCCTGAGGTAAGACAGCTCGCCGATACGATGATGGGCGTCAACCCAAACTGGAACATCCAAGATTGGTTGATTGAACAAGCCAACATGTCGATGGACCTGCTCGCCGTCGACCTCTTGCGAGAAAAAATGAAAATTGAACAACGGCTTCGCCGACTGGACGACCTCGGCCGGCGTTTGGATGTCAGTGAATCCGAAGTGAATGCTGAGGACCCTCATCAGCGGAATCTGTTTGATTGCTTTGACTTGAACGAGGAGCATCCGCTTCGCGGTTTAGGCGAACGCGCCGTTGCGCCGCAACCAAGCAACGAAACCGACGAACGCCACCCGTCAAACATTTTCTTGGATTTGCTTCCGAATGACAATTCAGACGACCCTCTCTTAGCCATAGCGTGCCAATCGGTCATCATGGCGGTTGAAAACGAAATGGGCAAGGGTGAGCCTGTGGCCAGCCTGGCATCGATTTTTGATGCAACCCGCGAATCAAACATTGAAGACGGTGAAACCGATGAAGCACTGGATCACTTGCTCAGCACCGGCGTCCTGCTTGAAATCGATGATGATTGCTTCATTTTACTGCCCTCTTGATGGGGTCCCACAGAAGTCCCGCAGACCTTCTTTACATAACGGCGTTGTAATAATGAGACATGGGAATACTCAGATCCATCGTCACGGGAAGTTTAGCTTGGTTCACGGCCACGGCATTCATGGTCCATCCAGAAATGGCCCTCGCCATTGCTGTCGTGGTCGCTTTTCTCTCGGAATCGGCACAACATAGCTCAGAATTAACTCAAATGCAACGACATGGTAGAGAGGTAACGCTCCACCTTCGAGAAGCCAATAGCCACATTGAAGAATTACAACGCGCCCTTACGCGTCGCCACATTGAATTGAACAACGCGATTGAAGAAATCCATCGCCGCGATGCCGTTGGTAGCCCAGCTGCAAGAGAGTTACTTAAACGCCAAGAAGAGGCAATGACTGCTGCTTCAAGGGCACTTGAAGCACGCCATGAACGCAGTGATGTCGTGCTCAGCAGCATGGAACGAATGCTCGATGTTCAAGTCAATCAAACCGCCAAAATGCAACAAGCAATGAGTGATCTTCTTCAACAGATGGTCCAGCAACCACGTTCCAACGTGACCATGACTGACAGCGTCATGGTGCAAGAGAACAATACAGCAGCCCACCAAGATCGCGAACAATTCCGAGAACTCAATGAATGGTTAACCCGTCAAGCGGCATCTTCACCATAGTGAAGCCTTTCAGAGCATCATGGCGAGTGTGACGAAGCGAGAGGCTGCACAACGAGTTCTTGATGCTGAACAGACAGCAGCACTGATCCCGCAGCGCATGATCATCGGGGGGGTTGTTGCGCTTCTCTTGGCTGGCGCCATCTTCTACCTGACTCGGTGGGAATTTGGGCTTGCTGCCCTTTTGATCTTCGGACTTTTGTTGCAATTTGCTGCCGAACGCATGGGGGTCATTATTGATGCAAGTCGAGCCAATGGACTCAAGGATCTCGGATGGGACATTGAAACGGAACTCACCGATGAGGCCATGGAAAAAATACGTCGGATCAGTCAAGGCTAGGTGAGATTGTGGCCGGGGCCGAACGCGAGTTGATTCAGCACTTCTTCTCAGCAGAAGATTCTCGGCGGAAACGCAATTTATTGGTCATATGGACCTTCATCATCGTCGTTGATGTCCTCATGCTTGCTGCGTATCTTCAAACCCAAGATATCGAGGCGATGCTCTCCTTGTTGTGGCCAGTACTTCTTGGGGCACTGATTCTCTTGTACTTCGTTCTCGTTGGCTCACTGCGAAGTCAGCAATCCATGGAAACACGCTTGAATGCACTCCTTGACAACATGGAACTCTCGTGGGAGGATGTGGGGGGGTTGGATTTGACTGAAGAGCGGCGGGGCCTTATTCTCGATGCATTTGCGAACAAAACCGCCTCAGGAGGACTCGCCAACGCAAACTATCGTCGAACCCGAGGGACAGACGAGAAGGGGCCCGCATTTGGAGACGAAAAGAGCGCCTTTGAGCCATCCTCAAAACGCCGAGATCCTGCGACTCACGAACATGATTATGACGGGATAGAAGGGCCGTTGGGGGCTGCTGAATCCCTTGTTGAAGAGGCTAATCAATCCTATGCTGCCCGAGCACAAGAACGCTGGGATGCTTCTGAAAAAGCCGATATGGACTTGATTGAGGCCGGTGTTGGTCGCTTGGGGGATTTGGTCAAAACAGATTGGTTCGGGAAGAACGCCAAGGATGGCGCTGTTGAGGATTTGTTGGAAGGGGATGAACTCAAGTAACTATATGGACAGTTTCAAGATTGAATCCCAGCCTGCCTGTGTTATGGAAGTCAAAGCAATCCTCGTGGCAGGAGGTCACGGCTCCCGACTTCACCCCTTTACAGCCTACCTTCAAAAAACGATGTTGCCCTTGCATGAACGTCCTGTCATCGACTATGCGTTGGGCACATTGCGCAGAGCAGGTATCAAAGACATCACCATCATCTCAAACCAATTTATCGGACAAATTAGTCGGCATGTTGGCCAAGGACTGCCAGGAGAACGGATTCACTATGTGATTGAAGAGGAGCCGAAAGGTATTGGTAACGCGCTCCGCCTCGCAAAACCCTACAACGAAAACACGCGCCTGTTGGTCTATTTCTCTGACAACATCACGACCCTCGAACTCAAGGAAACCGTTGAAGAGTTCTCGGGCAGCCAAGACCCCCCTGGGTGCGTGTTGATCGCCCGCGAAGAAGAACACCCCGAATCCTTTGGTGTTGGAGTTCTTGATGAACAGCAAAGGCTTGTTGATATCGTTGAAAAGCCAGATAATCCTCCGTCAAATCTTGCCATTGGTGGTATTTACCTTTACGACGAGCGTTTTTGGTCTCTTATGACCGAAGCGGAAAAGCAGCATGGCAGCGATTTTTCGATTTCAGATGTTAATCGCATGTACGTTCAAAGCGGTCATGCAAGACTCATTTCAATCGGAAGTGAAACGTGGGTGGATTGCGGTACGCCGGACGCACTCTTGCAGGCAGCAATCATGGCAAAGGATGGGAAATTGGATCCCACACCCTACCGAAACTGAGGTGAATATGAGATGAAGATTGGCATCATTGGAGCAGGTATGGTTGGCGGTGCAATTGAGCATTGCTTCAAGGACGTTCACGAGCTCTTTGTTCATGATCCTGCACGCGGCACACAACTCACCGATGTGACCAGCAAGGTAGACTTCGCATACATTGCCGTCCCCACACCTCCTCACCCCGAATCAGGAGCATGCGACACCAGCATTGTTGAAGGCGTTCTCAACGACCTGCCTGAAGGGTTTATTGCAGTAATCAAAAGCACTGTTGCCCCTGGTACAACACAGCACTATCACGAGCAATACCCTCACTTAAAAATTGCATATTCGCCTGAATTTCTCGTTGAGCGAAGGCGATTGGAAGATTTTGCCAATCAGGACATCCTCGTTGTCGGAACGCATCATGATGATGTTGCTGAGCTCGTCTTCCAACAGCACCGAGAAGCGGGCGTACTTCGAACCGAGCAGGTGTTTCGCGTTACGCCAACGCAGGCTGAATTGGTAAAATATACGAAGAATACCTTCTATGCGATGAAGGTCACATTTGCCAATCAACTCTATGATATCTGTCAAGCACTTGATGAGGACTGGTACACCATTCGCAACATTATCACGGCTGAGCAAGCCCAACCCATTGGCCCGTCTCACCTCGACCCAATTTTTGGTTTGAGGCGCGGTTTTGGCGGTAAATGCTTGCCCAAGGACAGTCTTGCTTTGGGTTCACTTGCTGAGGACCTCGGCGTCAAGTATGAGTTTATGGACGCCCTGCAAAATGATAACCAGCGCTTGCGTGAAATATTGACTGGCAAACCAAGCGATGTGGTAACCAATGACGACTGATGCCAACAGCACCAACTGGTTCGCACGATTGGCCCCTCGGGGAAGTTTGCAGCGATTTGGAATTGCTGGGGGATTCAACAGTGGAGCCTTCTTTCTTTTGTGGGAGCTTCTCATGGCCCTGTCCACTGATATCGATATTCGCTACATTTGGGGGTTTTCATGGGGCGTGACCGGTGTGATGGCCCACTTTGTTCATCGCCACTTCACCTTTAATGCCCGTAAATCCGTACGTTGGACCTTGCCGACCGCCGTTCCTGTCTACGGGGCGAGTCTGGTTGGCTCCAGCATGACCATTGGAATACTGAGCGAAGCCTTTCCAGACAACATCCGTTGGCTGGGATTGGCGAATCTCTTGGCATGGGGTTTGCTGATTTGGTTGGCGATGCGAGTGTTCGTGTTTCAATTCCAAAGCGAATCTACATCGCATGTGTCTCTAGAAGGGCAAGTGGAATGATATCCAAGGCGCGTCGATGAGTCGCTTCCAGGTCAACTGGACATGCTTCCCCGACGTTTACCGCCTGCAACCAGGTCCTAGCGCAAATGCACCACGAGTCACCGGGCTTTAATCCGGGAAAGTCATATTGTGGCATCGGGGTAATGAGGTCGTTGCCTTGCTGCCGAGCAAAATTAAGGAAGGCTTCGTTCATCACACCACAAACAGTATGTGAGCCTCGGTCCTGGTCGTCTGTATTGCAGCATCCATCCCTAAACCAACCCGTCACAGGGTCCGTGGAGCAGGTCTGAAGCGGTGTACCAAGGACATTGGTGCTTTCCTTCATATCGGATGTGTGCGGCTTTATGAATATCAAGGCTTGTTTGAAGGATTATCCTCGTTGAAAACGAGACGATATGCGAGCGAGAAACCCTTTTGTTGATTTCGCCTCGGTTCGCCCGAGCATGACGTCCAGGTCTCCGGTTTTGGCCGCTTGAATGAGGTCGTCATATCCGCCAACATGCTGATCTCCGATGAAGATTTGAGGAACTGTCTTTGCTCCGCCAGTAGCCTTGGCAAACGCCCTGTGCCCCTTTCCGTCTGCTTTCAATCGGCGCTCGGTGTAAGGAAGGCGCTCGCGTTCGAAGAACTGCTTGGCCTGAACACAAGCGGAACATCCCCGATTGGTCCAAATGAGAATCTCAGGATTCGAAGTTTTATCCACGTCCTTCGGCTCTCGCCCGTGGGTTTCAATATTGGGGTCTCGACGGGACTTCAAGCCGTTGGGTTCATTGGGAAGAAGTGCAACCGGCTTTCCATGCTGCCAGATACGGTTCACAAACTGCCCCGAGAGGAACGCTTTGCCTATGCCCGACTTTTAGCCTACATGGCCCGGATTGACAATGAATTGACCATCGATGAGATGGCCATGTTTGAGCAGCGACTCGGAACTGCCTTGCTCTCCCCGGATCAACGCGAACTCATTCGAGGTGCGTTGAGAAATCCACCAACTTTAGAGGACTGCCTCGCAGAACTTTCGGGTGAAGCGGGAAGGTTAGCCCTCAGGGACGCCGTCATGATGGCGGCGGCAGACGGGAATGTTGACGAAGATGAGCGTGACGCCCTTGAAGATATTTCAGAGCACCTCGGTCTACGTGAAGATGCAGTGGACCAATTGTTGCAGTGGACTGTGAAAGGTTACCGGTGGATGAAAGAAGGATATGACCTCCTTGACAATCTAGAGGAATGAGTCATGTTCCCCGATGGTCTGGGCCATCGCTCTCCTCAAGAATTGCTACGCTACGCAGAGATCTTGGTCAATATCGCAGCGGCCGATGGAGAACTCGTCCGAGAAGAAATCGCTGTGATAGAAGGCATGATGGGGCGATGCATGATTCACCCAGCTTCCCGGGTCACCATCCGCGCAGGTTTCGAACAACCGATCGCGCTCGAACAATCTCTTGCCGATTTGGATCAAGAACTAGTCCGCTACATTTTGCGGGATGCGGCCTTGGTCGCTGCCATTGATGGGAGTTACGATAAGAAGGAAATACGCGCACTCAAAACCATCGCTAAGGCTGGTGGCGTCTCAACCAAACAACTTACAGAATTGCTCGATTGGGTAGGTGAAGGTTGGAAATGGTACTCCGCCCAACGTGAGATTTTAGACTGAAAAACGCCTTCAAAGGAGCCTCGCTCCAAGAGTCACATTCAAAGATAGAAAGCCGTCCCGACGGTTTGGTGGGGATTATGCAAAACGGAGTTAGTGGATGGTATGCACGCTTAGACCGCTGTCTTGCTGACCGCGAACAACAGATCGACATCTGGCTCCAAACATGGGAGCAGTCCCTCAAATCATTCCAACCTATTGCGGCCCTTCTCCCAGAAGATTGGCCCACCCTTCCTGCAAATCTCCTCACCGATCCGGGCCATGTCCTGGACCATCTTCTCGCTCGGCACGATGCCGAATCCGATGGCCGCTCTCCTCGCGGCGCTCATCCAACACCCCCTCGCCTTGCTGACGCCGTCATCGCCTCTGAACTGAAGGAAACATTGGTCAACCCAAAGAAGCCCGTTCAACAAGCGAATTTCCTGATGAGTAACCTTCCACCGGGCTTCCGCCAACATGTTGAGCAACTCAATCTCCCTAAGGCAAGTCAAGACAATGAAGTCGATGATCAAGCCGAACAAGCGGCTGTCGAAAAGGGGCTGCGAACTCTGAGCGGCATTCCGCTTCCAGTTGCTGACACCGCCGCTGGCGGTGGCCTCTTCCACGCTCGCCTTATTCGCCGTCACGCTGATGCGCACGAGGAAGCAGATCCCGAAATGAAGAAAGAAGACACGCGACGATTGTTTTCCAACATTCAATTGCTCGACATCAACCAACTCGTTGTCGAGAGTACCAAGGTCCGACTTTTGCTCGAATCCATCCGCCATGAACTGGTGAGTTTTGGTCCCGAAACTCCCGGAAAGATTTCTCGCAAAGAGATGGAATCTCTTCTTGGACTCGGCGTCTTGCAGGGTGATGCTCTCCAAGGCCTGTGGCCTTGGGAACAAGCCCCGCAACTCGTCCTTACCAACCCTCCGTGGTTGCGAATCAAAGATCGATTCCGCGGCATGGATGATGGAAGTAGCTTGCGCAAAGAACTCGGCGAAACCTTGCGAGGGATCATGGACGGTGACACTCCGAGGTTTTCGACCATGAGAGGGAACGTCAATCTCTACCGCTTATTCATTGAACGAAGTTTGCAAATCCTTTCGCCCGGCGGCCGCCTCCGTTTGGTAGCCCCTGATAGTTTGCTGAGAGAACAATCCTCACACCCGCTGCGTGAACTCTTGGTCAAGCAGCACGGATGGACTCAAGTCTGGGCCATTGAGGAAGCAAACCTTCTCTTCCCGGGCATGACTCAAGGCGTTGTTGTTCTCGGCATCACTGCCAACGGCGAACGTGTACCACTCAACATCCACGGTCCGATCACACGATCGGATCTACGCCGTGACGGCGGTGGTTTGTCCAGTCGAGTACCCGTATTTGAGCTCAAAGAAGACCGTTGGGTCGGATGGAGCCGAGATACCTGGGCAATTCCGAGACTCCCAAGAGACCGAATGGAACGGAAATACACGCTTGAAGTTCTCGACCGACTAGCAAGCTTGCCTCGTTTGAGCGATGAACAGCACCCCTTGACAACGAATAACCGACAAGTGCGGGTTCGTGTTGGTGAAATCGACCAAACTGCCCACGCAAATTACATCGAAACGTGGGTCAAAGGGAAGCGAAGTCGCCCCTTCATTCGCGGCGTGCATTTCTCTGAAAATGAAGAAGGGAATGTCTTCATCCGACACCCTGCATTCCGCACCGACATCCCTTCTCGAGCCAGTGAACGCCAACTTGCAATGTGGACGGGCGATCATCAACCAAAATTCGGCCCGCGCCTTGCATGTCAGGCGATCGTTAACGCACACCAAGAACGACGTCTTCGCTGGGCCGTCATTCCCGAAGGAAGTGTGCTTGGTAACAGCGTGAACCACATAGAACTCCACCAAGACATCCAAACACGACTTGTTGAAGAACACGAAAGCTTCGAAGAAGGTTTGGCTTGGCTTTGTTCCTTCCTCAACAATCAAGATTTGGATGAGTGGGCTCGCGCTTGGGCAGCGAATAACAACGTCAACAACTACGAATTGGAGATGCTTCCTGTTGAATTGCCCCCTTCCTTTCCGAATTTCAGTACTCTCGCCCGCTGAACAGGTAATTTGAGGCAAATTTTTCCCGAAATAGGGATTAGTCTACCGATATTTTATATCGGGCATCTGCATAGATTGGCTCGTAGGGCTCTTCGGAGGGCATGAAAAAAATGGGCATTCATCCAAAAATAGGTATTACAGGCCTCCCCCGAAGTGGTAAATCCGCTGTTATGGAAAAGGTTCTTGACATGTTGTCCGATGAGCGGACGCGTGAAATCACGCTTCGCGGCGGATCTACAGAGAACCCCATCCTCGGCGGTCTACGAACCGAACCTCTCCTTGAACATGGAGAGCGAATGGGTTACAAGGTGATCGATTTGGTTTCAGGCGAAGAAGGTGTCATCGCTCACAAGAGCATTGATTCACGACTTCGTGTTCTCGGCTATGGCCTCAACACTGAGGAATTGAACCGGGTTGCTATTCCTGCCATTGATTACGCACAGCATAATTGTGAGGTTCTCGTCATCGACGAAATTGGTAAATTTTCCGTTGAGTCGGAAGCCTTTGTCAACGCAGTGCGTAGCGCTTTAGAAGTGGACATGCCAACCTTGTTGACCTTGCACAAAAAGAGTCGCCATCCGCTCCTCCAAGACATTCGCCGAAGGGACGACGGTCGCATTTTGGAAGTCACTCCGGTGAACAGAGCGTTGTTGCCATATAAAATTCACAAGCTGATGCGTGAAACTTACTGAGAGGAGTTGCTCCATCGGTTATTTCATCCGTGAAGACGAGGTGCCCTAGCCATGCACCCTCCAGCAATAGCGATGACTCGCCTGTTGTATGGAACCGCTACCGGGCTGGTCTTGGGGCTGGGCTTCGCACTTCAGGCCGAGCGAGTGAGTCTTGCTGAACCTTCACTCGCTCACGGCTTTTCAATTCTAGCAGGTCTCTGCTTTGCCTCTGGATGGTTGCTTTCCCGTGGCAAAGGGCCCCTGGCTCGGTACTTCTCCAGCGAATCGGATGATGCCATGGCCAAGCGAGTGAAAGAAGAGGTTGAGGAACTCCAACGCTCTGAAGATGTCAATGCAAAATGGGCCCACCTCGAGGCAAAGGTGTTGACCTCTGAAGTCATCAGAGGCGAGGAAGAATGAATCGAATCGCCGATTGGTGGCTCAAACTCTGGGCTGTCTCTCTTGGAATGATTCTTCTTGCCGGTTCAGAGAATCCAAGCAACGGAATCAATGCAGCTTTCATGTGCAGTTGTGGGATGTTCCTTATCCTCCCGATTGCCATGCGGACCCAAACAAAGGCGCCAACGCTACGTGTACCTCTAGAAAACGAGCCAGTTTCAGGACCGGCCCCTGATTCAATGGAAGCAAGAATCAACAAAGCACGCCAACTTGAGAAAGCGAATGAATACGCTGAGGCAGCAAAAGCCTACTACGACCTCGGCATGTTTCCTGAAGCCGCACGAGCGGGTAAATTGCAAATGGAAATCGATCCTTCTACCACCGTTTACATCGGCAGTGTTGGCGACACCATCATTCAAGATTCAGTGGTGATGATTGATGAAGATCGAGGTCATAAATCTCAATGCAAGCGTTGTGGGCAAAGCGTCCAAGCAGATTGGAGTACCTGCCCGTTTTGTACATCTCCTCTTTGAGAAGGAATCGGTGGATTCATGAGCGTCCTGTACCTCCAAACTTTTGAGGCGAGGTCATGAGCGAAGTCCCCGATGGATTGTATTACACGAAAGAGCACGAATGGATGCGAGTTGAGGGCGACACTGTCACCATCGGCATCACCGATCACGCACAAGAAATGCTGACCGACATCGTCTACATCGAACTGCCAGAAGAAGGCGATGTTGTCGGCGACATGGGCGAGTTCGCAGTGGTTGAATCTGTCAAATCTGCTTCGCCTATTTTTGCACCCCTTAGCGGGACCATTACGGGTGTGAACGTGGACCTCGAAGACGCTCCTGAACTCATGAACACCTCTCCTTATGGCGAAGGTTGGATCGTCAAAATGACCTTGGATAATCCCGAGGCTGTGTCCGCCTTGATGGATGCAGCCGCTTACAAATCAGAGATTGGCGAGTGAGCGTATTGGCTCCATCTCCACATTGGAGCCTCTATGTTGACGGGTCCTGCTTAGGGAATCAAAACGTGGATGAACACACGCCTGCAGCGTGGGGCCTGGTCGTTATTACCGGTGATTCTGGCCTCGGCAAAGGTTCTGGCGAACTCCACCATGAACAAACTGGTATGGTCATCACATCACCTACTGAACCCGGTTTTATTGGAGCCGAGGTCGGTTCAAACAATACGGCGGAATTGAGCGGTTTTGCCGCAGCACTTCGTTGGCTACTCATTGAAGGAGGTGTTGATTCCGCGGTAATCCGCGCAGATTCCACGTATGCCGGTAACCTTGCGAGCGGTTTGTGGAATGCCAAAGCCAACCGGGCCCTTGTCGCACACGTACAGGAACTTTGGACCGAAGTGTCCGCCTTACGACCGTTAACTTGGTCACATATCAAGGCGCACCGTGGACATCGTTGGAACGAGCGTGCTGACCATATTGCACTTCGATGTGCTCAGGGTGAATTGCCCGAGCCACTTTCGTTTTGGAAGCCGGGTCAACGCTAATCGTTGAGACGTCGCTTCAACCACGCTCGCATTGATGGTGACAAATCCGGTCGACGAAGAGCATGGTCAACTTGTGCCTGCAACCACAAAAGCGGTGAGCCTGAGTCGTACCACTGCGTTTCTTGAAGGACCAACCCGTGAAGTATGCCTTCGTTCATCCAATGTTCCTGAAGCGCAATGGTTTGTAGGTCACCGTGAAGGGCGTATGAGTAGGTTTGCAGGAGACGTTGAGTTGTTGCTGGAAAAACGTACCGGCCGCACAAAGCAAACCGGCTGGGCGCCCGGGCGAGCGTTGGTTTCTCGACAATACTCGAAATGCGAGTCCCGTCCAAATCAACGATGCCGTAATGGACGACTTCCTCGGGCGCTACTTCCATCAAAGCCACCGTTGGCTCACCGCTGTTTTGGTAAGCTTCAACCAAGGAGCGAGAAGCATTTGATGCTTGATAGGCAGTTGTTGGAGCGTGAACGTCCATCAGTAGATTGTCACCAAGCATGATCAGCATGGGTCCGTTGATGTTGTCAAGGGCCGCTTCAATGGCATTTCCTACGCCTTTGGGTTCGAGTTGGATATGGGTGTGGAGTTCTAATCCCTCTGCGATGTTGAAAAGTGTTGCATCGATGTCTTTGCGATAGGTTGCAAGAGCAGATTGGTCAGCAAAAAAACCATCCAAGGATTTGATTGGCGAGAGAACGAGATGAAGACGCTCTATGTTGGCTGCTTTCGCTTCCATGACCAAGTGAGTGAGAAGGGGGACGTCTACGAGCGGAAGAGTTTCTTTCGGTTGGAGGGCACTCACAGGAAACATACGGGTACCCAATCCAGCCGCAACCAGGATGGCGTCACGAACCTGCTCCATGGTTGGTCTGAGGAGGCACAGGCTTTCAAGCGTGGCCATCTACGGGAGGCCATGGAAGGGAAATCCACTCCCCTTGTGCTCGCGGTAGCGGGTGCCCTCTTGGTCGGTCAGACCTTTACTGGCCTTGCACCAGCGGGACCGTGGGCCTCAGAATCATTTTCTCGAGGTGTTTTGGGGTTAGCTGGCTTCGTGTGCTTGTATTTGTGTTGGTTTTCGTTAACCTTTGGAAAACTCGGAGTCGCACCGACGGTGAATCTTTGGAAGCATCCAGAAACTTCATGGCTCAATGTTGTGATCTTCGGATTGACGTGCTTGGTGGCGACCCGCCTCATCGTTCTCTTTGATACTGACAATATCTTTCCAGTGCCTTCTGGGTTGGTACTTTCACTTATTGGGACTTTGGCCCTCATGAACGGATTGTATGTTTGGGCCATCACAAAGGGCCCACTTCTTGAGGAAGAATGACACTAATCTTCATCCAGTGTGTTGAGGGCGTCATCCAGATTTGGCAATTCTCGTGGTGCTTCTTTCGTGGATTGGTGAACACTACGAGCCGATGAGGTCGGCTGCTCGCCATCGCCTGCAAGCCATGCTTTCCAGGCTTCCGCACGACCGGCGCGACGAATTTCAAGAGGGCCCCAAAGCGGTTCAAGATCTGCTTCGAGGCCGTGCAGTGCTTTGACTTGGCGAGCGAAATGGTCTGACGACACTTCTTCCATTCGGAGTAATAATTCACGGAGGCGTGTCCGAACAACCTCATCACCATCTCGCCAAAGTGCGATGAGAATTCCACGTTCATCGGCGGGGTCGTAGTCAATGTACTCGCGCAGGTTGGGGACGAGGTTGCGACGGACGATAGGGAGTGGGTGGTCAACCAACTGCTTCAATCGGTCAGCCCACTGACCTTTGTCGAGGTATTTGACGTCACCAACCGTGGCACTCGCTGCTGCGAGAACGCCTTCGTCAGGGGAGGTGAGCATGTCATCGAGGAATGGGAGTGCGTCCCATCCCAAGCGACGGAATAAACGCGTGAGGACATCGGCCATGGCCCGTTGAACCAAGGTCTCGTCCCTCCCGTGGAGGCGCTGAGCCAATTGGTAACCAAAATCGCGGTCTGCCTCAATGGACTTTGCCAGGCACAACGTAACTTTGTTGGCAACCTCGCCTTCGCTATCAAGGGCTCGACGCAGGAGGATTTCTTTGAGACCGAGCGGATCGATGAGACTTTTCCGCTCAAGCAGCAGGCGTATCCATTCCATGAGAAGGAGGCGACGGTCAAGAGATCCGTTCTCAAGACGTTCAAGTAGCCAGCGAGCAGCCTCAACTCCCTGTTCGTGAGCAATCACTGCGGTTGACATCCTGGGCACGACGGCATGAGGGTTCCAGTCAATGTGCTGTGGTCCTGCATCGGGTTGCGTATGCCAGGTCCCAGGTCGCTCGGCTAAGGCAATGGATTCTACCAAATGGTAGCCTTGATGGACGGGTTGGCCGTATGGGACGGTGGCCAAACCATTCACCAGAGCAATGCTGAGCCACCATCGATCGGTATTAGGAGCATGAGGGTCAAAGGCTTGGGCAAGCCAGTCGGTTGCAATAAGGAAAAGAAGCCTGTGAGCAACTTCATCCATCCGTCGTGAAAGCCATTTTTGATGGACTTCAAAGGGGTCATCACTTAGGTTCATTCGGTGGGGAACAATGAGGTCGACCACCGTATTGAGGTGACGGTCAAACATGCCTCGGTCGATGCTGAGGATGCCGAGACCTTGCTCGAATAATGTGTGTGGCGATGTAGGTGCAATCGGAGGGAAATCCGGGTCGCTCATCGGAGGTTCTGGAAGAGGCCAGGCTTCGGTTCCACGTTCCAAGGCTTCTACCAACCCGGTGGCTACTCGCTCAAAGGCGGCGTCGGATATTTTGATTCGGCTTTTGCTCACGCTCTTCACCGTACCTGCAGACGCTTGCGATCCGAACGTTTTCTCAAATGTCCAACTCAATGTTGAGGTTTTGAATCAATTCCTTGTATCGGTTGCGAATGGTCACTTCGGTTACCCCTGCAACTTCTGCTACTTCACGCTGTGTACGGCGCTTGCCACACAGAACTGATGCAATGTAGATGATAGAGGCGGCGATACCGGTTGGCCCTCGGCCGCTGGTCAATTCCTTCTCTTGTGCGGCCTTGATGAGTTCGTAGGCTTTGGCTTCAACATCTGCATCCAAACCGAGGCCTGAGCAGAATCGAGAAATGTAATCTTCTGGACCGGTTGGCATGATCTTCATTTTGAGTTCACGAACCATGAATCGGTACGTTCTTCCGATCTCTTTGCGTCCGGTTCTGGAGGCTTGGCCAATTTCATCCAGTGTTCGTGGAACACCGCACTGACGGCAAGCGGCGTAGAGGGATGCTGCAGCAACACCCTCAATCGATCGTCCACGAATCAAGCGCTTGTCAACGGCTTTTTTGTAGTTGACAGCGGCAGCTTCACGAACGGATTTTGGAAGTTCCAATCTGCTCGCCATACGGTCAAGTTCAGCCAGAGCCATGGCGAGATTGCGTTCTGTGGCATTGCTCACACGGCTTCGCTTCTGCCACTTACGCATGCGGTAAAATTGGGATCGATACCTAGAATTGATGGTCTTTCCAGAGTAATCCTTGTTTTGCCAATCGATATCCGTCGACAATCCTTTGTCGTGAAGCATCACGGTCATGGGCGCACCGGTTCGTGCTCGTTGATCGCCTTGTTCGGGGGAAAAGACACGCCATTCTGCGCCCTGATCGATAACGTTGTCTTCCAAGACCAGGCCACAGTCGTCACATACGACTTCACCACGGGTCTCATCTCTTGATAGAGAGCGACTTCCACAGTCGCTGCATTTCACAATATCTTCCACTTGTTGGTCATCCATATTCATCTCTCCAATTCACACAAATATGTGAATCTATTTAAGGGCTTTTGGAATTTGTATTTATACATTTCCGTTTCATTCATTCAGGAGGAGTTTTTGCTCCCCCTTGCCTTCGTACTACCCTACTGGATCTCCTTTTTATGAATAATTGAATCGGATTTTTACAATACTGCGGAAGTGCCTTTATCGGCCCACTGAAAACAATCATACGAATATTTTTTTCAGTAATATTCAATAAATGCCAAACAGTTCTCAAGAAGCGTGGACAGTTCATGGAGTATATCGACATCGCCATGTTGGAATTTTAGAGTGCTCTTTCCGGATTTCTTTTTCAATAAAGCCTCGGGCAAAACTTCTGGAAAATAGTACAATGGCAAAAGATAAATTCCTACGTGTTGTTTCTGAATCCTCACCCTGGCAAAGGGCCGTCCATGTTCTGTCTTTACAAAGAGATCACCAGGCTCATCGACTGCTATTTCAAGTCCTTTAGCACAATCTCTTACAACCGTAGAGATTGTATCCCACAACGATAAGAACGAAGCATTCTTCACACTCTCTGCTAATTCCACCCCTTTGAAATCCCTTCGCATGGACGGGTACGCAAAGATTACCCTTTGCTCATCCATCTAATCAGTGGGGTCCCCTTGGCATCGGTTCCATTTGAAAAATCATTGAGCCCAGTTGTCCATGCCTTTCTTCACAACTAAGGTTCGAGCTATCAGATCTTGGTTTGTTTGCTTGTGATCAGTCCAAAGTTGTGCTAAATATCCGAATCCAAACGTAATTATTATCAAAATAATCAAAGCATGTCGTTTGAGTGCTTTCTTCCTTGAGATTCTGTTTCCGTCATAGTCTGTAACAACCAACCCGAAGAGGCGTTTTCCTGGTGTTGCTTGCCATGATGAGGCATTGAAGAGAACAGGATAAACTAGACCAACAATTAGGAACAATACACCGGAAGAAATCCCAACGAGACTCAAGAGTATACCTGGGACACTAATCAGCAACAAATCGATCAAAAGAGCACAGGTTCGTGGTATAAATCCTGCAAAACGCCCTCTCTCTTCTCGAGAACCTCCAACTCCATTGTACACCATTTTATTTGCATATCCGAATTCATTAACGCCAAATTGCGTCCTTTTCTTTTCTTCATTTGATTGAGTGTTGATTTCCTCCCAATCGATTTCAATATTCCCTTCTGTATAATCGACGATACAATGTTGAACGAAACCTGAAAAATTAGGCATCTCTTTGGTGACTTCATTGAGTTTTTCGTCAATAGAAATTGTTTTCTTTTTTTTGCTTTCACCATCATCATTGCCGTTCTTTGATTGAGTGTTGATTTGATTCCAATCAATTTCGATATTTCCTTCTGTATAAGTCACGATACAATGTTGAACGAAACCAGAAAAGTTCGGCATTTCTTTGGCTATACCATTCAGTCTTGCATCAATAGAAATCGTCTTGTTCACTTTATTGCTCATGATTGCCCCATTAGCGAATGATAATTAAGCGTGGTTGCGTATGTATGGAGGTATGTATTGTAATTCTATCATATTATCGAGTTTGGGTAAGCAAAGGGCGTATCCTAAACCCCACTGCATTTCTTATGCAATACGATGGGCTTTCAGTGGGTCAATGCTAACGCTACCCTTGGAACAATTGCAGGGGCATCATTGAAGTGTTGTGCAGTAAACCTAGGGAGAATGGACTGGAAGAAGTTCTCTGGACCCGCAATTCTCGCTGGCATCGCCATTCTCATTTGGATGGCAGTAAATGTTCTTGGCGGTATGATGTATGATGATGGAGATACGGTTGATTCTGGTGTTACTCCGATTTTTTATGCATGGGTTTAATCTCAATATTAACGTGCTTGAGTTCGATCGTTTGGTTTGCATTTGCATTAGGAACGAAGACGCAAAAAACGGTTTTCTTAACGGAAGACCCTACTAATTTCCAAGATACCTCAGTTCCTCTTGCAAGTGATTCGCAGAGTACGATCGTCCCGTCTACGATTGGTGGAGGTCCTGTATCATACGTACGAGAGAAAATCATCATCGCCAAATCTGAAGGTGATACAGCGCAAATGGTTGGTTTCTACATTATTGCCGGTAGTGTTGTGATGTTTATACTCATGATCTTCTTGGGATTTATCTGGATTCTTTCTGGAATGGGTTCCGGTTTGGGGGGATCAGGTGGTACCTGTGACGAAACGTGTGAAGCTTTGGGTTCTTCTGCTAAATTCAGCATGTGGACTTCATTCTTGCTTTTCCCATGTGGCCTGATTGCTTTGGCGAAGCCTTGGTCATGGTTCCGTTCTGGCCAAGAGATTCATGATCCTGTTGTGAAAGTAAGGGTTGGTATTGTAGCAGGAATAGCATTCATTGGAGTAATCTCCTTTGGTTGGCCCGCTTTGCTTATTGGAGGAATAGCGTTGATTATCTTTGCAGCAGCAGGATGGGTGAATGAATAGATCCTATCCGAATACCCATGCGAATCGATTTGTTGTTTACATGGGCTTTGAAGCCCCCTATCCTATTACACTGGGGTAACGATGGCACTGCGTGCCCCGTTACACCCAATGCATCATAAGTTCGCTTCAGGTATCTTCTCATCAACCCATTCGAGCAACCATCTCGTCGATCATTGCTTGCGTAGACTTGCCACTTCCGTCCGGGCCTTAAACCGCGATGAGCAAACCTTTCTCGCCAGGAGTCGTTCTTGTTTTGCCAACGGACGCTTGAGACTTAATCAAAATAGTACTATTGAGGGTAATATCGTCTCCAATAGAATTCGTATAGAAGAATCATGGTTATCGTAAGAAATGAAAAATCATGCGAAGAAGCCTTGCTCTCTTGTTGATAGCCCTACTGATTACCTCTACCACTCTTGCTGGGTGTTTGGAGGGCAGCGAAGACAATAACGATCAAACCAGCGTGGTTCAAACCACCCTTGTGTCTCTCGAAGGCGCAAGTACCTCCGACTGTGCGAACGGCGGGACCCTGATTCACTCCGGCCTGGACGCCGACGGCGACGGAACCCTCTCCACCTCTGAAATCACCTTCACACAAGCAGTGTGCGACGGTGCTGCAGGAGCTGATGGATCGAGCGGTGCAGACGGAGCTGATGGTTCCGACGGTGCTGATGGTTCCAATGGTGCAGACGGTGCTGATGGTTCCGACGGTGCTGATGGTTCCAATGGTGCAGACGGTGCTGATGGTTCCAATGGTGTTGACGGCGCTGATGGTGCTGACGCAACCGGCTGTGCAGACCGAGCCTTGCACGATTCCCAGTACTCCACCGTCGTTGATTGTGGTTCGTCGCTGACGTTCCGCCATCACGACTCGTCGATGCTCACCTGGGTTGAGATCGGCAGTTTCCAAGCGTCCCCTGAGGGATGCGACATGGGCGAGGACGAATGTGAAGGCTACGCTGAAATCGTCACCTACGATGCCGCTTCCAACACAGCCTTCTACGTGAACGCCGTTGATTCTTCCGTGGACATGATTTCCCTCGACGATCCCCACGCACCATCGCACATCCAAACCATCGATGTGTCTTCCTACGGTGAGCCAAACAGCATCGCCATCAGCAACGGTGTCGTTGCTATGGCGGTGGCCAACGGGTCCGACGACATGGCCAACGGCCACATCTTGACCTACTCTACAGCAGGTGTCTTCCTGAATGCGTTCGAAGCGGGTGTCCTTCCAGACATGGTCACCTTCACACACAGCGGCGACTACATCCTGTCCGCTAACGAAGGCCAGCCCAATGACGACTATGACGTTGACCCAGAAGGGTCGATGACCGTCGTCGAAGTTGCCACAGGGACCGTCACTCAAGTCAACTTTACGTCATTCAACGACCAGCGAGCGGCCTTGATCGACGCCGGTGTGCGCTTATACGCCAACCCCGGCAGCTCAACAGTGGCTCAAGACCTTGAACCCGAGTACATCGCTGTTTCAACCGACGACTCGACCGCTTACATCGCCTTCCAAGAAAACAACGCCTTCGGTATTTTTGATTTGGAAGACATGGAATTGGACTCGATTGTTGCCCTCGGTACCAAAGATTACTCACAGGGTTGCTACGACTTGAGCGACCGTGATGGCGGCGTTGAGTTCACCTGTGGACAACCTGTGTCGTCGATGTACATGCCTGATGCCATTGCTCTGTTCAACTCCGGTGGAAACGACTACATCGTGACCGCCAACGAAGGCGATGGACGAGAGTACGAAGGCGAGCCAGGCTACACCGACGAAGTTCGCGGAAATGATTTGACCCTCAACGCCACCTACTGGTCCGAGCGCGGCTACGATGCTGCAGCTCAAACCGAACTCCTCCTCGACGAGAACCTTGGCCGCCTCAAAGTCAGCATCGCCGATGGCGACCATGACGGTGATGGTGAGCACGAGGAGATCGTTGGCTACGGTGCCCGCTCCATGACCATTTGGGATGCTAATGGCGAATTGGTGTTTGACACTGGAGACCAAATCTCCCACCTGACCCAAACCTATGGCGAATACATCAACGGATACACTGCTTCCCGCAACGACGACAAGGGTGCAGAGCCCGAAGGCGTCACGACGGGTTCCTACGATGGCACGGATTATGCCTTCCTCGGTCTTGAGCGAGCCGGAGGTGTGATGGTGTACGACCTGACCAACCCATCCCGCGCCATGTTTGACCAGTACATCACCTTCCCGAACCACGTGAGTCCAGAAGGATTGACCTTCGTTGACGCTTCCGACAGCCCCACCAACCAACCGTTGTTGTTGGTCGCCAACGAAGTGTCAGGGACCATTGCCATCATCAGCCCGGTCCACCAAAGCGTACCTTCTCACGCACCCGGCGACGACCAACCCTGTCTAGCATCAGACACCGGTGCACACCTCGCCGTCGATTGCGGCAACCAACTCAACGTGATGGGCGACTCTGACGTTCACTGGACGCTTGTTGGCCAGTACGACAGCGGACTTGGTGAAGGCGCGAGTGAGATTTCCGCTTACGATGCGGGAAGCCACCGCAGTTTCGTTGTGAATGCCGTGACCGGCTCCATTGACATTCTTGACATGTCCAACCCAACTGACCCGTACCTCTTGCACCGTCTTAGCATCACCAACGGCGAGCCCAACAGCGTTGACGTCCACAATGGATTGGTCGCTGTAGCCGTCGCAGGCGTTGGCGAGGAAGGCTCAGGCATGAGTAAACAGGACGCTGGACACGTGATGTTCTTTGACACCGACGGAAACATGGTTTCCACCGTGATTGCTGGAGCTCTACCGGACATGTTGACCTTCACGCCTGATGGCGCTGGCGTTTTGGTTGCCAACGAAGGAGAACCCAACGACGATTACACGATCGACCCAGAAGGTACCTTGACCTACGTGGACCTGTCCGGCGGGGATGCCGCTGCGCTCTCCCAGGCAAATGTGACCCAAATCAACTTCAACGCCTTCGAATCTCAGTTGACGACGTTGACCCAAAGCGGTGTTCGAATCTTCGGTCCCAATGCCAACCTCAGTGAGGACTTGGAACCTGAATACATTGCCATGAGCCCTGATGGAACTCATGCCATGGTGGTGCTTCAAGAAAACAACGCCTTTGCGAAGGTTGACCTGTCTTCTTTGTCCGTCACCAGCATTGTTTCCATGGGAATGAAGGATTACAGCCTCGGCATGTATGACTTCTCCGACAGAGACGATGGTGTTAACCTCCAGAGTTACAACAACATCTTCGGCATGCCCATGCCCGACGCCATCTCCAGCTACACAGTTGGTGGGCAGACATACTATGTGACTGCCAACGAAGGTGATGCACGAGACTACGACGGCTACTCTGAAGAAGTCCGCCTGGACGATTTGGACCTTGATGACACCGTCTTCCCCAACGAAGCCGACCTTCTCCTCGACGAGAACCTTGGACGACTGAAGACCACCACCACCTGCGGCGACACCGATGGTGATGGCGACTTGGACTTCATCTGTTCCTACGGCACCCGTTCCTTCAGCATCTGGGACAGCAACGGCGCCTTGGTGTGGGACAGCGGAGATAGCATCAGTGCGCTGATGGTCTCCCATGGCGAATACATCAACGGGTATACGCAGAGTCGAAACGATGACAAGGGTGCAGAGCCCGAAGGCGTGGTTGTCGGTGAAGCCTTTGGCAAGACCTACGCCTTTGTGGGTCTCGAGCGAGCCGGTGGCATCCTCGTGTACGATGTGAGCGATCCAACCGCACCCGTGTTCGACCAGTACATCTACCTCCCCGACCACGTAAGCCCTGAGGGCTTGGACTTCATCTCGGCGGCAGACAGCCCCAACGGTGCAGCCATGCTCGTCGTGGCTCACGAGGTCTCGGGAACCGTAGCCATCCTCCAACCCTTGGTTTGAGCAGCAACGAGAACAATCAGAGGCCACCCTCTGTTCGAATGGGCTAGCAGGTGCTCCCTTACCGTGTCAAACGTTATGTTTTGAATGATTGAGTCAAATCAATACTTCTCTATATGGTTCTAAAGACTCCTCACCAATAACCTAACATGTTCAGGGGCCTCTATAGCATGAGGGGAGATAGTGGACGTAGAGAAAACACATTATCGCACTCTTTTTCTCTCTGATTGGCATTTGGGATTGAGTGGAATAAAGTCTGCAGAACTCCTTGCTTTTTTGGAAACTCATGAAGCCGAGACAATATATTTGGTCGGCGATATCATCGATCAATGGGTCTTGGGGCGAAAGTGGGCCTGGAACGAAGACTGTGACAACATCCTACGCAACCTATTGCAAAAAACGGAACGGGGCACCAAAATCGTGTACATTCCTGGAAACCATGACGATTCTTTTCGCAGTTGGGCGAATGCTTCAATCAACGGCATTTCAATCCAACGTCAAGCAGTTCACATCACCGCCGACGGTCGACGGCTTTGGGTCATTCATGGTGATGAATTTGATTTGTTCATGCGAAACACGAAATTTCTGTGCCACTTAGGACACCTCGGCTGTCAATTGCTCATGAAGTTCAATCGTCCCGTGGCTTGGTTCCGTAGACGGTTGAAAATGAAGCCATGGTCATTGGCGGCCGCAGCCCGTAGAGCGCTGCAGAACAGCACCAAAACTTACCGCCAATTTTCGAAAACAGTTACTGAGGAAGCACGTCGACTTGGATATGACGGGGTCGTGTGCGGCCATATACATCGCGCTGAATTCAAACTTGTTGATGGCATTGAATATTGGAACGATGGAGACTGGGTTGAATCTTGTACGGCTACTTCTGAGGCTATGGACGGGACAATGGCCACGATTCACTACGCCCCTCCTAACACAACCATCGAATGGTTGCGACAACGGGCTTCCGTTCGCTATGAAGGCCAAGAGAGCCTGGGGATCCCTACGATCACGCCAGCTCTTTTCTCGGGGGCGTCACAGTGAGGATTGCCTATGCTCTGGCTGGTGAAGGAAGAGGCCACACAACCCGTGCGTTGACATTGGCAAAGGGACTTGTAGAGCACGGTCATGAAATCGCCTTTTTTACATGCGGAGACGCGCTTGAACTTCTCCAACAAGAGTTTGGAATGGAACATGTTCATCAACTTGAAACACCACGCTTTGTGGTGGTTAGGAAACGAATTTCATATGTACGGACAGGCTTTGCCACATTGAGGTTTATTTTGGCGTACCCGCGACAACAGAAGCGCGTGATTCGACACCTGAAATCATGGAAACCTGATATTTTGATCACCGATTTTGAGCCAACATTTGCAAGGGTAGCCCGGCGATTAAATGTCCCCCTGATTTCCTTCAACTCTCAACGATTCTCGGTCGATGCGAAGTTGAACCACCTTCTAAACCGACGTCAACGGTTGAAACTGGTTCCCATTCGTATTCTCAGCCGTATCTTTGCACCTCGACCCGATTTGAGTTTGGTCTCCAAGGGCTTCAACCTCGAAGCAAATAAGGCCACAGCTCACTTGCTCGGCCCCATGCTTCGGCCAGCATTTACGCCAGACGCATGGATTCCAGCAGGCTCGCATGCGATTGCTTACCTACGCACGAGCGTTCTTCACCACCTGCCGACGCTCGCGGCGCATGCAAAACATCACGGTTTGGTACTGAAACTGTATGGCCATCACCCAAAGCAAATTCCAGACAATGTTGAACCTCAACCCATTTCAAACGACGGTTTCATTCGAGACCTCCTTGCAGCAGATTGGGTGGTTCAAACCGCAGGCACTCAATTGCTTGGCGAGGTAGGCTGCATTGGAATTCCATCACTCTGCTTCCCTGAGCCAGGCCAGGTAGAACAGGAAATTAACGGGGTCTTGGCCATGAAAACCTTCTCCAACATCAAGGTCATACATCCCCGGAAGGTTAGCGAAGATGATCTCGATGATGCCTTGCAACGCGCTCGCTCGGGACAGCGAGGGCCTGAGATCGTCAATGGCACATCGCAAGCCGTCAAACTGGTTCATGAATTTTTGAACAATCTCGAATCAGTACATCAATCGAATGTTTCCCAAGCGAATGCGAAGAACAATCCCTCGGTGGGAGAGCAACTCAGCACAACCCAAGTAATATGAACGGCCGTTAGAATCGATTATTCATGGCTTGGGAGTTGGTTGAAATCGCGCACCTCCGCCCGCACGAACACATCAGACCTCAGCGTGTGGAGGAAATGTATCAAAAAATTTACACGAACAACTATTTTCACAAACCACTCCTCGTTGACCGTCCCACGATGACGATTCTCGACGGCCACCACCGCTACAATGCAAGCCTTCGCCTCGGCCTTACCTCGGTGCCCGCAATCGTCGTTGATTATCTTGAAGACGAGTCGATTTCTGTTGAAGCATGGCACCCCCAAAAGCGCCACTCAGTGTCAAAACAAGATGTATTGGCTGCTGCTATAGGCTCTAAATTGATGCCTCCGAAAAGCAGTCGGCACGCGATTTCTACGGCCATGCCACAACTTCAAGTGCCCCTTTCAAAATTGCGCTCTATGGCTTCTAAATGCTCTGAAGCATGTGTGAGATACACGGCTTGACGTGCTTCCACACATTCTTGTGGACGTCTGAAACGGTGTCACGCGTGTGAATTACGGGATGTTGTCCACGTGTTGCGTGCTCCATAAACGCCTTCTTGAGCAATTTTTGGTATTCCAAGAACGAACGGGTTATGGACGGTGAGAGGCCCAAATCGGCTCCAGCTTCATAGTGATTCAATTGCGTCAACGAATCGTTGTGCATCATCCGATTGAGTAGGCGGCGCCCTCCGGCCTGCAGAATGATAGTCATGTCGGGTTCGGGAATGTTATTGTAAAGATTTTGAATCCATTCTGTATCGCCGCCCCGGATGCTTTCTCGAATCAATGGTGTCAATGTGAATCGGTCAGCTATGACGACAAAGCCTGCAGAAAGAAGCGGGGCAATATCATGTATGTATTGATCGTGCAAGTCCGTAGCGTAGAGCAATGCTCTCGTCCGCCAACTCAACTGGTGAAGCCCTATGGAGGTGTTTTTGATGTGAGTCCCAAGAAGATTTGATCGGGCCAAACCGACGATAGACACCGCCACGCCGTACGCCTTCAAACGCTCACTTAGTAGTCGAGCGTGTAAGGAGCGACCAACATGGTCCGGCCCCTCGATGACAATTAACTTCCCTTTAACCGTCATGAATTTTCAGCCTCCAGAGCGGCCCAGTCGAACGTGGACATTCGAGTCATTTCCGCCATTCGATCATTTTCATCGATGGGTTGAATGTTGTCGAGATCGATGTGGTTTCCAATCAATTGGCGGACCCGCGATTGCACTTCGGCCACCGAACCCATCGCATCTACGCGAAGAATTCGTTGTTGATCGACTAAACCATCGTAAATCAACTTAATTTTGCCTTGAAGAATCTTGTAGGATTCAAATGGATCCATCGTCCAACCCATATCAAGGCCAGCTTCATAGAATTTCAGCGTTGGGCGACCCGTAACGATTCGATCATACCCTATTTCAGGAGGGATATCGAAGTATAAGGTGATGTCGGGTTCCCTAGCGAACGAGTAAGTTCCCTCGATGGTTGCTTGGCCAACGCCTCGGGCCCCATCACGCGCCATGGCGGTGAATTTGTAGCGGTCGCAAATGACAATGCCACCGACCTCCAAAGTCGGTTCAATCTGCTTGCTCCATCGATCTGCGAAGTCGGCAGCGTGAATCATGTGGAACGTCAACGGTTTGAGGCGCATCGTGTCCTTCCCATGTTTGGTTGCTTGAGCAACAATGGGGCTGGAGTTCCATTCTGTATGATGAACCGGCAAACCTAACGCTCGAATCCAGTTGACCAGGAGCATTGCTTGCGTAGACTTGCCGCTTCCGTCCATGCCTTCAACGGCGATGAGCAATCCTTTCTCGCCAGGAATTTTACGTTTGAATTCAGCCATCAAAACCCTCGTGTGGTTGCCGATTATGGCACTTATTATTGATACATTCGTATTGTTTGACGAAAAAGTCTCACTGCAAGCCCCTAAACCAAGCACACCATGCCTGTAATGTAGGCATTCAACAGTCCCCTGTTCCACACCGAGGTAACGATGGCACTGCGTGCCCCGTTACACCCGATGCTTCCTAAGTTCGTTTCGGCTATCTTCTCATCAGCCCATTCGAGCAATCATCTCTTCAATCATTGCTTCAGGGAGCGCAACATAGCCCACGTCCATGACGTGGTCCATGCCATCATCGGAGTATCCGTATGCAATGAATCCACGCACGAGGTCCCAGTCGTCGTTGTTGACGTTCATGTAGATGTATCGGGATAGAGGTGCGTAGCTGCCGTTGGCAACAGTGCTTGCTCCAGGAGTTACAGCTCCACCAGCGTCTTGGACACCCTGGTAGTCATCGTTTGCAATAGCGGCAACACTCAATGAATTTGCATTCTCTTCGTAGTACGCCTATCCGAAGTATCCGATTGCGTTCTTGTCACCAATGTGGACGGAGTCTGTGTCAGTGCTGCATACTTTCGATGCGCCAGCACATGATCCTCCGCATGCTAAAGTGACTGTGTAATCCGAATTCGCAGCGCAGTAGGCTTGACTCTGGCGCTTGAGACATGGAACCAATATTCTATTGTTCTGTATCAACATCTGCATCTCCACCCAAACAGCCTGCTAAACTGGCCATCAGTAGAGTGAGAACATTTGTCTACGCCATTCCATTTTTGTTCATTATCATCATCGGTTCCCCGTTGTTCTTTGCTGAATTGCTTTGGCCATAGGAATCGACAGCAGATGCTATTTATAAATATATAGCAATATATAGAGTACATTGGTTTACTCTGTATCTCTTTACTCCACATACAAATTAGGGGAGAAAGTTGGAACAACGAGGAGCCTTTCGCAAATTGCAGTTAACTGGTGGCTCCACCGTTATTGTTTCTCTACCAAAAGAATGGGTCAAGAGCAATAATCTCGGCAAGGGCGATCTGGTCAATATTGAAGAATTAGCTTCAGGAGATTTATGTCTTTCCCCACTGCAAGATAACATAACGAAACGGGAAATTGAGCTTGATTGTTGCGCAATCGGAGATGGTTTAGTCGATCTCATGATTGGCGGGTACATCGCAGGAGCAGACGTCATCAAACTCACATGTTCATCCCCAATAAGCAGAAAAACTCGAGCCGGTGTTCGAGCGTTTTTGAGAGACACACGAGGAATGGAAATTGAAGTCGATGACGAGAAAGAGATTCGTATTGTGTCGATTCTTAACCCGTCAGAATTGCGACTCCAGGTGTCGATCAATCGAATGTACATCCTTATCTCAAGCCTCGTCAATGATGCTTTTGATGTTCTCTCGGGAGAATCCGTAGAATTGCTTTCTGACATCGACGACAGAGAGCGCCAGATCGACGCTCGACGCCTTTTGCTCGAACGTCAAGTGTCTGCATCTTTACAACAACCATCCGTTGAGCGAAAACTTGGCGTCGACCGGTTCTCGGCCATGGAACACGCCAACATTGCTCGAGTCTTGGAGCGAATGGGCGATCACGCAACGCGCCTCGCTCACTTGGTCAATGAACACTCAGATGTTGTCAAGATCAAAACCAACGATATGCCTTTGTCGGCCGTACCATTGTGGTCAAACCACCTCAAGACAATCGTTCACAATATGTACACACGCGATGTCGAACTCATTCATTCAGCCAAAACCGCCCTGGCTCGACTTGGCAATGATGTAGAGGCAGCTGAAAGCGAGTTGTGGACAGGGCGAGGTTCAGCCGAGCGCCTCCTGAGCGAATTTAGAATTTCAGAATCGGTGAGAAGGCTGTGCGCTTACAGCGTTAACTTCGCTGAAATTCTCCTTAACATGCTTATGTATCAACGACTTGAACGGGTTTAGTCGGACGTTTCGAGAACAATTTCCGCCGTCTCTTGTTGGTTGGGTGGACAACGGTCGAACATTTGAAATTCGGCAAAGCAAACTGGACCGAACAAACCTGCCTCTCGCTGCAGAAGATGAGTGAAAACATCAACAACGGTAAGGAGTACAGAGAGTTATGGCCGAGTTGCGATTACAGACTGCAAAATCGGGCTTCATCGCACGAGAATCATATGACCTCAATACGGTTCAAGAGGCTATTCAAGAAGAGGGGTTGGCATGGCTCGACATTCTGCGCCCTGATGATGATGTACGCAAATTTTTACTTGAACAGATGGAGTTTGATGAACTTGCAGTGGAAGACGTATTTGGACCCGCCGATACAACCGCTCAGAAATTCAAAAATCACCGCTTTATTGTCATCAATGCCCGTGATGCAGACAACCAATTGGATACTGAGCCCGTGGCGATCTTCATCAAGGAAAATCTCATCATAACCACGACCCATTACAACATCCCTGCATTGAAGAAGTTCCGAATTCGATTCAAAAAGGCTGATGATGAAGACCTTGCCCTTGGAATTGATTTCCTCCTCTATGAATTGCTCGATGCAATTGCAGATGACTGGACGCCGATTTTAAATTCCTATTCACGGCAACTGGACCAATTGGAATTTCAGGTGTTTGACCCGGGTAAAAAATACGACAGTATCCTCGAAAGTATCCACGACTTGAAACGCTATATTCGCGAGGCAAGCAAATCAATTGAATCTTTGAATACGGTCACAATGCGCTTACTCAAACCCAACGAGCGACTGATAGGGTCCGGTGTTGAACGTTATTTCTCGGATTTACATCAGCTTTCAGTCGCACTGGTCAAACGAGCCAACAACTACTCATCGGGTGCCACATCCGCTCGTGATTCATATCTCAGTAACATTAGCATGCAACTCGCTGAATCAAATGCTCAACTCACAGAAGTCATGACAACATTAACCATCATTGGTGCAATCATGCTTCCGTTAACTTTGATTGCTGGAATTTTTGGTATGAACAGTGAGGGTTTACCAATCACGCAGATCGGTGGTTTCTGGGGAATAATCGGGCTGATGTTCTTGTTTGCAGGATGCATGCTGACCTTCTTTTGGCGTCGAGGCTGGTTGAAAACTTATGAACAATAATCGCACGGTGATCAAGAACCGTAGACCCTCATTATGAGTTCTGACCGTTCGCGGTGGGTCCGAAACCAGCGTAACGTGCTTCATCGGCCCCAAGATTTGAGCGCGGGGTATTTGTGAGCCCATGAGGTTGAATAGTTCGCCTGCTTGGAGACACATGTGAGCACGGCTTCATTTGAATCGCTTCACTGGTCGCGTCGTTTTCTAGACGAGACCCCCGGTGATCAAGAGGTGGGGGGCAGACCACGACAAGTCCCCAAGGTTTGCTGGTCGCGAGTAGCCCCTGCCCCCGCCCCTCATCCTACCCTACGACTTTGGTCCTTGGAAATGGGTCAGGCGTTGGGTCTAGAGGCTGGGCACGAAGATATCTTGAGTGGTTCTGATCGCGTCAAGGGAATGGATTCCTACGCCCAACGTTATGGCGGCCACCAATTCGGCCATTGGGCTGGGCAGTTAGGTGACGGGCGAGCCATTACATTAGGGGAAGTGAAGACAGACCGTGGCATTTTAGAATTGCAATTGAAAGGGGCGGGGGCCACGCCCTATTCGAGAACAGCTGATGGAAAGGCAGTCTTGCGTTCATCCATCAGGGAATTTCTCTGCAGTGAAGCAATGCACCATCTCGGTGTCCCTACTACCCGAGCCTTGTCCCTGGTCACAACTGGAGAAGCCGTCGTTCGTGACGTCTTGTACAACGGCCATCCTGCCCCAGAGCCCGGCGCCGTTGTTTGCAGAGTTGCTCCAAGTTTTCTTCGCTTTGGTAGTTTCCAAATTCATGCCGCAACGGGAGATCGTGAAACATTGGCGACTCTCGTAAAGCACACGGTCAAGCACCATTTTCCTGACCACCAGGTCAAAGACGATGACGGTCGAATCGCATGGCTTGAACGTATCGCTGAAGATACCGCCGTGATGATTGCTCATTGGAATCGAGTTGGTTTTGTTCACGGCGTCATGAATACGGACAACATGTCCATCCACGGCTTAACCATTGATTACGGCCCCTATGGCTGGCTGGAAGATTACAATCCGAATTGGACGCCCAACACTACTGATGCCTCTCGCCGAAGGTACAGGTACGGGCAACAAGCTCATATTGGAGCCTGGAACATTGCCCGTCTCTTGGAATCCATCGGCCCCTTGATGGAAGACCCTGAACGGTTGCATGAAGTGCTGGACTCCTACTATGCTGCTTACGAAAAACACAACATCAGCATGTGGGCCGGAAAACTTGGATTGGATGAATTCAATGAATCCGATGCTCCGTTATTGGAAGACCTCATTGCCTTGCTCCAAAAAGTTGAGACAGACATGACCATCTTTTTCCGTCTTCTTTCATCCATTCAAGAGCCAAAGGTCGAGCACTTACAACCTGCCTTTTACGATGTATCTCAATGTCCTGAGGACGAATGGAATGGATGGTTAATGCGGTGGTGGCAGCGAGTTGATGGGGAGCCAAAGCGCGATGCGATGCGCCTTGCAAACCCCAAATATGTTCTTCGGAATTGGATGGCTCAGTTAGCGATTGAGGCAGCAGAGAACGATGATTATTCGGTGGCTGAGGACCTGTATGAATTGCTCAAGCAACCTTACGGCGAACAGCCCGAATTTGAAGATGAGTGGTTCAAAAGGCGGCCTGAATGGGCCAAAAATAAAGTCGGATGCTCGATGCTTTCATGCTCAAGTTAAGGCATTATTTGAGCGGCAACGGATTGGAACGCAATCGCAAACCCAATCCAAATCCAATGGTATTGACAACAAGGTCAGATATTTTGTTGTCCCATGTTTCACTGACGAATTCAAAGGGCAGGTATAATTCAAGCACTTCCCATCCAATGGAGAGCAGAAAGAACACTGGCCAATTCTTGAGCAAAAAGCGCCCTACTGCCGTCCATTGAAGGAAATGGCCGAGAGACCAGAGATTGAGTAGGACCATGGAAGGGGGTTGCTACTCCCCTTTATCACGATTCATACAGAACGCTTCTCGCGCCACAAGGGCAGGCCTTTCTTTCAGCGAGTTCTCCCGAACCGATTATGAACACTTGGCTCGTGAAGCAGAATGAGGGGGAGCGATGCGGGACAACTGGCCACCGGAAAAAATCGCCTTAACTCCGGGAAAGCGCGTGCTCTTTCTCACCAAGGATCTGGGCCTCATCAAGCAACAACTCTACGATGGTTTGAATCTTAGAATGGAGGACCTTTCTGTTGAGGACCTCCTCGACGATATCAATACCGATGTCATGACGCCCGCATGGGTTTGTTTTGACCACGAACCCTCAGAAATCGCAAAGAATGCGTACGCTGGACTCATGCATAATGGTCTGCGTGTATTCCGTGAAAAAGCATTGAAAGATGGGAATTTTGAAGTCATTGTTTCCGGGCAACGCAAAGGAACGGGTTCAAGTCGTGAAACTGCTGCTCAATGTGAACGATGGGCAGGCATCAACATCGTCATTGCTGCGTCCTTTGCGCCCATTCACGAACGCAATAACATCAATCTCGGCCAATTGATGGGTGACCATGCCATGCTTGAACGCCTCCAGGATGGAGAAGAAATCGCCCTGTCCGAATTTACTGGCAGATACGACCCTGTAACCCAACTCATCTTGGAGCGTGGTGGCCTCTTCCCCTTCGCAAAAGCGCTCAAGGCAGGTAGTCTGGATTTACCCCCATTGGATACACCTACGCGCCCGATGACCATGGCTGAGCGAATCATCAGTCGTAACCTTGTGGGGCAACCTGACGGTCAATGCGTCAAACCAGAAGACCCTGTCATCGCTGAAGTACAAGGGGGGTATTCTCACGAATTCACGACCGCTCAAGTTCACACCTTCCTCCAGGAAGAGTATGGCGCTGATTACGCACTGCCCAACCCGAGCAAGTTCGCTGTGTTCGAAGATCACTTGCTCTACGCCCAGCACAATCCAAAATTTGTCCCATTCATGCACAAAGTGCAAACACTTCGCGACCTGCAAGTGGCCTTCCAGCAGCATGCAGGCGTGCGTGATTATTCGGCGGTTGACGGTGTCTCTCCAGGTATTTGTCACCAAGTGGCTCGAGAAGAATTCATTGAGATTGGAGATTTCATCCAAGCAACTGATTCTCACACCTGCATGGGTGGAGCCTCCAATGCCTTGACATGGGGTGTTGGAGCAACGGAATATGCGAATCTTGTGAGCGCTGGATTTACCTTTGTCAAAGTCCCCGAATCAATTCGGTTCGAACTGGTGGGTGAGTTGAATCACGGGTGCACTGCAAAAGACGTCATACTGGCTATTTTAGCCGACCACGCCCGAAAGGAGTTGACACTCAACCGAAGCATGGAATTTGGCGGCCCTGGTCTCACATCACTCTCCGTTGACGAACGCGCTACGCTGTGCAACATGGCTACAGAATGCTCTGGCCGAACTGGGATTTGTGAGGCTGATGATGCCTTGATGGAGTGGATGCTCAATTCCCAATCCAACCTCGATGAGGTCGAACAGCGTGCTCGCATGGTCAAACCAGATGAAGGCGCCCACTATCACGGTGGAGTACACACCATTGACCTCTCATCCATCGTACCGATGGTAGCCCATCCAGGCGACCCCGACGAAGGAATACCCAGCGACCCAACCAACGGAGCCAACATCAGCGATATTGGGGCAGTGCAGGTTGATATCGCCTACGGAGGCTCATGTACCGCAGGGAAGGAAGACGATATCGCGTACTACGCAGAAGTTTGCCAAGCGGCCAAAGACGCAGGCCTCGCCGTGAAGGAGGGTGTTGACTTCTACATCCAATACGGCTCAGGCCAAGTAAAGGCCCTTGCAGAACGAAAAGGTTGGCACGCCCTCTTTCTCGAAGTGGGCGTGAAACTCATCGACCCTGGTTGCGGGGCCTGTATAGGAGCTGGCCCGGGCGTCTCAATCACTCCCGAGCAAGTAACTGTTTCAGCGATCAATCGGAATTTCCAAGGTCGCTCTGGGCCGGGTAAATTGTACCTCGCCAGCCCCCTCACCGTAGCAGCCTCCGCCTTCACGGGAACCATTTCTGCCTGGAATAGCGAACTCTTCGCTTGATTGACATGCGCCTCTGCGGTCAAATTTCGGCCCGTTTCATCCCGGGTTGACTGTTGTGTATATTTACCCTCAAAGCCGGGGCTATGCTATCTGTCGGCCCGACGTTGTCAAGACGGAGGAGGACCGAGGGAGTGGATACCATGGTAGGAACTGCAGAACGAATGGCAAGCAATCAGAAGCAAGTAGCGATTTCTGAATTTTTTGAAAAGAACAAACACTTTCTCGGCTTTGACTCATTGCCCCGCTCCCTCATCACGGCCGTCAAAGAAGCAGTTGACAACTCCCTTGATGCTTGCGAGGAAGCTCGAATTCTGCCTGAGATCAAAATTCAAATCACGAGATTGGATGGGAAAAAGGACATTATTGAACTGAAGAGCGAGGACAACGGCCCGGGTATTCCCAAAAAAAGCATTGAGAAAGTGTTTGGGCAATTGCTCTTCGGTTCCCGTTTCCACGCCATTCGTCAGTCCCGTGGACAACAAGGAATCGGTATTACCGGCGTTGTCATGTATTGTCAATTGACAACGGGGCGCAAGACTCACGTGCGCTCAAAGATTGCAACAGAAACTTCCGCAGCCTTTGTGGATATCGGGCTTGATACTCGGAAAAACAAAGCAACGAAGAGTGGAGAAGGCCGAGAATTATGGGAGTTACCTGACGGTACTCTCAAGGAACACGGATTGGAAATCACAGCCCGAATGAAAGCCAAATACCAACGCGGTCGGCAAAGCGTGTATCAATACCTGCGAATGACTAGCATCGTCAATCCTCACGCTGATATCACCTTCATTGACCCTGATGGGGAAACGCATCACTGGCCCCGTGTGACCGAACGTCTGCCGCGGAAGGTGGAGAGCATCAAGCCACATCCCCACGGCATCCATTTGGGCACCTTGCAGCGAATGTGCACCGAATCAACCGATTCTCGAATGACGGTGTTTTTGCGCAATAATTTTTCGGGAGTGTCCTCTCGTGCGGCGAAAGAATTGCTTGCTGCGGCAGAGATTGAGGAAAAGGCAAAGCCAAAATTACTCAACGCGGATCACTACCGTGCCCTCCTGGAAGCTTTTCAGGGCGAGCGGATGCTCAAAGATAAACCAGTTAAATTGTTGAATCCACCAACCAATTGTCTTTCTCCAATCAAGGAATTACTGATCAAGAAAGGTCTTTCGAAAACCATTGATTCACGGTACGTTACGACAATGACGCGGGCTCCTACCGTCACACAGGGCAATCCCTACCAGGTTGAGGTAGGGCTCATTTTTGGAGACGGTATGGCCGCCGACAAGCCGGTTGAAGTGCTCCGCTTCGCAAACCGAGTTCCCTTGATGTACCAGCAAGGTGGATGTTTGCTAACCAAAGCCATTGAATCCGTTGATTGGAGGCAATATGGATTGGATCAAGCAGGCGGACGTGGTGTCCCCAAAGGTCCTGCTGCGATTCTCGTTCACCTTGCCAGTACCAACGTGCAATTTACGTCCGAAGCAAAAGAAGCACTCGCCGATAATGCCGAGGTTATTGATGAGGTGCGAAAGGCGTTGCTCGAAATGGGACGAGGACTGCGTAAGCATCTTGAGAAGAAGAAGAAAATGGCCAAAACTCAGGATAAGTTTGAGTTGGTCAACGACATTATTCCAGCCATTGCAGAAAAGGCAGCTGCGATACTCGACCGCCCGGTTCCAAACCTGTCGGGGTCCATCACCCGAATCATGGGTGCTGTCATTTCAGAAGCTACAACTTCATGGAATAAAGAAACCAAACAGACCGACATTTCTATCACGCTGTTCAACTATACGACGCGGGCTCGTTCCTACACGCTGTTGGCCTCCTGGCCCGAGCGAGAGGGTGCGACCATGGTCAACAATGAACAAGGTGGACGCAAGGAGGCAAGCGGGGTATGGGCTTGGAAACTTGACACCCTGGAGCCAGGGCAAACCCTCACATTCACCTATTCTCTCACAGGCTTGGAACGAGGAGATTGGACCGATACCGACCTCTTCTATCGAGGTAGCCAGGAAGTGATTGGTGCTTCAAAGATGGATGAAAAACTCCTCGAGGAAATCCGTCGTCAAGAGGCGATAGCGAACGGTGAGGATGGTTCTGAAGATGATGAAGAGGCCTCTGAGCCAACAACGAAACCTGTTGCACCAACCGTTGCAGACGGGCCTGCAAAAACAGGTCAACAGACCCTGATGGGTTTCGGAGGTGATGAATGATGTCAGCCATGCACACGAGTGAAGAAACAAAGACCGCGCTGCATGCTGTTGTGGCAGAAATGTACGATAAAATCGTCAAAGGTGAACCCCCCACGATGACCTTGCCCGTTCGAACCAAGAATAATATCGGCTTTGACAGTAAACTTGGCGTCTACAAATACGGTAAGAAGCGGTCTACTCGGGATGCTACAAGTTTGGGTTCAGCCAAGCAATTACTTCGTGCATTGCACGTGGTTGAATTCATTGAAGAGATGATCGATGCAGGAAAATCCTCTACCCTCAGAGAGATGTATTACATTTCTGAGGCTTGGGGTCTTGGGAAATTCTCATCGCAAAATGAATCAAATAATCTTGCTGAAGATCTTGAGGTTGTCACCAAATGCATGCGAGAAGATTTCAAATTGAGACCGGAAGAAGACGGCGCTCGAATGATTGGTAACCTCACTCTTCGTGAACGAAACCGGCGTGGTGAATGGATGCGTATCAATGCTCGCGACGATGTTGGGGATTCTGGATACGGTGTACCCTACAATGTAGAAGAGGAGAAAATTGAACTTCTTGAGCACGATATCAATTTCATCATGGCCATTGAGACTGGTGGTATGTTTGACCGTTTGATTGAAAATGGATTTGATGAAGATTACAAGTGTGGTTTGTTGCATCTCAAAGGCCAACCAGCACGCTCAACGCGCCGAATCATGAAGCGCATGAGCGAAGAATGGGATCTCCCCGTTGTCGTCTTCCTTGACGGCGACCCCTGGTCCTTCCGAATCTTCGCCTCTATCGCCTATGGTGCGATTAAAACTGCTCACATTTCGGAATACTTGGCGACGCCCTCTGCAACCTATCTCGGCATCACGGCAGATGATATCGAAGCCTACGACCTGCCGAGCGATGACTTGTCAACACGAGATGTCGACGCTCTGAAGGCAGAGCTTTCCGATCCTCGATTCGCTGATCCTTGGTGGCAGGAACAAATCAACATGATGTTGGAATTAGGGAAGAAGGCTGAGCAACAATCCCTTGCAAAATACGGCCTTGATTTCGTAACTGATACCTATCTTCCTGAGAAATTAGCCGACCTTGGCTTGGCCTGAGCTCCATGAGCGAGCCTTATGGAGGAAGAGGGTTTGGGGAATAACGATGCAAGCCGGTGAACCTGCTAAGCGGTCTCCTTGGGCCATGCGTTTGGCCATCGCAGGCGCCATTATGGTCGTCGTTGGGATTGTTCTCGTGAGTAGCCAATCCAGTAGGATTAGCGAGGCGATGGACCCGCGTGAAAACTACCACCAAACCTATGTTGGTCCCGGAAGTGAAGTCACGGGGCAATTAGACGATACTTGTTATCGCTTTTATCAGCTCAAAGACGACCCAGAGATGAGTGTCGAACTCTTTCGAGTTGAAGGGTCCTCCATCTCGGGCGAAGCAATTGACGAAGCCTCCTGCAAACTTGACTTCCAACCCATGACTGAGGAAGGAGATGTTCTCGTTGAACGGGCTTCATGGAAATTGAATGAATCAAGCGAGTACGCAGTCACCATCACCTGTGCGACCTCCTGTGAAGGCGTTCAGGGTTGGTTCTCTTCCATCGATGCCTTCCAAAATAAATTATTCGAGTCAACCACGCTCCTCTTTGGCGCCACCATTTGCTGTTTTGGTGTCTTCACTACCCCGATTGCACTCATCATTTACCTCGCTTCCAAACCCAGTAAGACCCCACGCGTCATGATGGTAGGGGAAGACGGGCGGTTGATCCCTATCACCGACCTCAATCCGGACAATCCAGTGCTATTTGGCCAGCCACAGGAACAAATACGTCCCGAACAAAGTCCAAGCGTTGCCCCGCCCTTTGCCGACACTGCCGAGCAGAATCAACCCGAAGAGTTCGTGGACGGTCTGCCCGACGTTGCGTCAGGAAATCTGCTGACAACCGAGCAGGTGTACGCCTTGATGAAAGGCGATGTTGAGGCTGCACAGGAGCATGCTCGCTCGGGCCGTTATCAAGGTACGTCGGCGGAGGATGCTATCGAAGAGGCTGCCAACGTTGCGGCAATCGCGTCTTGGGATGAAGGGGTCTCTCTGGCCAAACCAGTGAACGAACCAACGCCCAATCAACGGCAAAATCCCAAACCTCTTCGAGATACGTCGCCGACTGTAAGTGACCAATCTTGGAAAGAATGGGAAGAACTTTGAAGCAAACGATGAGTTCAAAGAGGGGGGTGGACTACCCAACTTCGAGTTGAGAAGATGAATGACCTGGACAACGCCCTCTATTTACTTCAAAACAAGATGCGTCGTCAAATCCTTGAACGCTTGATTCGGGAGCCTCATTATGCCATGCAGCTCTCCCAAATCATCGGTGCAAGTCAACCAGCGATTGTCAAGCACCTCAAGGAACTCGAAGATGGCGGTATGGTTTCTAAATCGAAAGTTCCTTCCGAAAAAGGCGGCCCCCCCCGAACCATCTATTCGGTAGAAAAGGCCTTCTCAATCCAGATCGACCTTGGCCCGGACCTCTTCCGTTGCGAACAGAGAAAACTCCCAGCAGGGGGCCCGATGCGGCTCTCAACCCAATTACCATCAGCCTCCATCCCCATCGCAGAAGCATTGGGCGGTCGAAAGAAAATAGCCGTAGCCGAAGGATTGTCTCACCTTCGCTCATTGAGTGAGGTGCTCGATGACCTGGATGCACAACGAGACGCCGTCATCGCCCTTCACCAGCACGTTCGACAGCGCGTGTCTGCGGGAGTAGGGTCTGACTTTGAACTCTATGAAGAGCGAAGTATCATCCAGTCGATTGTTGAATCAAACGGTGAGCGTTTAGACCTCGCGTCGCTTATCCAACGGGAATTGATTGGCGACACTAACGTAACAGAACTCATTGAGACGCTACGAAATCAACTTGAACGTCAAATCGCACAGCGTTCAGGACAAATCATCGCCGCTCCGCTCAACACTGAACTACGCTGGTACCTTGGACCGAAGTCCAAGTGAACAACATCACAGGTTTTCTTCCGAAAGGACCGTCACGAGTGAGGACTGTTCAGCCAGTCGCTTGTTGACATCATCACGTCGACCCTTGCCAACAAGGTAGACCACGCCAAGCAGCGCGATGGTGAGCAGAATCACTGCAAACGGTAGTGCCGTCTTACCAACGACTTCCTGAGCCAAGTCTAGAATCGGATTCTCTGATTCGAGAGCTTCTGGGATGGCCATGACGTTGTCGCGCTCATCGGATTCTACAATCTCGTTCATCGGGTCGACGACGACATAGACGCCCTTACTGCCCGCAGTAACCGGGTAGAGTAGATACAATTCAATCTCCTTGCTGCCGTCGTCGGTATCGTCTGGCGCAAGAAGGGCTCCAACGACCTGCCGCATGACGACGCGTTCTTCATCGCAACCGTTTTTGCGGATTTCATCCATGAGATCAAGGTCATTTGCATCATCGTACTCACAAAGAACAATTTCGATGTTCGTTGCATGCACGTTACCTGTGTTTTGCAGGATGATGCCGATAGGGATGGTCGAGTCAACCTCACCGTTGAGTGATGGTGGAAGAATAATCTCCTTGATTGCAAGGTTCGGTGCGCGAAGACGGAGTGTCACAATGAATTCGTTGGTATCAAAGTTCTCACCGTCCCATTCTGGGGAATCATCGTGATCTCCGTCGTTATCCATGTCACCGTGCATCGAGACGACCTTCAAACCAAGTTGACGGGTGTCAAGTTTTGCGTTGATGCCAATGGACACTGCAGCGACCGTAGTGATGGTTTCGTAAGGTGCCATTTCTGGAAGACGGAATTCGTTCAAATCAGTAAGATAGACACAACTGTCTTCGGGGTAGGAAGAAGCGGTAGATACTTCTTCAATACATGCTTCCTCAACCACAACATCTGCGCTGAGTTGTTTCATCACGTACCATTCAACGCTCCAGCCATCCAACGCGTTCATGCCTGGAGATTCGCTCCAAAGCAGTTCGTCGCCGTCCTTTTGTGCGGTGTGGTTGTTCAGAGTTGGAACATCCGCAACGTTTCCATTATTCGTGACGTTGAAGGTGAATCGAACGATTTTACCCGGAGCGGAGGTCTTGACTGCATTGTCAACACTGGAGTCCATCGAGATTTGCATGTCGTGGAATTCCTTGACCGTCACAGCGAGGGTGATGGTGTCACGAAGACGAGTTTCTCGGCCGCTATCGTCCGGATATGCTTCTTCAGAGAAGGCTTGCAGAACGATGGTGTATTCACCTGCTTCAACACGGTTGGGCACGTTCATGAGAACATCGAAGGCTTGGTATGTCCCTGGTGAGAGCTCCATGAGGTTTTCTCGGGGAATGTCAATGTCCCAAATAACGTCCACTCCAAAGGCGTCAGTGACGCGTGCGAGGCGGAAGTCAAAGCGGTCGGGTCCGTTTCCATCGTTGCTTACCGTAAGCGGCAACGTGAGTTGCTCACCTGGATTAACTTCGAGTGATGTCCCGACATCAGGGTCGATGCCTGCATCCAATTCATAGACGTGGACCACATTGGTTGAGAGGATCACTGAGTCTGAAATTCGTGGATATCCGTCAAGGTAGGCCTTGAGTGTCACAGCAGGTCCGAGACCTGAAGATGCATTGGTTGGTGCGCATACGGAAACGCTCACGGTCTTCGTGACTGAATTGTCATTGCCTTGTATGGTCCATGCAATTGGATCGCCCAGACCGTCGCCAGCGTCTGCCGAGCCAGCAGCGTTGGAGAAGTCGACATTGACCATCCAGTTCTCTTGACGCCATGCGTCCATCGAGATGCCATCAGGCTTCACGTCTGGAGCTCCTGGTGTGACGAAGACGAGTTCTCCTGAATCGAAGTTCTTGGTTACGTCAATATCGTATTCAGCGCAGTCACCGGGCAAGACTTGCTCGGTACGATCTAGTATGCTGAATTCGATGTTTCCGGTTGAACGAATTGAAACGAAGACGCCCAGTTCAAGGATGTCGTACGTTCCTTTTTCGACGGACTTAATCGGTTCACCTTCTGACCAACCCTTCACATAGATGACAAAGGCGCCCGGGTCTTCTGAAGTCGGAACACTCACTTCAAGGTTCTTCGTCACAGATTGACCGGGATCTAGTTCAACGCGGGTTGGGAAGTTGATTTGCCAGCCGAAGGGTAGGAGCCATTCTTGCTGACCTTCCAAACTGTTGGGGTCCCAGAACACGAACGCGTCATTGACGTTGCCTGTGTTGGTGATGGTAATTGAAAACAGAGCCGTCTGCCCCTGCTCAATATCTGCCATACTGTGCGATGTGTCCAGATCGATACCGTGAACGACGTCCATCAGCGTGAGGGTGACGATGTCGTTTTGGATTGCTGGGTCCTTGTAGGACTGGGCTGTTATGCGAATTTCGGCTAACTCATCCCCATTCGCCTGGTAGATGGACGGGGCTTGTACTCGCATGTAGAAGCGAACATCTTCACCGCCCTCGAGGAAGATAGGTGTGTCGGGGAAGATGCTGGAGTGGTTGCTTGCAAAGTAGAGGTTCGCCGTCCAATTCATGGGCACTCCGGAGATGTTCAGCCCGTAGGTGTCAGCAACGAGATCTTTCGGACCGGGTGTTGAATTGTTCATGGTCAAGTTGTAGATGGTTTGCTGACCTGGTTCAATCACGTGATAGAAGGTCTCTCCCTCATCAAACTCAAGATCGACTTGTCCTGTAAGAACGTGGGAGTAACAGATTGTGAATCGATTGTTATTTCCTTCGTCACCGCACTTGTTCGTATCAGACCAAGCAATGTGGGCTCCGCTGCCCAAGTCATTTGAGAAGGCGGGTGGCATACCGATACTCGGTTGCCGACCGTTATTGGGGCCAAGTTTGTTCGAATTCCATGACGTCACCGATACGGCTTCCCAGGGGTCTAAGGCCGTTAGGCCATCGCCTGTTAGGTCGGTTTGGTTGAGGCGGGCGTAGAGCACTTCTTCATTGGCCGAGGTATTTCCTGAATCAACCCAAGCGATGTGCACGTTGTTTTGGTCGTCGGTCAAGAGTGAGGGGAAGACGGAGTTTCCTGCATAAGGTGAAGCAGGTGGCAATCCACCGTTGCCCTCAACGTGGGAGATAGGGGTGTCCTCAATCTTCTTGATGGCGTAGGTGGAGAGCCCTTCATCAGCACCGTCCCAAGCTCCTGCGCCTTGCAAACGAAGTTTGGTGTAGTAGACTTCGTAATTAACGTCCTTCTCGAAACCATAATCCCGTCCATCCATCCAAGCAATGTGGGTGTTGCCTTGCATGTCCACGCCAATAGAGGGGTGGAAGGAGTAGGCGTCATCGATGGTGACACGAGTGTCGTTGACAACGACAAGGTGGCCGTCAGCCCCTGCGCCTGTGTCTTCGTAGTAAGTGCCGCCTTGAACCCAGTGGCCCGGTGAACCTGGGGTGAAGGATGGGTCGTTGTTCATCTTGGCATAGGGGTCCAAGATAGACATGTAGATTTCACGAGAGTTGTTGGTAGAGATGTAAACCATGGCTTCTACGAGGAGGGCCATTTGGTTGGTACCGGATCCTGACGGGAACTCGTAGGCTTGTCCACCAGCATCGGTGTTAGCAAGCGTGTTACCCGGGCAATTTCGAGTCTGTGTTGAGACGATGCCGTTGGGGCATTGTACGAGATCCATGAAGTGGGATTGGATATTACCTGCACCACCGTATCCTTGACCGTAGAGTCCGACAGGAATCACGCCAGAAAGGATGCAGTTGTCGTGAGCTTCCTGAATGGCTGCCTTATCGTCGGCTTGCTGAGATGGGTCACCGTCCTTGGGTCCTTCATCTGAAACTGGAATCACAATCTTGGTTGCATTGGGGTTCCAGCGATGGTCGGATTGAGTTGGGGGGTTGCCTGGGACGTTGCCTGAAGCATCCTTCCATGAAAGGCAGGCCCAGTTGGAACCTGGTCCCCAGTCTTCGCCAGAATAGCCGGAATATGTATTGCCGTTGTAGATGGTTCCGGGTAACTTGCGGATACCTCCGGAGTCGTCTCCGGGCGTTTGTCCGAGTGGTGTTGTTCGGGGCCCTGTATTCTGGTTGTAACCTTGGCAGTTGCCTGAACTTGCAGCACCTGGTAGGGTGTTGCCCAGTCCGTAAATGGTCTCGTACACGGTCATGTTAGCGACCTCGAGCATTGGCTTGATGCCTTGGAAATAGCTTCCAGAAGCGAAGTTGCCGCCGTAAACAACCGTGCAGATATCTGCCCATTCTGTGTACATTGAACCTGAAGTGTCCACGATAAAGGCCAATTCAACCTTGCCACCACGGGTGTCGTCCCATGCAATTTGAACGTAGTCGTTCGCATCAACGACAACATCTGGGTGCCCCTTATGGCCGATGATTGGCGTGAGGAGGGTGTCGTCAAAGAGAGTGATGAGGGTCCCTGAACTGATGTCGGGTTGGATCATGGAGTAGTAGATTTGTGGCTGGTTGAAGAAACGGCCAAGTTCGTCGTAATTATCTTGCCAGACGATGTGGACGTTGTTCTGGCTGTCGATGTCCAAGGCTGGCCAATCACGGTTTTGTGAGCGGCGGGAAATGATGGAGTCATCAATAGCCGAGAGTGTTCCATCGTCAGAAGCCATGCCGTCCATGGGGGCAGAAAATGGTTGCAAAGCAGTGTACATGATAGCGTGCTGGCCTGCTTTATCGGCCCATACGACGTGCACGCGGTCGAATTCATCAACTTCGAGATCAGGGTGCCAAATCTTGTGGAGTCCAGAGTTCGTGATTTGTGTGGCGTCAATGAGTGTCTCGCCACGTGGTGAAATCATTGAGTAGTAGAGATGGAGGTTATTACGGGTCCAAACAACGTGGACGTTGCCTGAACTATCGGAGCCAACTGCAGCTTGTGCATCTGAGGCAGTACCGCCGTCTACAATCTGGACGGCTTCGGTAATAACAACGGTACTGGCACTCACTGTGACGCTCGCTAGAAGGAGCGAGGACATGACTGAAAGCACCATAATGGAGGCTAGGCTGATTGATTTCATTTTTTGGCTCATGGAGTCACCTCAGAGGTTTAACAGTTATACGAGATTCTTATCATACTTAACCGCGCTGGCTTTCGGTCTGGGAAACCACGTTCAGGTGTGGCGCTAGACGCCGCTTATCCCGTCGCCAATGCTGTAGGGTTTAGGCCCATTCGCTCGGGTCAAAACCGCTCCCAAATGACATCTTTTCATCAAATTCAACCCGAGGAGCAGTTCCATCGCTTTGGGAGGCTTGTGTGCCGTCGGGGTTTGCCTTCGATTTAGGCCAATCATCAACCGGCCCCGACTTCCCGACTCCCGGTCCGTAGGAATATTTGATTTCGTGGATAAGGGCGAGTTTTGCCAACCACAGTCGGCGGAGATTGTTCATGAATTCATGCTTGTTCAATCCGTCAAACCAAATGGGAAGGCTGACGTTGAATGCTTGGAGCGGTCCTGGCTTTTTGTCGCCCTCGTGCCCCATGTGAATGGCCCAGTCAACGCCCGTGCGGATGAGGTGCAATCGACTCTCATGAACCCATTCGGCCCAATCGCTGTCTTCATCATCCATGTGAGATTTCATCTCTTTTTGTTGGCCTTCGTCAACACGTGTCATACTGGATAAGGCAACGAGGTCGCGCCCTTTGGGAACGACAATGGCAAACATGTGCCCTTGTTTGCCACCTGGATACCTTACGAGAAAATGAGCGTGAGCTCGAGGGTCTTGTTGAGATTTCACAGTAAGGCGTTCTTCGGTAAGCCACTGCTTGAGTAAATCAACCACTTCATCGGGCGTCATGGTTCACCCAAACGCTCATCCCGTTTGAAACACACTCTTTTGCCGACTATATTTGCTTCAGGAGATAGAAAAGGCGTTCTTTTTGATCCCTGTCCATGGTGCGTCGCCTCAAAACACTTCGAAGGTCAACCCACGCGTCCCACGCTCTGGCGAATGATTTACCACTCAACCAAAAGAGGGGGAACATCAGGAGGTAGGTTGTGATTGCAGCCAGTATTTGTTGACCTGCGGTCAGGCTTCCCCAAGCGGGCAGAGTGGAGTGGAGAGCGTCAAACACCGCGTCAGCATTGATCCAAAATGCGCCCGTCCAAAGCAGAGCGATGATGGGCCAAATGAGTAATGATCCGAAAAAGGCTGCAAGGAATTGATAACTCGTCCTTGCGTCAAGGCCTTCATCGGTTGAATCTCCAAGAAGCCGTCCGAGGAGTACTTGAAGACCCAGAGAACTGAGAGAGAGAGGAAGAAGGAGCAGGAAGGCGAGAAGTGCGACTACGTTCATCGGTGCCTTCGTAAGTCGTCCCGTCTTCAACCCAGTTGCAGAAGCATTGAGTGCGCGTCCATCGAGTTGGTTCATCTCAAGGATTTCTGCAGCTTCAATGGCGTGCGCCATCCGTTCATCGGCGATCGGTTTTGGAGGGAAGGTGTCCGGTTCGGTTGACCATGCCTCACGAACGTTTCGAGCGGCATGCACTTCATCCTGCCACCGTGGCAATTGTCGCCCCTCTCTGCGCGCGTGAAGGTGTGCAACCAAATGCAGTGCTCGGTGCTCTTCCCAGGTCGCTGTATTCGGCGTTTGGAAGGGGAGGCGGGTTTGCAAGCGGTCCCGCAGAGCGTGTACGGCCTCTGCAGGTGGTTCAACCCATCCGCCTTGTTTGACGGCGTCTACCATTTCATCGGGAATTAGATCCTTTGTCACTTGAATTGGTTCACCAAACTCAATGTATTGGTCTGTTCTGAAATCTTCTCTGCAGCGGAAATGTAAACCCACTGGAAGCAGGTGAGGGAGTTCCAAATCACTGGCCTTCGCCAGTGCTGCTGAGGCGAGAACTGTGCGAAATGGGCCTGTTTTGAAACGAATCATGTGGGATTCGCTATGGCTGGTCCCTTCTGGAAAAAGCACGCAGCCAAAACCATGCGCAACGCCGTTGGCGAGAGCGAGAAGGGAGCGCCCGTTGAGGTGCAGGGCTTCTTCTTCCGTGCATCCACCTCGCAGAAGTTCTGCCTTCCTAACAACCGGTTGAACTGCAAGACGGCGAGTCCACCAACCCAACAACGGGCGGGTAACGAGATCGTGGCGTGCTCCAACGACGAATTCTTTGGGGTGTTGAAGAAAGATACCGAGCGGGTCCATGAGGCCGTTGGTATGCCAACCGCAACACATGGCTCCACCGCCTGATTGTGAGAGGGGAGCTGCACGAGTTGTACTGGTCGTTCGGAATTGAACACTTGCAACTCTGCGGCACATCCAAAAGGCTATTTTTGTCCAGAGATACGAGCCTGGAATTGAACTCGTATAGGTGGGGAGGGGGGTTGCAAGAAGTTTGTCAATGCGCATTTTTTTCGCGGAAGCGGAGAGAATTGGCAATACCTCTCCATTGTGCACTGCCTCATCTTCAGGAACGGTTGCAGTCATTAATTCACGACCTGTAATGATGCTGCCAGCGAAGCCAGGGATTCGTGGTCGGGCTCGGCGTTGATGCTGTCGGGCCACATCGACATCAAGGTACCACCGCCGTCCCCTTGAGTGCGAGGGATAACGTGAACGTGGACGTGAGGAACTTCTTGCCCTGCAAGAGGGCCGTCGTGGAGACAGACTGTGAAGTCGGTCGTAGAAAAATGAGTCCCGAGACGTTGTTGAACTGCAGTGACGCCTTCCATCAAGCCGGTTAATTCTTCCGAGTTAAGTTCGGCAAGGCGTTGAACTGCCCTTTTTGGAATGACGAGCGTATGCCCTTCTCTACGTGGAAAAATATCCAAAAAGGCGTACCATGATTCGCCTTGGGCTACACAATGGGAGGGGATATGGCCCGAAAGGATGCTTTCGAATAAGGTCCCCATGATTGACTTCGAAGCCGTTCACGCCTTTCTTCATTGTGGAGCGAGAACCCAATGGCCGCCTGCTCCTTTCTTGATGGCAAGGGTGCCAGTGACTCCTTCGTGATCGACGGTGATATGGTGGAGGAAATCTTCGCTGGTCTCTGGGAAATCTTCTCGCGTGAAGGAACCACGAGATTCTTCACGGGCAAGACCGCTCTGTACCGAAGCGGTGAGGAGGCGCACTGCGGCTTGGGTTCGCAGGACTTCGAGGAGATTCGTGTTGGCAATCAAGGATCGCTGATCCAAGTGCAGTGATTCAGCAGAATGGCTCGCTGTCTCAAGTTTATTCAGTAGCGAGGCCATCGATGATGCGGAGAAAGTGGGGGTTGATGCGAGGGCTGATTGTACAGAAGCCATCACGGTACCGCAGCGAACAACGTGGGTGTCTTCACTGTCTCCCATCATTGCAGAAAGGTCGGCTTCGGCCTCCTCTACCGCCGTTTGGATGGAATCTGGAGTGCTAAAGTTGCGGCCGGTCACCCAACCTGCGGCATGCTTGCCTGCATTTGAACCAGATTCGAGCGCGTCGAGAAGACGGTTTCCAGGGAGTGTTGCCGCTCCGTGAAGGCCGGTGCAAGCAGCATCGCCTGCGGCGTAGAGGCTGGTGAACCAGCGCGACCATGCGCCGATAACACATCGTCCGTGCCCGTCAACTGGTAGGCCGCCAATAGTGTGGCCTACGACCGAATCCAACGGGACAGTTTGGCGATTCATATCAATGCCCGTTCGTTGCTGTACCAAGCGGAACAAGGAAGACCACCACGTTGCGGATTCGCCCATATTACGTGCGTCAAGCACGGGTTGCACCGCTGATTGAATGGCTTGAGCCATCTCTGTTGGGCTGAGGTCGGCTACTTCAATTGCAGCGCCTGAGCCTTCGTGCAACTTCGCACCGTCGTTGAGAAGACCCGTGGGCAAAAAGAGATTGGTGCCCTTGATTGTCAGTGGATGGTGAGTCATGAATTCCATGTCTCGCAAGGCGATTCCAGCGCGGAACGCCATGTCCATGCCCAGTCCAACGACGCCTGAGGAAAAAGCACCTTCAAAGCCTTCGTCTGCAATGATGAGGGCTTTGCATTGTAAGCCAACAACACGGCCATTCATCATATCCAAGGCCACAAGTCCGTCAACGGATTGGTCAGAGTGAACCAGGGTGAGGGGGACGTGATCGCCGCGGCGGATGACGCCGTGACGCATGCATTGCTCTTCACCGATTTGTTGGATTTGACGGGATGTTGCGCTTCCAGCATCGACCGTACGAGGTTGGGCGTGTCCGATGGCTTTTCGGACCATAGGGATGCCTTGAGAGTCCCTGCGGAAGTTAATGCCCCGGCGCTCGAGAAGATCAACATGGCGGTTTGCATTGGCCGTTGTTTGCGCAACAACATCCTGGTCGTTGAGGAAGGCGCCGGTTCGAATGGTGTCCTCACGATGGCTGCGGTTATTTGTTTCTTGAAGTGAGGCCGACAGGCCTTCGAGAGGTGCCATACCGGGTTGGCCGAGGGCTGTGGATGAAATCATCAAGGTGCTTGCTCCATCGCGTGCGGCTTCGGCTGCAGCATTCATGGCAGCAGGGCCATCTCCGAGAACAATAACATCCCATGCTTCCATCTTGAATCCCCTCAAGGCTGGCGAAGTGGCGGACTGACATAAGGTGCGCGCTTGAGCCGCCTCAGGCTCAGGGTGAATTGTTTGGCTTCGCGGAGGTTCTCAGAATTCAGGAAGGGGGCGAACTGCCCACTTTCTTGCTCCTTCCAATCGCTTGTTCTTCTTTCGATAGTGACTGCTATTTCGTCGTGTGACGGTCGTCCTTAGAACGCGAGATTCGATGACAACGCCTTCCTCGTCACGGAGAATAACTTGCACGTATCGATCACCTTGTTCTTTTTCGGGCCATGCCACGCCAAGCCACAGGACAACACCTTGTTGCAAGTATCGAGGGACCCAATCAAGGGCGTCGTCTTCTCCTGCGGAGTAAAGCTCCACGGCTTGTCGAGGAGGAGGGCAGGCTTTGAGTTCAAAGCGATGATCTCGGGCGAAGGGTTCGCCGCCCGGGCAAACAACCTCGATTCGGGCGATGGTTTGCTCAAAGGTCTGATTGTTGAGGGCAATGAAAAGATGTCCTGTCCCCTCGTCACATTGCGGGTCAAGAGCCACATCCATTCGCCATGGCTCACGAATCATCATCGGTGAACCGGAAAGCAAATCCAATTGAAGACGTTCAAGGAGGCGGAATGCACTCGGTTGCCACACTCGCGCGTGGGCGAGAAGCCGTTGGAGGGAGCGCCAATTGAATTTCGCTTCAGGATCTAAGAGGACGTCTTCCATCGCATCAGGTCGAATAAATTCGCTTAATTCACCGTGTGCGATTGAATCGCTCAAGTCGCCCTTGGCGTGTAGGTGTAAAATGTACAGAACTCGCTCCCAGGACTGATCTTTATCGTAACCTGGAAGAATACTGTTTCGGAAATCGTTCAACCAAGCGAGCCAATCCAAATACAAGTCTGGGTCAAGGTGAAGGACAATGAGTTCGCCGAGAATGGACCCCAATTGTGTGGGGTGATGTGTTGGTGCATGGTGAACCAAGCAGGGCATTAAATCGCCTTGTTGGCGTACTGAATCATAGGTGAAGTAGGCGTGAAAGGTATGGGCCAAACCCAACGTCATTGAAACCAGAAATGACAGACTCCATACAATCGATTCCTCGGTGATGATGGTACCAAGTGCGAGCAGAGAAACAGAACTGAGGGCTAGAAGAGTGTTCACCGAATTGTGACGGCGTACATCGGTGAGGCCTTCGAGGATGCGGTCCATGCCGGGCTGGGAGCGGAGGGATAGTTTACCGGCGGTTGACTCCCCATCGATTTCTCTCAAAGAGATGCGCGCTTGGATGGACTGCCACATCGCTTCACCAGCCATCAGGGCGGGCACGGTTGCGAGCAGGAAGGGCAACCCTCCGAACAGGAGAACATATCCTGGGTTTGGTGGAGCGTAATCGGGCAACAATACCGAAATGAGGGCGGTTACGGCAACAATACCACCAAAACACAAGCGCAGACCCAACAACATAGGATGTCTTGCGAGGGTTCCGAAACGAAGGCGGAGGCGCTCTTGTTGCAGCCATTTTTCAGTCGTACGTTCAATCGGGTCTTCAGTACGAGCAAAGCCGTGCCCGTAGGGATCGGGTAAGGCACTCAGAGCGTCGACTTCATCTTCCGAACTCATGGCTTGCCCCGTTTGTGCGTGAGCGCCCTTCAATATGGCTCTTATCCAGAAATTGGCGGGCGCGGCAGGATTCGAACCCGCGATCTCCGGCTTAGGAGGCCGGTGCATTATCCAGCTGTGCTACACGCCCAATGGTGCCTGCTCGCCTCTTGGTGAAGATGCTTACGATTGGCGAGCGTTTGATGCTGCTCCGATTTCAGCAATTTGATGAAATAATTCTTCCAATTGAATTCGTTGCTGGGCGGAGCGTTGAAGGGCGGTATCGCACGTTGAGAGGGCATTCAACAATGAGGCGAGGAGTTCATCGCCGTAGTGAGAACGTCCTGCCGTGAGGAATTGGTGCATTCGGTCCAAGACGCCTCGAGCATCCAAGTCATGCGTTGTCATCAATTGGTCAAGAGCCCCCATCGCTCCTTTGAGAACGCGACTGCTCTTCTCGCCTTGGCGCTCCCATTTCCAATCATGTACGCGCCCACGTAAAGCCTCCTCCAAGACCAGTTGGACCTCTCGCAGGCTGCTGTTGGACATGAGCGTCTGGACATTGCGTCGATCGTTGAGGAGGTTGCGTTGGGCGAGCAGTTGGAGCATAAAAACCGCCTTTCTAAGATTACCATTCGCAACGTGTGCGACATCGCCCACGATACCGAGGGTAGCGGCTTGTCCTTCTCGTTCGAGAATGAATTCCAATCGTTGTTCGATCATCAGCCGTGTAAGAGTGGGCATGCGGATGTGCTGCGTTCGACTCCTCATGGCTTCAATCATACGGGAAGGGGTGTGTGTTGTGAAAATAAAGCGTGCACTACGGCTGCTTTCTTCCATCATTCTGCGGAGATAAGATTGGCGTGCATGACCGAGATAATCGGCGTCCTCAATTACGATGATTCTCGACACGGGAATGAAATTACCAGCATCTCCGCTCGATGATTCCTCCCCGGCAGGTGGAGGCGAATCGTCAGCGGATGAACTGATGTTGTGATCAAAGGCATCAAGACTGGTGCGTCCAGCAAGCGTGTCGTCTGAACCGCTTCCTTCTGGACGAAGGAAGGCTTCGAATTTCGACATCGCGCCGGCAGTTTTAGCCAAGTCACGCGCCTGTAGCACATGTGTTGTCGCTCGCCATGAAGGGCCGAGTACTTGACGGCAAACGAGTTGATAGGCAGCGGTTTTACCACACCCGGTTGGCCCCGAGAGGAGCAGATGGGGTGGGTTGGATTGAAGCGAGAGTTGACGAAGGGCTGCAATCACAGATGGAGAAGTCACCAAGTCATCAAACAAAAGTGGCTTGTGCTTCTCAAGCCACATCGTCATATCAAGTGAGTACAGACCATGGTCTTTGAACTCTGCGAAGTGATGGAATCATCACTCGGCGTTGAGGCGCTTGGTACCGTGTCGACGGAGTTTCATGAAGATGCGTGATCCGCATCCCTTGCAGCTGATTCCGTTTCGCTCACGGTGAAATGATTCAAGGCTGCCGCAGTTAGCGCATTTGTAATCAACGAGTTCAACCATATGTATCTCTCCGTGCCTCGCGACCGTGCATCCCGTTTTGAACCTGTTCATTGTGAAGAACGTCGCAACAAGGCATCGAAGGTCGCTGCTGAAAGTACGACAACTTCTCCTTTCGAAAAGAGATCGATGATCTTCATTGTGAGTTCGTCCGCCGTACGTTCGTGGACCTTCGTTAATTCCTGAGGCACGTAACCCGCCTCGAGATTGGTAATGAACGCGTCCTCTTCTTGAGGGGTCCAATGCGAAGGCGTGGGTGGCATTAGCAATACTGGCCGCCAACGAGTCCTGGCATCATGCGGATTCGGCTGCCCTCTTCGAGGTCCATGTCGGCAATATCAGCTGCGCTGACAAGTTGGTCGTTCACGAAGACCCAAGCGCTGTTGTCGCTGGCTGCCTTGGTGGCAATTTCTGCTTGCGTCATGACCGCTTCGCTGTGACCGGTGCTGTCTGCGGTTTGCACGACAAAGGTCGGGGCGTCGTTGCCGCCAACGAGTCCTGGCATCATGCGGATTCGGCTGCCCTCTTCGAGGTCCATGTCGGCAATATCAGCTGCGCTGACAAGTTGGTCGTTCACGAAGACCCAAGCGCTGTTGTCGCTGGCTGCCTTATTGGCAATTTCTTCTTGGTTCATCAAGACAATTGAATGTCCAGATTGGTCTGCTACTTCTACGTTAAACATCGTTTTGTTTTCCATGTTACTCACTTCTGCAAGGCTTATGCGCTCAGGGCATATAAACAATCCAATCGTCTGCAAATCCACTGGATTCAAGAGGGGGTTGTTCATCCGCATTGGCTCACTCACCTTGGTAAAGTGAGAAGGGTGCGAGCAGATATAAAGAATCAAATTTTCAAATCTGCCTGACGCGCTAAGAGGTGGATATGCATGCTGTGTTCGAGCATGGCAGCGTTGGCCCAAGCCTGATCGAAATCTGCTCCAACCGCATAGGCGCCATTGCCACGGACAACAACGCAACGCATACCGCCCTGCTGGAGTGCTTCAGCGACGTGCCGGAGGTACTCTTCGGGTTGTTCAATGTCGGGGTCGACGATGATAATTTTTCCAATGTGCTGTTTGCCCATTTCATCAATCGGAGTCACGACGATGAGGTCCTTTTCACAACTCGCTGCTGTCGTATGAACGCCGTGCATGTGAATCGCTGCGGCAGGGCCACCAGTGACCATGGCAACCGAAGCAAGGACGACTTCGAGGACGTGCCAGTCCGAGGGTGCGCCGCGAGGAGAGGCTGCTCCGAAATGACCTGCACACAGACTGCGTTCATTCATTCGTGGGAGGGGAGTCATGTGTCGGCTTGAAATAATGATGCCTGGTTGTTCAGGATGGACCATGGCGACACTGCCCATGGTAGCACGGACAAGATGCTCTCGGTCCAATTGACGGCCAATTCGAACAAAATCACCAACGACATAGGGAGGGACGACGATATGTTCTTCCACCATTGGAGGCATTGGAGGCTCTTCCATTTGCTCAATAACTTCTGTCGCCCCGACAACAGATTGTCGTAATCGTGCGTTTTCCATGTGCAAGCGTTCTAATTCCGCTTCCTTTTGAGCGAGGAGTTCCATTCCTGATGGTTGCCCGTCGGTAGAGCTGTCTTCCGACTCTGACTGTGAAGGGATCTCGGGCTCATCGGGGATTTGGGGTACTGGCTCCGACTCAGAGGTTGGTTCGAGAACTGGTTCAGGAGCTGGTTCGACCTCAACAGGGGGAGAGGGTTCTGCTTCTACCAATGCTTCAGGGGTGGAAGGCTCGAGTTCTTCCACCGCAGGTGGTGGTTCAACTATGGGCGTAGGATCGTCGTCCTTTGGGGCTTCTTCAGTCACTTCTTCGGAAATGTCGGATTCTGGCGGACCGGACGGAGGTCCTGAAGGCGGACCGGACGGAGGTCCTGAAGGCGGACCGGACGGAGGTCCTGAAGGCGGACCGGACGGAGGTCCTGAAGGTGGACCGGACGGAGGTCCTGAAGGTGGACCGGACGGAGGTCCTGAAGGTGGACCAGACGGTAGACCAGACGGTGGTTTTGGGGAACGTTCTTTCGTTGTTTCTTCGACGATGGGATCTGCTGGAGTGGGCGCTTCTTCTGCGGTTTCTAGAACTTCTTCGGCCTCTACGGTTGGCTTTTCTAGAACTTCGATATCTCCAAAAGCGCCTCCAAGCATGTTATCGAGCTGTGCATTTTCTGCCTCTTCACGTGCAATTTCAGCTGATGTTTTTGGTTTCGCCATGGTGGCACCCATTTCACCCACATGGCGCGGCTTAAATAGCGGTTGCGTCCCCGAAGGACTGAAACTGCCCGCTTGGTGTAGAGGTTATCATGCAGGATTGTCATTCCTGCGACCCGGGTTCAATTCCCGGAGTGGGCGCCACCTTTACTCGTCTTCTCCG
>JADHPT010000009.1 GCA_016778305.1 Candidatus Poseidonia sp. | reverse complement strand
ACGTTTTGCAAATCGCTGTCAAGACTTCTCCAGTCGTATTCAACACCGTAATAAAATTCGGAGGCTTCTGTAGGTTGTGCTTGGACTGCAATGGGCGAGAGTGCCATGAGTGTCAAAAGGGTCACAAGCAGGCCGGAGAGGGTACGTTGGTTAACGGACATCAACAGTTCCTGCCGTTGAATTCTTATTAACACTATCGGGGGGGCGCTTTTCGGGTATTTTAACAGGAAACGGCGTGTTCTCATTGGCGTGCTCGCTCGCATGCCCTGACGAAATTTTCAAACATTTCTTTGCCAAATTCAGAATCGTTGACTTCGGGATGGAACTGAAGGCCGAACCTGTTGCCCTGCTTGTTTTCCATGCCTTGTACCGCGCACGAAGGGCTACTTGCAGTGATGAAGAAGTCCTCAGGGACTTCATGGACTTCATCGTTATGTGACTCCCACACGGTCTGTGTTTCCCTGGTACCTGCGAAGATCGTGCCCCCTCCGTCATGGAGTTGTATGTCCATCGCGCCGTATTCTGGGATGGGTGATTCTCTGGCATCGCCGCCGTAATGTCGAGCCATGAATTGATGGCCAGCGCAGATACCAAGAATGGGGATGTCGAGTTCCAAAAACGCTGCGCAATTACCCAATTCGCCCGTTAAACCAATTCTCGCGGCCCCTCCGGAAAGGATCAATCCGTCCAATTCACGCAACTCTTCGACCGGGGTGGTGTTCGGAATAATTTGAGTGTCCACTTTGAGATAACGCAGCATTCGCCATTCCCGGTGCGTCCATTGCCCACCGTTATCGACGACATCAATGACGAGGGCTTTGTCTGACATGGCCTTCACTCATTCCATGGTGATGGTGGGACGACCATGAATATGCCGATGCTTCAAAGAGGAGGGGTGGGGTAGGAGTCTCATGCGCAAGACTGTTGTCATGGGAGTGTTGCTCACCCTCCTCCTTGCATCCTTACCTCCTACTGCGGCATGCGAAACGGAAGTTGCTAATGCTCTTGAAGGGAAGTTCCCCTCACCCACCGGAATCTCTCCGAACAAGGACGACTCGGTACGAGAAGCCGTTCGACTGGCAGAGGTCGGCCAAGAGGTTGCTCGTGAAATGTTGTGGCAGGTATTGATGGGGGGCCAATCTCTCGGAGGCCACTATCGCTTCTGAAATCGACCGTGCTATGATTGAAAATGGCTCAAACCCAAACTGGCCTTCATTCTCGACAATCGTTGCTTCTGGTGCAAACGGAGCCATCCCTCACGGTGACCCTGAAAACGATGGAGCTGGGCCCAAGCAAGTGCAGATTGGCGATGTTGTCGTGGTCGATCTTGGCGCCCGTGTTAACGATTGGGTGAGTGACGTCACGCGAAGTTATGTGGTCGGTGGCACCACGAACGAGACCATCATCAAAGCATACATGGCCGTCTACGATGCTCAGAATCTCACCTTTCCCCTGATTGAGGCGGGTACACCAGCATGGGCGCTGGATGACATTGCGAGGACGCACATCGAAGAACAGGGATTTGGTGAGAATTTTATTCATTCGCTCGGCCACGGTTTTGGCGTTTGTGTTCACGAGCCTCCTCTGCTATCGGGGGGCTCTGATGATCCCCTGTTTGGCCTGTCCTACAACCAACAACCATTGGCGCCCTACGACGCCATTACCATCGAACCAGGCATCTATCTTGACGGTTGGTTCGGCATCCGTATTGAAGATGATTTCTTGGTCAATCAAGAAGACCACGAATTCATGACTGCTGAACTCCCACGTGATTTGGATTGGTTCATGATCCAAGTTGAAGACTACGATAGTTCCATGGCCTTCACGCCGCCTACGGACCGTGAAGAAGAAGTTGAGCGATTTTTGCCTGTGCCGGTTGGGCTCTTGGAAATTCTATGTTTAATCGGGCTAGCTGGTTGGCGAAGAGAACGCCCTGATGTTCATTCTGTCGAACCATCTGTTTAACGGCGATGATGGGATGTTACAATCCCGCAGACTTTGCACCATACCTTGGTGCCATCTTTACGAGGGGTGACGCCTGAAATGTCAATGCTTGCACCGCAGGCGCACTTGACGATGTTGTCCATGGGCATGGGAGAGGGCTGGCCTTCATGAATTGAACGCTTTATTCCCATGCCAAAATGGCGTTAAATGCGATGAAGCAACGGGTGGTAGAAAAGCCTTTGATTTCCTCAACATCAACCGATTCTGCAGTCGCCCCTGCCGCTTCAATCACGGCGATGAGGTTGCCTCTTGTTTGCTCAAGTGCGGCACGTTCGATGATCGCCCATCCGCGCAGTAGGCGTCGTTCTGAATGATTCAAAATGGGCAGAAGCGTTGGTAAATGTGTCAGGCTATCATGAGGGAGATTGACCAAGAGGGCATCTGCCACCCCCGTTCGCGACGGGTCGTGCTGCCACGCTCGTGCATCATCGCAGACCACGAGTGATGGGGAACGATTACCTACGTGCTTTGCAGACCATGTTTCAAGATTCAAGGTCAACAAATCGACGGCTTTGGGGTTCAGGTCCCCGACCAAATATCCCGATACGAGGGCGGGGTCAGAGAGCAGGAGCGGGAGGGCGGGCCCGACCCCCGCATAGGGGTCAGCGACCACAACCGGTCGGCCTAATTGCTGACGCAATGATCGTACCTGCTCGAGAGTCCCTTGGCGCTGGGTTGACAATCGGGCCGAAAAATAGGCCTCGCTCGGATCCACCCACATCGTCATCCCGTGTTCTCGGATTCGTGTGCGGGTTGAAAGGTTCCCGTCTCGACTTGCGATGGGTGTCAATTCACGTACGCGGAAATCACCAGCAACTCCATTGTCCGCGCATACAATACGCACGTTGGGGAGTTGGGCGAGCATGGCTTCAGCGATGGCTTGTTGGTGTTCAATCACGTTTGCCTCAAGTTTAACCATCAACACGTCGCCTTGAATTTCGTATGCGCTGGGCCATATGTCGTCAGGAAGTGCTTGAAGTGGGTCCGGGAGGCGATCCGTCCAGTGGCTTGGCCCCTGTTGCTTCGGTTCTCGGTGAACGATGTTGTGCCCTTGCCATCGTTCATCTCCGTCATCTGGAGCCTCATCGAGCAGAGGTATGCCTCGCATGCCCTCATCCAACTGGAGGACGGATGCTTTGGAGAGCCACCCCTCTCGACGGCAGCGGTGCAACCAAACTTGGGTTTGGTCGCTCGGCACTCTCAAATGACGCATGGCCTTCGCCCTATCCAAGCGTCACGGAGGTTTGAGCATGGTGGCAAAAGAAAACGAAGACCATGCATTCCCTTCCTCCGGCCTCCTGCTCATCGGCATGGGCATGGGCTCGATAGAGGGTATGACGCGCGCCGCCATTGAAGCAGCTAAGGGTGCAGACCATCGAAGGTACGAGGCTTACACGGCTCTCTGGCCCGAAGAAGAATTGAAACGACTGGAGGCCGAAGTCGGCCCTATTGAACGTGTCATGCGCCCTGAGGTTGAGCATCCAGAGGCTTTATTTTCTCTTGCGCAGGAAAGTGTAGTGGCTCTTTTAGTCGTGGGCGACCCTCTCCAGGCCACCACTCACGTCGACCTGCAATTGCGTGCGGAGAAGGCCGGTATTGAGTGCCAAGTGTACCATGGTATCTCCATCACGACGGTTGCCACCAGCGCTGTCGGTTTGTCCAATTACCGCTTCGGGCGCCAAGTCACACTGACCTATCCTTACGGAGATTGGATTGCCACTTCGCCACTTGAATTGATCGCCGTCAACTGGTCGCGTAACCTCCACACACTCGTTTTGCTCGATCTTGACCCGACCGGGCAGGGAACCGGTGAGCAACGCCCCATGAAACCTTCAGATGCCGTTCATTCAATGCGCTTAATGTGGGAAAAAGTTGATCTGAGAAAGGACGAGCCTCTTTCTGAAGAATTTTTGCTCTTGGCACAAGAACAGGCCATTGTTAACGGCTACATGACGCAAGCATTTGAGGGGCTACCCGTGGTTCTTTGCTCCGACATGGGCACGGTTGACCAGCGCATTGTCACGACGACATTGGGTGCTTTGGCTGACGAGTCAGGCGGGCGTTTAAACTGCCTCATCTTCCCAGCGGGAACGAGTGAGGTTGAAGAGAAGGCCCTTCTTCGGTGGAAACAAGGTGAGGAATAATGTTCGGCCTATCCAATGACGTGTCCCTCCTCCTTTCCTTCTTGCTCTTCATGGGCCTCTTCGCTGGCGTTGGCCTTGCTTCGATGCGAGTCAAAGAAGACACGACCGATGACTACCTCGTCGCAGGTAGAGGAATGCACCCCGCATTGGCCGCACTCAGTGCGGTGAGTACGTGGAATTCGGGCTACATGTTCATCGGTTTCATCGGCTTCATCTTCATTAAAGGATATTCCGCGATTTGGATTGCCTTGATCTCTACCATCGGACAACTCGTCGCTTGGATTTGGCTGTACAAGTACATTCAGCAAGAAGGCGAGGAACGAGGCATTCGCTCGTTGTCTTCGCTTGTTTCGAAGACCGCTGGTTCACCAGAAGCCAAAGTCGCCGCAGTTCTCTCGGTGATTTTCCTATCTATTTATGCCGCAGCCCAACTCACTGCGGGCGGAGTTGCCCTCCAAACCATGCTTGGCTGGTCAGAAATCATTGGAATCCTCATCGGCTTCGTACTGGTCGTCGCCTACTGTTACGCCGGAGGTATTCGTGCCTCAATTTGGACGGATGCTGCTCAGTCGTGTGTGATGATCGTCGGTTCAACCATCCTGTGCGTCGTCGCCCTCAAGGGCACGGGCGGCTTGTCTGGATTGCACAATGAACTGAACGCCATCGATCCGGCTATGGTCAACGTGTTCCCGAGCGGCCTCATGTTTGGAGCTACACTCTGGATTGCTGCCTTTTTCCTCGGAGGCCTCGGTGTTGCCGGCCAACCTCAGGTCGTATCACGTGTCATGACCCTGAAAGACGATAACGATCGTAAGCAAGCGATGGTCTGGTTTTTCGTTTGGCAAACGCCTTTTATCATCCTCATGTTCCTTATTGGACTGGCTTGCCGTGTCCTCCTTCCCGAACTGGGAGCAGAGGGTGCAGAGAGTGGGTTGCCACAGTTGGCCATGACGGAACTCAGCCCCTTCCTCGGCGGGTTGATTCTCGCATCGATTTTTGCTGCTACCATGTCAACTGCCGACAGTCAAGTGCTGGCTTGCACCGCCGCCATCACCGATGACGTGCGTCCCGAATGGAGTCAAGACCACAAGACGACCAAGCGAGTCACGCTGATCGTCGCCATGTTTGCGACCCTGATCTCATTGGTTGGCCAGGGCTTCCCTGGTTTTGGCGACTCTGTATTTGCCCTCGTGGTCTTAGCGGTATACGGCTTGGGTGGAATTTTTGTACCCTTGATCTTGATTCGCATGGCTGGCTATGAACCCGATACGATGCATTCGATCTCGATGATGATCGCTGCCATGAGTGCAGTTGTGATTTGGTCCCTTTTGGGCTACGGAGACGAGGTTTTTCCATCAGTTCCGGGGATGGGAGCAGCGTTTGCCGTCCACTTTAGCTTCTGTTGGTTACGAAATGATTCGGTAAGCAATCCCTTTGGTCGTTACGCCGTACCAACCCAAAAGACGATGGCTATTGCCGCAGGCATTTTATTTGCTTCTTTTGCTGTGGTAGAAGGCTCCTACCAAACGTTTGCACCGGACAGTGATGGAGCAAGTTCAGGCAACGGCGACTATGTCCTCAGTTATACCGTCAGTGAATGGACCGAGTCTCAGACCCTCTCACTTGCAGATGGTGAAACGCAAACGTTCTCGGTTACCATCGATGAAATGATGACAGCGGTCCTGCTCGCAGAGTTGACCGTCACGTACAGTGACACGGGTGAAACCGTCACTTCAGCGTGTGACGATGTGATTACGAGTCCTGATTACAGCAGCCTTGCTGGGCCAATGTCCGAGAGTGATGATGCAACACGCACGACAACTGGATGCGACACGACGACTGTTGTTGGAAGCATTCGTCCCAACACCGACCTCACCCAGTATGCTGGAAACGGTACGGGGGACTACGAATTGAACGGTACGGAAAGTGAGTTGATTGAGGTATTGGAATTCCTCGGAACGAGTCCTGAAATGGTTGGCACCGTCAACATGGATGTCTCGCTTGAGGTAAATAATGGAAACTTGTTCGGTGGAGACAACAGTGAAAATGTCGTTGTAACCCTCCGCATGTTGGTCTTTCAACCCAGCGGTATGACGCCGGCTACAACGTGAACGTCATTCCTTGTTGAGCCACGCCCCACCCAAGGTTGGTAACTTCGTGATGCTGTGTTGATCCTTCTTCGTGAAGCGGGTTGGTGTGATTGAGGTGGATGAAATGGATTTCTGGGTCGTCTGCATGACGCTTGCCAAGGCTCTGAAGCGTCTCTTGAACGGGTGGATGAGGAATCTCATTCTGATTGCGTCCTGAAAGTTCGTCTGCACTCCAAAAGGTCCCATCGATGAGGGCGATATCAACTTCCATACCCTTGAGCCATGCTCGTATGCTGGCGCTCTGGTGGAAGGCGAGCGTGGCCGCCCATCGGTCATGGTCGGGGAGAAAAAGGAGGCTTCGGTTGGGCCCCCGGACGATGAAGGCATGCATGTCAGAAAGTTCGGCACGGTGGGGGACTTCAACTGCTTCGAGGAGGCACCCCTCGCCGAGGAGGACGTCTTGCCCCCCAGCGATCGGACGGGGAACAAAAACGCCGTCCTCCACCATCAAGTTCCATTGTGGCGTTGCCTCAACCAAACGTTGCATTGAAGAGGAGAGATACAGGGCTAATCCTTTGGCGTTGAGCGTTTCTTTTCCGAACAGACCGAGCCCATCGACATGACCGAAATGTGCATGGGTCAATGCGACTGAGTGAATTGAAGGGTGCTTCCAAAGTTTGAGTTGGTCTGCAAGAGACCTCGTCGCCTCAATAAGATGTCCGTGGCCATTTTGATCAACGATACCCAAACTGACCGGGTAGCGGTATTTGTCCGGGCTCAAGTCGCTGCAGCAATCCAATTGACAGCCTGCTTGCGGGCGTCCGCCATCTTGGGCGGTTCCCAGCAGCGTGACCGTCACCATGACAAGCGAGGTGTGCCTCTTATCTTTGGCCTTTGCGAACGCAACTCCCCATAGAAGCACTCAAACCTCACCACCGAGCCGCGTGGGTTGGGGAGCATCATGGCGGCACCATCCAAAGTGGAATTTCCCGGCAAAAAGAAACAACGCGTGAAAATGCGGGGTACCAAACAAGCCAACGAAGCCACCTCCAAGAAGTTGGCAAAACAACTCAAGCAGTTCCAAGAGAACCCTCGTGGGCACCTCCCGGCCATGACCTTTGAAGGGAGAATGCGATGGGGAAGGACAGATCCAGTTACCAAAACGCTGCGCGACCTCGAGCGTATCATCAAGAAAAAGGATGACGTCAAGTGGCTCTCCAAGCGAATGATGGCCAAACGAGGCGACCCCGTGTCGAAGGCATTCGCTGGATCATTGCACGCAACTCATGACGAGCAATTCACCATGGTCGGGCAGTTCAAATCATCGTCCTTTGGATCTGCATCCTACATTCGAAGAGGTGATGGAAAGCCCGGGTACCTCGCAGGGATCCAAAATTACAGTCACCTTACGCTGCGCATGCTGCCTTGGGAAGAACACGCAAAACGCGGGATGTACTTCTTCAGTTGGGACGGTGGCTTTGTCTGCACAGGCCCGAAGCCAAAGCCGCCAGAAGCGTGGTTGGGCGACGTTCTATCACGCTCCCGCTTCGACCTTGAGAAATCTCGTTCAGACGACAACGTCGTGTGGGCGACAGAAGATGTTGACCAGGCCCTGGCAACGCAGGGCCATCCTACAAAGGCAGGTTATGTGAAAATCAAGTTCCATCACGGCCCAGAGGTGTATCTTGGCTTCGAAGCCATCGCATCGTTTACCAAAAAAGACCCCCCCTTCATTCACCACCTCGCCCTATCGATGCTTCCTCCGCTCTTGCCTTCCATCCTCACCGTTGAAGCGCATTGGGCTCCAAAGGGGTGGCCAACAGAGACGCCATTACCTAAGCCTTGTATCGAAGGTATTGACAGAATCGTTGACGCATGGCAGGGCTTGACGATGAACGAGGGACTGGTTGGCTCGGCGATTAAACAAACCGTCCTCGAAGGTATTGATGAAGGATTATTGATAGGAGAAACGTGGCTTGATGGAACTTCATTTGAAGCCATTCATGAGTCCTTGGTTGACGTGTCTGGTTCCAAAGAAGAACAGGGATTAACCGCTGAAATTCTCCGCCTTGCTCTCTTGGAGCCTACCGAAGAAACTCAGGCGCTTCGCATTGAGGCAAAGGGAGGAGCGGAAGCTCGTGAAACAGGATGTTTGCGCGTAATGGCGGGAGTTACCTGTGGCGATATTCTCAATGCCTTGTGGGAGACCCACGGAGAGAAGAGTTTGGCCTATGTAGGTCTCGAAGGTGAAGATGCTCACGCTATTTGGGAAGACCAACTCAACACCCCCAAGGCATATGGAAAATTCTTGAAAGGGCTCGATCAGGCGAAGGCGCTGGCTCTACAAAAATCCCGCTTCCCTTCCATGGAGGAAGCAGGGGTGGCAACGAACATGATCACGTCCTTCATCGTCAAAGGGTTGACCACGGGCATGGGTGGCGTCGAACGCCTCGCAACGGCCCGCCACAACAGCGTAGACGAAGCAGCGGCTGCATGGGCGTGGCTGATGGCAGTGGGCCGCTCAAGAGGCCAGGAGTGGCACTTCGATAACAATGCTCGAGACCGAGGTGGTGCTTGGTCGCAGGCGACAACTGCCTTGAATGAAATCGGTCAAGAATTGCTCAACGCTGAAGCAGATGACGTCAGTGGGCTTCAAGAAAAGTGGAACATCGCTTTGAGTACGCTGCGTGCAACCACGGGCGAATGAGATCAAGCCAAGGCTTGGTCAATATCCTGCCACAAATCTTCAACGTCCTCAATGCCAATGCTCAGTCGAACAAAGCCTGGCACGACGCCTGCAGCTACACGAACGTCCTCAGGTACGAACATGTGGCTGGAATTAAACGGGCATTCAATCAATGATTCAACGCCACCCAGGCTGGTTGCTTCGTAGATAATGTTGAGGCTGCGCATGAAGTTCAAGGCCGCTTCGTCACCGCCCTTGACGACGAAGGCTACCATGCCTGAGCCTTTTGGCATGGTTCGTTGAGCGACTTCGAAATCAGGGTGACTCTCGAGGCTGGTGTGATAGACGGTCTCGATGGCGTCATGTTGTTCCAAGCGCTCTGCAACCGTTGCTGCATTTTCACAAATACGGGGCATACGAACATCAAGTGTACGCATACCTCGTTCGAGAAGGTAGCAGGCATGAGGGTCGGGGCTGCCTCCAAAGTGGACCTTTCGCATGAAAATCTGAGCGATGAGGTCCTTCGGGCCAACAACGGCTCCGCCGATAATGTCTGAGTGACCTCCGAGGTATTTGGTGGTAGAATGTATGACTAAATCTGCACCGAGGACTAAGGGTTGACATCCCCACGGGGATGCGAAGGTATTGTCGATCAGAAGCAGGAGATTGTGACGTTTCGCCACTTCGGCCATGGCGGAAATATCGCACACCTTGAGCACGGGGTTGGTCAAGGTCTCGATGTACAGCAATTTCGTATTGGGTTGAATGGCTGCCTCGTAAGAGGCTGGGTCTCGCATGTCAGCCATGGTCGTTGAGATTCCAAAGCGCGGTAATTCCTCAGTCAGAAGCCCGTAGGTGCCGCCGTAGACATCTGGGCTGGCGACCATGTGGTCGCCTTGATTGAGCAGAGCCAGCAGTGTAGTGGAGATTGCCGCCATGCCTGATGCGAATACTTCGGCATCCTCGCCATGCTCAAGCGCTATCAGTTTTTGAGCGACGGCATCGGAGTTGACTGAAGAAAGGCGAGCGTAGAGAAGTGTATGCTGTGCGCCTGCAGCCCAGCCAGCATATCGTTCATCGGTCAATTTGTACGTTGATGATTGGAAGATAGGTGTGTTGACGGCGTCGCCGATGTGCTGCGTTCCACTGTGAACGGTGTGCGTGGCAAAACGGTGGTTTTCGTCGTCATCTGACATGTAGGCCAACAAGCAGACCAATTCCTGTCGCTCTTTCAAGAGTTCTGCTCATTTTCTTGCTCGGTTTTGAACGATTCATGCGGCGTGGTCAATTCAACCATGATATTGCCGGCAAGAAGAATACCGCCGCCAAGGGGTATCCAGAGCGTCCAGGTGACGAGATCCAAACCGAGACCAAAGATCGTAGCCCAAACCGGTTCAAATGCATAGATAATGGCCGCTTGAACGGGGTGCATGTATCGCTGGAAAAGATTGAGGGCGAGGAGGCAAAAGAACGAGCCTCCAAGTCCCAGCAAGAATAGGGGCAACAAAACACCTTCGCGAGAAAGGATGTCGCTGGCCATGGCAGGGAGTGATGGCGTGGATAAAAGGGCCAGAAAAAGACAACCTGCCGTAATGAATACGAAGGACGTAGCTGTCAATCCAATCGGATCAAAACGCTGGGTGAAATGTTGAGTGAATACGATATGAAGGGCGAAGAAGAATGCTGAACATACCGTGGCGAGTTCACCCCACCCCCACGATAGATGAGGCGGCCCTTCGATGAAGCCCGCCCCAAAGGTTGCCATGAAGACGCCCCAGTACAGCGCTCTGCGGGGAGGATGTTCAGCCATTCGAACCGTCAACAAGGCCGTCATCACGACATAGAGTGATGTGAGAAAGGCTGATGTTGAGGGGTTGATGTCGTCCAATGCAACCATTTGTGTGACGAAACCGATCAGCATAACGCCGCCAAGTACACTCCCACCCTTCCACATGGCTCGGGCTTGCAGGCCTTCTCTCGCTTTTGAGAAGAACAGCAGAACCAATACCATTGCGATGAAGAAACGCCCAGCAACAAGAAAAGCGACTACCGGAAAGGTCCCGTAATCAGCTATTTCTGGCTGAAGGGCATTGAGTGCTTGTTTCATCCAGATGAAGGTCGCACCCCAGATCAAGGTGACGCTCAATAAAACGAGAGCGGCTTTACGCCGTTGCGGATGGTAGTCAACACCGGCTTCTCGGGCGACTTCATCCATGGTACGACCAATGGCCGAGAGGTCATGAGTGTGGCGGTACATCATCGTCTTGAAAGCATATCCTCAAAGGGCGCCCCCTCTCCATTCCTGTCATGGGCGCACCGAGGACGGGAGACGATGTTTCTTGGAAACAACCCATTGACTCTGGAGAAACCCCTGACGCAGAAGGTACCTACGATGCCATTGTCGTTGGCGGCGGGCCCGGCGGGTCTTCTGCTGCTGGCTACCTTGCCATGGAAGGCAAGCGGGTGTTGCTGATTGAGAAAGAAACGTGGCCCCGTGACAAAATCTGTGGTGATGCAGTGGGCGGTAAATCACTAAGTCATGTTAAACGACTTGGAGTGAAAGAACATCTCGAATCTACGCCTCACTTCCGTGTTACTGGGATTCTGTTTTCCTCGCCCAAAGGGCATACTGTTCGGGTCGCACTACCAGAAGAAGACGTTGCTCGTCTGGAGGCTGGCTATTCTCTGCCTCGCCAACAATTTGACCACATCCTCTTCAACCAAGTTCAAACCCTCGTAAGAGATGCTGGTGGTGCAATCATCCAGGGTGGAGATGTTCGTGATGTTCTCTACGATGATGGGGCAGGCGGGGAAGACCCCGGTGAAGGTTCTCAATCAAAGCGCCATGCCAAAGGAATCGTTGTTCGCATCGGTGGGCGAAAGGGCGAGGAGCGTACCTATTATGCTACCAACATCATCGGAGCTGCTGGCTATCGATGCCCTGTCGCTAAATCGATGGTTGAGGAGACTTATGGAGAAGAAATGGTGGACCGGGACCACTATTGCGCAGGATACCGCGAATATTGGCGAGGCGTCAAAGGATGTGAGGCAAATGTCGGAGACATTGAAATTCACTTCGTTGATACTGTGATCCCAGGTTATTTCTGGCTCTTCCCCGTTTCCGAAGGCGTGGTCAACGTCGGCATAGGCATGGTGATGTCCTTACTTGACAAGCAGAAGAAGAAACTCAAGTTGCTTCAACATGAAGTGATTCACGAACATCCACTGTTCAAGGACAGGTTTGCCGAAGCCAGTATGATTCCAGGAACCGGTAAGGGGTGGCAGCTCCCGTTCGGCTCACCTCGCAAAAAGGCGAGTAACCAACCGCGCCGCTCATCTGCAAACGGCGTTTTCCTCGTTGGCGACGCCGCATCATTGGTCGACCCCTTCAGTGGGGAAGGTGTTGGTAATGCTCTCGTAAGTGGCGAAATGGCCGCAGATCATATTCTCAACGAGAAAACACCAGAGGCGTATCAAGATGCTCTTTGGGCTGCACTCGGCCCCGAGTTGACCAATTCGTTCCGAATGCAGAAAATGAGTCGGCGTGCCTGGTTGTTGAACTGGTTTGTTGGAAAAGCCTCGAAAAAGCCTGCTATTCAAGAAATGATGACTGAAATGATTGCAAGCAAAGAGGCGCAGGAAAATCTGCATTCACCATGGTTCATGTTCAAGACCTTGATGTTCTGAGGGAAGATGATGGATGCAACACTCACCGATGTCGATGCTGTATTCCTTGATCTGGACGGCACCATCTACCTTGGAGGCGAGTTGATTGACGGAGCCAAGGCCTTCCTTGACCGATGTCAGGAGCAGGGTGTTCAGCGTTTCTTCCTCTCCAATAATTCTTCAAAATCGGTTGAACAATATCTCGTGAAGTTACACCACTTGGGGCTTGCAGCGAACGAGGAGGATGTTCTTCTTTCAACTCATGATTTGCTGGCTTGGCTGGCAAAAAACCAGATATCTGAGACCTGGTTGGTAGGCACCGAAGGGATGCGCTCCATGCTGGAGTCAGCCGGTATTTCAACAACAAGTGAGCAGCCGCGATATGTTGTGCTTGGCTACGATACCGAATTAACCTATGATAAAATCGCACGGGCAAGCATTCACATGCATGCTGGTGTACCATTGGTTGCAAGTCACCCCGACATGGTCTGCCCGAGCCCCGATGGAGGCTTGCCTGATGTTGGCGCCTATCTCGCCATGTTCAAGACTACGACTGGAGTTGACCCAGAGCACATCACAGGGAAGCCCAACCCTGGCATGATTCTTCACAAAATTGAGGCGTTGGGCCTTGAGCCAGCTCGCTGCGCTATGGTCGGTGATCGTTTGTACACCGATATGGCCATGGCCTCTCGGGCTGGTGTGGTGGGCGTCCTCGTCCTCTCAGGCGAGGCAACCCAAGCCGACGTTGATGCTTTGCCCGAGGGCGCTGAACAACGTCCGACCGTCATCGTCAACAGCGTTGATGAATTGTTGCGGTGACATCATGAAGTTGTCTACACGCTGGTCTTGGTGGCGTGAACGGCGGCGTGTGCACCCTCCCGATGATATTCACCGGGCCGGCGAAATGGCAGAACAGCGTTTAGCCAGGATTTCCCGGGCTGCAGGGAAAGAGAACGGGTGGCATGTGTTTGAATCGGTTCGTATTCCCGACGAGGAACAAGGTGGGATGCGTGAAATTGACCTTGTTGTCGTGGGTGGAAACAGTCTGTTGGTCGTCGAACAGAAACATTGGTCTGGCACCTTTCTCATCAACGCTGAGGAAGAGTTCATTCAACAGCGAAAAAACGGAACCAGTCACAATCACAGTACGGTCAATCAACGCATTGCAAGGAAGTCACGCATGCTCATCGCCATGCACCAGGAGCGTATTGGCAACGACGATGATGTCGACGTACGGGTCGTTCTCGCATTCACAAACCGGAATCTGGATTGGCCTGAAAACGTCCACCTACTCAGTAGCATCATCAAGGATGAGCGGGGTTTTATCTCAATGCTTGAAACGGAAAAACCTGGAACATTAAACGAAGCGCTGCTCGAGACCATTGATGGTTTTGGGACATGGGATGAAGTGAAGTTGAATGGCGGCTTAACGTGCAAAGGCGACGTTTTGGACCTTGGCTTGGGCGATGCCGTCAGAGAATGGCAGGCTGCGAGAACCGTTCCATTATTGGCTGATGTTGCCCACAATAACGGCCTTTTCTCCCTCTTTGCCACTTCGCCGAGTTCTGTTGAGTTGGCCCATGGCGGTCAGCACCTCAAAGCGACTTTGCCTCACGGAGCAGTTCTGCGCATGCATGTTGTTGGACGGAAAACGCCAGAAAATATCCCCTGGTCGACGATCTCATCGATTCATTTATCCAAGCCACCAAGGCACCAATAGGGGTTATTGTTGGGTGATTGCTCGCATAGCAAGCCATTCTTTGTCGTGGGCAAACAAACCAACATATCAAAAGTCAATTCTACATGGCCCGTGCGTATGAAGAAGCAAGTCGCCATTTCTGTGCTCATCGTCCTCCTCCTTTCCCTTCCGTCATACGCGACTGCAGAAGGCGAGTCTGATCCCGTTGAGAAGTTCGGTGTTGGCTTCAATGAAGTCGTTATTGCCGATGCTTCCGATGACCTCTCCAGCCCCCGGGACTTGGAATTCCATCCTGGAAGAACCAATGAACTTTGGATTGCCAATCGTGGAACAGACAGCATCACCATCGTTGAGAACACGGGACTTGCCAATCAAACTTCACAAAATCGGGAAGATTCCAACAGCAACCATTTCCTTGAAGAAGTCAGTGCTATCGCCTTTGGAGCGTACGACGAAGAATTCGATTGGATGTGGGGCTCGGCCCAAGAAAGTGTCAATACATATTGTGGTCAAGGAGCTGCGAACAACTTCATGGGTCCAGCACTTTGGCCGTCTTCCCTGGACCACTATGCCGTTGAAAACCAGAACAACGGCAATGGTTTACTCGGGAGCCACATTGACATGAATCACGAATCACCCTACGGTGTTGGAATCGCACACGACTACGATAACGTCTACTGGTACAACGACGGATATTATGGTGAGCTGGTCCGTTACGATTTCAAAGAGGACCATGATACAGGACAAGACGACCATTCGGACGCCGTCGTCCACAGGTATTCTGAAATTCAACTCTCCCACTTCATGGGCAAGCCAGGTCACATGATCATGGACAAGGATACGGGAATCCTTTACATCGCTGATGCGGGTGCTAATCGCGTTGTTTGGGTCAACACCGACGACCCATCTACCAATAAGGCGAACATCATGAACGACGCTTCTCGCCTTGAGCCGCTTGCTGAATATTCTCGAATTACCGGAGTAGAGTGGGGAGTTCTCGCTACTGGCCTTAACATTCCTTCAGGGATTGCTCTGGCCGATGGACAACTTTTCATCTCTGAAAACGGAAATGGTAAAATTGCTGCTTACGAACTTGCTGCGGACGGAAAAAGCGCTACTTTCCTTGATAAAATTCAAACAACTGCGACCTCGATTATGGGTCTTGAAGTCGGTCCGCAAGGCCATCTTTTCTACGTCGATAATGCCCAAAACGAAGTGGTACGCATCGACCCCTACGAGGACGATGATGGCGATGGCGTCGGTAACGAAGTCGACAATTGTCCAGCAACACCCAACCCGTTTCAGCTCGACCGTGACGGGGATGCATACGGCGATGCGTGTGATGATGATGACGACAACGACGGCGTTCTTGACCTCAACGATGATTGTGCCGTCGGACATAGCAATTGGACCGCTTCAATCTCAACCGATCATGACGCCGACGGTTGCCACGATGCTGCGGAGGACCAAGATGACGATAACGACGGCATGAATGATCAAATCGATTTGTGTGCGCTTGGCGCACTTGGATGGCAGTCCTCCACGTCTACTGATTATGACGGGGATGGATGCGAGGATGCTGGTGAAGACGTTGATGACGACAACGATCGCATCTGTGACGCAAGTGACTTGGATGATGGTTGGGCCTGCACGGTCTCGGCTGCGGGAAGCGATCTCTGTCCGATGAGCCCTCCTTCATTTACTTCCTATGTGGGCAATGACATTGACCGGGATGGTTGTGAAGATGCTGGTGAAGATCTCGATGACGATAACGACGGAACCATGGATGACGTGGATGATTGTCCACTCGTTCCCGGAACGAGTTCGTTAGGAGATGCCTTGGGTTGCGCCGACTTTGACAACGATGGCTACAGCGACTCAACAGATGAATTCCCCACCGAACCAACACAGTGGTTCGATGCTGATGAAGACGGATATGGAGATAACCCCGACGGTTTTGAAGGAGACGGGTGTGCTCAAACTGCCGGCACCTCCACTGCTGACCGCTTCGGTTGCGCTGATGCTGACGGAGACGGGTGGTCAGACCTCAACGATGCTTTTCCAACCCTTGCCTCTCAACATGCCGACGGTGATGGAGACGGGTACGGAGATTCCCTGACAGGTTTCCAACCAGATGCCTGTCCTGCAGTCTTCGGTAGTTCTACTGAAGACCGCTTCGGTTGCGCTGATACTGACGGAGACGGGTGGTCGGACCTTAACGACGCATTCCCAAATGAAGCAACCCAGCACGAAGACGCTGATGGTGATGGTTACGGCGAGAATGCAGACGGGGTGATGCCCGACAGTTGCCCTGGCCTCTACGGGCTCTCATCGCAGCAGAGTTTTGGATGTCCTGACTCAGACGGAGACGGGTGGGAAAACCGCCTGGACGCATACGATGACGCCCCCTTGCTCTGGTCAGACACTGACGGAGACGGTTACGCCGACCAACAGGGAACCAATCTCTCCGATGACTGCCCTGAAGAATCTGGAACATCCTTTGAAGACCGAAAAGGCTGCTTGGATGGCGATGGTGACGGTTGGTCCGACGATGTTGACGTTTACCCCATGGACGCATCAAAACATGTAGAAGAGGAAGGTGACGTCAATAGCATGCTTCTGTATGTCGGTGTGCCCCTCTTGCTCATGTTGGTGGGTGTTCTCCTCTTCTTTGGACGAAAGCGATCCTCGCTTTCAACTGGATTCGATGCAACTCCCACACAGTTGCCTGCTATCGCTCCGATGGCCCCCCTCCAGCCTCAAGCGCCACCGGCAATGCCTCCACTCCCCGCAGAAGGCTTGCCTGCTGGATGGAGCATGGAACAGTGGGCGTACTACGGTGAAGAATACCTCAAGAACCGATAACTGAAGTTATTCGCTTGGACGGATGAGGAAACTCACAATCCCCAATGATGTTCCCACCCTGTCTTGAACCAAGAAAAGATGACGATGGGTTTCCATGCGTGGTTGCTCAATTGCATTACTCAAAGCGAGATATAGCCCAAACCGTACGCTGCTCCAGCGGCTGCAACAGCCAGAATGAGAAGAGCAAACACCCACTTTTTACGACTTTTTTTCTTGACTGGTGCAGCTACTTCTGCGACAACAAGTTCGGGAAGTGGCAACGGAAGTCCTCCAACCGGCATCGGCAATGGTAGTGGGAGTCCCGGCATCGGGCCTTCATCTGCTTCTGGTTTGACACGATCGCCCGGATAGAGTTCATCCAAGTCTTCAAGCCCTGGAGCGTCGGGGATCCTGCCGAGAATCTTGCGCCACTGTGACTCAAGGGTCTCGTTCGAGATCGGTTTTTGAAGCCAAGCCACTGCTCCTGCAGAAAATGCAGCATCGTTGGCTACGTCAGCCATCCTTGCTGGCGCAACGAATACAATGCGTTGTTCGCCGCCGTGCTCTCGCATTTCAAGCGCCGCTAGATGTCCGTCCAAGGACGGAATGTCAAGGGAGAGAACGACGAGTTCTGGATCGAGGCGGATGTATTCGTCAACGGCTTGGTCGCCATCCTCACAATGTTCGATGATGAAATTACGTGCTTTGAATAAATTTGAAAGGCGTAGACTCGACATTGGGTTGTTGTCAACGATGAGCACGGTAGGTGCTCCTTCGTCATCAACTTCTGTCACGAGTCCCATACCAATCAATTCCTCGCAGGATGTTCTTGCACATCAAACAACCGCTATTCTTCGCCTTCATCTATCGATGTTGAAAGGTCCTCAATGGGGCCGTCTTGAGGTTGAGAGAAGGTTTCTCGGATGACGTCGCTTTGGGTTTGTTCGCTTTGACGTTCCCGGTGAAGTTGTGGCGCTTTGGTGAATTGCATTTGGAGTTCGCTGATCACAGTTCGTAGCAATTGAACTTCCTGGGCGTTGAGGTTTCCGTCTGTTTTCTTCTGAAACATTCGTATGACTTCAATCCCTTCTTTTGCTTCAAGAAGATCGTAATGGAACTTCCCTTCTTGATCTGGAAGGTAGCCCATGTGCAACATTGTTGAGCGTTGCAGCATTTGAATCATCTGAAAAAAACGGGCGGAGTCTTCGTCTGCAAACATATCGGCCATGAGGCTCCCTGTGGGTGGAGGTCTTTTTGTCCTACGCTTCACTCGAAGAGTTGGTCAAGTAACCATTGGGGGTCGAATTGAAGCAAGTCCTCGTAATTTTGGCCGACGCCAACAAACACGATTGGGCGCCCGGTTGCAAACGCGATGGACAGTCCAGCTCCGCCTTTTGCATCGGTATCCATTTTCGTTAACACCGCGCCGTCAAAGCGCATGATCTCCTGGAACATTTTCGCTTGTTCGACGGCGTCATTTCCTGCCAGGGAGTCTCCAACGAAGAGGGTGAGGTGAGGATTGGTGACCTTTCGAACTTTATTCAATTCATTCATCAAATTCGTTTTGTTCTGCATGCGCCCGGCTGTATCAACCAGTACGACATCAATCCCCTTCGCCTTCGCACTATCGATGGCGTCTCGGGCAATAGCGGCTGAGTCGCCGCCCCGTTGGCTTGAAACACAGCGGATACCAAGGCGTTCGCAGTGGGACTCAAGTTGTTGGATGGCGCCAGCACGGAAGGTATCTCCAGCCGCTGCAATCACACTCAAGCCGTTATTCAACAACCGTTGGGCGATTTTAGCAGCCGTCGTGGTCTTGCCCGTTCCATTTACCCCAACGAGCATGATGACAACTGGAAGATCGCCCTTCTCAACGAAGGCCTTCACCGAGGCATCAAAGTCCCAATAACCTGCTTGTAGAAGGGTGTGAAGGGCACGTTTGAGGGCTGCTTCGAGGACTTTGGAGAGGTCTGCTCCTTTGCGGAGCCGCGCCCCAACAAGGGCCTTTCGTAAACTATCTATGATGGCGCTGGTGGCTTGTTGGGAAATATCAGATTCAAGGAGTGCCCATTCGAGTTCCTCAAGTAAATCATCCAGCCCTTGTCCGGGTTTGATGATGCGCCCGCCTTCACTAACGACACCTCCGCCGAGGTCAATATCCACGGTTGATCCTTGTTCAAATTCAATCGTAGCAGTTTTACTGGACCCTTTCGGTGCTTGTTTAACCTCAACGAGTTGTCTGCCCGTGGTGGTTCGCATCATACTCAAGTCCACTTTGGAGCCTTTTGGGCGTGCCATTTCGACCGCCCCGCGTTTTTTCATGGCTTTTTTTGCTTGGGCTGCTGCTTTCTTTCGTTCGCGTTCTTGACGTTCGAGTAATTTACGTTCTTTTTTCGTCAATGTGACCGGTACAATCGGTTCGTCATCGTCCCAAGTATCCCAATCATCATCGGTATTCCCTTCTGGCTTCGCCTCCCGAAGAGGTTCAACTTCCTCAAGATCATCCCATTCATCTTCAGATTGGGCTGCCTGAGGCGGCTGAAGCAATTCTTTGGCCTCCTCTGAAGACGCATCGACGGAAAGAGCGTCTTGATCGGTTTCATCCGCAACCTCATGAATACGTTTTCTGAATCGATCAAACAGGCCCATGGTCTTCCCTCAATCATCCAATGTCAAATTGTTACCAAACATCCCCCGTTTGCGCTGTCGGCGCTGTGGGGGTTGTTCTTGGGGAGGCTGTTCTTCCTCTTGAGGTACTGAAGTTGGGGCTGAATTCATGGCCGGGGGTGGCGCAGCTTGAGATTGGAGTGTTTCCGCAAGCGTGTTGAATTTCTGAGCCACTTCGGCAAGGCTTGCTTCAGTTTGGTCGGCTTGACCTTTCAATTCATCTCTCAACTGTTGGATATCCTGTCGGCGCTGGTCGGTGATGGCATGAGCGTCCGACCATGGGCGTTCTCCAAAGACCCCGGCTCCCAGGTCAACCAGAGCGGTGCCTTCCTTTGTTCCAGTATGGCGATAGGGGAGGCTCACGCCCGAACCGATTGGAAGATGCGTCGAAATCGACGCTTTGTCAGACGGTGCAGTCAGCGCTGAAAGCACGGAGGTGGTGATGGCATGCTCTGCAAGGACGGTGTCTACTTGTTCGAGCCGGAGGTTGATTTCATCAAATCGCTTGCGGAGGGCTTCAACCTCACGGGCGTGTTGTTGCAATTGATTTCTGTCAACCATCGTCTTCAGACCTCCCAACACCTCAGGGTAGAAGAAGGCGGTGGCGACTTCACTCTTCCTCGGCAGTAGGGGCGATGGTGCCACCTTGTGCAGCGATTTGTTCGCGGAAGTGGTGGAGAACTTTTGCTTCTGTCGAGGTGCGTGGGTCGATTTCAGATATCGACTCGATCTTGACCATGCGGCGGCCGATGCGATGCCGTGACCCGAGGATTGAATACGCGTGGTGTGTTGCACCGTCTTCATTTTCCGCTGGGATATCAAAGGAAAATGCTTGTCGTTGGCTTCCAAAGGGTGCCGTTCCAGAAACTCGGTAGGCCTTCATCAAGCCGTCCGACCTGCCATCCATCCTTAAACGCGCTGGCGCGATATCTGGCAAACACTTCACCGATAGTTTGAGGCAAACCGCAAGGCTGGCAAAGCCATGCGCACGGCATGGTGGCTCGTTCTCCTGTTCGTGCTCCCCCTCGCCTCGGGCCTCCAAACGCCCGCTTACATGCCCAAACCGGATATCGGCGGAGAAGAAAAATTACTGCGGCTCGACCAAGCGGTATGGACTTCGCAGGCTTGGGAGGAGATGGAGCAACACGGCGTTGTCCCACTGCGAGTTGTAAGTCCTGAGACGTTGTTGGTTTGGCATCCAACGCAGTCAGTCCTTCCTTCTTATGTTGAAGTGATTCCATTCGACGATGCAGTCTGGAAAGGAGGGTTGGATGATAGAGGTTGGAGTGATATTCGTCTCGTCTTTGAACCGAACCTTCCCCTTCTTGTCAAAGAGGAGGTCATTGCTTCTCTTTCATTCCTCGATGCCGAACTAATAGAGAGCGTTGCCCTTGTTGAATCGGTATTGCCTACTTCAGTACACTTGAGCGTCGGCTCACGTTCGGTTGTTGAAAGGTTGCTGGGCTTGGATGGCGTCTTGTGGATTGAGCCTGTTCTTACCACGAAAGCGAGAAACGCCCAAGCGAGTGCCCTGCTCCAGGACGGGGTATTTTCATCCCATCCTCTCTGGACCTTCGGCTTGGACGGTTCCGGAATCGTTCTCGGCGTAGCCGACAGTGGAATTGACGCCGACCATGCCTGTTTTCGCAACGCAACACAAGATACCTCCTTGCACGCAGAAGAGGGTGCGCCCTATCCTGCTGTCGGAATTTTTGGTGAATCACATCGGAAAATCATATTCCTCAACGACACCATTGATGGAAACGACACCCCCGGACAGAGCGATTACAGACACGGCACCCACGTTGTTGCTTCTCTTGGCTGTCGAGACGTACAGAGCCAGCGAACCGGTGCTGAGCCAGCCAACGGGAGTACCCTCGCTCATGGTGCACGGCTCGTGGTTCAGGACATTGTGAACGAGAGCGGATGGTCGCCCCCGAATGTCGATGAACTGCTGTATGAAGCAAGTGTGCACGGTGCAGTGATCCATTCCAATTCTTGGGGCGACGATACCACCGCTTATACAGAGCGTACCGGTCACTTCGATAGTTATGCTCGAGCGATGCCTTGGTCGCTCGCTTTCATCGCCCCTGGAAATGGGGGGCAAGGAATTCTTGAGCCAGCTAACGGGAGAAATGTTGTTGCCGTGAGTGCAAGTACGAAGGATTCCTCTCCCGAACGGTGGGGTTCAACCGCCTACGGGCCGACCGAGGAAGGTACTGATGGCGTCTTCCTCCTCGCGCCCGGAAAAAATATTCAGTCAGCGAATGGCGATGGTTTCTGGGACACCAACAACGACGGGTTGAGGCTTTCTTCTGGAACCAGTATGGCCACCCCCTTAGCTGCGGGAAGTGCTGGGATCATCCAGCAGCTCTACGAAGACGGGTGGATACACGGCCCTTGGGAGCCGACAACACATGTCAACTTGAGCGATATTCAACCTGAATGGGCAGTTCCAGATGTTCGAAGCGTCGCCCTCGGATCTGGCTTTACGCCATCAGGAGCGCTCCTACGGGCTACGCTGGCGTTATCCACGACCCCGCTTGACAATGAATTCCGATCCGGAGGGGATGTTTCCAACGCTCTCCACAACCCCTATGACGGGTGGGGAGTGCTCAACCTAAGCACGCTGGTTGACACGACGTCGTTGACCGATGGCCAGTCTCCGGGAGCTCATCTCTGGGCACACGACAGTTATCGATTGCACAATACCACCGTCAATGATTGGTTCAATGAATATGCTGAAAACGATAGGGGATTGAGTGCTTTTGAACAAAACCCTTGGTTCGGTCAAGGCGCCTCAGGCCCCTTTTTGCAAACCGGAGATGCATTCACGCACCGCTTTACTCCTCTTGACAACGAATCCGTACGGGTCCGCTTGGCCTATCCCGCCAAAGCGCAGCCTGCGCTTGTTGATGATCTCCAACTCCGGGTTCGACTGGATGATGGGAGTGTCATGGTTGCCGATCGTATTCAGGGTGATGGGGCTCCCACTTCATTTTACGGAAGTGTGGTCGATCTCGGCAATACCTCGCTCTTCCCCCAAAGCAACGAGACCACCTTCGGGATTGATATTCCCGCATCACTGATCAATGGTTCCCGCTTCATCGAGGTTGAGGTTGCAGCCCGCTATGTCGTGCCTGGTGGAACTCCAGGTTCTGTTGGCCTTGATGGAGATGCCGTTGGCTTTGCTCTTGTCGTCAGCGGTGTTGAGCGCGACTCGGATGACCACATGGACGGGGACGGGGACGGAGTCAACAATATCGACGATGCTTGCCCGATGGAGAATGCAAGTCTTGCTGACCTCAACGATGATGGTTGCCTTGACGATGACGATGGAGATGGCGTCCACAACCTGGACGATTTTTGCCCGGAAGAAGATGCCCGTGGCTTTGATGCCAATGTGGATGGTTGTATCGATGACACAGATGGTGACGGTGTGGCCGACCCCGATGATGCGTGCTTGACCGACGACCTTGCTTGGCCCGTGGACGGATCGGGATGTTACCCCATCGATCAGGCCCCTCTTCTCGTTGTCGTGGAAGCGCCCCAAGATAACAGCACCATTACCGACAATCTCTCCGTTGCTTGGCGTGTTGTAGATGATGATGGCGACGGTTATGTTTCCAATTTTACAGTTCGTTTCACCAACCAGACGAATCTTTCTGTATTCGCTTGCAGCGGAATCGCATTACAGCCGGGGGTTCTGCATCGGTGTACCTGGAGTATTCCGAATGATTTGCCCCCGTATTACCTCCAATCGACAACCTACGAAATAGCTGTGACGATCGAGACAACAAATGGGTCGCCCGCAGCCGTTCAGCCACCGATCACGACCGTCGCTCGCGAGAACCTTTCATTCACATGGAACAATCCCATGCATGATGACGAGCCCGCTCCCGTGTCAGACGACGCAAGTGTAACCATTCAACCAATGGTGTTGATCGGAATAATTGGTATGTTGTTGGGCTTTGCTGTTGCACGGGGCTTTCGGGTATTGAATGCCTCGTCTAGCGGTCAAGAAGGGTCGTATCCGCCCTTTTCAGACGAGAAATTGGCTCAGGGAATTGGAAGTTCTACCGAACAAGAATAAACGACTAACTGCGGCTCTTTTTATTGCGAGAGAAGGTATAATTCTCCTCAAAATATCAAGGTGAACCTTGAAGGTTGATGGCGGACTCGCCAACATGTCCGCAAGTCGGAAGGTGAATGAAATGAGTGACCGCCTTTATGTTGGAATTGACCTTGGAACCTACCAATCTACCATCGCATCAAGCGCTGATAAGATGCATACAATCGAAACCGTCGTCGGACGTCCAAAGGATGCAGTGGCTCGTAATTTCCTCGGCCGAGATGTCCTGTTCGGCGATGATGCATTGAAGAACAAACTTGCTTGCAACCTCTACCGCCCAATGGCTGCTGGAGTCACCCAAGATGATGAGGCAAATCTGGCTGCTGCCAAGGCTTTCGTCTCGCACCTTCTTGAAACCGTTGACCCTGAAGAGTACGACGAGGTTTTTGGCGTTATTTGCTCTCCAAGCCACGTTTCCTTCACGGACAAATCCAACCTTGTTGCCACCCTTCGTGGACAAGTGAACGCCATTATGGTCGTTACCGAACCCTTCGCTACCGCCTACGGAATCGATGAGATCGCTGGTTCAATCGTTGTTGATATCGGTGCCGGTACAACCGACATCGCACGAGTCTACGGAACCTTCCCTACCGATGAAGACCAAGTCACCATCACCGAAGCTGGTGATTGGCTTGACCTCCAACTCATGGACCTCATCAAGAAGAAGTACACCGGCGCGCAGGTCACCAAGGACATGGTCCGTAAGTGGAAAGAGGAGTCGTCTTACGTTGGCGGTGATACTCGCGAAGTAACTGTCAAACTCTCCGTTGAGGGTAAGCAACAAGTTGTCGACATCGGTGATTTGATTCAAGAGGCATGCGGATTGATTATTCCAAAGATCGGTAACGCCATCAAGAAGATCGTTGCTGGTGCCGACCCCGAATACCAGCCTATTCTCCGCAACAACATCATCCTCTCCGGTGGCGGCTCCCTGATTGAAGGAAGTGCTGAGCGAGTCGCAAGCGAAATCTCAGACATCGGTGATGTCAAGGTTTGGTGCGTCGAAGACCCCATCAACTCAGTCGCCATTGGTGCACTCAAGCTCGCCGGCGACATGCCTGATGACATGTACACCTCAATCAATTGATTCGGTGCTGAAAAAAGGGTCTGAAATACGGCCTCATCTCCCCTGCCGTGGCGGGAAGGTTCAAGTGTAGTCAATCGGGCATGCATTGCCGTATGGCTGTAGAGAGTTCGTCCCCCGGTGGTATCCGTCGTGTTGGAAATTCGTCCAACGATGAGCGCGCAGCGCTTGAGGGGATGCTCAAAGGCTACCCCGTAGAGCAACTCGTTGAGGAGGTCCTGGTGGCCTGGGACGAGCTTGGAAAAAGGAACGACGAATTGGTCACGGTCAAACAACGCCTTCGCGTTGTTGAATTGGATTTGGCTGAACGCCACGACAAGGTCGCCCCAGAGGTTGCCCGGCTGGCCGAAACTGAACAATCGATGAAAGAGGCGGACGCGAAAATTGTCCACCTCGAACGTCTTCTCAACGATACAAAAGAAGAGTTAGCAAATCAGCAATCCTCGCTCTCCCAACAAGAACGAAGTTCGATGGAGCATGAAGTTTCACAATTGCGTGAACTTACTACTCAACAGGACGAAGTTATCGGAGAGATGGAAGGCCGAATCACGCAAATGGTTGAGGCCTTGGAAAAGGCTGCAGATGCAGGCTTGACCTCGGTTACGGCAGAAGAGGTCCGTTTGCTCAAGCAACAAGTCGATGAACGTCAGCGCCAACTCGAAGTGGAAAAGGCTGCTGCTGAGGCCCTTGAAGAAGAACGTCAACGACTTCGTGACATCGCCGACCGACTCCGTGGTCTTCTCGATGCAAGGGATCGCCGTTTGGAAGAGTTGGAAGAACAGCTTGAGCGCGTCATGCAGGGTCCCCGGTCCGTATCTGCGGAACACGATTATCTGGTCGAGCAAATCGAGGAATTGAAGCGACGATTGCTTGAACGAAACCGAGAGTATGAGTCGTTGCGACGTCGTGAGCGTCGCCTGCACAACGAGGTCTTCGAACGCGATGAGCGTCTCCAACAAATGACGCTGACCATGACCGACATTGAAGCAGCACTCCAAGACCGTACCGCAGAACTGCGTGAAATCGCAGACCAGCGAAGCTCGATGGAGCATGAATTGAATTCCGCTCGCCGAAGTGAGCGAACTCGTGAGGTCGTTGGACGTGTCTTTGCTGATTCACTTTCCCTCGTACGAAGTCACGAGAGTCGGGAACTCAAGCGGGAACTCTATGCCAATGCTCCTGACCTTGAGCGCACCATCAAGGCCCCGAATACCGAGGACATGGCCAAGTTAGCCGATGGCGCAGAACTTGACTTGGAAACAGGTGAAACAGTGCTCGAGAAGGGCATGGATGTTGATGGGGTTCGTCCACCTTCACCAGGCGGTACGGGCGATCCTGTTTTGTTCGACGAAGACACCGACGAATGATTTAGGCCGAGCAGGCTTTGATGATTTCAGTAAGGCGTGTCCTTAATTCATCAAGCGAAGAAGCATCTTCCGTAACGGTCCCTGTGACAATCCAATCGGCACCAGAGTTGACGGCTTTAGCAACATCTGCTCCGCTCCTTAAGCCGCCGCCGACCAATAATGTAAGACCCTCAACGCTCTTTGCTTTTGCAATAAGGTTTGGATGAACCGGTGAAGTGGCTCCGCTCCCCGCCTCGAGATAGAGAAGTGAGAAGCCGTACATGTTCGCGCACAGAGCATAGGCCTCGACCAGTTCCGTATCGGTGGGTTGAATCAATTCTGCAGCACCAACTTCCCCCACGCGACCACCCGGCGCACAGACGAGGTATCCGGTAGGTAGAGCCTCGACGCCGAATTGATGGAGAGAGGGTGCTCCGCGCACTTGTTCGCCTACGAGGTATTCTCGTTTGGTAGAATTCATCAGCATCATGAAGGTGATGGCATCTGCAGCCGGCGAAAGGGCATGGGCTCCGCCAGGAAAGAGAACAACGGGAATATCCCAATCCATTTCATCGCTTTCTGGGTCTTGGCTCGCGGCGAACATCCTCAATTCAAAGGCTTCCTGAATCGCCGTGCAAGTTGCGTGTACGACCTTGTCGGGCGTATCGGTAGAGCCTCCGACAAAGATCATCTTGGAGCCACATTCTACAGCAACCATCGCTCGTTGTGCTGCTATGTCTGCTGTTTGCTTTGCAGGGTCGATAAGCGTGATGTGACGTGCTGTACTGGAAGGTCGGCAAACCTTAGCGAGAACCGTACCATCTCCCACATGCATGCTGCTCAGTCAGCGGTTGTGGCCTGAGGGGCATAGGCGTTGCGCTCGTACTGGATTGAAGCGAGCATTCTCAAGGCCTCGCGTTCTGGGACCACCATGAGCGAAGCGGGGCCCTTCAAACGACTCCTCTCGTACATGCGCCCTCATCGAGGAACCATCCGATTGGCTTCGTTCTGTTCCATCCTCAACAAAATTTGGGATCTCGCCCCTCCGTTGCTCATCGGTTTAGCGGTTGACGTTGTCGTTCTTCGCGAAGATTCCTTGCTCGCCTCGTTTGGCGTAGAAGACCCTTGGCATCAACTCGTATTGCTCTCCGTACTTACCTTCTTGATTTGGGGGCTTGAATCACTGTTCGAGTATTTCTATGGCGTGCTGTGGAGGAATCTCGCACAGACCGTTCAGCATGAGTTGCGGCTGGACACCTTTGATCACGTTCAGCAGCAGGGCATGGGTTGGTTTGATGAACGGCAGAAGGGTGATATTCTCGCAATTCTCAACGATGACATCAATCAACTCGAACGATTCCTCGACAAGGGTGCTAATGACTTGCTACAAGTCAGCACAACCGTCATCGTAGTAGGTGCCGTTTTTTTGTTGATTTCTTGGCAGGTTGCTTTGTTCGCGGTCTTGCCCATCCCGATTATCGTATGGGGCTCATTTCGCTATCAGCGTAGTTTAGAGCCCCGTTATGCCCGTGTTCGGGATGCTGCTGGACGGATGAACGCCCTCTTAGAGAATGATTTGTCTGGAATGTCCACGGTTCAATCCTTCACCGCTGAGGCCCATGAGTTGGCGAGGGTCGAGGTTCTAAGCGACGACTATCGCGAGGCAAATCGCGAGGCTATCCGCCTCTCTGCAGCGTTTACACCGCTTATTCGAATGGCAATTCTCGTCGGATTTACAGCGACCCTCCTGCTTGGTGGATGGTTAACCTTGGAAGGCACCTTGGCGATTGGTGCCTATTCGGTTCTTGTCTTTATGACACAGCGTTTGCTCTGGCCGCTCACCCGTCTCGGTGAAACCTTTGACCTCTATCAGCGAGCTATGGCATCATCAACACGGGTGCTTGATGTTCTGGAATCTCCAATTGAGATCGTTCAAGGAGACCATCGTCCCCCGCGAGCTGATGTGAAAGCGAGCGATCTCGTTCTGAAGGACGTTGCCTTTGGTTACCCTGGACGAGAGCAGATTTTTCATTCATTCAACCTTACCTTTGAGGCGGGACGGACAACGGGAGTCGTTGGTTCAACGGGTGCCGGAAAAACGACTCTTGTCAGGCTGCTGTTGAGATTTGCAGAGCCGCAGAGTGGATCAATATCTTGGGCTGGAGAAGAGTTATCAGAATGGCAGTTAGAGGCCCTGCGCTCTTCAATCGCTTTGGTTGACCAACACATCACACTCTTTCCAACAACCATCATGGAAAACATACGCTATGGGCGACCTGATGCCGATGATGGTGAAGTGATTGAAGCTGCCAAAGTTGCTGAAGCCTTTGAGTTTGTAGAAGCACTTCCGGACCAATGGGGCACCATGGTAGGCGAGGGGGGCCATCGCCTCTCTGGTGGACAACGTCAACGAGTCGCTATTGCGCGCGCCGTCTTGAAAGATGCTCCTTTGCTTATTCTCGATGAGGCGACATCTGCAGTGGATAACGAGACTGAGGCTGCGCTCCAACGTTCAATTGAGCGTATCTCAAAGGGGCGAACGACCATCATTATCGCACATCGCCTCTCAACCATTCGAAGGGCTGACCGCATCCTTGTACTGGATAACGGGGATGTCGCAGAAGACGGGGTGCACGAGGCTCTGCTTGAGCGCAATGAGATCTATGCTCGATTGTGGTCGGTTCAAACCGGCTTGGGTGTTGAGAATTAGTAAGGAATAGGGTGTTTTTTCCTAGCAAAAAAAACATTCGTTTATATACACGTTCCCAAAAAGCGCGACTTGAGAAACATGCTAACTGAAAAATTCTCCAAAACAACGAGCCTGCTTTTAATTGCCACAATCGCCCTTGCAATGGCCTCTACGGTCAGTGCTGCGGCCGGTGAAATGAATGAGAAAACCGGACTTCCGGCATTCCTTTCCGATGGCCTCGAAAATGACAGTCTGGAACTTGTGACCTTCTTCCTCTTCTTCGTCGGATACATCTCAATGGGTGCCGCCTTCGTCTTCTTCATGAGTGAGCGAAGTAACGTCGCTCCACAATTCCGCACAACCATGACGATTTCAGCGCTCATCGTTGGTATCGCTGCATTCCACTACTACTACATGCGTGGTGTCTACGCTGATTTCGGCGTGGTCTCTATCGAGTACCGATACATGGATTGGATCATCACCGTTCCGTTGATGGCCCTCAAATTCCCGTCCCTTGTTGGAAAGGAAGCCATCACTGACAAGAAAGTGGCAGGTCTCGGATTCACCGGCATCTGTTTCACCGGTGCTCTCATCATGATTGGATTCGGATACCTCGGTGAAGCCGGCCTCCTCAGCCCTATCCCCGCTCTCTTGCTTGGCGGTATGGGTTGGGCAATGATTATTGTCGCCACTGGAACACCTTGGACTGACGGTCTGGGCGTCGACAACTCCAAGATTTCTGAAGAACTTCTCTGGAGCGCAAACGCTCTCCGCTGGTTCATCGTCGTTGGATGGATTATCTACCCCCTCGGTTACCTCTTCAGCCCTGAAGTCTCCCTCATTGACATAGACAACGGAGCAGAGATCATGGCTGTTGCTTACAACATTGCAGACATCATCAACAAGATCGGATTCGGTATTGTTGCTTGGATGGGTGCTAAGAAAGCAACCGAAGCACTTGCTGCAGCTGAGTGAAGACCGTTACGGTTTCTCCAAACCCCTGAAGCAGGGCAGCCTTCGGGCTGTCCTGTTTCCATGGTGTTATTTGCGAGTCACTCGACTTAGCGTGCCAACAGCACTCCGTAATCTGCGTCCCGGCAGTCAACTCTCCAACCAAGTCCTGTAGTTTCAAGGATAGGTGGCTTTGAAGACAACGCTCCATTGGATTATTTATTAGATTACGAAGTGGAGTAATTGTTCGACATGCACATAGCCATAGTGTCCGGTGAATATCCTCCACGTTGGGGAGGCATAGGTTCAGTGGTTTTTCATTTAGCAGGCCACTTTGTCAAACTGGGCCACGATGTCACCATTATCACGAGGAGTCACTCAGAAAGACCACCTTCTCTTGCGGGGGTTGATGTTGTCTCGGTTCCATGGGCTAAGCTCCCTATGGCTTTCACCCGATCGTACGGCAAGAACGCCTTTGCAGCCCTGAAGCAATTGCACAGCAAGAAGCCAATCGATATCATCAATGCACATCTACCCCTCGTCTCATGGAAGAGGAAAGAGTTCAGGTGGTTAGAAGACAATATCGCTCCTGTCGTATCTTGCCTTCACGGTTCTTGGTTGGGTGAAAAGGAAGGGGTAAAGAGAGCTGCGGCGGCACGTGAGTCTGCTACGTGGCGAAACCCTAACGACCTTGCAATTCTGACTACCGGTAAGTGGTATTCAAAATACGAACGTGCGGGAATATTAGAGTCGAGTATTTGTGTTGCGAACTCCCAATCCACACTCAAGGAATTCAAACAATGGTACCGGCCTGACGAGAATTTTGATTGTGAAGTAATCTTGTGGGGCTGTGACCATAAAGTGTTCAGGCCGCCTAATATTGATGACGAGGCTGAGCAATTAGAACACGAGAGAATACGATTACAATATGATTGCGCTGACGAAGACGCTCTCTCATATTCTTCCAAAACAAAAACTCCTATGTTACTGGCGGTTGGTCGCTTAGTGGCACGGAAAGGATACATGACCCTGCTGAGAGCAATGCCCAATATATTGCAGAAAAACCCCGGTGCTCGTTTGGTAATTGTAGGCCGGGGTCATATGAAATCCAGTCTCGAGAAACAAGCTAAGAAATTAGGAATCTCAGATTCGATTTTTATCCAAAGTAGCCTTTCCTTCGAAGAATTGGCGCAACATTTCCGTTCTGCAGATTTGGTAGTTTACCCTTCATATTATGAGGGTCAAGGGCTCATTCCTTTGGAATCATTAGCGAGTGGAACTTCTGTAGCAACTGTTGACCAGGAACCATTGACAGAGATGGTTGATACTTCTGTCGGCGGGTTATTCAAACGAGGAGATCCTGATGATCTAGCAACATGTGTAAACCAAATGCTATCAGATGTTGACTCGCAAGAGAAAGCTTTACTGGGACGTGAGAGAGTACTTTCGAAGTACACATATGAGCACAATGCTACCGATTATGAATCTGTTTTCAAGCGAGCAATCGCTCAAAAAGCCAACAAGAGTGCTTGAAAATCATATGAGATGAATCAATTCAAATCAATGCTGTTTCATGACCCGCCCTTGGTCCTTTGTTGCCTCATCCTGATGTTTCCTTCGAGAGAACGCATCAATGACTCAAGGGTTTTCGTTGGATATCGTTTGTACCACTGTGTGGCAATCATTGCCCACAGTAACGTGTAGCAAAAGGTGACCAACATCGACTGTGATAACGACCAAGCATACCGTTCATCAATTCCGTGGAGGAAGGCAAACGGAAAGAAATGCATCACGTACACGGTAAGGGAACATCGTCCTGTTTGGGCCAACCACTCAACGTGAAGCCGTGTTGATGCGAGAGCCCACAGAAGGATGACTCCCGTAAGGCTCGCGATCAGAAAGGGTCCGTTGGCAGGAAAGAACGTTAGAAGGGCCGTTCCAGACGGTAGCGCCCAGGCCACTTGATTCCTCCAAGCATGGATGAGCAACAGACCGCTATAGGTCAAGCCCAGCGCAACAAAGGCGATAGCCGGTCTTCGGTGTTCTCCATCGGGAAGGGCCGATATCGTGGCGCCAAAGGCCGCAAAAAGAACCCATGGATGGAGCGGATAGGTCCCTGTCAACATCAAATGCTCCACCAACACAACCGTTGAATTGGTTGCTACACGAGCGTTCCATGACGATACCCCTTGTATCTCTGGAGCCAAAAATGTCAGTGTCAACACGGCTGCAAAGGTCGACAAGAAGTACGCTTGAGCAGAAAGTCGGCCTTGGCGGAGCGGATAGATCCAGATGGGTTCAGTGAGAATCAACAATCCCATCAATGAAAGAACACCAGGAGTAAAGGGTTCGAAAAGGTGGGGTGAAATGATGTTCACAAGAAATTGGCATACGAAAAGAAAGCCCGCACGAATAACACGTTGTTGATGGGATAAGTTCGCACGCAACAGCCCCCAGCCCAAGAGCGTGATGAACAGAGGTGCTGCAAGTCCACCGAGACCTGAGACAACGTAGGCTAGAACCGATGTTTGAGAACTTGAATATGGATTCCATGTGGCTGCTGCATGGACCATCACCATGAACAAAACGGCAAGGCCTCGTAATGCATCGATGTGAACGATTCGTTTGTTGTCCTTCAACATTTAAATCAACGGTTCTGCTTCACGTATTCCACGGCGTTTCGAAACATCTGCAATCCCTCGCCTTCCCATGAATCGAGAGCGTTTCCTTCGCTTGCTGGCGCCGTTCCCCTGGTATGGTCTGGGTGGAGCCAACGAGCATAGTTGGCTTCTGGATGTGGCATCAAGCCAAACACAAGGCCGGTTGCATCACAGATTCCTGCTACGTTTCTCATGCTCCCGTTTGGGCTCATTGGATAGGGGAGAACTGTATCGCTGAGACCTTCTCCTACCGATGTTGATGGGTCAACGTAGCGAACTGTTAGTTGGTGAGTGGTTGAAAGCGCTTCCAATGCTTGTGGGGTGGGCATGATGTATTTTCCCTCACCGTGACGTACCGGGCAGGTCATTCTCGTCATTCCCTTGGTCCATATGCAAGGACTGTTCGGGTCGAATTCGAGAGTGACCCAGCGATCTTCATAGCGTCCACTATCGTTGAGCCCGAGACTGCCGCGTTGAACGAAGTCGGGGGAATGCCCTGCATCTGGTCCCGGTAATAATCCGGTTTTAACAAGGACTTGAAAGCCGTTGCAAATACCGATAATCGGTTTGCCGGCATCAACGAAATCCCGTAGAGCATCGCGCATAGCAAAGCGCATGCGATTGCCAAGAAGCCGCCCGCTGCCCAAGTGATCCCCGAAGGAAAAACCACCTGGAACGGCAAGAATGTCAAAATCTGCAAGATTTGTATCGCCTGAAATAAAGCGGTTGACGTGGATGCGCTGGGCTTCAGCCCCGACTAATTCGAAAACGGCCTTTGTTTCGTGATCACAGTTGATCCCGAAGCCAAAGAGAACGGCGACGCGGGGCATCATCACGCAACCCCCCCGGTCATGTCCAACGTGCCTTTCCATGCGTCCGCTAATACGTTGATGTCGCTTGATATGAGGGTGGTTTCGCCATCGACCATCTCAAGAGCTGAAGATGGAGTTACCTCGCCTAAGATCGTCGTAGGGTGACCTTTCATGGTAGCCAAGAAGTCTGATTCATGTTCAGGTTTGACCGCTACCACGATACGTCCAAGAGACTCTCCCCAAAGTCGAGCCCACAGGTCTCCGTCTCCTGTTCCATCGATGTCAACCTTCGCCCCAATGCGTCCGCCGATGCACATTTCAGCCAGAGCTACTGCAAGGCCTCCTTCACTGCAATCGTGGGCTGTTTTAACCCAGCCTTGATGGATGGTTGTCGAAAGTTGGCGATAGGTGGCTAAATTTTGTTCGGGGTTGAGCAGGAGGGGGACATTGCCACCAATACCGTTGGCCGGATTCCGTTCTCGCATCATGAAAGATAGTTCGCTTGCTCCCAATTCCTGTTGTGAATGCCCGACCAGATAAATTCGGTCGCCAGCCTCTTTGAAATCACTCGTTGCACTCTTGCGTACATCGGGATGGTCGCCAAATAAGGAGAACAAAAGGGTTGGCGGAATGGAGATTTTATCCTTGCCGCTTCCATAATCATTCTTCATCGAATCCTTTCCGCTTACACAAGGAAGTCGGTACGCACGACATACTCGTTCCAGTTCGCGATTGGCTCGAACGAGTTGGGCCAGTTTGAAACGGCCGTCGGGGGTCTTCACTGATTCGATCGGATCGGGCCAACAAAAGTTGTCAAGGCCAGCCATTTTGTCAACGTCAAGTCCGACGCAAACGGCGTTTCGTACCGCTTCATCAATTGCTGCTGCGGCCATTGCACCGGCGTCAATGTCTGAATATCGCGGTGCAATTCCACACGAGATGACGAGTCCGTGGGGGTCGCCGTGGAGCGGCGCGATGACGCCCGCGTCGCCAGGGCCATCTCGTTCAACACCGACGAAGGGCTTGATCGCTGTTTGAGCGATGACTTCGTGGTCGTACTGACGAACCCATGTCTCTTTGCTGGCAATGTTGGGGCGTTGGAGCATGGATGAAAGCAATTCATTGTGATCTGCTTCATTCGGCGTTACAAAGGGCCTTTGTTGCGGCGGAGTCCATTCCGATTCCAGTTGAAGTTGTGGAACGCCGTCGTGAAGGAAATCAATGGGGAGGTACGCCACCGTTTCCTCCCCATAACGAACGTGGAACATACCAGTGGATGTGAAGGTGGCCACGGGCGTTGCCTCGACTTCATGTAAATTTGCAAGCGCCTCAAAGGCTGTTTGATCGGCCGGGCGAACGGCAACTGTCATCCGTTCTTGGCTTTCTGAAACAAGAATCTCCCAAGGTGACAGTCCGGCTTGTTTCAAAGGAACTGTCGCAAGGTCAATTTCGCATCCATTGGTGTATTCAGCCATTTCACCAATCGACGAGGAGAGTCCGCCTGCCCCGTTATCGGTAATGCAGCTGATCAATCCTTCATCCCGCGCCTCGAGAATCATATCAACCATTTTCTTCTGTGTAATGGGGTCGCCAATTTGAACAGCGCTGGACGGGGATTCTTCTGTCAGTTCAAGGGATGAGAAGGTTGCACCGTGGATTCCATCGTAGCCAACCCGCCCTCCGACCATGTAGACAATATCTCCCGCAACGGGGGTTTTGATGTGTGAAGGGCGCCCGTCGGGGAGGTGCCGGGGCATGATGCCGACTGTACCGCAGTAGACGAGAGGTTTACCGATGTAGCGGTCGTCAAAGACGATCGCTCCGTTGACCGTGGGAATGCCTGACTCATTGCCTCCAACCCGAACACCTGCGTGGACGCCTCGTAGAACCCTCGAGGGATGGAAGAGGTTGTCGGGCAAGGTCCCTTCCCAATTGGGTGGTCCGAAGCAAAATACATCGGTATTTGCTATCGGGCGAGCGCCCAAACCCGTTCCGAGGATGTCGCGATTGACTCCAACAATTCCAGTCATAGCGCCTCCGTACGGGTCAAGTGCTGAAGGAGAATTGTGGGTTTCTGCCTTCATACAAACACTCCACGTGTCGTCCCAAGCGATGACGCCAGAGTTGTCATGGAAGACTGAGAGGAGCCAGTCCACGTCCTTTTGCATGTCGTGAGTTGGCGTCATAATGTGTGTCTTAAAGAGTGAGTCGATGACAGTGTCCTCTCCTGTCTCATGGTCGACGTGATGAATGCGGGAAGCGAAGATTTTGTGTTTGCAGTGCTCACTCCAGGTCTGAGCAAGACATTCGAGTTCTACATCGGTTGGTGCATCGGGTGAAATGTTGTGTGTGGTGCGCAGGGCACGAATCTCTTCGTCACGGTAGTGGGCTTGTATGGCGTGCATTTCCTCCAAATTCAGCGCCAAGAGTCCTTCCGTTGAGATCCTTTCAAGGGTCTCATCGTCGCACTCCAGGTCGATGGTTTTCGGTTGGATGAAGACTTGTTCGGGAGGCGTTGGGTAGTCAAGCGCGGGCCAGGCTCCTGCCTGACATGCCGCTTGATCTGCCACCAACGCACGTTCGATGAGGCCGTTATGAAGCGTCCCAGCAAGCCACGTCGGGTCGAGGTCCCCTGCTCCGTAAAATGCATAGGTTGTGTAGGTTGATATCTTGGCCTCAGTATCCTCGGGAAAGAGTGTGAGGTAGCCGTCGGTTGCTGCCTTTCCGGGATTGTCGGTAACGCCCGGTTTGAAGCCGACGGTCACGACCATGTCGGGAGTTTGGTCAAACAAATCTGTCGAGAGGAAGAGCGTGTTCGCTGCGCCGTGTTCAATAATGGGGTCGGCGAACAGGTCGTCTACTCGTGCAGCAATTGCTTCCGCTGTCGTCTCACCTTGAATGAGATAGCCGCAAATCGAGCGAACGCGGTGAACGTTGCAGCCGTGGTCTGCGTGCAATTGGCGGCGAACGACGTCCCCTCGGACGTCGCGCATACCCTCACCCTCTCTCGGTGTAATCTCAACCCGTGTCATTGGCATAGGAAGCACCGTGCCCGTTGGGCATGCGGATGTTGTTCCATGCGCTCTTTGTAGTCTGCGGCGTCTATTGTTCCAACATTTTCGCCAGGAAATGGCCTGTAGCGCTTTCTGTAGCCTTCGAAATCTCTTCGGGTGTGCCACTTGCAATCAACTGGCCTCCCCGTTCTCCACCGTCAGGACCGAGGTCGATGACCCAATCACAAGATTTCACCACGTCGAGATGGTGTTCAATGACGATAATGGTGTGGCCCTTGTCTCTGAGTTGGTGGAGGACGCTGATCAGTTTGGCAACATCGCTGAATGACAGGCCAGTGGTTGGTTCGTCGAGAATGTAAACGGTGTGTTTGTTGGGCATCCTTCGCAACTCGCTTGCGAGTTTGACACGTTGAGCTTCGCCGCCCGAAAGGGTCGTTGCGGGTTGCCCGAGGCGGATGTAACCCAGACCTACGGCATTGAGGGTCTCAAGAGTGCGTTGTATCTTGCGATGGTGTTTGAAAAAATCAACGGCGTCTGCAACCGGCATCTGCAAGACATCGTGGATGTTGCGTCCTTTCCACGTGACCTCCAAACATTCTCTGGTATACCGCTTGCCGTCACAGATATCGCAGGTAATCCAGACATCGGGTAGGAAGTTCATCTCGAGTTTGATTGAGCCTCCCCCTCTGCACGCTTCGCAACGTCCGCCTTTGACGTTGAAACTGAATTGCCCTGGCTTGTAACCTCGTTCTTTCGACAATTTGGTATCGGCGAAGAGGTTGCGTATCTCATCGAATACTTTGGTGTAGGTCGCTGGATTTGAGCGAGGGGTTCGTCCAATAGGGGACTGGTCGATGATGATGGTTTTGTCAACGTATTCCATTCCGTTGACGGAGGTGTGCCGTCCAGGAAGAGTCTCGGCTCGGTGCACTTCTCGTAAAAGAGCGGGTGCAAGAATTCCCGATACAAGGGACGACTTTCCAGACCCTGAGACTCCAGTCACGGCCGTCATACAGCCGAGGGGGAAGGATGCCGTGATGTTCTGAAGATTGTTATGGCTCGCGCCTTTGATGGTGAGTTTCTTTTTGCCTGGCCGCGTCCGTTGTTCTGGCCAAGGAATGCTTCGTCGACCACTCAAGTAAGCACCGGTAATCGATGCTTCTGTCTTCATGACTTCTTCTGGCGTCCCGTTTGCAACGATGAGGCCTCCTTCGAGTCCGGCTCCCGGGCCGAGATCGCACAGCCAGTCGGCCTGTCGGAGAGTGTCTTCATCGTGTTCAACAACCAACAGTGTATTGCCCAAATCGCTGAGTTCGCGAAGGGTGGCGAGAAGTCGGGCATTATCCCGCTGATGCAATCCGATCGAGGGTTCATCGAGAACGTACATGACGCCCGTAAGTCTACTGCCGATTTGCGTTGCAAGGCGGATGCGTTGACTTTCACCCCCGGAGAGTGTGTTCGCTTTCCTGTCAAGGGTCAGATAGTCTAAGCCAACGCTGTCAAGGAAGCCCAACCGATTCTCGATTTCCTTGATAATTTCAGTTCCGATGAACATGCTTCGTTCGTCAAGGGCTTCAAGAATGTCCTGATAGGCGTCCGGCGGGCCGTCGCCTTCGGGGTCCCAAGCGCGTACCAAACCAAGTGCGTCATGAACCGAACACTGGCTTACTTCAGGGAGGCGTATGCCTCCAACGGTGACGTAGCGAGCAGCGCGATTGAGTTTCTCACCGTTGCATTCCGGGCAGTCAAGGTCGGTCATGCAAGCAATCAATCGGTTTCTTGAGCGTTCGGATGTAGTCTCAGTATACGTTTTCTCTAGACGAGGGATGATGCCTTCCCATGGTTTGCTATACTTGTATTGGGAGCCGTTTTCCGAGGTGAATTCGAAGTGGATGATGGTTGACCCTGAACCGTGCAGGAGGATGTCTTGCTCGTCTTCATCAAGCAGCTCGAAGGGAAGCGTTGTTGATATCCCATAATGATTGCACGTACATTCCAATAATTTCCGATACCATGAGGGAGACATCGATTGGCGCCAAGGTACGACGCACCCGTTGGCAACACTGAGAGTGTGATCAACGATGAGTTCGGTATTGAATTGGCGTTGAACGCCCAAGCCCTGGCAGGTCTCACAAGCACCGAGTGGAGAATTGAAGGAAAACACTCGGGGCGATAGTTCGGGCATGAATGCGCCGTGGTCGGGGCAAGCAAAATCTTCCGACCAGGCAATGGTTTGACCCTGTTCGGTTTCATAGGAGCGTGAATTCTTGGTCGTGACACTTCCTTCGGAGGGTGCCTCCAAACTCTCGACGGCCAAGGTGCCGCCACCCAAACGCAAGGCAGATTCAACGGCTTCAGTCAACCGTTGCTTTCGGTCTCGCGTGCATCGGAGGCGATCGATTCGTACGTCGATATCGTGACGGAAGTTTTTGTCAAGAGTTGGTGGTGTCTCGAAGGGTGTCTCGTGCCCGTTGACTCGGCCGTTCAGGTAACCTTGCTCAACCAGTTGGCGGAATAAATCGACGTGCGTCCCTTTGCGTGCCCGAACCACTGGGCTCCAAACGGCGATTCCGTGGCCTTCCATCTTCCAGAAGATATCATCAACGATTTCCTGTACGGTTCTGCGTGCAACTTCTTTGCCGCAGGTTGGACAGTGTGGCTTCCCAATTCGCGCCCACAACAGGCGGAGGTAATCTTGGATTTCCGTAACCGTTGCCACCGTTGAACGGGGGTTATGGCTGCCTTGTTTTTGATCGATGGAAATGGCGGGAGAGAGGCCTTCAATAGAATCGCAGTCCGCTTTTTTCATCTGCCCGATAAATTGGCGGGCATAGGACGACAGGCTCTCAACGTAGCGCCGTTGTCCTTCTGCATACAGCGTGTCAAAGGCCAGGCTCGATTTGCCCGAACCAGATACACCTGAGATAACGACAAATTGACCCTTAGGAAGGTTCACTGAAACGTCTTGGAGGTTGTGAGTGCGAGCCCCTCGGATTTCAATCCAGCCGTCATCACCTGCTTTACTCAAAGGCGACCCTCTGTGCTTAGCGGGGCGTCAACAGTTCTTCAAGTCCTGCTTTCGCAGCAACTGTGGAAGTCGGCCAGTTTCTTCCTTCACACCTTGAAAGAGCGGGGCGGGGCTGCCTCAAAACGAACGGGATCGTCGTGCTCTGGGTGGAGGAATTCAAGGGCGTGGGCGTGGAGCATGAGCCTGCCATGAGGGTTGGTTTCAGCCCCGTGGAGTTCATCCCCAACAACAGGTGTTCCGAGGTACTGCATCGCCATGCGAATTTGATGGCGCCGTCCCGTCTCAATTTCTACTTCGACGAGTGCCAGCACTTCGTTAGCTTCGATCACACGATAGTGAGATATGGCCTCTTTGCCCTTCGGGTGTTTTGAATTCACTGCTTTTACGTTGAGAAATTTGTCTTCCATGAGCCAGGTATTGATGCTTCCATGTTGCTGTTGTGGCGTTCCTTCAACCAAGGCAAGATATTGGCGATGTACTTCACGTTCACTGAATTGTTCTTGAAGATGGTTTTTGGTATGTTTGGATTTTGCAAAGACCATGACTCCGGAGGTCTCTCTATCGAGTCGGTGGACAATAAAGCACCAAGCATCGGCATCGTGTTGCCGCAAATAGTCTACACATCGGCTGTGGAGTGTGTCCATTTCCAATTTATCGGTAGCGATGGAAAGAAGGTGTGCGGCTTTGTTGACAACCAACAGAAAGTCATCCTCAAACAGAACGTCGAGATCAATTTTCTTCTTTGATTCCGGGGGTGGTGTTTGTTCTATCGCTTTTTGATGGTCAAGAATTACGATGATATCGCCGGGGTGAATTTCATGTTTCGCTCGGTGTTGAACTTCTTGGTTGACTTCAACGCGCCCTTGAGTCAGCATTTTCCTCAGTTTTGACATGCTCGTTACTGGATACATGGCTTCGAGAACCGTCAACAGAACGGTTTCGTGTTCGGCGACGTGTTTCATTCTATCACCAGAACATCGATCCATTCGCCAACATCGCCAGATTGACCGGGCTGTAGGAGTGTAAGGGCGTCTGCGCTTGCAAGGCTTTCCAAATTACCCGAGCCTTGGTGGCGTGGCTGGTGAGCCATCATACCTTCTTCCGTGGAAGTAAGTGTGACTCTGCGCAGGGTCAAGCAGTCCTTTGTAGACTTGATTTTATCACATAATTTTGCTCGAACCTTCCACTCTACAGGACCCTCGGTATTGAGTGCTCGGCGAAGGTAAGGTGCTACGAGCATCCGGAATACAACGTGACTGGAGACGGGATTGCCGGGGAGTCCGAAAAGGGGCGTGCTCTTCCACGTGCCAAAGAGCGGTGGTGAGCCTGGGCGAATTTTCATGCGCCAGAAATGTATGTCTCCTTCCTCCTCCATGATTCGGCGAACATAATCGAATTCGCCCATGGAAACGCCCCCAGACGTGAGAATAACATCGCATTCATCGCTTGCGGCATCAAGGCTGGTTCGTAACGCATCCATTGAGTCGTTAACAGAAGAATAGCGTTTGGCTTTATGGCCCATCCATTGAACGAGTCCAGCGAGACCATAGGAGTTTGATTCGTAAATTTCCCCGCGCTTGAGTTCTGACCCCGGTGCTTTGAGTTCGTCTCCTGTTGACAATATACCTACGACAAGAGGCTTGTACACGGGCACTGTAGCGTAACCCATCGTTGCACACAGGCCCACTCGCGAAGGAGTGAGGAGTGTTCCTTGTTTGAGCGTCACCTCGCCTTCGGTGAGATTTTCACTCATCTTCCGTACAAAGTGTGGCTTTGGTGCTTCAAGGAGTGTAACGGTGCTTTCGTCTGCAGTAACCTCGCATCGCTCGATTTGCAAAATTGAATCAGCACCTTCTGGCATCGGCGCTCCCGTCATGATTCGGAAGGCTTCCCCCTCGCCGAGGACATTCGTACCTTCCTGCCCCGATGCCGCTACGACACCAGAAATTTTCAACGTTAGGGGATAGATTGCACCTGGATTAAGACGGCACGCGAATCCGTCCATGGATGAATTGTCAAAGGGCGGATCGTTGACCTTGCTCACCAAATCCTGAGATAATATACGCCCGTGGGCACGATCCAAATCACATTCCTCATCTGCAGTGAGTGGAGGTGTTTTGAATGCGATGGATTGAGCTTCCTCTACGGGAATAAAGTACGGTACGCCCTCCATGTTAGGGGCAAATCGTGGTGATGTTTGAGGATGTGGGTAGACGGTAAGATGATGGGGGTCTGTTCAATGCCCTACCATGGTGGATGAAGCGGTGCTTCAAGAAGTGATTTTCACCACTTTCCTCACGAGTGGTACTGCGACCTTGATTGCTGCGGCGATTGGCGTGCCTCTCGGTGCGTGGTGCGCTCGACAAAATGCATCGTTTTTTTCAAAACTTCAGACCGTCATCACGGCACTCTATGGCCTGCCCCCAGTTGTTGTAGGCGTCTTCGTCTATTCCCTCTTCTCGAAGAGTGGAGTCCTTGGTGGACTGGATCTCTTGTTCACTGTTGAAGCGATGATCTTTGCCCAAACGTGTTTGATTCTGCCTTTGGTATGGGGTGGTTCATGGTCGGCTTTCGAGGCGGTGGGAGAGGATTACAGCGATACGTTAGGAACGCTCGGGGTTTCTCCTCGACAGCGGTTGATGTTGGAGGTGGGTTTAGCAATAAATGGAGTTTACCACGCCGTTATCCTGGGCTTTGGACGAGCGATTGCTGAGGTAGGTGCTGTGATCATGGTCGGCGGGAATATTTCTGGTAAAACCAGAGTGATGACGACCAGTATTGTTCTCGAGACCTCAAAGGGGAACATGGATCAGGCGGCGCTTTTGGGCCTGCTTCTCTTGGGTCTATCCCTTGCATTGGTAGCCTTTGCATCCTTTGCCAGAACACAACGAAAACGAACAAAGCCTGTCTTGAAAGGTGAAGCGGTAGGAGCGGCTACGCCCTACAGAGGTGCAACCAGTCGTGTCATTTCACTTACAAAAGATGAGAATCGTCTGCTTGATAACGTTCACCTTCGGCTCGAAGCTGGCACCATCCTTTCGGTAGTTGGAGAATCCGGCGCAGGGAAGTCGACCCTCCTTCGCTGTCTTGCAGGTCTCGAGGAAGACGATGTTATGTGCGGCCCCGAAGCTTGTATTTTCGTCCCCCAGCGGCCCGTACTCCTTACGCCAAGTGTCGCTGAAGAACTCAATTTTTCATCCCAGTACTTCCCTGCCCTTTCCCCTTCGGCTCTTTACTATCAAAACAAATTCTCACTGGGTCATCTTAGCGAGCAGTCGACAGCCAATCTATCGGGTGGTGAACGACAACGATTGGTCTTAGCACGCCAGCTTTCGCTCGCTCCTTCTCTCTTATTGCTTGATGAATGCACTGCAAATCTTGGATGGAAGCATATTCAGGCGATTGAAGATGAACTCATCAGGTTGAAAGGCGAGGGTGTGTGTATCGTCATGGTCACTCACAACATCCTTCAGGCCAAGCGCTTGGGAGATGAAGTGATCGTTCTCCATGAAGGGAAACGTCTGTCGGATAACGACCCGCTCGTCAAAGGCGTTCTTAGCGGTTCGTGGATGGGTCATGAAGGGACAAAGAAGGCTGGTTCGCCTCCGATCGTATAATTTGCAATAATGTCCTTTCCTTGCTTTGTAAGGTAGTCAAGGAAGATCGTGTTCGGCCCCGCGGGCCGGTCCGTAATTGAAATGAAGGAATAGGGATTATACAATATCTCGTCATCATATTCAAATCGGTCAAGTGTGACCTTGTCTTCGTAGTGAAGTGCTGTTCCACGGTCTGAGAGCGTGATGCAATTTTTCTCGTGGGCCATATTGATTGCCGCGCCCATTCCTTGGCCGATTGAGCGGTACCAATCCCCACTCGGATGAACGCCGTTTGAATCAGATGTGAGGGGGACGTCATGTGATTGATTCAATTGGCGCCAGATATCCTGTTCTTTCTGGTGGGTCCCAGAGAAATCTCCCCGCGAGATGAAGCAGTGGCTTTCATTCTGAATTTCAAAAAAAGCATCTTCGAGTTGCCCGGGTAGGGTCATTGGAGACAGGAGAACGAATGAATTCCACGCCAAGAGTGTTCGTTCCGTTCCAAAGCCCTGCTCGATGAAGGTTGTTTCTTGCTCGGGGGCGTGGACGATCAGGGCGTCAACGTCCTTGTTTTCTCCAAGTTCCAAGGCAGCCCCCGTTCCTACTGCTACATACTCAACGCGGAGGTCGTGTTGTTGTTCAAAATCTGCAACGAGTATGTCGAGTAGCCCAGAGTCGCGCATGGACGTCGTTGTCGCTAAACGCAGGGTCGTTGTATCGTCGTCGAGGGGTGCAAAACACCCTGATAGTGGCAGCAACAGAAGGGTGGCAAAGAATACTTTGAAATCCATTTTAATCGAATTTCATTTCATTACCGCACTCTGGATACGTGCATGTTACCGTGTACCGAGACCGTTTTGGTTTCGGAATCTTCAGCATCGAACCGCACATATCGCACTGTACCTTGAGTGTCTCAGGGCCCTTGGGTGCTTCTTGGTCGGTGAGGGTTCTTCCTACATCTTGGGACCACCCCAAGGAATCGGAATACTTGTCTTTGGAAGCAGATAGTTTGGATTGCTTGAGCGAAAGACGCATCTTGCGTTTTCGCATGCCTTTCTTTTTTCCAGGTGGTGTCTTTGCCGCCATAGGACTCATCTACCGCTGGGTGTAGATGTATTCAATCGCTTCGGCTAATATCTTCATTCCAGGACTTGGTGAAGTCAAGTTTTTTTTGAGGTTGCTCATGTCGTCGAAGAGACATGAAAACTCTGTATTAGGAATTATCACAAATAGTAGCGTTATTTTGTAAATATGATGCCGTCGTCGCCTTCTTTGTGATGATACATTTGCTTAAGCATTGCTCTACCAATGTCGATTGGGTGGGTTTTATTTTTGCTTGGAATCGTTAGTTTTGTGAATTGTTCAGGGATCAGTGATAAGAATACTTCTACCGCTACACCAGCTACATTCTCGAGATGGTGAGGTAAAAATTCGATAATTAACGTGTTGCACTTTGCTAGTATTTTTTCCATGCCTTGCATGGCAAAATATTCGGATCCCTCAATATCAATTAAGACCAAATCAAAATTTTCATCATCAAGATATTCATCTAAAGAGTGGGCTTGAACGTCAATGATTTCTGGATTATCATAGCGATACATGTATTCATTATTTTTAGGAACCCGCTTACTGCCACCCGAATTTACCACATTCATCTGAAATTCTATTGTCTCTTTTTTGGAACTAGCAGCGATGTTATGGATCGTTATATTTTCTGATTTGTTAAGGTGTAAATTGGTTTCTAGTAACTTGTAGTTGTTTGGGTTGGCCTCAATAGCGACTACTTTGTTACAATGATTAGAAATTGGAATTACGATTGAACCAATATGTGCTCCAACTATCAAAACGTTCGAACTACTGGTGATTAATTCATTTATCCTGGCTATTTCATCTAAACCATAACTTCCAAATTTTCGGAGTTTGTATCCAACCTCGAGGTCTCTTGGGTCTACTGCTAACATGCCGTTTTTACTATCGACTATTACGGATTTTACTCCATTTCCTAATCGACGCCCGATCTTTGCTGATCTTCTATTCATTAGGAAGAAGTTGATTCTCCAAAATAAGGATTTAAGCATCATAAGTCCTCATTCCAGTATGTGCGATTCCCCATTCTTTGGCTGGTGAACGATATGGCCTTGTAGCTCAAGGGCTTCAACAAGTGGGGGGCGGGCGTGATTCGGGTCCGTGTGGTAAACGATCACGTGTTTGGCCTCACAGGCTTTAGCGAAGTCAAGTATTTCCTGGTGACCAGCGTGAGTCGAGAAAGAAAATTGTTCTGTGGGCAATTCTATCTCTGTTGAATTTCCGTAGATTTCAACACGCCCTGTTTCTAGAAGACTTCTACCCCCTGTATCTTTGGCTTGGTATCCTGTAAAAAATACGGCATTCCGACCGTCATGGCGCAAGCGGTTGAGGTACCAGTGGGCTGGACCTCCATTGAGCATCCCTGACGTGGTGACAATGACGTCTGCCTCCAGGGCTTTTTTCTTGTCTGATTTACTTGAAACCCGCTTTGACCACCGCCAAGCCCGTTCAAACTCCTCGCTATCACGAAGCATGTCTGGGTGGTCCATGTGAATTCTAGCAACTCGCTTGCCCATTCCATCGACATGAACATCCAAATGTGGCAGATGACGGTGCAGGAGCATGACTACGTCCTGCGTACGGCCGTTGGCAAAGGCGGGTATGAGGACGGTGCCTCCCTGGCGTACCACGCGGTCAACTGCATCGATGAATCGTTGAATCTCCTCTTGCTTTGGAGGATGGTCACGTCCCCCGTAGGTGCCTTCAACAAAGAGAATATCTGTTTTGACAGGTTGAGCTCCTGCGACAAGCGGTGAATCTCGTGTATCAAAGTCGCCGGTGAGCAATACGGTGTGGGTGGGTGTTTGAATGTGCAGCATCGCAGCTCCTGGAATATGACCTGCTGAATGGAGGGTAAGCGTCCAAGAATGATGTTTCCAAGGCTGACCAAACTCATGAATATGCCAAGAATCCAATGCAGTATCGATATCTCGTTTGTCCCAAGCAAGTGGATATCGCTCAATGGAACTGACCTTGTAGCAATCTCGCCACATCATATCTGACAGATCGGCTGTTACTTTTGTTCCGTGAAGACGAGTTCGATGATGTGCACACAGCCACGGTACCATGCCGAGGTGATCAACGTGGGAATGGGTAATGACAGCATCGTGTACTAAGGGGGCTTCAGAGGGATACCTTGGCGGAGATGTTGGGGCTAATCCGTAATCGAGAAGCAAACGAACTCCCTCGTGATCCTCAAGAACAAGACCTACATTACCGACTTCATCTCCACCACCAAGGTAGTGGTATTGGAGTCCTTTTCTTGGTGCCTCATCAGGATAGGTGCTGGTCCGACCAGCAGAATACAAGACCATGGCAACACCACACCTAAGTGACACATGAAGATGTGGGTAGAGACCCCCTCATTTCCATTGGAGTAGATTCTTGTTCGGGGAAGAATAAATTCTCTTCTTTTTTTACCATTATGTTGATTAACCTCTCGCGACCATATCAGACGGGTTTTTTCCTTCACTGATCTCTCTCCCCTTTTTCCTTCATCAGTTGAGATCCAAAGATTTCTTTCCAGTGGAAAGAAAGGGGTATGTGCACGCTCTCATGTTTTCGGCGGTGAATCTGGGTTTTTCTTTCCACTCAGGAGAGAAGGAGTCTTTTATCATCGTATTTTGCAGTTGTCATGGGCAGAGTGAAACACCACGAATTCATTGTCCGTGAAGATCGGTGTTTTGGATGTGGAGCATGTATCGCATTATGTCCAGTGCACGTACTAACTCTTGAAGATCGTATGATATATGTTGATGAAAAAAATTGCACCCATTGTCGTCTTTGCATTCCATCCTGTCCAGTCTTTGCTCTTGATATCATTCCGAGTGATTGACATGGACGTATGTATTATTGGAGGTAGCCTTGAAGCATTGCTTCTCGCACTGCATTATCAAGAAAAAGGGACGGTTTCAATTTTTGAAATCGATGCTGAGTTAGGGTTACCTATTTCACATCCCGGGAGAGTTCTCAATCCATCCGTTTTCAATCAGTATTTTTCAACACACCAGATAGAATTTCTCAAACTTTCTTCAAACCCAGACGGCTGGGGTTGCCGTTGGGAATGGGTCATGAAGCACATGACCTCTGTTGCAGCTTCAAAAGGCGTCAACATCTACCCGAGGACGCGAGTATTGGGTATGGTGCAACAAGGTGAGACGATTCGAGTATCAACGACAAAGAATGAACGCCACCAACCTACTGAGTTTGATGCAGATCTCATTATTTCAACCCGTGAGACCTTAGGAAAACCAGGGCGTCTGCAGCATGTCGTGGATGAATCATTGGTGATTTCATTTACAAATCAAGAGTACGTTCAATGGTTTGGTGGCACCCTCTTAACCCTTCATCACCCCCACCCATCCATGCCTACACCAGCGTTAACACTATCACGAAGTGACGGACAAACAGAGGTGTGGTGGAAAGGCAAATGCCCCTGGAATCCACCTACGGGATATCTTGAGACCTGTTCAGGTTTCCTTCCTTCCATCGTCGATGACCTTTCATTTGATGCCATTGCACAGCGCGTAGACGATTTCATTCATTCCCTTGAATGACTGGCCAAAACGGTGTTGGTAAAAACACCAGTTTCATAGGGGAGGGGCGCGCGGTTGGTCAATGAACACACCCTGTTCAGGTGACAATAATGGCTGCGCATCCTATGGCTGAACTCCGCAAAAAACTTCAAGAACATGGTCTATTGGACAAACCAACGGGTAAATCTTGGACGAAAATCATCGTTCTGTTGGCCGTTCTCGGTGGCCTCTACACCGCCCATATTCTTCTCCCCATCAAATGGGGGCTCGTTTTGTTCCCCATTACAGCTCTCCTGACGACCACCGTGGCTATGATCGGGCATGAAGGAGTTCACCTTTCAGCGTGCAGATCAAAATTAGGAAACGTATCACTCGCAGCCGTTGCATTCCCTCTCTTTTCAGGCCTCTCAATGGAATACTGGCGTGAAAAACACAATGTGAAGCACCATGCACATCCCAATGTTGTCGAAAAAGATCCGGACATTCACTCATGGCCTCTCACCTTTTCCCAAGAGGAATATGAGAGCAGCGGTAAATTGCGACAGTGGTTCCAGCGAAACATTCAGGCATACTTCTTCTGGCCAATTTCCCTCCTCGTGGGTCATTTGATGCGTTGGGACGGCATCAAGTACACCATTTTGCACCCGTTCAAAAAGAAGCGAAACCGATTTTCAAAGATATGGATGCTCGACTCATCCCTCATTCTCGTTCACTTCTTCCTGTGGCTCGCCCTCCCGATCATGCTCGGTGTAAGCTGGCAGGTTACCTTCGGATTCTATATCCTCCTCTGGAGTCTCGTGGGCACGTACCTTACAGCCATTTTCATCGTGGGTCACGCAGGACGCCCTATTGTAACGAAGTACGACGAAAACTGGCGGTTGCAGATTGAAACGGGCCGCCGCATCAAACTCGGCAAATTTGGCTCCTTTTTCTTTGTTGGACTTGACTATCAAATCGAGCACCACTTACTTCCGGCCCTTTCTCACTTTAATCTACCAAAGGCTGCACCTATCGTCAAAGAATACGCCGAGGAGCGAGGATGGGAATATGAAGAAGTAGGATTTTTCCGAGCCCTCATACTTTCAACGGTGGCCCTTCATACGGCATGGAAGACCCCATCCATTGAAATTGACGCTTCAAACCCAGAGAATGCTGCACTGATAGAAGATTTTACCACACCCCAACCAGCCATTGAATGAATGAAACGCCTGTACTCGAGGTGAGAACACAATGACTGAAAAGTTGTATCTCGAGACACTTGATGCGGGATATTATCAGCATTTTGACGCCGTTGTAACCTCAGTAGAAAGCGGGCAGGTTGTTCTTGATCGAACCCTATTTTATCCTCTCGGCGGAGGTCAACATTGGGATACTGGAACCCTTGTTGGACCAAATGGTAAACTCAACGTTACGGAAGTCCGTGGCCGCAACGACGTACATCACACAGTTGGACAGGATCATCAGTTGGAACCAGGAGACGAGGTCCGTGGAAGCATCGATTGGGAACTACGTTATGCACACATGCGCATGCACACGGCACAGCACCTTGTGAGCGGCATCGTCTATGAGGAATTCAACGGCGCGAGAACCGTTGGCAATCAAATTCATGCAAACGGCTCACGTATTGACTTCAACCCCATTGCATTTGATGAGGTCATGCTTTCAACGCTCACAGAAATCGTCAATCAACGAGTGGACGAAGGCCTGGCCGTGACGGATAGCGTGATGACGCGAGAAGAAATCAACGCCATCATGCCGTCAGATAGAACCAACATGGACCTCCTTCCTCGCAGTGTTAACGAATTAAGAATTGTACAAATCGGCGATCGTATTGACATGTGCCCCTGTGCTGGAACGCACGTGACAAACTTGGGAGAAATAGGACACATCAACATCCTTGGAAAAAAATCCAAGGGGAAAGGAACCCAGCGGATCAAGTACGACCTCGTAGGCTCGCCACAATTGCGCCAACCTTACACAAAAGCACTCTAGAAATCCAAGTCGTCGTCAATGAGTTTCTCTACTTCCTTCATGGCTGATTTTAATGACTCCCGCTGGGATTGCCGATGTTTAAACTCTAATTCCTCGAATATCTCAGCAGCTTCTTCATCGAGATACTTTTCGGTTGCAGCGGCAGCATGAACACGGTCGGTCAACTTGGTGTCCTCACCACTTCGTTCACTTCGATCGACCTCTTGAATGGGTTTACTCGGAACAGTTCGGGCTCCATAATGGGCGTTCTCGTTTTTTTGCAACCCCCATAATTCATCTGCCATCTGTTGTGCCTTCTCCGCTTCTAGGGGCTGATGTCTCCACGGGTTTTGGTTGCCAATGTCTTGGAGAACGTTGACGTTCTTCTTCATTTTTTGTTGTTGGAAGAGTTCGTCAATGGACGCAGTGGTTGACCGCACGGGAGCATCCACCATCGAACCCGCTCTACGCTGTAATTCTCGGAGAACTGGCCCGTGAACCTCGTCATGGTCGTAATGGTGAGGGTCGGCAGCCATGGCCATCATTTCCTTCGCAAGTTGGAATAACGGATCGTCTGGCGGCCCTGCGGCTAGATGTTCCCGCACATTACGATGATGTTGGATACAAGACCCGCACCGTTTTGCACTCGAATCATCCGGAGCATCACACCATACGCAGCAGGCTTGGAACCCCAATTCTTGCATGGCTTTACGCGGCATGGACATGGTGAACCCGACTGTAGCACAGGGAGTCGTCCTCATGAACTCTTGGACACGAGGATTCAAAGTCATGCCCGATACACATAGGTCCATGGCGGGCAGGGACAAGAGAGCCGATATTTTGGATGATGACCCCTTCTCCAATCAAAAAAACTCTTCACGAATTCGTCGCGTCCATCAGCGCATCGATAGCGAGGGGACCATTCACTTCGAGACTTCACGAGCGAACTTACCTCCAGCCTTTATGCAATTTTTTGGGCAAGATACCTGGCAAAAACCCAAGCATCATACCGGGCCTCTGTGGCACTTCAGTGATGTCGAAAAACAGCACCTTCGCTTGGCGATGGGTGCGTTCACACTCGCTCTTGGATTTATGGCAGTGGGGGGGATCGGGGGGATCTCATTCTATGGTTTCTCAACGTGGATTGTCATGCTCCTTCTTTCGATGCCGGTGATGTTCATCGCCATAGGGCCCGCCTTCTTATTTCATGAAATCGGGCACAAATTGGTGGCTAAGAAAAATGGATGTTGGGCTGAATTCCGTGCAGATCCGAAGGGCTTGCAATTTGGTATTGCTATTTCATTCTTCATTGGCTTTCTCTTCATGGCGCCCGGTGCCGTGATGGTGGCAGGCCTGGTCACGCGACGTCAAAACGGACACATCGCAGTCGCTGGACCGCTCACCAATCTTGGATTGTTTTTGATCGGTATCCCGCTTTGGGGCCTCATCCTTGGTCTGACAGGTGCCTTCAACAATCTTCCAGACTCGGGACTCTTTGGAAGAGATTACGTCAGCGATGGCAGCCTCGTATGGCAAGCCATGCTCGTTGATGTTGGCGTATATTGGTTGGGCGCGAATCTTATTCTCGGCCTGTTTAACATGCTGCCTTTTGGGCCACTTGACGGGCTTAAAGTCAAGGATTGGAACGAAGTAGCCTACTTCTCAGTCTTGCTTATTTTTGCCGTTCCAGTGTTCACCATGTTCACTGGGGTTTGGACGCCATCCGGCATTCTCCAAATGATTGCGGACCCCGTATCGAACCTCGTTCGTTGATCAGAGGTATGCATTTCGAACGGGCGTTTCATCAAGGTGGAAGAAGGAATAGGTTGCCCACCAGGTGATGGTATCAAGGGCGTCAACAAGGTTACTGGTTCCGGATTGCTCTTCCCCGTAATCTTTGCCAGTTGTATCCATCCAATCGATCATCTCATCTATCGTATCACAGGTCTGGTGGTAACACCAATACCCGTCGACAAGGCCTCCAAAGCCCATGGTCACAGTACCGAGATTGTCCTGGAACGTAGCGTGATCAGAGCGAGCAGTAGTGTCTTCATAGACGATGATCTCAGGACGGTCCTTTGCCATCCAATCGTCAACTTTCCAGGTTTCAGCATCGTACCCCGCTCCGATGAGTGGCGACATTTGTTCTTCAACACCAATCGCGTCTGATCCAATCCACATAGCAAGGCCAACCATACCGGGCTGGTTCATGACATCATGGTCCAGGCTTGGGCCGATGTAGACTCGCATTGGCCACACTTCCTCGTCCTTAGGATAGCCGTCGGGATCGATTTCAGGCTGCGGGTCACAACCAGCGTCGCCTCCACCGTGTTCGCCTCCACATGGGGCGCCACCGCCACCTGGCCAGTTAACGCCGGCCATGTCCAGATTCACATAATTGGTAACCTCGACATTTGGATTGTCTTCTTTCACCCAGTAATCAGTCCAGAAGTCACTTCCACGCTTTCCACCTTCTTCACCGGACCACAAACAGAAAACCATGGTGTTACGCGTGTTATAATTCGCCATTGCTTCGGCAACAGTGAGCACCATACTTGTTCCTGCAGTGTTGTCATATGCCCCTACTCGAGTTCCATATGTCCGGCCGAAAATGTGCGGGTCCAGCATTCCACCATTCGCAGGCGGAGCAATATCGAAATGAGCACCAAAGACCATCCATTTATCCGGATCTACGTCACCAAATCGATACCCACAGATGTTGTATGCCTCGGGATTTTGAGCTCCCGTCGTCAATGAGTCATAGGTGAACCGCTGCGTGATGACCTCCAGGCCGAAACTTTCCAGGGCCTGAATCAAGTATTGTGCGGCGTCTTCGTATGCGACATTGCCTTGGCCAGCCCAACGGTCAAGGTAACCAATAGCACCGTCAGCACCGTCAGAAGGATCCGGGGATTCATCCGAGAGCATTGAGAGATAATTGAATGTCGTTCGTCCGTTGACCACGCCCGTTGAATGCCGCCCACCAGCCTCTTCTCCATAGGCAGGGGCAACGTCCCGCTCAATAGAGATTCGAAGCGTCAATGCAGGCCCGCCACTTTCATTTGAAGGCTGAACCGTGTCAAGAGTGCCGTTGATAGGAGCCACTCTCATGATTCCAGGATTGTCATTTCGCTCATGGCCATCCCGTTCATACCATGTCCGCCACGATTCATCAATGGCGCGAATTGGCCAATGTTCTCTCCCGTAATCTCCGATAAGCACGACGCCCGTATCGGTACGTGGCGGTGCGAGAACGGACAGGAGAATTGATTCACCTGCTCTCAAATCTACAACGGTTGAATTTTGAACAAATCCAGTTTCTTGGTTTTTGATGAGGTAGGGGACAAAGGCTGTCAAATCAGTTTCAGCAGCGATCGTCAATCCTTGAAAGACGCCACCAACCATCACTTCTGGAGAGACGGTTACGTCGCTGGTAGAACGTGGCCCGGAAGCATCATCTTCACCAAAGCAACCGGATAAAGGAGCGAGTAACATCAGGGTGACGAGCAAGCAGGCCTGCCCGTAGCGTTGTCGCATCATGAGCATGCGTCGTGGTTCACCTTCTCAAGTCCTACCCTCCAGCGAGCGATTCTTTGATAGGGGAGCAGGCCCATATTCAATATGAGAACATGAAAGGCCAAATACAAAACCAAAAGCGCAGTACAGCCCAACGAACGCTCTTTGCCCGATTTTTACTCGAAGCAGTCAATGACCAACGTTGCCCTCTTATCGAAGGCTGATCATTCATCTTCACTGGCGTGAACTGAATCCAGGCTTTTACCACTCAAGCGGTCTTTTCGTATGGAGAGAGACAAGAAGATGATTGCAACGAAGGCAAGAATAACAAGAATTTGGAGGATGGCTTCATCGGGCGGAACACCCGAGTTCACGTCTTCATCTGCAGCCGCACTGGTTTCACAACCAGCTCCAAAACAGTCTCCCGGTGAAGGACCGTCTTCTTCATGGATGTCTTCGTGCACGTAAATGGTATAGTTCCACATAGTTACGGTAGTATTGTGGTCACGTAGAATCCAATAGGTGTACATTCCCGTACTTGCGTTGGACGGGAAGGCGTAGGTGCTTGAGACAATACATTCTTCATCAACCAAGGATCCATTTTCATCAAGTTCACACGACTCCATCATGACGCCCGACTCAAAGTCAACACTGGCGTTGAAGACCCCGTCTTGATTCACATCGAGGCGGGCAACCATCGTGGCGTTCTCCGTCCCATCTTCCATTTTGAACCACATCGCATTGCCCTGAACGAATGAGGGGTCGCTGATATTCCCGTATACTGCACCGTCATCAAGAAGGATAACCGAGAGGGTTTTCTGTTCGTGGGCCTGCATAGAAGGCAGCGCAACAAGGCACAACATCATGGTACAGAGGCCCAATGCAACCACGGACCTGCCCATGTATCGCGGTGAGCGAGGAGCCATAAAGACCAAACGGAGGAAAGTATTCAGGAAGAATATGGGTGGGAAGGAAATTGCGCTGGGGCTCTTTGTCCTCCTGTTCGCCTCCTCGGCAGCGTTGTTGCTTCTTGGCGAGGACACCAACACTGTTCAAGTCAATGAAACCCTCATTTCCAGCGGCGACCCGCTCTTCCAAGGGGAAGGGCACGATCACAAAAACGCCAGCCAGCACATTGCTGGCACCGATAACATGGAACTCCTCGATTTCAATCCCCTGAGTACACCAGGAAATGCCGAAGTCCAAGTGGCCACGACCCCTGACGGACGGACCTATGCATATTTGGCAGGTTGGAACGACATGCACATTGTCGACGTTACCGACCCCGAAAACACTGAAGTTGTAGGCGTATTCAACGATCCGAACACCCAAGTTCTCGATGTCAAATATCTTGAGTACAACGGACGAGAGTACATCCTTCAGCAGAACCAACTCATCGATCCGGGAAACTCGGACCCCAACGTCGGTGAATGGAGCGATCCAACTCAAGTATCCGCGCTTCTCATCGACGTGACCGATAAGACAAATCCAACCCTCATCGATTCGTGGTACGATAGCGACCACCCAAGCGGCCCCCACAACCTCTACACGCACATGATTGACGGCGAATGGTATGTTTTCATCGCCAATCCCGATTACAATGAATGCAACGACGCCATCGGCGAAGCCTGTGGTGGAGTCACCATCGTTCATCTCAACCTCGATGGCTCAGCTGCCCGTAACCTCCCCGGGGTTCCTCTCAGCGGAGCGGGGCACACGATGATCAAGGTTGGAGAATACGAAGTTGCGTGGGATACCACCCGTGGTGGCTGGATTTACATCCACGATATGACCGTCCAAACCTGGCCGGGAGAAGATCCCAACGACCCAAGGTTTGGAAGGACGTTCATTTACGGTAGTTATTGGGAAGCAGGCTTGCGTATTGCCGATGTTTCAGACGTCCCCCACCCCGTGAACTCACCTGAAGCCTACACCCTTCATGCAACGACCTGTAAGGCAGGACAAGGCAATCCACTCATGTGCCGATGGCGTGCACCAGAAGTTGGATTGTGGATGGACTTCCTCGATATGGATGGCGATGGGCAACCCGATAGCGGTACTACTGGAAACGAAAACGGTGGACGTGTCTCTTACATCCACTATGCAGAACCCTTCCCCGAGATGCTTGATTTATCTCACGTTGGCTATTCAGATGAACCCGTCCACATGGTAACAGCAGCGGTCGAAGTCCTTTCCACAAACGTTGGAACGGGTATCATTTACCTGATTGACACAACAGAATATACCCTTGAAGACGGCCAATTCAAATTCAAACCGAAACTCATCAGGGACTGGGAAATTCCCTATGCAGAAGAACACTGCTATGGGGCAGATTGCGAGGCACACCCCAACGGCGATGAATGGCTCCTTTTCTCCCCACACAACCTCGACAGCACTTACTTCGAAACTACCGAAGAGACCGATCAAAGCCGCGGTGGAACGTGGGATGGGCGTCTGTATATTTCCCATTACCATGCGGGATTATGGGTGATTGATGTAGAAACCCTGGTTGCCCCAACCCAACCCGACGATCGAATCGCAACCAATGAAGAGGCCACAGTTGCCTATTACCTTCCTCATGGCGAAGACGGAACCCCCCTTGATTCAAGCTTCTATGATTTCGGGTGGGTGCCCTTCCTATGGGCGGTTGAACACCATGAAGGCATCACGTACGCCTCGTGCATCTCCACCGGCCTGTATCTTGTCCAACTCGATATCGATGAACCGTATCGACTTTGAGGTGAAACCATGCAATCGCGACTGTTCTCAATTCTCATTTGTACTCTCTTCCTCGCAGGATGCTTTTCTCCTGCTGAAATTGACCGTTGGACGCCAAAAGGTGAGTCAATTGACAGCGTTAAAGTGCAGGATTTCACTCTCACCACCAGCGAAGGGACTTCTTGGACTTACTCAGAAGAAGCAGCCAACACCACCCTCGCCATCGCCTTCTTATTCACCAACTGCATTGATATCTGCCCGATTGTTACTCACAACATGAAGTGGGTCAAATCACAATTATCGGATGATGAATTGAACAAGACCACCTTCCTGACCATCACCGTTGACCCCTGGCGCGATAACGTTTCAACTCTCCACGACTGGAAGACTGGCACGAAATCGGAGTGGGCACACCTCACCTCGACCAGTAACGATAGTGACAGCCCTTCCATGAACGCTTTGCAAAACGTTTGGGTCAACTTCGGGGTTGGACTAACGATTGAAGAAGCCGCCAATAACTCCAGTGCCCGCCACCATCCAGACGATTACACAGTAAACCATGAAACTGGAACAATTCTCGTTGACCGATTTGGTTATCAACGTGTGTGGTGGGGCGATAACGACTGGATTCTCGACCTTTTCTTGGAAGACTTACGCTATCTCAACACCCTCTGAACGTTCTCCTTTTTTTGAGACCCCATCCAGGTAATCAAACCGATAATCTCGGTTTTTCATTCTCCTAGGACGTAGACGAGGATCGTCAATTCAATCACGCTTCTTCATCATTTATTTCTGCAATACCGTCTCCTGAACGGCGCACTAACAGGAGAACCAGCAATCCTCCCGCACCCAATCCAGAGCCAGCACCCACAAGAAGTAACATTCGACGAACATCATCAGAAGTATCATCATCTGTCTCAACGACTTCATCATCATTTGTCTCAACAACGCCAAAGGAGCTCCCTATTGGAGGAGAAGTCGAATTCTCTACGTGAACATCCTCAACCACAAGTATTGTCCCATTCATGACAGAGCCGTCGGATACCATGTCTTGATACGCATATTCTCCAATACCCCACGTGCCGTTAAACCACACAAAGAAGGTAACGTTACATTCTGCTTCGCTGTTATTTTCAGTGGAGTTGTCCGATGTTGAATCGCAATCCGATACCAATTCACCGGAATCCCAATCGTCAGAACCGTTAAACAAGCCATCTCCGTCAAAATCAAAGACGATTCGATGCGTGATGTTTTCTCTCGAATCAGTATTGTGCCACACCACAGAATCGTTGTAGGCAATTTGAGATGAGCCCGGCGTCAAACCGCTTTGTTTGATGACGACGGTAAAGGTGTCTGCAGAGTGGCCCTGAACATTTCCTACGATCAAAACCGAAGAGAGAAATAGCAAACCGATCAATGGGGCCATCCGCTTCATCATAACGGCCACTTTAGCTGCCTACATAAAAGAAATTCGTGAAAGGAACCAATCATACTCTTATTTGAAATATAACTCAGACTCCGCTTAGACTATGCAAACACCCCGTCTTAGAGAGGATGAAAGTGCAGCCGACAAAATTATTGTTATAGCGCTGTCAACTTTACTAACAGTAAGCGTACTTTCTGCACTCGCATACATGAGTCTGGACGATGGAGGAAGTGCCAATGACAGTAATGATTCAAGCGAATGGATTGATCCAGTGGTTGAAATTGAGGACGAGAACCACAGTCACAGTGACCTTCTTGCTCACAGACTCCAAACGTCCAACATGAAGCTCATTGACTATCACAATCTCAATTGCGATGGAAATGTGGCTCCACCCGCAGAACTTGATAACGTTGCAGGGCGACCATGCTTCCCAGAGTACAAGAATGTCGGGCCCACTCCGGGGGACTCCTCTGAAATTTCGATTGAGGGTAATTTCATGGAAGATTGTGTCAAAAATCCCGATGGTACTGGCGGTTGCTATGCATATGTTTCTTCGTACAACCAATTTGAAATCTTGGACATCTCTGAACCTAATAACATCACGCTCCTCTCCACTTATTACGCAGAGGTCGGCCGAATGATTGACATCAAAGTAACACCAGATAACAACTGGGTCCTTGTCAACCACGAACTTACCAACAGCGATTTGGACCCAATTCCTCAAGATGACGATGCGAACAGTGGAGCAAACCGTCTCGACGTTATTTCTGTTGTCAATAAGAATGAACCAATCAAGGTAGCCGAATGGAACAACCCTCCAGCGGGGTTCCACAACCAAGACATGCACGTGGACTGTGACTGGGAGCCTGCTAACCCACTTTGGGCCATCGAAGAATGCCATCTTTTCCTCTATGGAGCAGATCCTTATCCAGAAATGGTTGAAGGAGATTCTGGAACATTCTACAAAGGAACCCAAATCTTCTATGTGCCGCTTGGATTTGAATCCTGGAACCCAACATCAACCGATGAACAACAAAACGACAGCCGGCAGATCCTTCGTTGGGGCGGATACTCTCCCGAACCTGAAACGACCTGTGGTGGTTCAATCTTCAATCACGATAACGTATTTCATATTCATCCAATAACCGGCCAGAAACTTCTCTACATTTCTTATTGGGATGCAGGGCTACGGATTGTAGATGTTACAAACCCGCCCGAAGTTCCCGATCCTGAAGGGGTCACATGGCCACAGGACAATGAAGTCGGTCGCTGGCTCGGTTGCCCGAGTGAGGACGACGGCTGGTACGGGCCTGATGGTGGAGGCCACGCAAACATGACCCCGGAAGAATGGGGCGGAAGTACAGGCGCCTTGAACGGGAACGGGTGGATACACTACGCAGTTCCTTATGACCACCTTTTGTGCAACGGAGCTGCTGAAATTGACCCCGTAGACACATGGGATGAAGAATGCGGCACGGGCCCTGAAGACCCAGTTTTCGGGATTAATTGGCGCCACTTAACCATGATTGCTCCTGAATACGGCACCAATACCAATCACACTGGATACATCTGGACCATTGACACGACCGATCCAGCGAAACCCTTCCTCCTGAGCAAATGGAAATTACCGGGAACCAGCATTCTCCCCGACGGTAGTGTGCACGATCACCACTACATTCCGGGCGGTTACATTTACAGTCCGCACAACGGAGATACAGGAACCAACGGACACGTGTACTGGACGCATTACCACGCAGGAAATTGGGTGACAGATCACAGCAACATCTGGTCTGAAACAACGTGGATCAACGGCGTCCCAGCTCCTGAAATTGGATTCCCCGCAATTCAAGAATTCGCTGAAACCGTCACGATGGGCTACTATCTTCCAGCAGGCCCAACGTGGATTGAAGACCCCAAGGAAACGCTCGGTTACGATATGGCTGACTGCTGGGCATCTTGTATGATTCCATTCGATTGGGGATTGCAATACGACCCTCGCGGCTATCTATTCATCTCAGAGATGGTTTCGGGAGTCTATGTCGTCCAAATGGATGAGGATCGCGACCCGCGCTATCTCTATCCACCCACCTATACCTCGGAAGAAGAGAACTGAACCTCCCCCATCGTTGAATCCAACAGTATGGGTACGTAGGGATTGTAAATCACTCAGATTTCCGTTCACCGGAAACGGCCTACCGAAAACAGGCGAAGGGTTAAGGCACGCCCGTCAACCGGTAATACATGGCAACCGTTCGGTTGAACCAGAAGCACCGTGCTTTGGTGCGTTCTGTTCCCGCTTCATATAAGCGAGCCATTGCCCGCTTTTTCGGTACCGGGCCCACGGATATTGCGCTCGCAAAGGTCCAACATCAAGCCTACATCGACGCACTCCGTCAAGCAGGTGTTGAGGTGCACTGCCTTGAGGCAGATGACAACCATCCAGACTGTATTTTTGTTGAGGACCAAGCCGTTGTTGTGGACGGCCACATGCTGCTTCCAACCCCCGGGGCGCCATCTCGAGTAGCAGAACAGCCCCCCATTGCTGATTTTCTGATGTCCGCACTGGAGGGCATTCAGACCTGCAACATGGGTGGAGATGCACGAATGGATGGAGGAGATATCGTTCGGTTAGGCGATCTTTTCTTTGTAGGGCGTTCTTCGAGGACCAATGATTTGGGCATTGCCAGCCTTCGTAGCCTGCTGGACTTCTTTGATTATGAGTTGCGAATCATCGACATACCCCCGCAAGCCCTTCATTTGACCAGCATTTGCTCCACGCCCACGGACGATATCATTCTGGCCCCAGAGGGTTATTTGGACGCAGATGCTTTTGGAATCTTGCCCGTAGGCTGTGAAGTGATTTGGATGCCGGCCGAAGAAACCTACGGGTGCAATACCATTGGCCTGCCCAATGGCACGGTTCTGATTGCAGAAGGATATCCGACGGTCAAAGCCACCCTTGAACAACGAGGCCTCACGACCGTTGAACTGGACATGAGTGAAATCCGAGCCGCCGATGGCTCTCTTACGTGCTGCTCAATTTTTTATTGAATCATGCAACAGCAATGACCCAGGCACCAAGAAGTTCCATCAACCCGTCTTCAATATCTCCGGTCCAGAGGTTGTTTTCAAAGACGCCCGATTCACTTGCATCAGCTATTTTCAATTCGTGACTTGAAGGGATGAGTTGGAGGGTTTTCGTGTGATCTGCATAGAGGCCGATTTCAAAGGTAATCCACGGAGTGTCACGGCGGGCAAGAGACGCAAACGCGGGGGACGCAAGGAAACTAAAAAAATCATCAATGCTCAGAAAGGAACACAACATGCTGAGGGTTTGTTCGAGCGCTTCATCGGCCGAGGTAAGCGGCGGTCGATCGTCAATTTCCCCTGATTTGACCAGTGTAACGGACGGCACGGGGTCGGTCATAGTGTCACGAACAGGTACGCGACTTGAAGATTAACTCTATTGATAATGAAAATCAATTTTATTTACTTCCACCAACTCGCACGGCCATGAAGCACAGTAATGACGATGCAAAATGCCCGGTTATGCACGGCGGCGGAATGACTCACTCGACCCCAGACATGCGATCAAATCAGGATTGGTGGCCAAAAGGCCTGAATCTCAACATCCTCCACCAACACAATGCCAAGTCCAACCCCATGGACCCAGACTTCGATTATGCTGAAGCCTTCAAGACACTCGACTACGAGGGCCTGAAAAAAGATCTACATGCCTTGATGACCGACAGTCAAGACTGGTGGCCCGCTGATTACGGACACTATGGACCCTTCTTCATTCGTATGACGTGGCACGCTGCAGGAACGTACCGTACCGGTGACGGACGTGGTGGAGGCGGAACTGGAGCACAACGATTTGCACCGCTCAACAGCTGGCCCGATAACGGCAACCTCGACAAGGCCCGCCGCCTGCTTTGGCCAATTAAGCAAAAGTACGGCAACGCCATCAGTTGGGCCGATCTACTCATTCTCACCGGTCAAATCGCTATTGAATCCATGGGCGGCCCCGTCCTCGGTTTCGGTGGCGGCCGGGCTGACATCTGGCAACCTGAAGACGACATTTACTGGGGTAGCGAAGATGAGTGGCTTGGTGACGACCGCTATGGAGACACCCGCCAAGATCTTGAGAATCCACTCGCCGCTGTTCAAATGGGTCTTATTTACGTAAACCCACAAGGACCAAACGCAAACCCGGACCCACTTTTGAGCGCTCAAGACATCCGCGAAACATTCAGCCGAATGGCAATGAATGATGAAGAAACAGTCGCCCTCACAGCGGGTGGCCACACGTTTGGGAAAGCCCACGGAGCTGGACCAGAGGACCACAAAGGGCCAGAACCCGAAGGCGCTCCACTTGAAGAACAAGGACTCGGATGGATCAGCGATTATGGTTCAGGAGTCGGACGAGACGCCATCACCAGTGGTATCGAGGGTGCGTGGACTGCAAACCCCATCGTATGGGATAACGGTTACTTTGACATGCTGTTCAAGTACGATGATACATGGGAACTCACCAAGAGCCCTGCTGGAGCACACCAGTGGACACCATCCAATCAAGAGGAAGCCGACATGGCTCCCGATGCTGAGGACCCCTCCATCAAGGTACCAACAATGATGACGACCGCTGATATGGCCATGATTCGAGACCCAGAATACCGAAAGATCTCGAAGTATTTTCATGAACATCCAGAAGCCTTCGCTGATGCATTTTCTCGAGCTTGGTTCAAACTTCTCCACCGTGACATGGGCCCGAAATCTCGTTATCTTGGTCCCGATGTTCCCGAGGAATCTTTCATCTGGCAGGATCCTGTTTCTCCAGGAAACACATCCTACGATGTCGCAGCACTCAAAGATGCGATCAAGGCCAGTGGCCTTTCAGTGGCTGAAATGGTTGAAACAGCATGGGCAAGTGCGTCAACTTATCGCGATTCAGACAAGCGTGGTGGCGCAAACGGTGCTCGTATTCGTTTGGCTCCGCAAAAGGATTGGGAAGGCAACAGGCCAGAGCAACTCGCAAAGGTTCTCTCCGTCTTGGAACCACTCGCCGCAGCACACGGTGCAAGCGTTGCGGACACCATTGTCCTCGCTGGAGGCGTTGGAATTGAAATGGCAAGCGGGAAGGACGTTCCTTTCTCTCCTGGACGAGGCGATGCAACCGAAGAGCAAACCGATGCAGCATCCTTCGCTTACTTCGAGCCAGTTTCCTGTGGATTCCGCAACTACCTGAAACAAAACTACGCCGTGATGCCCGAAGAGATGATGCTCGACAAGGCTCAACTTCTGGGACTCAGCGCTCCTGAAATGACCGCCCTAGTAGGCGGTATGCGCGCTATGGGCGTCAGTTCAGATGAGCGCGGTGTGTGGAGCAACGACGCGACCCTCGACAACTCGTTCTTTACGACCTTGTTGGATATGTCCGTTGCTTGGACGCCAACCGGAAGCAATAGTTACGTTGCTCGAGACCGACAAACGGGTGCTGATGTTCGCACCGCATCCCGCTACGACCTCGTCTTTGGGAGCAATTCCCAACTCCGTGCTATTTCAGAAGTTTACGCTCAAAGTGATAACCACGACAAGTTCGTTGGAGATTTCATCAATGCGTGGAACAAGGTCATGAACGCAGACCGCTTTGACTCCGCTTGAGTCAACTGAGGCATTTGTATGAGCAAACCGTCAGCGACGGATCAACCTGATCGTCGAATGACGTGGCAAAAGAGAACCATTCATGACGCCGTCATCAACCGTCACGATCACCCAACCGCCCAGGAACTTCACAAGGAACTTCTTCACCACGGTATTGGATTGGCAACGGTATACAGGAATTTGACACATCTTGCAAATGAAGGGCATATCCAAGCGGTGAATCACCGAGGAGAAGTCCGTTACGATTGCAATGTAGCCGAACACGCCCACGTATCATGTACGGTCTGTGGCACGCTCTGGGACATCCCCCTACCAGAAAGTATCGACTTGACAACCTCAGATAAAATATCATCTGTGGACCACGTCACGTTGACGCTTCACGGTATCTGCCGCAATTGTTCGGCCTGATTACCAGGGCAATCGTTCACCGTCATATTGGACAAAACGCCCGCTCATATCGAGTGTTTGTTCGTGAATTCGGTCCAGAATCCCCTCAACACTTTCCTTTGGTCGTAGCGGAGCGCGCGGTCCACCCATATCGGTTTCCACCCATCCAGGATGGATGAGAATGACGGATATATTTCGATCAAGAAGTTCGTTCTTCATAGCGACGGTCAACATATTCAATGCGGTTTTAGAGGCGCGATAAGCGTAAGATTTCCCGCTGTGGCAATCGGCGATTGATGCCATCAAGCTGGTCATCATCACCACCTTAGCCCCTTCAGCGTGATCCAAAGCTGGAAGCAACCCTCTTGTCACTCGAAGCGGAGCGATTGCGTTGACTTCCATCACTTCACTCACGACTCCAAAGTCAATCTCTTCAACCGAGGACCATCGCCCGTCAGCAATTCCTGCATTGTTGATGAGCAGGTCCAAACCTCCCTCAATAAGCGATGCTACTGAAGCAATGGCATCATCACTGCGAACATCCAACTTGTGGAGATGTAACAATGGGTGAGTAATGTCAGCCAACCCGCCTTTCGTGCTCCTGTAGGTCGCGTGAACGGTGTAACCAGTTTCTAGAAGTTGTCGAGTCAATTCAAACCCAATTCCACGGTTGGCGCCGGTGACCAATGCTTGAGGCATACAAATGACTCTCGCCTTCGTTGTATAATGCTTGACATTCAAAAGGTGTAAGCCTTATCTTCTTCAGCAAACTCTTCTGCTTCCATCTCTTTGCGTTTCTGTATGAAATATTTGTACTGGATATAGCAACTTACCAGCATGAAGGGTATGGCGAGGTACGCATCGGGGTAAGCGACTCCGTCAAGTCGTTCAACCGGCCATCCAAGAATCACATAGATGGAAAACATCATTCCAAGCGCTCCAACCAAGCCTGCCATCAAGGCCGGAACCAGTCTACGAAAGGCATAACTGGAAATGAAAGCGATGAGGGTGAGAATGCCGGAGAGAAAAGCATCACCCTCGAAATCATAACCAAATCGGTCACCAACTGCGATGAGGTTCGTCGCTAACAAAAATACCAACCCGGCTGCTAAAAATCGCATGGCGACTTTTGCCACAGAAATTGATGTGCCAGCGACCAAGGCAGCAACGATGATTCTGAATTGCTGTTCTGTCACAGGTAAATCAAAGTCTACTGCCTCCGAATAAAGTTGGCCAGAGAGCCCAAATCCGACGAAAAAACCTACCATGCCAACAGTGAGAGGGATTTGCTTGGAGCCCTGGACGAAGAGCACCAGCGAGATCAAAAAGACAGGGATAGCAAAGAAAACTCCTCCTTGAACCACCTGGTCTAAGAGTGAAGCACCTACTCCCTCCGCATCTACCATGACGCCCCACATACGCTTCTGTTTTTGGAGTTGGCTACGAAGAACTCCTCACGAATAAACGCCCGAGCATCATGAAAAGCGGAACTTGTAAAGGTGAACCCCCAAAGGCCGCCACATGCCAACCCCAGCAGAAGTCCGAGAACTCCTCCAACCCGTCCTCGAACCCCCAACCGTAGATTTTAATCTTCCAAGGTCAATTTTAGGATGGCTCTCCCTAGTTTTCGGGCTCATTTTGATGGTCGGACTGTCGTTCATTGTTCTTACTGCAACCATCACGGAAACCGGCGATGAAGGGGTAGGTGAAGTCGGTAAAGCTGCAAATTATGTCATTGCGGCAGGAATCATTTACGTCGTTGGACTGTTGTTTGCCTATTCCTTCCCCACTTCGATGAAACTCACCCTTGAGAATCTGCAAGAAAAGATAGGAGAGGGCAATGAACAGGCCCGATGTAGCGATGGACCAGAACAACACCAACGAACGTCCGGTGGGGACGGTTGGATTTTACCGCCACCCCAGATTTCTGAGTGGGACACCACGTCACCGCACTCTGCTGACGAAGCGGGACTCATTCAGGAGCACCCGCGTAATATCGGAACACCCATGCCGCCAATGCTCACCGCAACCTCCTTGATTCGGGCTGTTCAGAGCTTCGTTGCAGGACTCCTTATTCTTCTCGCAGTCAATTTGGACAAAGGGATGCTCCCCGTTGCTGGTGGGGGAATTGCCCTTGGAATTATTATTCTCTTGTTTGAATACTTCAGTCGCCGAAAAAACATGCGAATTACAGACCTTGCAACGTCAACAATGCAGGGCCTACCGATGGGCGGAGTGGAGGTTTTTGGCCAACTGCGACCCAATTCACCCGGCTCGTGGCCCGCTCCAGTTTACGTTGACGGCGCAAGAGACAAGGTTGTCAACGGCCAAGTTCAGTGGTACTGGGAGTACGGTCATAAGTTTGAGTGGGAAGAATATGTAGAGTCAACGGACTCCGAGGGAAATAAATCCGGAGAATGGAAGGATAGAAGCTCCTACGACCGGATCCGCAACGACCAGGGCAAATCGGACGCTATGGTCCATGATGGGACTGGTGGCGTGAGTGTAGAGCCAGCCCTACTTGCTCATGGAACACTGCCAAGTACGGGGGACTGGACCAATCGAGACGATTCCCTTTGGGCATCAAAGGGGCGTATGTTCGCTACGGGAAAAATCCGCAATCGCAAAGCATTTCACCAGTGGAAATCACAAGGCTATTGCGTCGGAGACCCCTTCTTCAGTCATTGCTTTGTGAGGCCAAAGACCAACGAAGAAGCGGAAAATGTTGACAAAACGATCGCTCACTCACTCGCAATGTTGACTGCAGAAGGAGACGAACCCGGGCACAAGGTGATGACCCATCGAGGTTCTGAACTTCTTGCATTGTCGGACGCCAAAAGCGCCGCATCTGCGTACTTACCAGGCTTCCTGCTCGCATTAATGTGTGCTATCTCCTACATCATATGATGACCGTAGCCACTCAATAGTCGTCTGAATGAAGACTCAACGATTGATGATTGGCAAAAAGGCGTTAGCAGCCTTCTCACACGCATTTGCAACATCATCCAGGCGTTGTAAGACACGATACATGTGCATGGCAGCGAGTGGTGAATCATCACCATTGCTGAAGACATAACCGGCAGCATTTGCTTCAACAACATCCGCCTCGTGTTCCTTGAGATTCACTTCTCGAATAAGTTCAGCAAGTTTGTTCTGGGCAGCCTTGGTCTCTCCGCTGATGGTAAAGTCTCGGAGTGCTTCAACAGCATCTTCGTATTTAGCCACAGTTTCTAACACCGCATTTGCCATGTCTTTGAGATTCTTCTTTGCTTCCTTGTCAACAAACAATGGCCGGAATGCGAGTTGCTCCGCGACATTCTGAGCATAGTCGGCAATTCGGTCTTGGCGTGTAACCATGTAAAGGAAATCGTCGTAACTGACATGGACACCAAAGCGCCTGTCTTCACTTGCAAGTTTTCGAACCTCAGTCTTGACATTGTCCGCTGCCAATTCAGCATCAATGGTAGCTTGAATTGCGTCAGAGGCATCTTCACCATCGCATGAGGTGTTGACTGCTTCAAGCATGTGTTCAACTGTCTTTTCAACTGCCTTTGCATGTTCATGGAACAATTCGAAAGGAGTGGTGTCTCCAACAATGATCTGTTCAGGCGCATCAGCGTCTCGGCCTGCGTCAGAGAGTGCATCTTCAACGTGAATCTCGCCACTGCTCTTCCAGATAGCCAGTCCAACAGCAATGAATGATAACGGTAGCAAGACAATCATGTTGAGTGAATCTCCTCCAGAGGCGACAAACAACACAATTGCTCCAAAGGCAGCAGCAGGAACGCTGGCCACCCATGATGCGGCAATCTTTCCGAACACTCTGAAGTCTACTGCTTTCGCTCCACCGGCCAATCCGACACCGACAACGGCACCGACAAGGGTGTGCGTCGTTGAAACAGGGACAGCCAAAAATGGCATCGAGAAGATGAGAATGGTGGTAGCTGCACCGAATTCAGCAGCAAACCCACGGGTTGGCGTGATGTCGGTAATTTTCTTACCGATCGTTTCCATGACTCTCCAACCCCAGGTCATGACACCAATAGCAATTCCAGCAGAGCCCAAGAGGATAAGCCAAACTGGGATAGGTGCTTTTTCCATGAGTTGACCGCCATCACTACTGAGAACTTGCCAAACAGCAGCCATTGGACCAATCGCATTGGAGCGGTCGTTTGCACCGTGAGCAAAAGCAACGTAAGCAGCGGTAATAATCTGCAACCAAACGAAAATTCGCTCTACACCACGGAACCCACGCTTTTCTTCATTGATATCGATTCGACGAAGAACCAGATACAATCCAAAACTTGCGATTGCTCCAATCACGGCCGCGAGAATCAGTGAATTGAGTGGGAACCAGGCATTCTCTGCAAATGGATTGAACACTCCGTTCTCTTTGACGGGTAACCAATCGTATTTGTTGTCAATCCAGCCTTCTGAAGCGGCTTTTGAGAAGAAACCCTTGAGCGCCTTAAACTGAAGTGCCAAACCGAGAATGAAGAATGTCGGGAAAGCCAGAATCGGAGCAAGCCATTGTGATCTGTCAACTGGATTCTCAGAATCAAGAATTGTTTTCTTGATAATGTAGTAAGAAAAGAAAGCGATTAATGCACCCATAAGTGGGCTTGCCACCCAAGACATGACGACTTTCTGAACAACTTCCCAGTCGATAAGTGAAGTATCATGCTTAACTTCAAGAATTAAACCAACACCAAGGATCCCCCCGATAATGGAGTGTGTTGTCGAAACAGGAAGGCCGTATCGAGTAGCAATAGTAAGCCAAGTCGCTGCAGCCATCATAGCGGCAATGAAACCAAAGGCAATGTCTTGTGAGAACGCGCCATCAACCATTGGGTCAGAGAAATCGACGGAAAGAATACCCTTTCGAACTGTATCCGTGACTGCATCTCCCGCAAAGAAAGCACCGCTAAATTCGAAAATTGCAGCAATGATGACCGCTTGCCTGAGTGTTAGAGCACGAGAACCAACAGATGTTCCCATTGCGTTTGCTACATCATTCGCACCGATGTTCCATGCCATGTATGCACAGACAATCAACGCTAATCCAATCAAGACCATGGTTATAGGTTCCATGACTAATTCCAGTAAAAGTAGGTATATATTCGCGCTTATGTATATTCTATATAGGAGTATTTAGTCACAGAATTGATAGCATGGGACTTGGACCGGGAGAAAACGAAGTTCGCAAATTGCAGTCGACTGGAGGAAGTACCTTCACAGTAAGTCTTCCCAAGCCTTGGGTGACCGCTCAGGGACTTCAGGCGCGCGACTCCCTCCGCGTGGATTGGCGGCCCAGTGGTGCGCTGCGGGTCACGCCCCTAGATTCGAATGAAAAAACCCTCCAGCAAACATTTTTTTCAACCAAAAACCTTCCCGAAAAGAGCCTTCATGACCACCTCATGGGCGCCTATATCGCTGGAAGTGATGAGATCTACATCGATCACCAACCGGATGAAACGAAAGCAGTAAGCGGGCAAGTACGGCGTTTCCTGAGAAGTACACGCGGCTTTGAAATCATGGACGAAGGGCCTAACCGAACCCAACTCAAATGCCTCATGAACGCAGGCGATATGCCGCTGCACGCGAGCCTCAATAGGATGTATCTGCAAGTCACGTCATTAACTCGTGACATTCTGAGCGTTTTTGAGGGCGAAGCACGCAACTATATCGAAGACGCAGAAGAACGTGAGAGCGAGGTTGACGCCCTCCTCTATCTCATCGACCGCCAAGTTCGCATTTTATTGGATTCCTATCTCGTGGCAACAAAACTCAACCTCACCCGCACACAAGCCCTTGAATACGCCAATCTTGCACGCTCCCTCGAGCGAATGATGGACCACTCATTCAGTATTGCCACTCTCATCTTAGAACACCCTAAAATCACGAAAAACATGATTGAAATGACACCATTGGAGCAATTACCCCTCTGGCAGGCCAGCCTCAAGGAATTAATGATCAACATTCGAACACGCGATTCAAACAGGATTGAGAAAGCACGACAAGACCTCAAGCATGCACAACAACGCTTGTTGGAGCATGAGAAAAACGTCCTTGAAAATCACCGCTCCAATCTGTGGATGGCCTTTGACCTTCGCTTGTCAGAATCCGTGCGCCGGTTGTGTGCATACGCCCGTGATTTCGGAGAAATCTTGCTGAACATGAAGGTATTCAGTGAACTTCACCGCAGCGTACGGTGAACGAAGGTTGGGCCAATATCCGTTCAAAAATTGAAGGCTTTGGAAACGTCGGTGGTCAGCAATTGGTCTGCGAAAGCCTCCCGTTCTGAGAGGTCCATATCGCCGCATGCAAGAGCCGCATCCAATACAACACCAACAGCTTCTGGATGGTATTGTACGGTGTAAATCGGACGCGTGGGGTGCCGGCATGCTGCAATCCTACAGTGGTCTGCGGACGCAATGATGTCCAAGGTTCCTGCATCGACGACGTGTTCTTGATGAGCAAAAGCAGCCATGTCGCTTTGCCCGTTCAAACCAACTACCTCGGCGACGAAATGGGAATCGGTTGAAGCCCGCTCAACCCGCCCACCGAAGGCGTGTGCAATAATTTGGTGACCAAAACAAATTCCGTAGAGCGGTACTTTTGAAGCGTGAATGAGGGCCACAACATCGTCCATCCACGGCTCCCACATGGAAACATTGCGCCGTGACCCCGTGATGACAATCGCGTCAGCAGACACCGGTTGCTCAACAACACTTCCAAAACCATAATCGAGGCGAGCATCAGTATGAGGGGCCCAAAGAAAAATCTCATTGGTAGGGAAATGACTCACAATCTCCCTTACCCCCTCGCGGCCGAAGGCTTGCCGCTCTGCCAGAAGGTCAACGACAAGGAGGCGCATGCAACAAGGTGGACGGCATGCTCATTGAACTTTATTCAAACAAGAGAGAGTGCAGGAGGCAGGATTCGAACCTGCGAACCGTTACGGACTGGGACCTCATCCCAGCGCCTTTGACCAAGCTGGGCGACTCCTGCGCCGTTTGGGGCTCTCACCCCGCGTATATCAACACCGCGACCGAGGCGATAGCC
>JADHPT010000025.1 GCA_016778305.1 Candidatus Poseidonia sp. | reverse complement strand
ACCCCAACACTTGACCGACCCGTCATCGAGGAGGGCACAGACTGTACTCATGGCGGTAGCCAGCGAAACAGCCGTGCGCCCGGAACCGAGGGTGTTGATGGTGGTCGGTGTGTTGGTGTTCGAGGTTGAACCAATACCGAGTTGACCGTCGGTATTCTGCCCCCAGCACTTGACCGATGCGTCGTCAAGGATGGCGCAAGTGTAATGCCCACCGGCATAGATGCTCGCGGCGGTTCGCCCTGACCCGAGATTGATTGTTTGAGGCGTATCCTTATCTCCACCGCTGGTTCCGAGTTGCCACGCATTGTTTCGCCCCCAACACTTCACGGCACCAGTGTCAAGCAAGCCACATGCGTGTTGGTGTCCAAAGGCAAGGGAGATCACGTCCGAGCCCAAATCGTTCGTTGCTGTTGGAATGTCCTTGCAATTGTGCCCTGAAGTACCACAAGCAGCCGTTCCAGTTTGACCGTTACCGATTTGACCGTTGCCGTTTCGTCCCCAGCAAAACACGTTTTCGTTGCTATCGAGAGCACAGGTGTTCCATTCTCCAGTCACCAGCGAAAGGTTCTGAGCTTCGAGCGGATCGTAATCCCATTCCCACGTAATATCGCTGGCAAGGGAACTGTTGCGGGTAATGAAGGCACCCTCGGCGCTTGGCGTCAGTGTCCAGTTGAGCCCGAGCGTGAAGGTGGTGCTGGGTGAGCCCCCGCTGTTGTTGGCATACACAGTGTAGGTGACATTCTCCAACAATCCTGTTGGCGTGCCCCAGATGCTGCCGTTACCGCTACCGAAGTTGAGGCCTGATGGCAGTGATGGATGAATTTCCCACGTAGGAACAGCTCCACCGGTGTTGGTGATGGAAATGTTGTCGACAAACGAGTTGGTTGAACGATAGAAACGTATCATCCAACGGTCATCTTCTGATTCGCCGGCAATACCCAATCCACGCTTTGAGGTGCTTGGATATTCGAGGGTTGAATTGGTGAAACTGCATCCGTCGCATTCGTTGAAGTTGACCGTTGTTCCAAAGAAATCGATGCCTTGAATCGTCACACCGTCGGAATTCTCAACGCCGATTGCGAAGGGTTGAACCTTGACGCGGAGGTCAAGATTGTTCGCATCCTGTCCGCTTGGCGTTTTGTAATGCAGGCGATTGTTCGCATTATTGAACCACCATTCGCCGTCGACATCGATGAGTTCGCGCTTGCCCTCGAGGAAGTAAGCGTGGTGCTTGGTTTTCCAACCTACGCCGTTTCCGTCGTAAGCAAAGGTTCCGTTGGCGGAATTCCAGTCGGTGATGACACGGCTAGTGGTGCGGAACGAACCCAGATTCATGACCGCAATGGCTCCTTCAGGGTCGAGGCCTGTGGCGTTAATTGTTTCATTGAGGCCTGTGTGAACACCTGTTTCAGGACCGGCGTCGGTAAGCCAACCAACGGTGTAAGCATTGTTCGAGCCGGTCAATGTCCCTTCGGCCCAGTAAGAGCGGTTGAATACCGTCTCATCCGAAAATTGAGCATTTGGCCAACGAGCAGGAACTTGTTCGTCGTAAGCCAAAAACAGCTGCCAGCCGTCAACTGGCAAGGTCACTTCTTGGATGCCATCGCTGTCGGCGGTGGTCCACGTAACGTCCATGTCTTCAGCGATGCTTTGTGTTCCATCAAACACGACACGAGCGCTATCCGCTGCACGAATCAACAGGTTGTCCTTGTTGTCAACCGTGACGTTTTCGTGGTACTGCCCGCTGTACAGGACGATTTCATCGTTTGAAGAAGATTCGTTGAGTGCATCAGAAAGTGTTGCTTTTGGACACGACCACGTCCCCTCCCAAGCATCAGAACCGTTGACCGGATCGACATAGATTGCCTCGCCGCTGGCCCTGGTGATGGACGCACAACCTGCTCCAACGGCCGCCACATCTTCTGTTTCCAACCACGGTGCCCGATTGATTTCAACAATGCCTGCAGAGAGTGACATGGTGACCATCAATACAGCCAGAAAGATGGACTTGGCGGAGTGAGGATGTCGTTGACGATTCATAGTATCAACTCCCCCCGTAGGAGGGGATGAGACGAGCGCCCCCTAATGGCGAACCCTATCATCATCGGGTGAGTCAATTTCAAAGCTCTGATGGCGGCCATTGAGTTGTGTGTTGGTGCGGCCATGAGCCTTTTTTGGTATTGAAACCCAATTGTGTGAACCGCTTCCTGGATTGACGCCAAATTGGAAGCAAATATCCCACTTTGGAACGTTCCCCAAAGGTCCACCGCCAAGGGCATCGATCCATTCGAGCGACCCAGTGGTCGAGGAGTGCTTGTGCAACGGGCTGTTCTGGCCCACCACGAATCAACCAAGAAGCGATGTTGACGGCTCCTGAAGAGCCCCGAGTTTCAGACCAGCAAGTCAGTTCAGTACCTGCCAGTGGTCCGCTTTTGAGTTTCAAACCGAGGGTTCTGGCAGTCTGAGCCATCGGCATGATGATCGCAAATCGATCAACCAGTCGAGAGCCTTCGTGACGTTCCAATTCCCAACCGGATTCTTCTGCGAGTTCGCGAAAGACCCGGATGGCTTGAATGGTTGACACACTGACCTCGAGGTCGAGTGTAGCCCGCTTCACCATGAGCCGTCGAGAGGGCAGGAAGGGATGAACCCTTGCGTGACCTTGCTTCCGCTCATGGGTTTGGGCGGTATTGTGTGCGTGCGATTGCGGCTTGCTCACGGCCGTCGCCTCTGAGGGCGAGGTTTTCCCGTGGACAAGGACCGATGGACAGGCCGCGCTCACACGTCAACCGGCCTGAACCGGTGTGTGAATCGGCAGCGATCGTTCCTTGCTCAACCAAAGAGAGAGCCTAGACCGTCGAAGCCAGCTTCCTCTTCTTCTTCCTCTTCCTCTTCAACAGGGGCAGGGGCGTCAGCACCGCCAGCGGCGGCAGGGGCAGCAGCTGCAGCAGGTGCAGCAACGGCTTGGGTCATGGCATCAGCGATGTCGACTCCGGCGAGGGAGGCTACAAGAGCCTTCACTCGGGCGGCGTCAGCGTCGACTCCAGCTCCCTTTAGGACAGCCTTTACCGACTTCTCATCAATCTCTTTTTCAGCAGCGTGTAGTAGCATAGCAGCGTATACGTATTCCATGTTTTTTTCACCTCAATGTGTTTTGTTTTTTGTTCAGCCGAACAAGGAACCGAGACCGTCAAAGCCGGCCTCTTCTTCCTCTTCTTCCTCTTCTTCAGCCTCGGCAGGGGCTTCAGAAGCGCTCGTGTCAACGGTGGCTGCCGAGGCGGCTGCGGATGCAGCAGCGCCAATCATGGCTGCCAGGTCGTCGTCGAGTGCATCGGGGCTGAGCATGCCAGCAACGCCAAGGGCGCTGCCGTGAGCTCGTGCCACCAAGTGTGGGAGCGTTTCGGCCGTAGCGACCGCTGCTTCCAGGGCAACTGCCAGCGCTTCTCCGCTGGCTTTGGCAAGAAGTGTTGGCATGGTCTGTGATGTGAACCACGTGATGTTGCAGGCCAGGTTGAATGCGCCTGCTGCCATACCGATGAGGTCTTGCTCGAATTGTTCGTAATCAATGTCAAGGGTGGAAGGCTCAAAGAGCGTGCCATTCTCTAGCGTACCGCACAAGCGGAGTCCCGTGACCATGGGGTTGATGCCAATCTTGGAGAGCATCATACCGAGGTCGCCTTCGAAGACTTCCCCTTCTTCAAGGACCACTGTTCGCTTCTGAATCTGGACGCTACCGCCCATGATCTTTGCAGGAATTCCAACGGTGTTCAATTCACCGACAATTGGACCAGGAGGCATACCTGTGTCCATCTTCTCAACCACGATTTGGTGAGGAGCGACATCGCCGGGCTTTGCAGCACGGCCGGCTTCGGTCTTCTTGAGTTCGGTGAACATCTCAAAGGAATTCAACGAGTCAGATGAGATAAGAGCGGGTTGAACGGCACTTGCGTACAATTGTTCCAAATCATCAAGATTGTAACCTGCACGCTCCCAAGCGATTTTCATCAGGCGCTTCTTAGCGACTTGAATCTTCATGTTGCTGCGAAGTTCTGCACGCATGCCAAACATGGCAGAGGCAGGAACGCCGTGAATGTCGATGACGGCCAGCGTTTCGCCGCTGGTCAGCAAGGTATGCAAATCACCGACGGTGTCCTTCTTCCAGGAAACGACCTTTGGAATCAATTGATCACCTCGATGCGTTGTGATGGACCCATTGAAGTCTTGATGTAAAGCGAACGAATATTGCCGACTCCACGCTCAAGTTTTGTTGTGACACGGGTGAAGACTTCCATGGCGTTGGCCAATAATTCCTCATGGGATTGCTTAACGGTACCGAAGGAAGCGTGGAAGGTCATCTTGTCTCCAGACTTGACGACCACGGTGCTCGCCAAACCAGCAGCGAGCATAGCAGGGTCGAGGGTTGGTGGAACGGGACGTGGCATTTTACCACGGGGTCCGAGAACGGTACCGAGGTAACGACCGATGAGCCCCATGTGAGGCACTTCAGCGAGGAAGAAATCAAATTGATTGGCTGCTTTCTTGGCTCGGCCTTTGTTGCCACCAAAGTCTTCGATGTCTTGAGGGGTGAAGACGGCAATACCGGCGGCTTTGGCCTTGGTTGCAGCTTCGCCTGCGGCGAACATAGCGATTTTGAGTTCGCGCCCACGTCCGTAAGGAAGACGGATTTCTTCCTTGATACGGTTGGTTGGATTCTTCAAGTCAATGTTCTTGATGGTGAATGAGATATCCACCGACTCGACAAATTTTCGCTCTGGAGCAGCCTCAAGGGCGGCTTTGATTGCATTACTGATATTTTCTTCCATGGTGCATCACCTCTGCGGTCTGCGAAGGGGCGACCCTTCTCCCGCGGTTCGTGAGTCTTCAATTAAAACGCTCGTCCCATTCTCCTTTTGCAATGATCTCGAGGGCTTCATTGGCCCAATGACCGTCGACCTTCACACGCATCGACACGCAGGTTCCGATAACCTCTCGTGTTTGCGCCTTCAGATCAGGACCGGTCAAATGACCGAGGCCAGCCTTCTCACGAGCCACTTCCATGGCCTTTTCGAGGGGCAGGTCCTCAGTCGCGGCGTCCAGACTACCGTTGCACTTTTGCACTCCAAGCGCCTTGATAATTAGCTTTGAAGTCCATGGCTTTGGCATTGTCTCAACTCCTTCCATACGAACGTAGGCATCCATGCGACCAAACACCCCTATTTAATCGCGCCGCGGCGAAGAAGTATGCATTCATAGCCTCGAGCGTAGGAACCATATACCATTTTTTTTATAACAATTGAGCCCTGACATCGTATTATGAAGACCGCCCTACGAATCACAGCCCTCCTTCTCAGCGCCCTTATGCTCATGGCCATTCCACCCATCGAAGGCAGTTCAAGCGGCATTCACAGTCAAGCCAGCAGCGGATGCACCTGTCATCAAACCACAATCGCACCCACCATCAGCGAGAATTTTCCCTCCACCTACAACGGAGGCCAAACCTACAACATTCAAATTTCTGTAAGTGGTTATGCTGGAAGCAACGGAGGATTCAACGTCATGGTTGACAAAGGCACGCTCTCCGCCCCCAGTGTTGGTATCATGTCCGTGAAGGTCAACAGCGCTGGTACTTCCGCAACCCACACCACCAATTCCTACCGGTCCTGGGCCTTTGACTGGACTGCTCCTTCCTCTGGAAGCGGTGCTGTAACTGTCGACATTGCCGCAGTAGCGGCCAACGGAGCCAACGGAAATTCTGGTGATGCAAAAGACCAGATGCAACTCACCATCCCTGAACCAGGCCCTACCAACACCGCACCGACAGCAACCAATGTCTTCATCAGCGACGCTCCTGCTCCTGCTCCTGCCATCACGCAGGCCTACTACGACGTTGACCTGTTCGCAAATTACGACTTCAATGACCCAGATGGCGACCCCGATACCTCATCACAAATACGCTGGATGAACAGCGGCGTTACGGCAAGTCAGTACAATGATCAACCCATTCTCGCTCAAGGGAGCACGGCCATCGGCGACCTCTGGACCATGTCCGTGACGCCCAATGACGGCACTGACTTAGGCTCGACGGTTACGTCGACCAACACCGTTGAGATCATCGATTACGACGCCGACAGTGACGGATACGGAGACCAGAGCGACGCCTTCCCCAACGACCCGAACGAATGGCTTGACACCGATAACGACGGCGTGGGCGACAATACTGACGACTTTGATGACGATGCCACACAAACCACTGACACCGATGGTGACGGATACGGCGATAACGCCTCTGGTAACAATCCCGACGCTTTTCCCAACGATGAGGAAGAATGGAACGACAACGACGGTGACGGCGTAGGCGACAACGCTGACGCCTTTGACAACGATGCGACTCAAACCACCGATGTCGACAGTGACGGCTACGGCGACAACGCCTCGGGCAACAACGCGGACGCCTTCCCCAACGACCCAGCAGAGTGGACCGACAACGACGGCGACGGTACGGGCGACAACGCTGATGCATTCGACAACGATGCTACGCAAACGACCGATGCCGACAGTGACGGCTACGGCGACAACGCCTCGGGCAACAACGCAGATGCCTTCCCCAACAACCCTGCTGAATGGGCAGATAACGACGGTGACGGCACCGGCGATAATGCGGATCTCTTTGACGACGATGCCACTCAAATTGCCGACGCAGATGGTGACGGTTACGGTGATAACGCTGCAGGCAACAATCCAGACGTTTTCCCCAACGATGTCAACGAGTGGAACGACACCGACGGTGACGGCGTGGGTGATAACGCAGACGTCTTCCCCAATGATGCCTCCGAAACCGTTGACTCTGACGGTGACGGAACCGGTGATAATGCAGACGTCTTCCCTAACGATGCTTCTGAAACCATGGATACTGATGGTGATGGTGTTGGCGATAACGCTGACGCATTCGATGACGATGCCACACAAGCAACTGATACCGACGGTGACGGATACGGCGATAGTCCGCAAGGAACCAATGCCGATGCCTTCCCAACCGATGCTACCCAGTGGGTGGACAGTGACAACGACGGATACGGCGACAATCCAGATGGAACCGACGCCGACGTCTTCCCGAGTGATTCTACCGAATGGGCAGACAGTGATGGTGACGGAATAGGTGACAACGCAGACGCTTTTCCTGAAGATGCCAACGAGACGCTGGACACCGATGGCGATGGCATGGGCGACAACGAACAGGCCGTCCTTGAAGCACAGCAAGCCAAGGATGAGGAAGAAGAAGCCGCAGCACGCCAGCAAATGTTGGTCGGTAGCGGGATTGCTATGCTCGTGATCACCGCTGGAGTCGTGCTCATCTTGCGACGACGTATCGATTCAGGCGCAGAAATGGATGAAACGGCCAAGGATTTCTCTCTGCCAGATTTGCCTTCCATGAATGCACAACCTGCTGCAGAACCCATGGACACTGCATCGGCCTACCAGCCACAACCTGCCTACGAAGCACAGCAAGCCTACCAGCCAGTAGCTGAACCAATCGCAACACAACCCGTTGATGACAGTGCTCTGGGCGCCTTCCTCGAGAGCACCCCGGACGCAGATCCGACTCCCGTAGCAGCTGCTTCACCAGTAGCGGCACCTGTGGTTGATGCTCCCGAGCCGACCGTCGCCAATCAGTGGACCGATGAGAGTGGACACACCTGGCGCGTGATGAGCGATGGCTCAAACCGCTGGTGGAACGGTACAGACTGGCAAAAAGTCTGAGGCGATTCCGAATATTTCCAACACCGTTGGAACTGAACAGGAGTATAAGAGGCAAAAATCCGAGCGGCATCCTATGGACCTCCCCGCTCATTTGGCTGAACGGTGTCGATGGCTTTCGGAAGGGAAAAAACCCCTCGGAGAAGGGCCCGTTGTCGTCTGGCTGAAGTCTTCCTTTAGAACGCACGAGCATCCTGCGGTAGATGTTGGCAAATGGATAGCCCACCATCAAAAGCGAGAACTCCTGATTTATCACGGACTTGATGAACGCTATCCGCACGCCTCATTGCGCCACCACAACATGATTCTGGATGCTGCAGTTGACATGCACCGAGGCTTCGAACAGCAGGGCATCCGTTATTCCTTCCATTTGGCCCGCAAGGGTCACCGCCCTGCCGTCATGGCTGATTTTGCAAATCAAGCCAGTATGATCATCACCGATCTCTTTCCGCTTCCTCCGTGGACCGACTGGGTTCGTAGCGTAGCGGAAAAGGCACGGTGCCCAGTCGTTGAAGTGGACTGTCATTGCGTCATTCCGATGCCGCTTTACGGTCGTTCCGTGGACCGCCCGTTCAAGTTTAGAGACGGGACAAGGCGACTGAGGAAACAGCGTGTTCAGCGCTCGTGGCCAATCCTCGACCTAACTCCGGAGGCATACACCGGTGAACTCCCCTTCGCAGAGATTTCTGTGGAACCTCAACTGACAAATCCAGCCGAACGCTGGAACCTGTTGAAAGAGTGTGAGATCGACCCAACCGTTCACCCACTCTGGCGTGTGCGTGGCGGTGAAATAGCTGCGCTTGAGCGCTGGGGGGCGTTTCGGGAAAAGGGCCTCAGCGGATACGCCCGAAGACGAAATAATGCAGCCGATCAAAACGGCGTATCGCGCTTGTCAGCCTTCATTCACTACGGTATGATCTCAACCATGAAAATTGCTCGTGAATGCGCCGAAGTCGGGACCAAATCTGCGGACAAATATCTCGATGAACTTCTTGTTTTTCGAGAACATGCGTGGCACCATATCGCCTCATCAAGTGACCCGTACGGGAAACACAACCTCCCGGAGTGGGCAAGAATTTCCTGGCAGTCTACCTTGGACGACCCTCGAACGACGACCTATACGTTTCGTGAACTTGAGCGTGGAAAGGTACACGACCCGCTCTGGGCCGCCTGTCAATTCTCATTGCTGCGTCATGGTGAACTTCACAATAACGTGAGGATGACATGGGGCAAGTCAATTGCCTTGTGGACGCCTGATGTCGAAACCTCCATGGATTACGGGCAGGCCCTCAATGACAAGTACGCTCTAGACGGGCGCGACCCGTCCTCTGTTGTTGGCGTGCAGTGGTGCCACGGTCTTTTTGACCGACCCTTCCATCCACCCGCCCACATTCTTGGCTTGGTACGGCAGCGCGATTCCCGAACTCACATGAGTCGACTGGACATGGATGGCTTCACACGCATCACCAAGGCCCCAGCAGCGGAAACTGAGGAAGCGCTCATCGTGATTGGGGCTGGCCTGGCAGGCGCAGTCGCTGCTCGTATCTTGAAGGATTACGGCTTTGACGTCCTGGTTCTGGACAAAGGTAGGAGGGTCGGTGGACGCTATTCACAACGACGTCTTGATGAAGTCGTCGTCACCCACGGGGCGTTGAAACTTGACGCATGGCCTATGTTTCTTGATGCTTGGAAGCAGGATGCTCTCCTCAAGGGACATATCAAAACGGAAGGTGACAACATGTATCTTCGCGATGGCCCAGCGTATATTGCAGAACTTCTTGACGGAATTGAAGTCTTGAACGAAGTTACTGTGACCGGTCTTGAGCGAGAAGGAAGGCTTTGGTCTGTCAGAGACGACGACGGTTTCGTATGGAAGGCAAGCGGTGTGATCATCACCGCTCCTCTTCCGCAACTTCACGCCGTGGTTGAGCGGGCTCCTCGATCCTGGGAAGAACACGCCTATGCGTCGACATGGTCGGTCATTATCACTGGCTCAAAGTCCGTTCCCACCGTATTGAAAAGGCGTATTGAAGAACTCAAGTTCCATGCTGAGTTCGGGGATGACGCTCGCGGCCTGGTCGTTCATCTCCCTGAATCATGGAGTAAGGAGCACCTTGAACTCGAACGAAGTGATGTTGTGGAGAGCCTGATGGCCATGATTGGTACAGATAACGAAGCCATCAATGCGTGGGTGAAGGCGAGTTCATTCCATGCCCACCGATGGCGATATGCTCGCGCCGCAGCACGAGGAGAACGCGCCAAGTTACCCCTCCTCGTAGAAGCGGGTGATGCATGGGCTGATCCTGTTGGTACGGCTGGGGCTGCACTCCACTCCGCTGCTTGGGCTGCTGCCGATTTGGCGTGGCAGTGTAGCCACGCACTCAAACCCAGCAAACGAAGGGTTCAGCAGACCTTGATGTGACGTTTCCCTCCAGAACGAACGTACATGAAGAGCAGGTTTCCCCGCAGGAGAAAACATGAAAAATCCCCCCAATAGAAGGGCGAAGCATGGGGGATGAAATCACACCTGCACCGCAATCTATCGTCATCCAAGCCAGCACGGCAATACCGGCTGAACTTCCTGACATCGCAGCAGTGCCAACCGAGCCCGTAGCCTCGCCAGACGACCAACAGCCAGAGGCAACAAACTACCTCGCTCAAGCGATAGAGCGTTATGAGTCTCTGAAATCGATGCCCGACGCAGGAAACGGCTTCGCTGTCTTCGGGGTCATAGTGATGGTCGTGAGCCTATTCATTGGCGCTTCAGCAGTCATGGATGGGTTGGGAGGAGGAATTGGAGATGGTGTAGAGTTGTGTTTCGGTGGTCTATTCATTGGCCTCTTGCTTGTTTTGGGTGGTACAGCATCGTCATTCTCGTACCAAGGAAAGTTGAAAAAAGCCCTCGCTGAAGTCAAAACCTTAGCCGACCTACCTGAAAAAGAGGCCACGTCATCTTATGTGGCTCCGGGCGCTGTGTTAATTGGCGCAGGACTGCTTCTGATGGTGAATGAAGCAGCTTGTTTTGGGTTTATTGGGATTGCAGGGGGAGTGTTTATGCTTCTTTTAGGAGCGATGGGCGGTTTCTCATCGGAAAACCCTGATAATGTGCTGGTAGCAGCAAAGAACGAACTTCTTCGTCGCAACGAGTGATGGGGAAAAGCAAACGGTGCTTTGCCAGGCCGTCCGAGTATTCACTCGCCAACGCGCTCAATGACACGGACGTGGTCGCCGCGCATGTTGAGCGTCATCGGGATGATTTGCTCGTAGAGTTCCATGCTGACCTCTTCCTTGGATTCGGACACGCTGGTGATGCGAGCCTTCTCTCCTTTGAACGCACCCGTGATGACTTCGACAATGCAGCCGACCTCGATTCCGCTCGTGACGGCCTTGGGTTCCAAGTAGGGGAGGATATCTTGCAAAGGTGCTTCACCAGGAAGTACGGTCTTGGCGTTCTTGAGCGGGGATTGATTGATACCGCGACGAGCAGATGGGTCACGACCACCAGAACGCCCAATGAGTTTCTCAACGTGGTGTTGAGCACTCGATTCAACGAAGACATAGCCACGCATGGCTGGCGGGTGGAGAATGGACATGATCTCGTTTTGCAGGGAGACCATGGAACCACTTCCGTGAAGGCGGGAGTACATTTCATCGGCAACACGTTGTTCTGAATTGATGGCCGTCTTGATGATGTAGAGGAAGGCTCCCACACTGCCGTACATCTCACGGAACAATCCGTGAGCGTTCTCCATGTCCAGGTCAGAGAAGATACAATTGTATTCCTTGATGGTTCCCGGGTCGATCCATTCTCCACGGGTGTAAATGCCTGAGGGTTCAATGGCTTCACTCTTGGAGACGACGAGAACAGGAATCACATCAACCAGTGTTCGCCCCATGTCGATACCACGCTCAGGGCCTGAGCCTTGGTAGTGGAGATCTTCAACGGGAATGCCCGTGGATTGTGCAACACGCTCAACGACTTCTTCTGGTGTACTTCCGACACCCCATACGCCGTCCCATAGGTCGGGAAAGTGTTCAGTGGAACCGTTGCGCTTGAGCAAGAGCAATTTTTCTTCATGGCGAACAAAGGCTACGAATGCTTCAGACATCATCATCACGCTCTCAATTGCCGATGCCAAAGACATCGTGGATTAACCAAGGAAGGAAATTGTCCATAACCACCAAGATAGCGAAGCCAATGGCGCCAAGGACAAAGAGGCCGATGCCGCAAATGATGGCGGTTTGACGGAACTCCTGCTTTGATGGCTTGCGAGCCATGCGAATAATACGAGCCCAGGAGCCACGGGTAATCTTGCGGAACTGCGCCTCAATCTTATCCTGTTGCTCTTGCACCTTCATCTCAAAGGACTTGGAAGCATTGGATTCATCAGACATGGTCTAACCTCAGCCTTCCGAGCCACCAACCCCCTCATTATAACGACTCCGCCCTCAATGTTTATTTCCTGACTGACTAAACCAACATCATGAACATTTCAGGGAGCCCCCTTGTTCTCCGCCGTTTTTAGATCGACGAAACGGGTACCTCAACCCGCACCTGCACCAGCAACCAACCAACCGCAACCTCCCATTTGGCCACCAAACTGAAGGAGCAGTACGGCCGAAATCCGCCATGCGAGGATTGATGTGGGACGGCAGACAGTCGTGAAGTCGATGGCAGAGCAGAACCCCTACGAGGTCTTGGGCGTCAACCGCAATGCCAGCGACGGAGAAATCAAACGCGCCTTTCGCAAATTGGCTCGTCAATATCACCCTGACCGCAACCAAGGTGACGGCGGAGCGGAATCCAAATTCAAGGAGGTTCAAGCCGCCTACGACGCGATTGGCACCTCAGAGGCTCGCCGAGAACACGACCAGCAAGAACAGATGCGCAACATGTTTGGCGGCGGCAGGGGTCGAGGTGGCCCCTCGATGAACTTCGGAGGCGGCGCCGGACTGGATGACCTCTTCGGACAAATGTTTGGCGGCGGCGGCATGGGCGGCATGGGTGGAATGCCTCGTCAACCCCAACGACAGGCGCGCCCTCAAGCCAAGGCGGCACCGATTAATGTCGGCCTTGATATCAGCCTTGAAGAGGCGAGTGAAGGGGGGCAATTTGAGTTCTCATTCAAACGCTTCAAGAAACAAGGAACAAACATGGAAACCAAGCGCACAACAATGAAATTACGTCTCGACGCCGGAGCCACTCACGGTACGACCAAGACCATCAAAGGACAGGGGCACGACCACCCCGATGGTGAGCGAGGTGACGTCATCGTCACCGTACGTATCGATGCTGGTGAGGCTTTTCGCTGGGAAGGAAACAACCTGGTTCAAGAAATACCGGTTCCCTATTCAGTGCTGATGCTTGGAGGCAAGGTCAGCATTCGTTTGCTATCGGGCAAGGTCGGCCGCTTAGCCGTCGCCCCACTCACGCAGGTTGGCGACCGTCGCAGAATGGCCAAGGCTGGCTACAACGGAGGCGACCTCACGCTTGAATTCACACTCGCTGATCCTGAAACGCTCACGGCCTCCCAAGAAGCAGCCCTCAAGGCGCTCGGTGACGAGGGATTGTGAAACGCTGACTTCATCACATGTGAAGGCAAGGCAGGGGCATGGCGGGACGGAACCATCGGGGAAGAAAGAAACGCCCGAACCGCCAAGGCAAGACCAACAAAGGACCTCAAACACCCGACGATGAGCGCCTATGGCGGCGGGTCACACAACATTTCACCGACCAAGCCGCCTGGCAGCAAGCGTGGACGCCAGAGGAACTCGTCGCTCATATCGCCGATAACGAAGGACTGAAAGCACAATTTCGCGGTGACGAAAAGGCAGAGCGAAGCCTGCTCAGCAAGGTCAACGAAGCTCTTGCACTCGGTCGAAAACAGCAAGGCTACATTCTTCCTGATGAAGGGAAGTCTGTCCGTTTTCGCAGCGAAGAAAGCATCAATGAATTGGACAGTGCAGCCAATAGGTGGAAGAATTTCTTCAGTCGGCACGGCGGAAAAGGCGAGACTCCGCTCTCGGGACGGCCCCCGTTGAACGAGGAAGCAACTCAAGAGGACCGTGATTCCTACGCTCTACTGGAGGAAACATGGGATGCCATGCTCCGGGACGACAGGTTGCCCGAAGGCTTCGCATTGGATCAGACCGGCACGCGTCAATGGAAGGGTTTTGATTTGGTGAAGGAAGCACGACAATGTGCAGTCAAGCGTTCTGGTTTGAGATTCCGCGATGAGGAGCCGGCGATGGCTCTTCTGTTGATGACCGCTGAGCGTTGGACGGCACGAGAACTGCTGGATGCACGCCTCGCTACCCGGCGAAAAGCAGGGCATAACCCCTTTCCTCGGACCTATGACGCACATCTCGTCGCCCATGCCGACGGCTTGGGTGAGGTGGACGGGGATGGGGAGGTTTCCAAAGGTCGAAGCGACTTACGCCATCTCCCCTTTGTCACCATCGACCCACCCGACGCCAAAGATTTTGACGATGCGGTCTGCTTGGTAAAGGCCGATGGTATACGCACGCTGTGGGTGGCGATCGCTGATGTTGCTCATTATGTCCAAGCGGGTACGAGCCTTGACCGGGCGGCAGCAGCACGGGCTACGTCAGTGTATTTACCCCATGCCGTCTTGCCAATGCTTCCTCCAAAACTGGCTGATGAATTGTGCTCTCTCAGGGCTGATATTGACAGGTTGGCGATGGTCGTGGGCATGGACCTTGACGACGACAACACCATCGTTCACACCCACGCTTACGAAGCCGTCATTCACGTCAAAGCGAATATCGCCTACGGTGATGTTCTGAATACCGATGCCTACGATGAGATGTTGGAATTGGCTGGCATCTGGCAGGAGCGTGAAATTCGCCTCAACCTCAACAATCCAGAATTACGCCCACGTCTCCACGGTGAGAATGAACTCCGTGTTGAAGTCAAATGGCCCAACAAAGCCACCCGGATGATCGAGTCCTTCATGGTCGCAACCAACGCTGCGGTAGGCCATTTGTTGGGTGAAGCCGGTGCCCCCTTGCCGTGGCGATGTCACGCACCACCGGACCGTCCCGAAGTTCAAGGATTGAATGCGAAACTTGAGGCCCTTGGCGTCGGCATTCAACTGCCGATGCCGAGTCTGCGCAAGCACGGCGAGAGTGAAACTCAAGAATTGTCCAACCTTTTGGGGGACTGGGCCAACCTTGGCGGCGGTGGCATCGACCTGTCCGAATTGAAGGAAGATGAACCTGAAAGCGATGTGCCTCTCTACCTACGAGAAGTGATTGATCCCGAGGCTCGAGACGGGATTCTCACCTCGCTTCAGAAGGCACAAGCAAGTGCAAGTTCGCTCGCTGAGACCACGCGTCGCATCGTTGACCAAGGCCTCTTTCAACTCATGACACGTGCCAAATACAGCGAAGAAAATGAAGGGCATTTTGGATTAAATTTAGACGCCTATGTTCACTTCACTTCACCCATCCGACGCTATCCTGACCTGATGACTCATCGTCAACTCAAGGCATTCATCCACGGACGAGACTGGGTGCATGACGAATCAGAAACTGCTCGCCTCGCTTCGCATTGCAGCGAACAAGGTATGGCAGCCAAGCGGCTTGAATGGGAACTGGTGGCAAATACCTACCACGTGCACCTCCTGCGAGGTGGCCGCATTGGCGAGGATGAGAGTCCCATTCCAACCAGTTACAACGCACGTGTAACCGGCTTGCGAACACCGTGGATTTTCTTGGATTTAGCCGATGATGGAGCCGTATCGGGACGAATGCATCTGCGTCAACTTGGTGGAAAACAGCGCTTGGTGGTCGATGACTTCGGCCTCACCGTCAGCCACGCCGAGCCTGACAACAGCGGCGAGTATCCTGCAATACTGAGACTTGGTCAGCGCTTCCCCTGTCGCCTACGTGGACTGGACGTATGGTCCGGATCACTGGACCTCACCCCCGTTTAGGGCCGTGCCTATTGCTTTTCGGTGATTGAGCTGAACCCCGCCACCAGGCGCTTGGTTCCCGGGAATAACACGATAAGTCCCATAGGGAAGAACATGTACCCTGCAATTTCCTCAAGGAAGTCGATGAGGCCAACGATGAACCATACGAAGGCCATGATAAAAAAGACGCTACCCCCAAAGGTACCGGATTGTGTGAGGGAGGGCCTCAAAACAAGGTCCTCCCTTCTTTTATGTAGTCAATAAGAGCGTTTATACCAGCCCGCTCAAAGCATCACTCATGGCCCGCGTACCTGCACAACGCTGCGAATGCAACTGAAAGATGAAACGTCTCTACACCCGTTCTGAGGGTGGCAAAGGATGGGACAGCGTCGGATGGATGTGCACGTGTGGGTGTGGGGGCGTGACCCTTGACGAGGGCGAATGGCAACTCATGGAATGCTGTACCAATGGAGCGGAGTGAATGGACAATCGCCTCTCGCTGAGCATTACAGGCATGACCTGCAGCGCCTGTGTAGCTTCGGTTGAACGAGTGCTTTCAGCCGTGGATCATGTTGCTGAGGTCAGCGTCAACCTCCCGCTTGAAAAAGCCGTCATCACTCTTGATGTTCCTCTTGACGACCGCCACCGACAAGGCTGCATCGAGGCCATTTTGGGAGCAGGATACGGGGCTACGGACCTCGTTCCGGCGCTCCGGGTCCGTCAGCGGAATGAGGAAGAGGTTCGCCGACAGGGTCGAGGGGTTGCACTGGCATTTGCACTGGCCCTGCCTGTCTTTGTCCTGTCCATGCTGTTTGACGACCTCGGCCAGACAGGCCAACTCGACACACGACTCAGTCTGGCCATGCTCGCCGCCTTGCCCGTTTATCTCTACTCGGGAGCTCCTTTTCATCGAGACGCTTGGCGTGCCTTGGCCCGAAAACAAGCGAACATGGACGTTCTCGTTCATCTGGGGACCACTGTTGCAATGGTCTGGTCCTGTTTGGTCACACTCGCTCCACTGCTCACGTTTTTGCCCGCTTATGTGGGGCATGCTGAACACGTTTTCTTTGACGGTGCAGCCTTCATCATCGCCTTCGTTCTCTTGGGCAATTACCTCGAAGCAAGAGCTAAATTACGAGCCACCGATGCAGTTCACAGTCTCATGCGTTTGCAACCAAAGGAAGCATGGGTTGTGGTTGAAGAGGGAACAAAAGCCGTCCCTGTTGAAGAGATACCACGAGATACCTTGCTCAAAGTTCGGGTCGGTGAGACCGTCCCTCTTGACGGGCTTGTTGAGGAAGGTACGGCTCTTATCGACGAATCCATGATGACCGGTGAGTCCTTTCCCGTGCGTAAATCACAGGGTGATGAAGTGGTAGCTGGCACCATCGTGCTCGATGCTGTGTTGTTGATTCGGACCACATCCTTGGTGGGCGATACCATGCTCTCCAAGGTCATTGAACTGGTTGATGAAGCCCAAAACGGCAAGGCACCCATCCAGCGACTCGTCGACCGTATCGCCGGTGTGTTCGTGCCCGTCGTAGTCGTTGCTGCTGTTCTGGCAGCAGCCATCTGGTGGTTCATGGCAGATACGCTGGCCCCCTCCAGTACGATGAATTCCAGCGAGATGTCGGTCATGGTGCTGGTGAGTACGCTGGTCATCGCGTGTCCGTGCGCTCTGGGATTAGCAACTCCAACTGCTCTGGTGGTCGGAACGGGGCGGGGCGCTCGCTTTGGAATGCTCATCAAAGGCATCGAAGCGCTCGAACAGACCCATGCGACATCGGTGGTTGTCCTCGACAAAACTGGCACCATCACAGCAGGCTCGCCACGAGTTAGCCACATTGAATTGCTCGACAGCGATGTTGAGGAATTGATCTGTCTCGCATCAGCATTGGAGGTTGACGCCACACATCCCATCGCAACTGCCATCCATACCTCGTGGGAAAACATCGGCTATACGCGCCCTCATGTCAACGAGATCCGAACCCTTCCCGGTATGGGTTTGGTTGGTGAACTCGACGGCGAACCCGTCGCTATTGGCAATCTCGAATTACTCGCTGAATTGGTTGGTGAACTGCCTGAAGGGCTCGAAGGTCGCGTCGCTCAACGCGCCAAGCGTGGCGTCACCGTCGTCCTTCTCGCTCGTGGTCAACGCGTCCTCGGTTGGATGGAAATTGCTGACCGAATTCGTGAAACATCAGCAGCAGCCGTCAAACGACTCAAGCAATCCGGTATTGAGGTCATCATGCTGACCGGTGATCGTGAAGAAGTTGCACAATCGGTCGGAGACGCCGTCGGCATCTCAACGATCATCGCTGGGGTAAAACCCGACCAGAAAGCCGAACACATTCGGAGGCTGCAGGAAGACGGTGTCGTTGCCATGATTGGAGACGGGATCAACGACGCCGCTGCACTTGCACTGGCGGACGTCGGCATTGCCATGGGTGCTGGAAGTCAAATCGCCTTGGAAAGTGCCGACATTGTACTGGTGCGAAATGATCTCGCTGACGCAGTTGCTGCTATGGAATTAGGGCGAGCAACGATGACCCGTATTCGTACCAACCTGGCCTGGGCTTTTGTCTACAACCTCATCGGCCTACCGTTGGCAATGGGTCTGCTCTTCCCGTGGACTGGATGGTTGCTACCCCCCGCATTTGCAGCGGCTGCCATGTCCTTATCTTCGGTGAGCGTTGTCAGCAATTCACTGCTGCTGCGCTGGTGGCAACCTTCTGCGATGCTGCGCTCAGGCGAACTTTGAAATCAACCGAGGACCACCAAGCATCATGAGCGAAGTTACTCACACCCTGAGCATTCTTGGAATGAGTTGCGGCGGTTGTTCAGGACGCGTCACCAAAGCACTCACAGAAACACCGGGCGTCATCAGTGCCGACATCTCACATGCAAAGAATTCAGGAACCGTTGTCACTACCGATGAATTGAGCACGGAAGATGTCATGAAGGTCGTCACACGCACGGGATACGACGTGAGTTCCCAAGCGACGGTTTGAAATCTGTGAGTCACGGCCCACAACTTGCGCGGGGGTCGCCCAGCTTGGTCAACGGCGGTGGGTTTAGGTCCCATTCCTTATCGGTTCGCAGGTTCGAATCCTGCCCCCCGCATCTCTTTTATTTAAGCAGATGAGAACTGCACGGCTGCTAAGCCGAGTGAGTAAGAATCCTGCCCCCCGCATCTCTTCGCATTCGCAGGTTTTGAACCATTTTGGAATCGTGTGGATAACGTGCATTTCCTGCGAACGTTGGTGAAGATTTTTATCTAAAAGCGATCTCTAAACACGTCCAGTTGGCGAAGAACGTTGACTGCAAGGGATTTTTCGAAGTGCTGGAAGAAGTATTATATACCAACATATTTTGGATATTTATTATGAATAAGTTTCTAACAATGTTGTTTGCAATAATGCTGGTCCTCTCTGGTTGTTTGGGTGGCGATGATGTCATCGACAACGATGAGGGCCCTGAACCGGTTCTCCTCGACACCGACGGGGACGGTATCCCCGACGTTGACGATGAAGACGATGACGGTGATTCGTGGTCTGATATTGACGAATTGAATTGCGATTCCGACAGTTTGCTGGCCTCCAGCATGCCGGCTGACGCTGACGGCGATGGCATCTGCGATGTTCGCGACAGCGACAAGGACGGCGATGGCTGGTCCAACATCGACGAGGAAGCATGTGGCTCCGACCCTGTGGTCGCCACGGACATGCCCGGAGACGCCGACGAGGACGGCACCTGTGACGCCTTCGACGAGGACGTCGACGGCGATTCATTCGCTGACGGTATTGAGAACCAGTGCGGCTCCGACCGGCTTGACCCTGCCAGCATCCCTGCTGACATGGACGGCGACGGAACGTGCGACGCTCTCGACGATGACATCGACGGTGATGGTGTAGCCAACGCCGACGACTTCGCTCCACAAGACCCCGACAAGTCCGAGGGCGAGGGCGGTTGCATGGATGCTTCAGCCTTCAACTACGACGAGACGGCCGAGGTTGACGATGCTTCCTGTTTCACCCTTGATGACGCAGAGGCAGCCATGGTAACAGCCATGGCGGGCATTGTGTCCATGCAGTCCACGGCGCCTATGGAAGGCGTCATCATTCAAACAACGATGATCGTTGACCTTCAAGAAGACAAAAACAGCCTCACTGTCGCTGTTCTCAGTGAAGACGGCGAAGTGACCTACCAGGGCACCTACACTTACGACAGCAGTGAATTTGTGGAAGTCGAACTCCACTACATTGCAGACGAGAGCGAATCCGAGGGCTCAGAATCCGTTACCGAGAACTACAAGATCGACAGCGCTTATTATATGTTTGACATGGATGAAAGTGGCTGGTCGCATTGCGAATACGACGGCACCGACTGGTACTGCACCGACATTATGTTCATGGGTGAAATGGCATACAACAGCGAGAGTGCAGACGAAACTTACCACCTTTACACCTGCGCTAACGGCGATACCGTGCTCCTTTCCCAAGTCAACGACGGCACAGAAGACTGTTCCGACGCCAGCGACGAGCCAAACCTTCAGAGCGACGGAAGCATGTTCCAGTGCGACGACGGTTCAGCCATTGACTTCTACCTCGCCAACGACGGTTCAGCAGACTGCGCTGACGGCTCGGACGAAGACAACTTCAT
>JADHPT010000024.1 GCA_016778305.1 Candidatus Poseidonia sp. | reverse complement strand
CTTCATTGACGAAGTTGCGCAACGGCTTGTCAGTTACATTGCCCTAAAAGACGGAGACGGCAAGGTAAAGCCGTCCTTGCCGATGAAGTCCCTTCGCAGAACTCTTGACCTGAATCTTCCCCTGGAAGGACACGGACTGAACGGAGTCCTTGATGATCTTGATACCTATATTCAACAAAGTGTCAAAACTCACAAACCTGAGTTCATGAATCCTCTTTGGGGTGGTCTTTCTCTACCTGCGCTGGCGGGTGAGATTATCGCCGCAGCAACAAATAACTCGATGTACACCTTTGAGCTCTCGCCAATGGGCACGCTCATAGAGCAAACCCTCGTTGAACGGATGTGTGAAATGGTTGGATTTTCCGATGGTTTCGGAACCATGACTACAGGTGGTTCGAACGGTAACATGCTTGGAATGCTGTGTGCAAGAGAGCACGCCGTGCCAGGGTCGACCAAACTTGGTTTCGATGGCACGAAAATGGTGGCATTCGTGTCTGAGGAATCCCACTACTCCGTGTTGATGTCGGCAAACGTCATCGGCATAGGTCATCAAAACCTCATCAAGGTCCGATGTGACGAGGATGGACGTATGGTTCCAGAGAGTCTTAACGAAGAAATTCAATTTGCCCGTCAAGAAGGCCTCGTTCCCTTTTGTGTTATCGCAACAGCAGGAACAACGGTTCGTGGTGCATTTGACCCAATCAACCCCCTCGCTGAAATCGCACACAAAGAAGGCCTGTGGCTTCACGTTGATGCTGCATGGGGTGGTACGTGCATGTTTTCAACCACGCATCGCCAGTTGATGGATGGGATTGAAAAGGCAGACAGTGTATGCTGGGACGCTCACAAAATGATGGGTATTCCCTTGATTTGCAGTACCTTTCTAGTCAAGCGCCCCGCTGTACTTCGCTCGCTCTGCGACCACGTGACAGTCGCCCACTATCTGTTCCATCAGGACGCTGAAAGTGATGATCTTGGACGCTATTCCCTTCAATGTGGTCGGAGGAACGACGCTCTCAAATTATGGATCGAGTGGCGTGTTCGAGGAGATTCTGGATGGGCGAAACTTGTTGAATTACACATGGATAATGCAGCCTATCTTGAAGCAGGTGTTGATGCCAACCCTCATTTGGAGATGATGTCATCAAGAATGTGGACCAATGTCTGTTTTCGCTACAAGAATCATGCTTCCACTATGGATTCCAACGAATTGAACATAGAACTGCGCAAGCGCTTGCTGGATGAAGGTCAGTTCATGATCAGTCGAAGCAATATCGGCGAAGATGTCATCCTGCGACCTGTTCTGTCAAATGAAAACGTAACTCGAGGGTCAATTGATGAATTGCTGGCACGTATTGTCCACCATGGAGAAGAAATTGTACGAGGCATCCCTCCTTCAAATTGACATTTCAAAGAACGGATGTTTATGTGGCGAATTGGCATGGTGAGGGTATGAGCGACGCTCCACCAGTACGCACAGCCCTCTACGAAGAGCATCTTCAACTCGAAGCAAACATGGTCGATTTCCATGGATTTGAATTGCCGATTTGGTATTCGAACATCAAAGAAGAACACCTCGCAACTCGGGCTACTGCTGGCCTTTTTGATGTATCTCACATGGGTTCCTTCCGCTTTCGTGGCCCACAGGTCCGAGATTGGCTACAAAGTCTTGCCACACAGCGAGTGACCTCCATAGCACCTTCCCGTTGTGCCTACACGCATTTTCTTGATGAGGATGGATTTCTCATCGACGACATGATCTTTGCAGTCGTCAGCGAGACTGAAATTCTTGGTGTCCCCAATGCATCCATGATCGGCGTGATGTGGGACTGGTTCACGCAGCACCTTCCATCAGACGGTTCTGTTGTCTTGGAAAATCTATCTGACGCAACCTCAATCATTGCACTTCAAGGCCCTCATGCTAAAACGATCCTTGACCAAGCCATGGGTGAAGGGCAACATGCAGCTCGTTTCAAATGGCGTGAACTGACAGAGAACCAACTCGGTATCAGCGGCTGGATTCAAGGAACCGGCTACACCGGTGAGGCGGGATACGAAATCTTCGTTCCCAACGAAGAAGTCGCCTTACTCTGGCGCACGTTAATCGGCGCGGGAGCAATTCCCGTCGGACTCGGGGCAAGAGATACGTTGAGGCTTGAGAAGGGATTTTTGCTCTCTGGAGTTGACTTTTGCTCCCCTCCCTTGGATGAAGAAGGGCATGACGGATTTCTCTCAAGGGACTCGTGGGAAACAAATGTACCATTCGGTCTTGATCTCGACCACGACTTCGTAGGCCGTCATCGTGTGGTAAGTCACGACGAAACCGACCCACGTTGGTGGGGAATTCGCTACACAGAAAAAGGTCCTCTGCCACGTCCCGGAAAGGAAGTACAATCACCAGACGGGCAACGAATTGGTCGTTTGACTTCCGGAGCGCCTGCCCCAAGTCTTGGCAATATTGGCATTGGCATCGGTTACATGTCTGGCGTACAGGAAGGCGACGAAGTTCTCATTGTGGCGAGTCCGCGCAAATCAGTGAAGGCGGAGATTGTTCGCCCGCCTTTTTACTGAATCATCTCAAAGACATCTGACATGGCATCGAGCCATCGCTGTTGCTCACGTTCACCGTTGGAATGCAAGTCAACGCACATGTTCTTGGTTTGAACCAATGCACGTGACACGAGTTCTGAATCACCCCAGGGTGCAGCAACGCCAAAACCTTCCTCTCGCACAACGTCGCTCATCAAACAGCCATCATTGACTACCGACGGAATTCCGTATGCGGCCGAATCAAACATCTTGACCGGTAATGCACCCTGCAGGATATTGCCTCGGAGCGGTGCGTACATGGCGTACATGACGTCAATTTCCGACAAAAGTTCGCGCAATTCACTCTGATCGAATGCAGGGGTGATCTTGGCTTCTACTTCTCCCGCTTCAACTTCATCCATCATCATACGACGAACCTTTGCGGCTGCGACGCCATCTCCTGCAATGCGAAGACGAGGTCGCTCGTGGGCTGGAATCAACTTGACTGCTGAGAGCAATAATTCGAAGGCTTTGATGTCGCGTACACGTCCGATATAACCAACCGTCCACTCCTTTTGAGGCGGTTGTTTGCTCGTTGAAAATGGGGGCATTGGCCTGTTTTCAACGACCGTACCGTCCAGACCGTGGTGACGTAACCACTGGAGAAACCCTCGATGCCCTTCGTCGCTCACCTGACCGCTTGATGTGATGATGGCAGAGGCGAGTTTTGCACGTTTGAGCATTCTCTGTTTCATGCGTCCACTGGCGAAGGTACGAAGGATTGACTGTGGCGCAGGATAGCGAACCCATGTGTGCTGCAAATCGTGCATGTCAAACACGAAGGGGATTTGGTGTGATTTCTTCAGCGCCGTACCAACTCGAAGCGTATCAGCGTCGTGGCAGTAGACCATGCTTGGAGGGTTGTGGAGCAAGGTTTGAATCACCATGCGCTGAAAGCGTCGAATGCCTCGGTAGGTGTCAAAGGTTCCACCAAATGGCGTGTCTCCGAGACGGTATCGCATGATCCGAACTCCCTTGTAACTCTGCGAGGTTGGATGGCTTTGGCTGCGATCAAATGCGTGAATGGTGACCCGGTAACCAGCCTCCTGCATCCATGCTGCATGGCGCAATACGCGGGGGTCTGGCGCACACGGATTGGTTACCACCATGGCCACTCGCACCATGCCCCTGCCAAGCAGTTTAACGCCATAGCGTGTTCCCTTCTTGCTGCTGATGCAAAGCAATGCATTATGAGCGGTGCGCGCATGGGTACTATCACAGACCCACCCGGGGAGATGAACGTCATGGTCGACCAACTTCCAAACAGAGGCAGAGAAGCCGAAATGCTGCAGTCCATGGGACTTGAAACCATGGAGGATTTATTCACAGACATTCCCACAGATGTGCGCTTCAAAGACGAATTGCCCCTGCGTGGCCCTCAATCCGAGGAGGAAATCATCGCAGACGCACGTCGCTTATTGGGTTCAAACGTTGCCATGGGTGGACGTCCATCCTTTATCGGGGCGGGTCTCTACCGTAACTACGTGCCCGCAGCGGTCTTCCAACTCGTGACCCGTGGTGAATTCTTGACCGCCTACACACCCTATCAGCCCGAAGTGAGTCAGGGAATGCTGCAGGCCATGTGGGAATTTCAAACCCTGATTTCCGAATTGGTCGGGCTCCCCGTTGCAAACCTCTCGTTGTATGACGGTTCTACCGCCGCTGCTGAAGCCTTGACGTGCGCCGTCCGTGTCCACAATAGGAAAGCCACACAGTCCAACACCGTCTATGTCTCAGAATTGATACCGCCGGACAAAATGTCAGTGATGGAGAATTATTGCCAAGGAGCAGAGATTGTCATCAAGACGCTGAAGCACAATGACGATGGTACCCTCAATCTCGACGAGCTCAAACAAGCCGCCGGTTCCTGTGGCGTCTATCTCGAACAACCAAATCCACTCGGCATTCTCGACGAGGGACTGATTACTGTGAAGGACATTATTGGAGCCAATACGGCCCTCATCGTTGGCGTCCAACCCATCTCGCTTGGTATTGTTGAAGCTCCAGGTCATTATGGCGCCGATATCGTCGTTGGGGAAGGGCAGCCTTTGGGCAGTCCTGTGACCGGTGGAGGTCCACTCTACGGAATATTCGCATGTACCAAACCCTACCTTCGTTTGATGCCCGGACGCATTGTCGGGCGTTCTATCGACGTGGACGGAAAAGAAGCCTACTGTCTCACGCTTTCAACCAGAGAGCAACACATTCGACGACACCGTGCAACCTCCAATATCTGCACCAACGAGACACTCATTGCCTTGATGGGTGCCATGCACATGGCACTTTTGGGCCCTGACGGCTTGCGAGACCTCGCACAACGTAACCTCGCTGCTTGCCAACGCACGAAGGAAATCCTTTCCTCTACCAAGGGAATCGAAATCGTTCATCGTGCCTATCACTTTAACGAATTTGCCATCCGCGTCCCTGGCTCTGCAAAAGATTGCCTTGAGTACTTGGATGACAACGGCATTATCGGAGGCTTTGACCTCGCAACCTGGTATCCGGAATCCAACGACCAAATCCTGGTGACGTCGACCGACCAAACCTCACTACGTGATATTGAAGCACTTTCGGCACAATTAGCAATGTGGTCCATGCATCAGGGGGTGAAGGCTTGAGTCATCTCTTCAACCACAACGGCGCTGATAATACCGGTTATAGTCAACCAAAAGGCCTCGACTGCGACAATGATCCAAGCATCCCCAAGGGACTGCTCCGCCAACAATCTGCACGTTGGCCTCGACTTTCTGAACCTGAAATGGTGCGCCATTATACCTGGCTTTCAAAGCGTAATTTTGGAATTGATACTGGATTCTACCCGCTTGGCTCATGCACCATGAAACACAATCCACGGGTTAACGAAGTGATTGCCCAACTGCCTGGAATTGCAGATATCCACCCTCATCAACCCGAGCACCATCTTCAGGGCTTGCTCTCCATCTTCTATGAGATGCAACACATGCTGGAAATTTGTGCTGGAATGGATCAGGTCACCCTTCAACCAGTAGCAGGGGCTCAGGGTGAATTCACTGCTATCCGTTGCATACAGGAATATTTCCGTCAGCGAGGTGAGAGTCAACGAACCAAGGTTATTGTCCCGGATTCAGCTCACGGGACCAACCCCGCAAGTGCAGCGATGTGTGGCTTTGAAATCGTAGAAATTCCAAGTTTGGCTGACGGGCGGATGGATTTAGCAGCTCTTGCTGCCGTGGCCGACGAAACAACCGCAGCCATGATGATCACCAATCCCAATACCCTCGGCCTTTTCGAGGCCGACATCAAAGAAGCAAGCCAAATCGTTCACGACGCAGGTGGCCAAATGTACTACGACGGAGCAAACTTCAATGCGATTCTGGGCATTACCTCCCCCGGCTTGATGGGTTTTGACGCAGTCCATTTCAACCTCCACAAAACCTTCTCACAACCTCACGGAGGCGGAGGGCCCGGGTCGGGCCCAATCGGCGTTAAATCACAACTCGCTCCCTTCCTACCCGGTCCCTTGGCGGCTCGGCGAAGCCCAACCGCACAAGAAAGTACCAGTGCTGTAGATGAGTATTGGTACCATTGGCACCAACCCGAACACAGCATCGGTAAGGTTCAACAATGGCACGGTAATGCGGGTGCAGTGATTCGTTGCTGGGCCTATTATCGACGCTATGGCTCCGGGCTCAAAACCATGTCAGAGCATGCAGTTCTCAACGCCAATTACCTTCGTCATGCGATTCATCGTGAGGCAAAGAAGGGAGGCGTGAGCCATCTCTTTGTTGATGGTGCCGAAACAGACGTTGCCAAGCACGAGTTCACACTCTCCATGCAACCTGCGAAGGAAGCCTTCGGAATTTCTGCCATGGATGTGGCCAAGGGTCTTCTGGACAAGGGATACATGGCTCCAACGGTTTACTTCCCGCTCGTGGTTCCAGAGTGCATGATGATTGAACCCACTGAAACGGAATCGAAAGATACCCTCGACACATTTGCAGAACAATTTGTAGAGGTGCTTCAAACCGATGCCGAAACACTCCATGCAGCACCCATCACCACACCTGTTCGACGTGTTGACGAAGTTTATGCTGCTCGAAACCTTTGCCTGCGCCACCCCTTTGAAGACTCAGAATGAGAGGGCAATGACTATTGGGAATTCACCTCACGCAGAAGCGTGAGCAGTGACAATACGTCCCAAGATGGATGGGTGAGTTATTCACCCGACGGTGACTTTTCAGTCACGCTCTTTCTCTTTGCATGGGCCCTGATGCCAGTTGGTTTCATGGGCATGCTATTGGCGTTTCATCGCTATGAAACATTCCGTTTTGCGGTTGCCGCCATATCACTCGGCCTCCTTCTGCTGGCTTATCTCTCGGGAATCACGCAGCGGGTCGGGACTTCAAGGGATCGAAAGGTACAACTGACCATCGGCGTCTTGAGTTTTGCAACACTCTCTTTTGCAGCCGTGTGGTTCTTGGATCTCGAACAGTGGTGGTGGGTTTCCTACGGCCTGATCATTGGTTGTGTTCCGATGATGTATGTTTCACTTGACGCCTTATCGGGAAGCAATGCAGATGGCTGGAAATTAGCATGGCCAGTAGCCGTGCACGTGCCTGAGTCTCACCTGTCGTCCTGGCGCATTCTCTCAGCCCGCTGGAAAACTGGTTTGATGGCATGGACTTACCTCGCTGAGGGTCAGGTAGCCGTGCTCTACGGGGCGAAGGACGGTGAAGTCACATCGCTGCATTATGAAGTACTCTGCTCAGCGGATGCCCAGCCCGAGAAGGCTGCAACAGGATTGGACTTTGCAGCGATAGGTTCCCTAGGGGCTGCACAATTTGGCGAGGAGTAGGCCCTTTTTATCCGTCAAATGAGGGAGTCATCTAAAAGAACCACCCGCGCTGGCGATTGGTTATGGAAGTCACCATTCTTCTTGGGTCCTCATCCGACCTCCCGATTGCCGAAAAATGTACGAAAATACTTGACCATTTCGATGTGTCATACCAACTGAGAGTGGCATCTGCCCATCGTTCACCACGATTTGTTGAACAGATCATTGGCGATGCACTCGACGATGGCTGCCATATTTTCATCGCCATGGCTGGCCTCGCAGCAGCCCTTCCTGGTGCAGTTGCGGCTCTGACCACAAAACCCGTTATCGGTGTGCCATGCGGTGGTCGTGTGCCTTTCGACTCACTTCTTTCAATCGTACAATTGCCACCAGGCGTTCCTGCTGCAACCGTTGGTGTTGACCGCGGTGACAATGCAGGTTACCTCGCCGTTCAGATGCTCGGTATGTTCATTCCAAAATACGCCGCAGCGCTCGAGCAAAACAAATTGGACCAAATCGAGCGAGTCAAGCGTCAAGACCGAGAAATCAACGGCGGTGCTTGAGTTGTTCGATGCTGAGGAATTCATAGCGGAAAGCATTGAATCCCTCAAAGCAACGATTGATGATATCGCCATCATCGCTTGCTCTGGTGGTGTTGACTCTACCGTCGCAGCCGTGATTGCCAGCAAAGCCGTTGGCAACCTGCTTCACTGTGTCTATGTCGATACGGGTTTCATGAGGAAAAATGAAACCGAACAGATCGAGCGCCTTCTTGAAGAACAGGGTATCAATCTCGTTACTGTCAAAGCGGCTGATCGATATTTTGAGGCGCTCAAAGGCGTTACAGAACCCGAACAAAAGAGGAAGGTTATCGGTGAATTATTCATTCGTATTTTCGAAGACGAACAAGAAAAGTGTGGGGCGAAATACCTCGTTCAAGGAACCATTGCTCCAGATTGGATAGAGTCTGGTGGCGGTGTGCGTGATACCATCAAATCACATCACAACGTTGGGGGCCTTCCTGAAGACATGACGCTTGAAGTGGTAGAACCTCTGCGTGAACTGTACAAAGATGAGGTTCGTGAGCTCGCTCGTGCCCTCAACATCAATGTCGCAGAGCGCCAACCCTTCCCCGGACCCGGCCTTGCAGTTCGCACACTTGGTGAATTGACTCCGGAACGCGTTGCGGTTGTTCGTGAGGCATGTGCCATTGTTGAAGAGGAATTCGAGGCTGCTGCAAAGCGCGGTGAAATGGATTTGCCTTGGCAGTACTTTGCAGCCCTTCTACCTGTTCGCAGTGTTGGAGTTCACGGTGACGTGAGAGCCTATGGCGAAACCATTGTCGTACGTGCGGTTCAGTCGATGGATGGCATGTCTGCTCGCTACTCAGAAATTCCTCACAAAATCCTCCAGACCATCAGTACCCGAATCACAAATACGGTCAAAGGGGCGGTCAACCGAGTGGTCTACGATATCACTCACAAACCCCCGGGCACCATTGAATGGGAATGAGTCTACTTCATTGGCGTTCGCAGCGTTCTGCTAATCGATTTCGATCGGGACATCAACGCCAAGTTAGCCTAATTTTAGGCCTGTTTTTACTCAATAACTCTGAACAAATCAATGAAAATCTTGGGTGCGTATTGGTGAAATTTTTGAAGTTTAACTCACTCGTAGCACGCTTTCAGTATAACGGTTTTTGGTGAACGCCGATTGTGGGGCTCGAACCCACGACCTTGGGATTAACAGTCCCACGCTCCACCAGCTAAGCTAAATCGGCAAGATTGGCGACAGGCCACCCCTTTATCACGGCTTCGTTGAATCAATCTTGACCGTTGCGAGATGCCGCTGGACTGGTATGCATGAATCCGGGCCAATGGTCGTGATTTCTCGCAGTGAAGCCAAATCATCCTCGTCCAAATCCCTCCGATGGTGGAAGGTGAACAGAGGCATATTCTTCTGAACTTCTCCACCAGTCTTTGCGTGGAGGACAAAACCAACATCTGAGGCAATCACGTCCTCTCGCTTGAATCGCCCGGCCCCGTGCTTTCTAGCGAGGTTCGCCATGTTCATCGCATTGACATCGGTGAGGTATCCAGCTTCGTGTGCAAGGACGGTCGTTTGGTTCGCAGCAGATGGAAGGACGGAATGCGGAGAACGAACGAGTTTCTCGGCAATTTCAGGTTCAACACCTTGTTGAATGCACATTGATTTGAACCGTTGAAGCGCCGATCCGTTGTTGAGGCAAGATTCCATCATCGTACGGCCTTCCTCAATGCCGACATCCTCCATGGTCATAGCCAACAAAGCAGCACCCTGCATGACTACCAATTCTCTGGTGTCATCGTCGCCATCCCCCTGCATGACTTCGATACACTCGACCACTTCGAGAGCATTTCCAACGTGGGTTCCAATCGGCTTGTCCATGGAGGTGATTTGAGCAACGGTCCTAATGCCCAATCCCTCCGCAGTGTTGACCATCGATTGGGCGAGTGCTTTTGCATCATCCATGGTTTGCATAAAGGCCGCTGAGCCACATTTGACGTCCAAGACAAGGGCATGAAGTCCTTCAGCGGCTTTCTTTGAAATGATGGAGGCGGTGATGAGAGGGAGGCTATCGATGGTATCGCTGATATCCCTGATGGAATACAGGACGCCGTCAGCAGGTGCGATAGCTTCGTTTTGCACGGCGATGCAACATCCAATTGCATCCACTGCAGCCTGCATGGCTTCGGGAGAGAGGCGGCAGTTGAATCCTGGAATCGCTTCCAATTTATCGATGGTTCCACCTGTATGGCCGAGGCCTCTTCCTGCCAACATCGGGACCCTGCAACCGCATTCAGCGAGGGCGGGTGCAAGAATCAAGGACATTTTATCACCCACACCGCCAGTGCTGTGTTTATCGACAACAGGTGCTCCTGGCCCCCATGTTAAACGTGCACCAGAATCGATCATCGCCTCGGTTAAAACCACGGTTTCATCCACCGAAATGCCATGCCTGTGAACAGCTTTGAGCCAGCGAGTTGCTTCGGGAATCGGAAGTTGACCTTCACCGACTGAATGGACAAATGATTTCAGCGCCTCGGTATCTTGTGGCTCACCAACCTCGATGGAATGAATCAATGATTCAACACCCATTCTATCACCTCAAATGAGTCCAATTTCCTTGAGCCGTTGTTGCAGGAAATCTCCTGCTTTGATCGATGGATAGTTGGCAAGGCCTCCAGTTTGTTCAATGAATTCGTCCCGTGGTGTAAGATCGATTTCATTTCGGGGGTGAACAAACATCGGCATTGAATAACGGCGTTGGTTGGAATCCTTCGGATTGACAACCCTGTGGGTCGTGGACTGGAAGAGACCGTTGGTCAAATTTTGGAGCATATCTCCCGAATCAACGATGATTGCATCTTGATCGCCCTTCACTTGAATCCATGTGCCATCGTGGTCCATCACTTCCAAACCATCTGCAGTTGCGGTGACCAGCAGTGTGATGAAATTGATATCCTCGTGTGCAGCTGAACGAACGGCTCCTTCTGGCATGCTATCGTCGAGAGGAGGATAGTGAATCATGCGCATGATGGTATTGCCGTGTTCTGCCATTGCTGGTAGCCACGATGCTGGGTGGCCAAGGTAGATTGAACAGGCTTCAAGCAGGGAGGACGACAATGTTTCCATGGCGGTGAACAATGATTCCGTAGAGGATTGGAATCCCTCCACGTCATCGGATGGCCAAAGATTGTCGGGGTAGGTTGGCACCGTTCCATCGCTAGGATAGGGTCGTCCAGTCTGCCAAAATTCTTTCAGGTCTGGAGCCGGGTTGTCCTTGGCGTGTTCAATTCCAAACGCTGTATAACCACGTTGATGTCCCATTTCTGGGCGGAGATAGGTTCGCTTTGTTGCTTCTGGCAAGTCGAAGAACGCGTCGCATTGACGATAGGTTTCGTCGATGATGTCCCGAGCAATTCCGTGGTTGATGAGTGCGAAGAACCCGATGTCTTTCAGTGCATTACCAACCTGTTCGACAAATGCGTCACGATCTCCGGGGTCGTCTGAACGAGCGAGGTCGTAGTTAACGGTCGGAATTCTCCGAGACATGATTGCATCAATCCTGTGCAAAGGTTCGCAACTTGGCTAGAAGCCGCACGGTTTCGATGTAAATCCAAATCAAGGAGACCAGTATTCCAAAGGCTGCATACCACTCCATATTCTTGGGTGCTCCGAGTTTGACACCCGATTCAATGAATCCAAAGTCACTGATGAGCGTCAAGGCGGCAACGATGAGGATAAACAGCGTCACGCCGATTCCGATCGGACCCGATGAATGAAGGAAGGGGACGTCGTAGCCAGTACCGAAACTAAGAATCAATGATGTGAGGTAAAGGAACATAATGGAGACGACCAGTCCGCCGATGATTTTGTTGAACATGGGAGTTGGACGAATGATTCGTGATGCATACATCAGGTACATTGTTCCCGTGATACATACGGTTCCGAATGCTGCCTGCAAGACAATGCCGGGGTATTGAGTTTCAAAAATCAGTGAAAATCCACCGATCGCTGCGCCTTCAAAGAGTGCATAGAGACTCATGAGTGTGCCAGGGTTCTGAGGACGTGAATTGACGGTGATCATGGCGATGATGAAGCCTCCAATAAATCCGAGTAAGGCAATACCTCCAGCGTACAGGAACATATTTTCTCCAGCGTTCAAACAGATTGCTGCGGTGATAAATGCAGTAACGACGACCAAGGAAAGGAGGTAGCCAATCTTTCGAAGGCTTCCTTCGAGGGTCATGAGTTCGACACCGGCTAATTTGGCCATGAATCTATTGTTGAGTACTGGGTTGCTGCTACGAAAACCAATGGCCATGTCAACGAGGAACCGGCGGTCCTGTTTCAATGTTATTCTATGGTTCGTGCTGAGCAACCTGTTCTTGATAGTAGGTTGCAAGCTGGTCCATCGTCCAACCTTGGAGAAGGTATTGCTCGACCATGTCTTCAGTCCATCCAGGAACCTTCGCCAGCATGTCTGGAGTCACGTGAGGTCCTGATGCATTCAATACAGGCTGCTGCCACTCTTCGGATGCGGCTGCCATCGGTGCAGTGAATTCTACAAAGTTGGCTTCAGTGAGGTTATCCTTGACTTCCTCTGCTTCCTCTCGAAGTTTACGCAGCACGACATAGGCACCTCCCGAGAGAAGCAGCGCTCCGATCATCAGACTGAGGAAGAAGGCTTCGCCTGCTTCTCCCGATGTGCCCTCAACGTTTTGATCAACGAGAGCCGCGCGCTGGGCTGATGAACAACCCTTGTCGTCTGTAGCTACTCCTTCAGCGGTATCGGGACATGCGTCTGCACCGTTGAGAATGCTATCATTGTCGTCATCTTCGCTCTCGTTCACTTCTACGGTGTTATCGGGTACAACGACAACACCTCCCAAGTCGCAACCCAATGCATCTGCATCATCGACTCCGTCACCGTCTGCGTCCGCAAGGAGAAGTGCATCTCTTGGATTGATGTCGGTCACACTTTGATCAAGCGTCGTTGCTTGAGCCCATGCGACTTCGAGACCATCGGGAATACAATCGTTGTCCGTATCAGCATCCATTGGATCTCCACCGTGAAGTTGTTCAGCAAAATTTGACAATCCATCCTCATCATTGTCCATCTGTGATTCATCTGCAATATTGCCTGCAACGCTACGACGATGGCGATTGAGCCCGTGTTCGAGCTCCCATGCATCAAGCAGGCGGTCTTGATCTGAGTCCGTAATGTTGTCAGCTCGGTTCCAGTCCTCATACCACGAAGCAAGGAATACGTCAGCAAAGGCCTCATTTGTAACCAAGACGCCCATTTCACGGTTGCGAACCAGGGCTGAATCTCCCCAGTTAATGGATGAGACGAGAACCGATTCACCATCGATGATGGCACCTTTATTGTGCAGTTTTGACACCGTTTCGTCGCTGCTCATGACAATAGCGGCCGTATCGTAACCGAGTGTGAAGTTCCAATCTTCATTCATCTTGTCAACAACGCTTTGGATGTCCTCATCGAGGTAGGCTCCGTTGAGCATCAAACGCAATCGAACACCGCGTTCAGCAGCGTCTTCCAGCGCCCTCACAATAGGATTCTCACCCCAACCATACGACCAATCCATGTCCAGGTATTGCAAGGAGAGAAGGATTTCTTCTTCCGCGCCATCAAGCATTTCCACCAAGGCATCAATGCAGTTGTCGGGGCACACAAACAGGGTTGCTTCATAATCGCCTGTAATGCTGGTGGTTGTGTTTCCAAAGACAGCACCAGAGGCTGGGAATGACCAGCCTGCAGGAATGTCTGCAGAGGTCACGGCAGTAATGTGGCTGCGGGTGTCATCTTGATCAAATCCGAGATGCGATTGAACCATCGTTGCAAAGGCCGGATCATCGATCAAGACACCCCAGTCTCGATTCCCACGCTCGCCAGGTTCAGGGTGCGATGATGATTTCCAGTTGCCAGAACCAATCCACACGCTTTCATGATCACGAACGGCTACCTTGCTGTGAATGTAGGCATAGGGATTCTCGCCCATATCACCGAACCAATACACGTTGGCCCCTGCTGCCAGAAGTGTTGTTGCCATGCCTCGGTTGGTGTCAAGATCGTACTGATTCCACCAACTATCGCCGTAATCGAGGACAACATTGACCTCAACACCACGTTCTTGTGCTGCAATGAGTGCATTCACAAGATGGGCGTCGTGGAGTTGATACATGTGGACATCGAGTCGTGTCGTGGCTGCTTCCATCCAAGCGAGCAAGTCAACGAGGCCGTGTTCGGGTCCGATGAGGGGAGTCAGCCCACCCGTGCTTTGCAGGCTGTCGCCCTGGCAGAAGGTACTCCCCCCTAATCGACTCCATCGGTGATGCCAATCATCGACGGTATCGCTATCGGGTGCGTCACCACACCCGCTGCCACGAAGGTAAATCACATTGTCCAAATTGGTGATGGGTTTGACCAAGGAAATGCCGTTCCAACCCGAAACGGTGACGTCTCCGTTGCCGTATACGAAGGTGTCAACTTCGCCTCCAGAGGGGTCCAAAAGTTGGATGGCAGCTCCTGAGTTGGTCAGATAGAGCGAGCGATTCAAAACATCATTGATATCTGCCAGAACACCGTCTTCGTAGACGCCAAGAGCATCAGCATCGTTGGTTATGATTGCCGAAGATCCGGGCTGAATCATCATGTTGGTGATGGTCGTATCGTATTCAGCACCTGCTCCCGAGATTGAACGTATGGTCCAACCGTTGAGAACGGCTAATTTGCTACCTTGATTGCTAATTTCAATAAATTCTAGATTGCTTGCAATGCTGGTGGAACCATCTGGCATGAATCGGGTGAATCGAATCTCGTCAGGAGATGCGAAATTCGCGATATCGGGTTCTTCCTCTCCCGGTGTAGGCCACAAACTGTGACGCCACTCATCTTGAGTCTCATTTCCTGGAACCAATGTCTGACAGTCCGTGACGATGGACCACACGGCCTTGTCCACCGAATCACCGTCTGGGTTGAGCAGGTCAACACTGTCCCCAAGTCCGCTCACCATCCACTTATCGAGCAAAAATACCGCACGTGCGTCGGCCTCCAGGGTGATGCTGGGCGTCGTACCATCACCTGCCCAGAGGGTTCCGTTGCGAATGAAGCGTCGTTCACCATCTGCGTTGAGAACCGACCATCGGCTCAAGTTCAACGGCGTATTACCCGTGTTTAGGAATTCGACCCAATCCTCTGTTGGCGTTAATGAATCATCATTGCAATAGGGATGGATTTCGGTCATGTTGAGGCTATTAGGGCCGCTGTAGGCTGGCCAAATTGGATTGAGTTCACCAGGTGTAGCCCATGCAGATTGAATCCAATCACCGGTTGCTTGTGCGTTGGCAGGTCCAACACCTGCATGCGTACTGTTGGGGGCAATCAGCGATTCTCCCTCAATGGTGGAAGACCATGCAATGGTGTCAACGGTTGCTCCTGCCATGTCCATCAGACCAATTGAATCTGCGGACGTGTGCTTGAGGTAGAAACTACTCGTACCGTTGAGGGCAATGAGTGCGACATCTCCAGCGGGTATAACCGATGTTGATTGCAATGGCATGTTGTACTGATGAAGCGTGAGGCTACGGGAGGGTGCTTGCAATTTCCATCCTCCTACGTCAACGTCGGTGGTCCCGTAATTATGCAATTCCAACCATTCGCCTTGAGGCCACATTTGATTGTCTGCTCCAATGGCGTCGGGGAGGATCTCAGAAAATTGAATCATGTCGCTCGAAGGCGTACTTCCTGGTTCTGGTTGGCCTGGCGTCTTCCAAGGAGCTGGAGTCCACGGGTCGGTGGTTTGTTCACCACGGATGAGGGCAATGTCCTCACCGTAATCAGTTGTGTAGACGGCAGTGTCGACGATTTGACCGCTTGAGTCGCTAAGGAAGAGGTGGTTGTAATCGTCCAAAAGTCGGCTGTTAGAGGTGAATTCTACCAACCTTCGCTGGTCTGCATTGATCATTGTTGAACCTTGGGAGGTGTTGAATACCAATGAACCCGGGTCAAGGTATGTGATATTCCCGAGACCGTCGATGATGGTCCACCCCATCAGGTCAACATCAACGGTTCCTGTATTGTGAAGTTCAACCCATTCACCGTCGGGGAACGAAGACCCGTCACTTGTAGCGTTGCTCATGATCTCGGTGAATTGGATTTCCATCACTTGACGAGGCATAAGGGCGATGTCCGTGGGATTGAGTCCCTCAGGTGTTGGATACGGTGCATAGCTCCAGAGTCCACCGGGTTGAGCAGACGGCTGCAAAGAAAACCCTTGAACGGTTGAAGACCATGAAATCTCTTGAGCAGGACTGCCATTGGGCCATTTGAGTGTCAGTGTTTCCGCTCCATTGTTGAGCACACCGTAGGCACTTGTTCCATTGACGGCGACAATTCGATGTTCACCGGGGCTGATGATGTAACTGGATGGGTTCGCAGTTATGTTGACCAAATGGGAGACGTTGAAGGGGAGTTGATTGCCCGCTGCGTCCTCAAGCCACCATCCAGTGAGGTCGATGTCGGAGGTTCCCGTATTCATGACTTCTACCCATTCGCCGCCAGGCCACGAATCGTTATCGTACGATGGCCAAGGGTCGGCCATCACTTCGGTGATCTTCAAATCAGAAGGAACGGTGACCGTAGGTCCTCCCGCTGAATTGACTTGGCCGGGAGACGGGGAGCCTGTTGGAATCCAGTTTCCTGTGGGGTTGGTCGTATCCTGTTCGTAGCTTTTTCCAGAGACGACCCCACCCCATGTCGCTTCGTGGACTACGTTGTTGTTATTGTCGTATAGAGAAAGGGTCATTCCGGTATTGGTGAGGTAGAAGTTGCTGTTTCCGTTTCGCGCAATGACCACATATTCACCCGGGCTGATGGTCCATGTTGATGCATTTCCTTGCTGGTAACCCACAATGGTGTTGGAATCAAAACTTAGGGACTTGTTCGCACTTGTCTGGACACTCCACGACGAAAGGTCAACGTCCGAAGTCCCTCCATTGGTCAATTCAAACCATTCACCGTTCGGGTAGGTGCCATCGTCCAGTCCCGCTGGATTTGGAATCACTTCGTTGATGCAAATGTCTCCAATACAGGCGGTTGATCGACCCGAGGTTTCGAAGGCGCTGGGCTGGCGAAGACTCTGATGCGCCATCGGGGCGCCGAGAGATATCAAAAAGAGGCCGATAAGGGTCAAGGCTGCTGTTGTCGTTTTCATGGGGTCACGTCCTGTTCAAATGAATCCAAAGCTGTCAAACTTTTGGGCGAAGGTATAGATCATAATCGGTACGAGAATAATGCCCATGCCGTGAGAGCGTCGTATACCGATACGAGGTGGAAGAAGACCGATGATGGTTCCGACGATGAGCACGCCTATGCCGACGAAACCAGTTGACAACCAAACAAGTGCCACCACGAAGAGGATAACACCCATGACCATCTGCTGCAGTGGGATTGCAGCGTGAAGGCGAAGCATGCCCATTCCCACATAACGCATCATCGGCATGGCGAGCAGACCTGCAGCGAGGGTGACGGCCAAGAGGCGGATGAAATCGGAGGTCGGTTCAAGCGATGACCATGTTTCAATTGGATACATCATCTTGAGTGCCAGCGTAGCACCCGATCTTGAACGACTGATGATGTAGAGGAATCCAAGAACCATGACGGTAACTGCAGTGTTGACCGCAGAGAGGATGGCAATAATTTCGAGGTCTTGCTTTGTTTGGGGGCCTTCAACACCTTCCTCGGCTTCTGCCTTGGCGACTTCAAGCAACTCATCGTCAGTCATTTCTGTAAGGCGGCGCGTTTCCCAATCCATTCCGTAGCCTTGCTTGCCTTGTGCCTTGGCAGCGAGATTCCTTCCACCCATGACCAACACTGTGGCCTGCGAGGCAGTCATGCCCGGCAGGACGCCCATCGAAGCGCCCGCAACGCTGGACCAAAAGCACGGGACCATGAGCGGGCGTACCGGAGGCAATGCCCAGTTCTCCTTTTGTGGAGGCAGATGTGAAGTCGTAGCGTAGATGTCAAGAAGATTGGCAATACCGAAGAGCCCAGCAAGACTGGGTAGTAAGAGACTCGCATCAGGCATGCCCACAGGAGAGCGTGCTGGCAGTGTGAAGACGCCCCATCCATAAAGTCCAGCCAACATAAAGAACGCCGTAGCAGCGATGAATCCAGCGAATCGTGAATCTTTTCCTAGGAGGCCTCGAGTCGTACCTTGAACCCATTGAGGCCAATCCAGTCTGGTGGTTTCCGTGGCCAAGAGCAGCAAGGATATGGTCAACAGAACAAACGGTAGAACATTGCGCAAAGCATCATACCAGCCCAATTCAGGGCCAAATGCGATTCGAGCGAGAATGATGAGGGGAAGTGAAAGAAAAAGCCCGAGTTGTGACCCTCGCGCCGACCACGCCACGCCACGTGCTGCATTTCCAGAGAGTAACATACGATGGCCCGGTAAAAGCGACAGAGCCGTATCCCCGTCGGGTGCTCCGATGAGTGCAGAAGGAATGTAATTCAAGAATGTGTGAACGGTTCCCGTAGAGACGATAATTGCAGCAACCGATGACAGAGGAATTCCAAGGTCAAGAAGAGCAGGAGAAAGAGCGAGCAAAATTAAGGCGACGTTATTGACGTGAAAGCCAGGGATAAGACCCGTGAGTGAACCAAGGCCAACGCCGAAGAACAGAGCCACGAGAAGCCAGGCCAAATCAAGGAAATAGCCTTCGAGCACACCATCACCTCATGCTTGAGACGCTTCGTAATCGTCGCGGTCACTGACGCCATCGTCGTTGCTGTCTTCGGAAGTAGACGAGTAGCCCAAGGATTCCTCTAGCGTGTCGCCCAAACCATCACCGTCGCTGTCCAGGACGTCGGCCTGATCCAGCGTGTACATGATGCTCATCCCATCGGGACTTTCCATTTGTCGAAGACGCCCCGACCACGTCATGGATTGATCGCTGTGCAATTCATCGATGCCGATAGCTTGTCCTTGCGGGCTCAGGGCAATGGATTGATTTGATCCTGGCTGGTAAAGTCGCCATGCGCCGTTTTCATTGACCGCTTCACCATCCAAGAGAACGTTTTGATCTCTGGCATAACTCCACTGGGTTGCCCCATCATCCCAAAGCAAACCTCGAGCGGAGGGGACAACGCCAAGCGTGTAATCGTGAACGATCAGTCGGATACGCATGTCTTCATCATCCCACGTGACCGAGACGTTCGCGATGATGTTCTGTCCAGATTCAAGCCAGACTGAAGAGGGTCCCGGGAAGGTTGCAGCAACGGTGGTCCACCCGGGCATGTAGGCAGCCATGTCTACGAGGTATCCTTCCTCGTCCTCCACACTTGGTTCGACAGCGTACTTGATGTAGGCAGAAAGGGTGTAGGTTCTATCGGGGTCCTCAATCAATCCAAGAGGGTTCGCAGATAGCATCGCCATCAAGTTCATGGGCGTTTGCGGGTCGACCAACCGCCGTTCAGCACCCTCATTTGCATCGATGCACCATGACGATGTCGTGGCCGACCAGAGCAGGCGCCCTTGAACGGTTTGCAAGGTATTGTCCAATGTGGTATTCGTTTCCAGTGCACGGTCTGCATCGCTTGGAATGACGCAAATGGCTCGGCTATTGGGTCCAATCAGCGTCCAATCTTCGTCTCCAGTTCTAAGAAGTCCCGCCATTTCAACGGTTTGGCCCGATTGATAACTCCAAGTCGCTTCAGCACTCCAGTCGAGTTGGGGAATGTGGATGACGTGTGCTCGGTCCACCAAAATTTCAGGGCCTTGAACTTGCAAACTCCATCGCAAATCCCGCTGCTGGTAACTCAGTATGCCTTGGACTTCAACTTTTGAGGTCGCTTCAATCCATTGTCCGGTTGAGGAGCGAATGATCAAATGCATTTGGTGTTCGGAATTTCCGTAGTTGGGGTGATCGCCGAGATAAGCCGATGTGAAGGTAGCATCTGGAGATATCGATTCTCCAAGGAACCCTGAAAGTTGAATCACTTCTCCGGCGTATGCTGCCGGGTTCATTGCAACATCAGCAATGGCCAAAATTTCAACTTCAGGCAGGTCGCTTGCACTCCACTCAAAGGCGCCTGCTCCTAAGGATTGAATCCAAATTCGCCCGTCGTATTCAATCACGTCACCCATGACGGTGACCGTGGTTCCAATGGGTGGCATGCTGCCTGGTCGGTACCAACGAGCCTCTACGACACCGGTTCCGTCGTCAATAATGGCATCAACCCGGTCATCGCCAGATGAATAAGGGTCTTCAACCCACGAAATCAATTCACCCTCCAGCTTCACAATTTCGTTTTTGTATTCCAATAATTGTTCAACTTGAATCACTTCGGGTTCACGAACGTATGCGTACCAGTTAAGCGTTGCAACAAGGAACATAGCGAGGGCAAACATGACCCACAATTGTTGGCCACGGGTTTCTGGGTCATCATTGGTGATTCTGTCCATCAAGCCCTTGACGGGGTCGGCCATGTGTTGTGGAAAGCGAAGGCTGGTTTATTGCTTCGCTATGGATTTAATGGGCTAATTTCCAAGAACCGCTATAAAGCCGTGATTTGACGGCGTACCATCATGAAGCCTCGGGACCGTGTGATTCGCGATGAAATCCATCGCGATATTTTCGTCCCAGCGCATCATGCATCCATCATCGATACTCCTGAATTTCAACGACTTCGTTCAATTCAACAACTCTCGACGTGTGAGTATGTATTTCCTGCAGCAACGCACAATCGTTTTGCTCATTCACTTGGGGCCTACCACCTCGCAGGGGAATTAGCACAACACCTCGAAGAGGCCCACCCGGGGCACTTGTCCAAAGAGGATGAAGAGTTGGTGCGACTTGCTGCTCTCCTCCACGACATCGGCCATCCCCCTTATTCTCACCTTTTGGAAACCCCTCGGGTCTATGCAACCTACGCCTCTCATGAAGAGTGGGGTCGCAGGATATTGGAATCAACGGATACAGCCATTGGTGCAGCATTGAGGTCCGTCTTGGGTGATGGACGTCTCCAACGACTGTTTGCACTCATGGACGGTCATGATGAACATGATGGTGTCCCCATTCCCCGGTTTATGAAGGAAATTGTCAGCAGTCAATTGGACGTTGATCGTATGGACTACATGATTCGCGACCAAGCCAATACGGGCGCTCAAATCGGAGGCTTTGACAGTGCCCGTGTGATCCGGGCGCTTCGTATTGGTGATGACGGGGGACTTTATGTCAAACAGTGGGGGCTTCCTGCGATTGAGGCGTATCTCGTCACACGCTATCACATGTACCAGCAAGTCTACTTCCACAAGGTCAACATGCTCACACAATCCTATCTCGTTAGCATGCTCGAACGAGCAAGGGCCTTGGCTGCTGACGGTGATTTGGTCCTCAGCGAGGAACTTTCTAACATGCTGTTGAACGAGGACCTATCTGCAGTTGAATACACGATTCTTACCGACGCTCACATCAAAGTTGCACTGCCGCATTGGGCGCGTCATTCCGATGAATTACTTTCTGGCCGAGCCCAACGTTTGCTCTCCCGCAAGGACTATCATAAGTCGTTGCGAATACAGCATTTGACCACTGAAATGTGCGATATTGTGATGCCTCGCATCAAGGAAGCCATGGAGGATGCGGGATATGACGCAGATTTAGACCTCATTCATGCGAGCATCAGCAAGCGAGGCTATCTCCCATATTATGGTGGGATTGTCCTCGAGGACGGACGCGATGCTGCAGAACATTCCTCATTGATTCGTTCGCTCGTCCAACCGCATGAACATTCGATGATATTCGTGCCTGCTGTCATCCGTGATGAAATGGAAAGCAATGTCCGTGAGTGGATCAAACCCTCACAATCATCCCTTGCTCAATTTGACTAAGTTGCATGAGAAGGTTCATGTTGCCTCATCAGGCCGCTCTTGTTGGGGCCTGTAGCTTAGTCGGTTAGAGCGCCCGGCTCATAACCGGGAGGTCAGGGGTTCAACTCCCTTCGGGCCCACTCCATCGATTCAAATTGAAGCGTGTTAGGCTATTTTTCGCACAACACGCCCATAATGGTTATGAGGTGGTGAAGGTTGGGGAGACCGTTAGGTGAGACTATGTCGGGATGGAAGCGAGTTACAGTGCTACTTGGTATCTACATGTGTTCGTTGCTTCTTGTAGCGGTTCCAGCCTCTGCCCAGATCTCTGGTGCTGCGGTTTCCATGACCTGTGCGCCCGGTCAAATTCAAGTCGAGGTGAAACCAGGTGCGACCCTTACCGGATACACTACCTGTACGGTCTCCAACCCAACGGCCTACGTAGAAAAGGTCGCTATCCAAGTCACCAGTGATGGATTGGCCACTGCTGCTCCCGGAGACATGTATGTTGGTGCGGGCCAGGAAGTTGACTTCCAAGTGGTCGTTCGTGCCAATCCATACATGCAAATGCAATCACGTCAACTGACAGTTTCCGCATCGGTGCAAGAATTGAACAATCTCCCACCCCCCAACACCGCATCTTCACAAGTGAACGCATTGATCAACATCATGCAATTCAGCATCGTTCAAGTTGAAGCCGTTGAACCCTTTGTCCAACTCATGCCAAAGACCGACAAGAACTTCCAGTTCAAAGTCTACAATTTCGGTAATCAAATCGATCGTATGAAGATCGGTGTCACCGAAAACACACGCGAGACGCTTGAAGAAGCAGGCTTTACGGTCAATCTTCCACAAAACGTCGTTACCATTGAACCCAACACCGCTCCTGAAACAGCTCGTATCATGGTCCGAACTCCGAAGAACCAAGGTTGGTCCGACGCATACCACGTCCTCGAATTTTATGCTGAATCCGAATTTGCTTGTCAAAACGGTGGATGTAACCGTGAATCTCAGATGATCACCGTTTACGTCCGTGGCGTCTACCTCCCCGGCTTCGAAGTGGTTCCAGCCATCTCAATGATTGCCCTCGCAGGTGCTGTAGCAGGACGTCGCCTCATCAATCAGGATGAAGAAGGCGAAGAAGAGTGGAGAGAATCTGCTCCCGGCCTCTAATCCGCACCCTTGAAATCCTAGGCGCACCCACGCAAATAGGGGAGGGATTGATAATCCAGTCCGTCAAACAGTGAAATAACGGGGATTAACCATGAGTGGATTACTGGATAAAGCAAAAGCTGCCAAAGAATCAGAAGAAGCACCAAAAGAGGCTGCACCCGAGCCCGTGAAGGCTACCAGCCCGTCACCTAGCATCTCTACTGCTCCTTCAGGTTCTCCTGATACCGCAACAAAACTCAGTTTGGGTGGTTGGGTCATCATCTTGCTCGGAGCGATTCTGTCTCTCCAAGGCGGGGCATGGGGCTTTGCCGTTGTGAGCGTTGTCGTTGTTCTCGGAATTGGGGCTATCGTTCAGGCAGATCGGATGCGTGGAAGCATCAGCA
>JADHPT010000023.1 GCA_016778305.1 Candidatus Poseidonia sp. | reverse complement strand
CTCGTCAAGGATCTTGAACAATCACTGTTTGAATACGCAGCCGAATTACTGCTTTACCTCGCTGTATATCCTGCCCTCATCACCGTAGTGTTGGTCGTCGCACTTTTCCATCACGACGGTTCGCGGTTGATTGCTGGAATCTCTGGGGGGATTTCCTCATATCTCATTGCGAATTTTTTGATTCAAATCGCTTTCATGATTTTACAGTCCGCAAATGACCTCCAAATTACATTCGAGTTCTCCGAGGTGCTGAGTGTTGGTACGGTCATCAATGGAGCAATGCTGGGTGTATTGGTGGCGTTTGCATTTAGGATTCCAAGCACTGAATTTGTTACAGTTCCTACCGACGTTTCAACCGACGAAGATGGGCGCCCAGCTAAACCCACCTGGGACCCCAGAATCGAATCCTTGAAACAGGATCTTCACGCAACAAAAATGGATTTGTATCAAGTGAAAACCGATGTTTGGGGACTCTTACAGCGGAAGTGAGTGCTCGTACCGGGATACTATCTGCATATACCATGGTAAAACCTCTTAGAAGAGCATGTCCATTCCAATTCCGAGAAGTACTTTTGCCAATTATACCCCAAACCTCGCAGGCTCAATACTTATCATGGGCTATAAGGGGCGATTGATATGAATACATTTGTGAAATTTGGAATCCCCGTTATGATTCTGCTCCTGTTTAGCACCTTTCTCTTTGATATTGGGTCGCCTTCCACAGACTATGAAGGAGAACTGGTTTTCGAGCAACAAGCGCCCGGTACCTATGAACTGGAGATGTATAATCCATTCTTCAACTACTACAATGTCTATGCTACAGAAGGTAAATCGGTTAACGTGGAAATACTCAACAGCAACGAATTTGGTGCATCTTACCAAACATGTGAGGAATTTGGCGAATGTGAATTGATCATGGAAAATGCTCCAATCGATGGGTTTGAATGCATTGGTCGTCTTTACGGCGGTGAGGCTGAATTCGACACGTATTCCATCCGTTTCACGGTAGATGAAAACGATGGTGCTGAAATCAAGGTTCGGGAAGTCCAGACTGAAGAAGAATATTCTGCACTGATGCAATTTATACCAATTCTCCTCCATCTTTCCATATTTGGATATGTGAGTTTGCTCATTCGCTCGAGGATGGGGCAAACCTCCACTTTTCATGGAAGTGGAACAGACTTTTCATCGCTTTCAAACGAAGCTGATACCATGGACCAGAGGTTCATGAACATTCAAAATTCGGGGGAATTGGATACACGAATCAGATGGGAGGACGGGATACTGAAAGTGGTGGTAGGAGGAAACGGTTCCTTAGGAATGGCTTTTGGAATGCTCCTAGCGTCAATCATTGCCCTTGCATATGTGTTCAACGGAATTACCACTGCAAATTGGTCTATGACGGGAATCGCAGTTTTTGCATTCTTTGTTCTTTTGATATTCTTTTTGCTGAATCTGCGCGGAGAACAAATTCTGTATGTTCATGATAATCATCTCGAAGTTCTCTATGAGCGATTGAACATCGCTACGCCTGAGATTCATGTCAACACACCTCGAACAGACATAACTGAAATCAAGTATTACACGCGTTGGGTTGAGTCAAGTGATTCGGATGGCGATTCGAGTTCCTACAAAGTACATGTGACTGGAATTGTATTGAAAAATCCTGATGATGAACGGTCTCTTACTCAGTCGGAGTATGCAATACCTTTGGTTGAGATTCAATCGGGCACACAAACGGAAGCAGAAAATATGGCTGATGCACTCAACTATTTGCTGCAAATCAAAGATAGATCCGAAGAAGAGTCTGAACCAAAAGAAACCTTTTGGGCAGAAGTTGATAATGATGCATGATCGATAACTGCACAGCAAAAAGTATCCCCTTCTGAGTCAAGCGTTTCCATCGAAACACCAATGCCGACTTCGGAAGAAGACCCGCAGGGTTCATTGCAGAATGTGTCGGATGATTTCATCCCTCATGAGCCTCGCGAAGTTGTAAGTTCGGTTATCGCTCAAACCTGTATAGCAACTTTCGTCGGAGGTTTGATCTTCCTAACTATTGGATTTGGAACATACGACAGGGACATATATTGGGGTCTGGATGTGATCATAACTGCAAATTCATTCACGTGGGCAGCAATCATGGCGTCCTTGGGCATGCTTTACATCTTTGTAGTGTATGCAGTTTATTCTAAAAGAACATACATAGCTCATTTAGGTTTGGAAAACACCGTTGTTGTAAAAACCAGTTGGTTTAACAAAGCCCAAAAGGAAAAGATGAGCATTAACCTCACGCCTACATCCTTTATGGCTGAATACAATTACCACTCTTACGACGAAGATTCGGGTACAACGACCACCTCGACAAATTACGAAATATGCACCCCAGGTCGACCTTCACTGAAGTTACCAAACGGCTTTTCACGTCAAAAGGTGCTTGAAGTAACTGGTCTGACTCTCCAGGTGATTGAAGATGGTTACTCCGCTGACCTCGATTGATTTCTTTTCTGACATGCCAAACGGTTTCCCGGGCCTAAACATACTCGAAGTAAATGGTTTCAAAGGGAAGTCACAAACTACCAATCTTAAAATCTATAGAAAAGTGCTCGTACCGGGATACTATCTGCAAATACCATGGTACTACAGAAACTATTATGAAATATTAAACAATTCTCACATCATAAGAATGCCTCTAGAAGCATACTCTGAAGATCTACTAACATGATTCAATTCTGCTTTATTAAGAAAGGTTTCAATAAGTGCCCGGAATGTAAGGATGAATTCATAATGAGACAAAATGATAATTGAGAATTCTGTAAACCTGATTTCTATTTATCAAAGCAATAAATTAGAATTATTCATTAACTGTTGTCATAAGGGTAAGTATATGGGTAAATTTACTGTGCTAGAATTATTCGCTGGCGCAGGAGGCATGGCTCTAGGATTTGAAATGGCAGGGCTTGAAACTGAGGCCTTGATAGAGATCAATAAAGATGCGTGTGCAACACTCGAAAAGAATCGACCTGATTGGAATGTGATTCACCAGGATGTTGCTGAGGTTGATTTCACTAAATATAATGCTGATGTTGTTGCAGGTGGTTTCCCATGTCAAGCATTTAGTTACGCAGGTAAAGGATTAGGCTTTGAAGATATAAGAGGAACTCTGTTCTTTGAGTTCGCTAGAGCAATTAAAGAGATTCAACCGAACATTTTTGTCGGTGAAAACGTTGAAGGTTTAAAAAATCACGATGGAGGAAGAACCCTTAACACAATGGTAACAGTTCTAACAGAATTAGGGTACCATGTACAGAAAAAAGTACTAAACTCTGCAGATTTTTCTGTAGCACAAAAAAGAAAGCGCTTGTTCTTGATTGGAACAAAACCCGGATATCAATTTATTTATCCAGAGGAAAGTGATAGTAAAATAACACTACGAGATGCACTAAAAAATGTTCCAAAATCACAGGGAACTAAGTTTTCTGAAAAGAGGTATAATGTTCTTAAATTGGTTCCCCCGGGTGGTTGCTGGATTGATTTGCCGCTTGAAATCCAAAAAGAATTCATGGGAGCAAGTTTCAATAGTGGTGGAGGTAAGAGAGGAATGGCTCGCAGGATCAGTTGGGATGAACAATGCTTGACATTGACAACTTCCCCATCACAAAAACAAACAGAACGTTGCCATCCTGACGAAACAAGACCTTTTACTGTACGCGAATATGCCAGGATTCAATCATTTCCAGATTCCTGGGAATTAACTGGGAGTATCTCATCAATGTACAAGCAAATAGGAAATGCAGTAGCAGTGAATGTTGCAAAAGCAATAGGGACTTCAATTATCCATTGTCTAAATAATCCTAGTGGTGATAAAATAATTCATACTAAATTCACTGTTTTACCGAAAGCAAATCAGAAACAATTACATTTAAATCATTTTAATTAAGTATTATGAGCCTTAACATGCCATGGTTTAATCAAGTTGAAGCAGAAAAATTAGTATTAAATATTCTAAAAGACCTACAGGCTATTGAAACTGATATTCACAAAAATGTAATTGATCCATTCTCCTCATTATTCGAAGCTGCTGTTAATTCCTACACTTATGATTCTTGGATTAATGCTGAAGTTATGCGTCAAAAGCAAAAAACTCTGACCAATAAAATCGGGCATTTACATGAAGAATTATTAGCCTGTATAACTGGAGTAGAGAATTTAGCGAAAGGACAAGTTGTTGACATTTTATGTAGAGATAAATCAATCATCGGAGAAGTAAAAAACAAATTCAACACTACAAAAGGAAATCATAAGAAGGAGATATATGACAACTTATCAAAGTTGATTAATGAAAAATATCATGGATTTACAGGTTATTATGTTGAAATAATTCCAAAAAAACCTGTAAGATATAATAATCAATTTACTCCTTCAGATAATACTACTAAGTCAAATAGGGAAGGTAGAGAGGATATAAGAATCATTGATGGTTACTCATTCTATTCTCTATTAACCGGAGACGAGAATGCTCTATTCAAGATACATCAGTTCATAATAACGATTATAAGTGAAAAAAGAAATTTAGAATCAATCTATAAATTCGAAGAATTATTCAATCGTGCTTATGGCTAAACACTTAATGGATCTTTATAATAAACCAAATACCGTAATATTTGGTGCTCGTACCGGGATTTGAACCCGGGTCGAAGGAATGAGAGTCCTTCATGATGGGCCACTACACTATACGAGCGTGGATGTTCCTGCCACCGACCTTTCGTATTTAGCCATCACGCACCTGCCAAACCGAAGACCCGAACACGTAAGCTGATTCGTTCACTTTAAGTTTCAGTGAAAAGTGAAAAGCGAGGGCCTGCAAGGAACTCTCATTTTCACTCACCTCATACCCCTCCTTCGTCGCTTCATATACCACCGCCATTGAATTTTGTTTCATGGAACAACCACCTGAATCCAAAGAACCGTCCTTCTCGGACATGATTGCCAGTACCACCTCGGCCACCCAACCCTTGTGGGCACGAGGAAGTCGAACACAACTCGCTTACGGAACAGGGCGCTTGCCTCAAGGTAACCAACAAATCAGTTGGCAGCCCTATGCTGGCCCTGGCGCAGCACCGACCCCCCACGTCATGACCCCAAGCATGCGCTCGCTTCATCAGCGTGTGGTTCGAGGTGAGGCCTGATGAGTCGTACCCAACGTCTTCGCACTGAGATTCAATCGTACCTTGGTGAAGTAGGTGAAGCCAATACCACGACCATCCTTGAACACGTGAACCGACGGTTCCGCTGGGGTGCTACCATGAACCAATTGGGCAATGTTCTGGCGCGAGATCGCAGATTTGTCAAGGTCGGATTCGACGAAGGTACCGACATCGGTGGGTTTCGTATGCGGGTCTGTGTTTGGTCAATGACGAGCGCCTGAAGCCAAGCAATCAAGAACACAGCCCCCTTACCTCAACCATGGCAGGGACCTTGAGCGCATCGATTGAATTGATGCGCCCTAAGAATCTCATACTCGCATCTGCTACCGTTCCATTAGGTGCTTATTTTGCCTTGGATGGCAGTGATGTAAGTTTCCCCTACCTTACGGTACTGCTCCATACATGTGCCGTTCTTTTCTTCACTGGTGCAGGCAATGCAATGAACGATATCAAGGATGCAGATATCGATGCGACTGCACATCCTCAGCGACCATTACCCTCGGGCCGATTAAGCCTCGCACAGGCTCAACGATTCACCATTGTGTTGTGGATAGCGAGTCTCGTTTCTCACGTCGCTGGTTTATATTCCTTTGACGGTCTGGACGCTCAGATTCTCATTCCAACCGTTGCCATCTACGTCATAGCCGCCGTATTGATGGTCACATATGACCACGGCCCAGCAACCAAAAACAAGGGCCTATCAGGCAATATTGTCATCTCCCTTCTCGTTGGTGCGGTCATCCTCTACGGTTCTGCTGCAGTGGGTGGAATCGGTGTTCAACTTGTATGGTGGATATTCGGCGTGGTCTTCTGCACCAACCTAGCACGTGAAATGGTGAAAGATTGCATGGATATGGAAGCCGATGAAGGCATGCGGAATACACTGCCGATGAAGTACGGTAAGCAACAGGTTCGTATGGCTGCCTACGTCATCATCATGGCAGGTCTTGTCTGCCTGTACATGCCATTCTGGCGAGGTCCTTTCGCCTTCGGTCAGTTGGCTTTTCAAATACCCGCCATTTTGATGCTCATTACCCTAAACGGTCCGCTCTATCAGGGTGAGGATGCTTTGGTGGCAGGCCGAATCCGGGTGGCCATGCTGCTCGGTTTGCTGAGTTTTATTCTCGCAACGCAGTTTTGATCAGGCCAGGCCCATGAATTCTCTCATGGCTTCCCAGGCACCGGGGTTGATCAAATACGACATCAGGGACATCTGTGCCCACATTCGGTTTTCTGCTTGATCAAATACGATGCTCTGGTCGTGATCCATAACCCAGTCGGTGACTTCTTCGCCACGGTGAGCTGGCAGACAGTGCATGAAGGACCACTTTGAGTCCATTTCTCCGACCATGGCTTCATTCACTTGATATCCTTCAAAGGACTTGATTTTATCCTTCATGTGCTCTTCACCCATTGAGATGAACACATCAGTGTAGACGACATGTGCGTCCTTGACTGCTTCTTTAGGGTCGGTCGTGTGCATGAGTTGACTGCCTTGTTCTTTGGCAAACTTCTGGCTGCGTTCGACCACGTCTTGAGCGGGCTCGTATCCTTCTGGGCACGCATAACGGAAGTCAATTCCAAGCATGGCGCAAGCAAGCATCAGGTCGTGAAGCACGTTGTTCCCGTCGCCCACCCATGCAACACAGAGGTTTTCGGTATCGTCATGATGTTCGATGACGGTCATCAGATCTGCTGCAGCCTGGCAGGGGTGGTGCTTGTAGGAAAGAGCGTTGATGACGGGGACGGTTGCATGTTTTGCTAACTCTTCAACATCCTCATGACCAAAGCAACGGTAGGTGATGCCTCCGAGGAAGCGAGAAAGCACTTGTGAGGTATCTCCAATCGTTTCTGATTTGCCGAGTTGGATGTCGTTCTTGAGGAGCGTGAGGGCGCTGCCACCCAAACGTTGGACGCCAACTTCGAAGGAAACACGAGTCCGTGTTGATGGTTTTTCATAAATTGAGCCAATCGCTAAGGTGTCCAAGGGCAGGAAATTCATTGCTACTTCATCACCTTGCTTCCAGAGGCGTTTGAATTCAATAGCCCAGCGTAGGATCGCTTCGAAATCATCGGCTACATCATCAATTGCTAGCAGGTGTTGAGTCATGGTTTCGCCATTACAAGGCGGCTTCTAAGCGTTGTGCGCTCAGTTCTTCTCGTGCTCGATGTCTGAGGCGAATCCATCTCGAGCATCGCTCATGCCGCCGAAAAGGGCTTGTGCGAAGGTCAAAATATCAGCAAGCCCCTCTTCGAGTTCCGATGAAAGCGGTGTAAGACCGGGTGCTTGAGAAAATTCCTGCATCATTCTCAACTGATTGATGGCGAACTCCGTTCGTTGGCCTCCAGCCTCGTCGTAGAGTGCCAGTTCGAGAATCTCAAGGCGTTCGGACCATTCGAGAATCTGCTCAAGGTCATCGGGTTCCAAGAGGTCAGCCTTGGAAAGGAAATTTTTGGTTGGCAATCCAAGACGGAATTCCACGATTGATGACAGTAACATCTGCGACACAAAGCCGGAGGGTGAACGGGAAAGCATTGGGTCAAAGAGATAGATGATGGCAGATTGTTCACGTCCCAAGGTTTCAATGAGATGATTACTTGCTTCACGGAAGGCAAATAATTCAACTTGGCCCGGCGTATCAACAATCATGATCTCACCCGAGAGTGAATGCAACTGGTCAGCCACCTCAATTGCCTGTGCAGCAAGAAGGTCCGCTGCGAGGATTTGCGCACCGTTTGGACCCAGGTCGTATTCGTCCATGACCTCGGTGAGCGAAATCAAATCTCTGACATCAAACTCTGCATCGTAGTGAACACGTTCTGCCCCAGGGTCGAGGTTGACTGCAATAACTTCTGTTTCAAGGAATCGTGACCACCGTTGAAATGAGGTGACAAGGGATGATTTGCCCGCACCAGCGGTTCCTACAACAAAAAGCACGGGTGGAGAACTACTATCGAGACCGACCATACCAAGCGCTCATACCGACCCTACATCAACCCTCCTTCATTTATCACCTCAAATGCATGCGAAATGGACTTCTCCAAAAACGAAGGTGGAGAATGGTTATGTGCTCATCGTGCGTCCAGCAACATGTCGCAGCCGAGTGACACTGAGGAATTGACGATGAGTGATGAAGAACCCCCTATGCCTCCTGGCCTACCACCAATGCCCCCAATGCCACCTATGCCACCTGGCGATGCACCACCAGCACCTCCCGGCATGCCGCCTATGCCGCCCATGCCAGAAGCCCCTCCAGCACCACCCGGTATGCCTGCCATGCCTCCGATGCCTCCTATGACGGATGCGCCACCAGCACCACCTGGTATGCCTGCCATGCCCCCAATGCCTCCTATGCCACCTGGCGATGCGCCACCAGCGCCACTCGGTATGCCTGCCATGCCTCCTATGCCACCCATGGCCGATGGCCCTCCGGCTCCTCCCGAGATGCCCCCGATGCCTCCAATGCCTGAAGCGCCAGCGGCAGACCCCTTGATGGACCCGCTCGCAGCACCTCCGGCACCTCCCGAGATGCCTCCAATGCCTCCAATGCCAGAAGCACCAGCGGCAGACTCCTTGATGGACCCGCTCGCAGCACCTCCGGCTCCTCCAGAGATGCCTCCAATGCCTCCAATGCCAGAAGCACCAGCGGCAGATCCCTTGATGGACCCGCTCGCAGCACCTCCGGCTCCTCCCGAGATTCCCCCGATGCCTCCAATGCCTGAAGCACCAGCGGCAGACCCCTTGATGGACCCGCTCGCAGCACCTCCGGCTCCTCCCGAGATGCCCCCGATGCCTCCAATGCCTGAAGCACCAGCGGCAGACCCCTTGATGGACCCGCTCGCAGCACCTGCTCCACCAACCGATGCACTTGCAGCACTTGCACCTGCAGCCGTCCATGATGATGCACCACTTCCCGATCTCGAACCCAATGACCTAACCGGTGAACAGGCTGGAGCCAAGATCCGAAGCCGTGCTGAAGTCGATTCGGTTTCAGGCGACAAGTTGGAAGGAACGCTTCACGAAATTGAAACCACCACGCTCAATCCTGAAGGTGTTATCATCAAGCAAACCGTGAAAGGTACGCTTACGTTGAACAACCCCTCCAGTGACGACCGAATCTACGACATCGACGTACTCCTCGATCACATTGACGCTACCGACATCGGCGGAGAACACGTTTCAGTTGACGAACTCGAACCTTCAAAGAGCCACACCATGGCTTACAAGGTGAATGGTAAGCAAATGATGACCTTGCGTGAGCGTCTCGACACCAATCCTGACCGCTCCCAAGAGCGTTCGATGTCTGTTGCCGTGGGTGAAGACCCCGGACCGATCTCACTTGAACTCGAGGTCGAGAACCTCTCTGGCGTGGAACTCCACGATGTCGTCGTGACTCGTCCGCTTCCAGAAGCCATGCACTTTGAGATGTCTGGCGGAGCTGAATTTGATGACGGAACCGTCACCTGGAACGTCGGTCGCCTCCATGCTGGTGAGAAGCAAGTTATTTCCCTTGAAGGCACCATCACCGTCACCTCTACCAAGGCCATCAAGGCAGGAAATGCATCAGCGACCTATCGAGCAGATTCGACTCTTTCCACCATGGCCTTCCGAGAGTTGGACGCATTTTGCCGTGGATTTACCTACATGCGTGTGCGTGAGGACGAGCGCCCAGACAACTGGCAATGCAAAGCCATCTTTGAGAATCGTTCATCGTTCGCCGTTGATCTGACCAAACTTCAAGTTCGTATGAAGGGAAGCGATGAATTGCTCTTTGATATCAGCGATGTTGATGAAGACGTCAGTCCAAACGGCAAGTGGGAATCTGAAGAACGTGTAGTTATGGCCCAATCTGAGCCTGATTTTACCTACGAACTTTCCTATACGGTTCTTCCGAAAGCCGTTGAGAGTGCTGAGGGAAGCATGACGCTCGAAGAGAAGAAACTCGAAGTTCTTGAAGCGAACGTCGAGAAGACCTTCTCAACCGGCAGCCTTCGCTCATACCGTGCTCAAAAGTTGACAGCAACGATGAAACTCGAAAACAAAGGCTCTTCGTCGATCAATTTGATGCGCATCACCGACGACATTCCCGGACTCTTTGAGGCACCCACCCAAGACCAACTCACCATCAAGTTGGCTGGAAAAGTCATTGATGACGACCAATTCAAGGTCGAGATGGCAGAAGGCGTCACTATTGAGAAGGAACATCGTTCACCGGATGGCGAAGGTCATACCATGACCTTGACCATCGGCACGCGCGGACCTATCGGTCTCAAACCAGGTAAGTCGATTGAGATCACATACCCGCTTTCAGCCCCCGACCCGTCTCCAAGCAACGAGCGTGTCGACGCACCCGCTCGCGTTGAGTTCAGTGCTGAGCGCTTTGGACCGATTTGCACCCGTGAACCTGAATCGACACCAACGGTGAAAGTCATTCACAACCGTCGTAACTTCAGCGCAGGAAAGCAAGCTATCCCACTTGGCGGTAAAGGCCGTTATGAAGTCCTTATCCTCTTTGAGAACAACGGTGATACCGCTCTGAGTGACCTCTACATCAACGATGTTCTACCTGCCCAGTTTGAAATCAAGGATTGGACCGTGAAGAGCGGTTCCAGCAAGCGCGATGACGTCAAGATGACCTCTGAAGACGGTGAAGGTGGCCTCCACATCGTTTGGCACGTTCCCAAGATTGAGAAGGGGGAGCGTCTCGAAGTTTCCTTTGACATCAAGGGCAGCGGCGAAGTAGATGCAGAAGCTCTCAACCGATTCCACGGCGTACACTTCGGTGACGAAATTGAATCCGACGACCTACCAGCCATTGAATCCGATGAAGTAGTCGTTGAAGAAGCGGCTGTAGAAACTGAAGAAGCGTCATCAGAGGATGTTGCAGAAGCAGAAGAAGCATCTGAGGAAGTCGCAGCGGTTTCTGATGAAGCAGCTGATGAGCCCGAAAAAGCATCCGCACCGAGTATTAAGTTCCGAGAAGACATGCTCTTGCGAGTGATGAAGGCTGCTGGAATTGAGGGCCGAGATGAATTCGTTGCATTCGCCGCTGACTTTGATCACGACGACAACGGTTATCTCAAGAAGGCCGAACTCGAAGATGCAGCCAAGGCTTGGAACGAACAGCACGGTGCTGAAGACGAATCCTCTGAAGGGGAAGAAGCACCTGAAGAAGCGGCTGGCGATGAAAAAGCCTGTCTCATCTGTTCAATGCTCAACCCTGCTGATGCAAAGCAATGCACTGCTTGCGCTTACACCTTCCCTGAGTGATCATGCTGAAGGCGGCTTGAGGCACGTTGCCTCAGGCTGGAAGAACCCATTGTGGCCAGTCTTCATGATCTGAAGAACGACTCACGATGACAATGACATAGCGCTTGATGTCACGCAAGAGTTGGTTGAGTTCCGTAGCAGTCGATGGTGGAATCACACCGTCGCGAAGGTCAACTGCCAACCAAGCTTTGGGGTATTGTTTTGTCCAAGCCAGGAGTTCTGCTTCAATACCTTGTGGAGGCACACCTTGGCGTACGCTTGCTATAAAGTCCCAATTCTCGGGGCATTTCCGCTCATAATCCGTCCACAAGAAGAGCTTGGGATTGCTGCCAAGTCTCTCAATCTGCTCGGTGGCTTCGTTGACCGTTGCACATACCGGCTGGCCAGGCATGGGCATCGGTAACGGATAGCGCCATGTTGCATCAACATCGAGCGGTTCTTTACGACGCATGATAGGGCGAAGCGAGCATGGCGTTTGAACTTCTCCCTTCTTCGTGAAAGACCATGAATTTTCATCTGCTTGAAGGCTAACCTTCATGCCCTGCCCGCAACGCAGGTGGACCATGGCCAACGGTTCATCGCCTCCGCCTCCCCCTCCGCCAGGCGGCTCCATGTTCGTCATGCTGATGTTTATGATTCTCATGACGGTCCTCATCATGACGCCCTCAATTCGAACAACGCTTGGTTCCACAGCCGACCCGTTGCTGTCGCCCTTCCTTCCCGAGGAATCCTATTTCGTCATCACCGTGATGATTCTCGGTTTGTTTTCGATGACGCTCAACACCGTCATTCGTAATTTCTTCGTCGACCCCATGGACCAGGCGCACATTGGACACCGTCAAGGTCAAGTTCGACAAGTTATGAATGAAGCGAGGATGTCTCGTGACCCGATTCTTCAAGAAAAGGCCATGACGCTTCAGCAGCAAATGATGCCCGAACAACTTAAAGTCCAAATGGGTGCTATGAAACCAATGATGTTCACAATGGTGTTCATCATCGGAATCTTCGCATGGCTGACTACGGCTGTTGAAACCTTCCGTGTTGATTATGTCTCGCTGCCTTGGGCTCCAGAATGGCATCTTTTGGACGGTCGCTTTCTGTTCTTCCCCGCATGGATTTGCTGCTATATTTGCATGAGCGTCGCTTACGGGCGTGTCCTTGATCGCCATATCAAATTAGCACGTTATCGAACCCACCCTCTCGTGGTCGCAGGCGATGTATTGAAGGAACCTCTTCTCCATCTTGTTGCAACCAAGCCAACTGCCAAATCAAACCAAGCAACGAAGCGACAACAACGGTCACGCCGCAGCCAACAGCAGCGGAAAAAACCAGCGAAGGTTGCTGAAGAAGGCGAGTCAGTTCAGGTGATGGCTTCACCAACCAATTGTCCCGAATGCGATAGTGACATCATCACCCATGATGGACCTCGCACCAAGCGATGCAATATCTGTTTCCACGAATGGGTGTGAACATGGTCCGCATCACCGTATCTGGTCATCCAGGAAGCGGTACGAGTACCTTGGTACAATCCCTCGTACAACGTTATGATTGGACCTCGTTGAACGGCGGGGATGTCTTTCGCGAAGAAGCCCAACGGCGAGGCATGACCTTGGCAGATTTTGGACGCCTCTGTAACGAAGAACCAGAAGTTGATCGTTCTCTCGATGCCTTGCTTCAACAACGCATGCAGGGCAGCGATGCTGCCGATATCGTTGAATCCCGCCTCGCTGGTTGGTGGGCGTATAAATTGGACTTGCCCTGCCTTCGGATTTGGTTGGAAGTAACCGATGAAGAGCGAGCCCGACGCGTCTCAAGCCGTGAGTCCATCTCCTTTGAGGAGGCACTAGAAGCGAATACAGCTCGTGCAGCCGTCGATGGCGCTCGTTTCAACCATCTGTACGGCCTTTTGCCAGAACATCCTGAGCCATACACCCACGCGATTGACGCTACAAACCTCAATGCACATGAAATAGTGGAGCGAGTCGTCCTGTACTTGGAGGCGATGAAATGAGTGACCACATGCTGCTGCCCGAAGCCGAAACAAATCCGGCTTTTGGGGGCCAACCAGACGACCGTTCTCTTCAACAATTACTTGAATCCGGTTTCATCCTCGTTGACAAACCAGCTGGGCCCACTTCCCATCAACTCGCTGCATGGGCTCGTGACCTTCTCGGGCTCGAACGTCTCGGACATGGAGGTACGCTCGATCCCTTTGCAACTGGTGTGCTTCCCTTGATGGCTGGCCGCTGTATGAAAATCACCAACAAAATCCTCAAGCACAAGAAAACCTACGTGGCCGTGTTCCGATTCCAAAATACCCCGAATCTGGATGAACTCGCCAAGGTCATGGCTTCATTGACTGGCCGAATCTATAACGTTCCACCCGAGGTTTCTGCAGTGAAGGTACAAGTTCGTACACGTGAAGTGTTCAAATTTGATCTTCTCGACTTTGACGGAAACGACGTCATTACCCGGATCACATGTGAAGCGGGCACCTACATTCGAACCATGGCACGCGATATGGGACTCCTTCTCAACATGAAGGTCAGCTTGAAGGAATTACGCCGTGAATCCTCTGGAATGTTTGACCTCGACCAATGTGTGACGATGGACGACCTCGCAGACGCTGTTTGGTTGTGGAAAGAATACGGTGACGAGTCCGCTATGATGCGAATTGTTCACCCCATTGAGAAATTACTTGTTGAGATTCCTCGCTGCCAAATCAAAGACAGCGCTGTTGCAGCCCTGACATTTGGCGCACCCTTGCTACGACCAGGAATCGTTTCACTGCCTAAGAATATCTCAAAAGGAAGTGAAATGTTTGTGACATCGCTGAAAGGAGAAGCCGTTGGATTTGTCAAACTCAAAATTGATTCTAACGACGTCCAGACAATGGAACGCGGTGAAGTCGCTCGACCAAGCATGGTACTCATGGACAACGAGGTATATCCTCGTCGCTGGTAAGCACAATTTTGTGGCTTTAAGCTTCAATGTATTCTTCGTAAATGTATTCTTCCGTTTCAATACGGATTTTCAGTTCTGACATGGTTCCCCACTCCCGCTTTGTCAACCAGGTTGAACGGTCCCCACGACCTCAAAGCAAGTTTTTGTGACACGGTCTGCTTATCAAGTTTGAGGGTCTTTTTCGCGTTATACGACACCCGTAAGGTGAATGAACCCCTTTAGAAGGTGGGTGGTTTTACTCGATTTTCTTAATCTTAGACGGCATCATGTAGCCGATCAAAGCCAACGCTGCTACGACCAGTCCGATCAAACCGACCCAGAGGACTTGGTTGCTGAGGACACTATCGCTGCTTGCATCATCTCCGGATTCAGCCTCAGTGATGACCATGAGTCGTTCCATCTCATTATTCTCTTCATTTCCTTCAGGGATTTCCAAGCCCTTGTCCAATACTGCAGTGAATCGGACAAGCGTTGAATCCTTTGGGACTTGCCAATCGCAGGTCACAGACCCTAATTCTCCCGGACGAAGAATGGGAATTGTTTCGAGACCAATGAGTTGGTCTTCAGTTTCGCATCGAACTGAAATCAGAGTTGCATCGGCTTGTCCTTGATTACGAACCAATACACGCATTGAGATGACGTCGCCTTGGACGAGGACCTCGTCATCACCAAAGTCAATTGATTCAACAAAGATGTCTGCTAAGGCCATGACTTCAAAGTCAATCTCCCGTTCTGAACAACTTGTTTGGTCGCACACCGAAAGAAGGACGGTTTGGAATCCAGCGATTGGTGGATTCACTGTCAGCGTGCCTGCCGACAAATCTACTGTTGCCCAAGTCCTGTTCGTGGAGGCGGTGAGGCTGGCAGAGTCCGAATCGCTGACGGTGACGTTGATGGTGGTGGGAACATCGCGTTCAACGGGAATGAGCGATTGGAATTCTTCGACGACGGGTGCATCATCAACGGCTGAAACAACCACGCTGAATGCATGGTTCCATGAATTTCCTGCCGTATCAATAACGCTAATCCCAACAATCGCTTGGCCGCTCGCCTCTGGCATGAGGCGAAGACGAACATCTCCTTCTGCGAGGTCGACTGCAATCAGGTCAGGGTTGGTATTGGTGAATTGAACAATCAAATCTTCGTTGGCCGTACGGTCGTCACTGCATCGAATAAGGAGTGGTAGAATCATTCCGCCACTATCTTCAACCAGCGTTTGGCTACCAATCTCCTGGCAGACAGGGTTCTCGTCCCATTGTATTGCATAGCCGCCGCTGAGGCTCATACTGTTGACCTCGAGGGCAGTGTTGCTCTCATTACCTTCCGAGTCCCACGTGAACCACGCCCGCAATTCTACGGATATGCTCCTGTCTCCCGGCGTCATAAATTCTCCAATAGGCCACTGATGGGAAAAGGAACCCAGGGTCATGGGTTCGTTCGATACCAATTCATCATTGACGAAGATTAGCCAGCGCGAGTAAACAGGGTCGATACCATCGTTGGTCCCGAACACACGTCCGCTCATGGACAATGACGGATCGTTGATGTCAACCCAAAGGCTGCCTACACAAGAATCGATCACTGAGAGGCGAAGCTTGTAGGCTGCAGCCTGAGGTAGAAGTGTATTGGCCTGCATAACCTCATACGGGGCAAAGTTGACTCCATCGCTGGACGTACTGTATTCAAGAGTCGTGTTTTGAAGTTCACCTTCTGTAACAGAGCGATGAACACGCCCCATCACTTGTTCAGCAGGGGTGGAAAAACTTTCACTTTCCCACTGGCCCGTCGTTCCGCTAACTGTAGGTGTCAGCCCACACGTGTTGAGAACCATGTTGGAATAGGTTCCTTTACTGAGGTTCAATCCCATGACGGGCATTTCATGCCCGCTGAATTCTGCAGTCGCTACGCCGACTTCACCGCCATACCACGGTGTTTGGACAGTGATATCGAGACCCATTGCATCAACCACCAGGCGGGAATCATCAACGCCACCTGCTGAAACATAATCCAGGGTGAATACCATGTTGGTGATGTCGTCCCATGTCCAATCCATCAGACCAGTGATGTTCATGGTGAAGGCAGAATTATTGATGTAATCCACGTTTCCTTGGGTGTGAGCGAAGGTCTTCAACAAATCAAACCCTTCACCGTGTTCAACTGAAATTCGGACCGTGTCTTCCTGCAAGGCATCAGGGATTTGAATGACTGCTTTGATATGGACTTCATACAAATCATAATTCACCAGGCCGCTCACATCAAAGCCGGTCAATTCAATTTCCGGACCCGTTGACCAAGTGCTTGCTCCGTCAGGTGCTCCCGTTGAATAATTTGAATCGGTTGGCGAAGTCGTCGACCAGACACTCATGGTGTCAAGGTGAATGGGTCGGTGATGAGCCATGGTGAGTCGCTGGTCTGCAACCATTGTTTCGGTGTACGTGGCTGCTTCCTGTGTGAAAGAAGTTTCAGCACCTACGTGCCATTGCCCCGGGTCAGTAAAGGTTCCTTGAGGAAAGATATCCACTTCTGTGGTGCTGTGAACGCTGCGTGCCTGGGCGTGCATAGCAAGGGGGGATGTGATGGACAGGAGCATCACGCTGACCAAGAGGAACACGGTACGGGTTGTTCGCATGCTAACCCTCAAGCAGCGACGGCACTTGAAGGCAAGGGTCACCTGTTCCGCTGATGGTTGTGACGGTTCATGGCGGATGATTGAAATACCTAACCCATGAGGCGTTCTTACCTCTCATGGCTGTGGTGGTGTAGGGGTTAGCACGGCAGATTGTGGTTCTGCCAGCCCGGGTTCAATTCCCGGCCACGGCCCCACCTTACAAGTCAGCATCATCGATATGATGACCCATTCTTCCTGCTTTGGTGGCGAGATAATCGCGATTGGTATCGCTGACACCGACGATCAGCGGTGTTCGAGTGACAACATCAATGCCGTATTCTTTCAACTGGTCTACCTTTTCGGGATTGTTGGTAAGCAAATTGACCTGCTTGACGCCCAAAGAATTCAGCATGTCTGCAGCAATGGAATAATTTCTGGCGTCAGCGGGTAATCCGAGCATTAAATTTGCATCAAGTGTATCAGCACCTTCATCTTGAAGATGATAGGCTTGTATTTTGGCGTGAAGGCCGATGCCTCTTCCCTCTTGTCGCAGGTAAAGGAGAACGCCCCATCCTTTCTCCACAATCGCATTCAAGGCGGCATGAAGTTGAGGTCCACAATCACAACGCTTGCTTGCAAAGACATCACCTGTCAGGCATTCGGAATGAACACGTAACAACACGGGGTCGGGTCCTTCCATCGACCCCAGCGAAATGGCGACGTGGTCAAATCCTGTTTCAGGCTCATTGAACACTTCAATTTGAAAGTCGGCAAATTCTGTTGGCAGGAATGCCACACTCGGTATGTTGCTTGGTTCTACCTTCATGCACTCACCTGGATGACAAATCGAATCTCTCCTGATTCTTGAATGATATCAATCAAGCGGTGTTGGGTTCGGCCGAGAAGGAGCGGCATATCATGAAGGGTTTCGGGATCATCAGCCAAAACTTCGAGGATGGAGCCAGTTTCAAGTTTCTTCAAGGCGGTTCGGGTTTTAGCAACCGGGACAGGGCAGTAAAAACCCAAGACATCAAGGCGATGTGTTGGCGATGGTTTGTTTTCACCCTCGCCCATGATAAGGGGAGTGATGGGTCTGTTTTGAAGACATGCCCCGGCAAGATGCTGGCTGATTGGCATGCGTGTAGACCGCAACACCTTTTCAACAAGTCCTTCCATCATCGCACATGGCCACGACGGTTGAGGCTCGCCCTGAAGGCGATATGTCGTGGAAAGAAGTCGGTGAATTGGGTCTACGATACGGAAGAATCCCCGCTGCATTGTTGCTCGTGGAAGCCTTCTATTGGTTTCTCACCTTGCCCTCGGATACCCTCGCACCCATTCAAGTCACTGAAGCATGGATTTGGAATGAATTAACGAACCTCATCTATGGCGAGGGGTCTGCAGTCATCAGCCACCACAACGGTTGGCTCACCCGCATTGACCTTCAACACCCTTCCTTCCCGGCCCCCTTCAACACCGTGGGCCTCTATGTCTCTGACGAGTGCGCTGGAGTCCATGAAATGATTTTTCTTTCAACGCTGGTGATGATGACCGATGGTGTGCCTCAGCGTCAAAAAATGCGCACGATTATCGTGATGTGTGGTCTTGTCTATATATTGAATATTCTCCGCCTGGTCGTCTTCTATCCCATCGCAGTCAACGATTGTGTTGACCTGCCAGGTCAACAAGCATGCCTCAACTCAATGTGGACCTATCATCAACAAGTTTACGAATGGGGGTTCCTGGTCGTTCTCGTATTGATGTGGTTGGTTTGGTTCATTCGAATTGGTGGTCCAGAGCGTACGCGAGATGCGAGCAAAAACGACCCATCACCTTGGCGATTTGAGCGACGACGACGATGGGGCCAACAACATTGGATTGTCCTCGGTGTCGCTGCTTTGATGTTCGTGCTCGCGATGAATAATATCTACTCGAATGAAGAGGCACTTGCAGCTCGTGAAACGATGGAATTGTGTGAATTCGCAAGCCTTCTGTCTTCGGAATGCAGTCAAGCACAGCAACGCTGGGACGACGCAATCGGTTATGCATGGTCGCTTTCAGCCCTCGGACTCGCCTTGATGGTTGGGACCTCCGTGACCGTTGCTCGGCCGAATGAAGACGGTACGTGGCCTTCTGATGCAGGAAGTGAATCAGTGATCGAGGAATCACTACCCCTAGCGAAAGGGTACCAAACGAAGAAGGAAGGTTCGTGGAAAAAAGGGCAAGGCCAGGAAGAGGAGTAATCACTCTACGATGGCGCAGGTCAATTGATGACCGTTGTAATCTCGCTTTTCAACAGCTTTCATGGCCAGACCAATCTTGCTCTTGTGGAGGCTCACAAGCGTTGCATCACCATCAAATTTGATTTCTCCAATAGCGAGTTCGTCACACTTCAATTGTTCGATTAGCCACGATGAGACTTGGAGAGCAGATCCTGCATTGTCTTCGCTGAGGTTAAACTGGACGGTAACAAATCCGAACACGTCAGCAGATTCAGTGAAGTCATCTTGTCGACGAACAGGGTCTCTGTCCACGCCTTCAGGAAGTTCAGGTGCCTCGGTTGGTTGAATGTCCAACCCATAGGTGGCCATGATTCTCGAGAGTTGAGGGGCATCATCCCTTGAAACCAAACTCCATGCCTCACCACTGCGTCCGATACGTCCAGTACGGCCGATTCTGTGAATGAATGAATCAAGATCGTTGGGGATGTCGTAGTTAATCACGAGGCTGATGGCATCAACGTCAATACCACGAGCAGCAACATCAGTGGCGATGATGGTCTTCACCTTGCCATCTCTGAAACTGTCAAGGATTCGTTCTCGTTGATTTTGGTTGAGGTCACCATGCAGGCCTGCGACGTCAAATTTGTGCTTCTTCAATCGTTCAACGGCCAGGTCAACCATCCGTTTTGTGTTGCAGAAAATGATGGTTTGATCCTCAGCATTCATGCGGACGAGTAAACGGCCAAGCACCCATAATTTGTTGGTGCGCCCCACGCGTACTGAATACAGATCAATGGGGGGAATGTCCAATGCTTCAGCATTGGTCAGGACAAAGTCAGGGTCGTTCATGAATTCATGAGCGGCATCAATGATTTCTTGCGGGAAGGTGGCTGAAAACAGAAGTGTTTGTTCACGCCCAGTCATTCGTTCAACGACCCACATGATGTCGGGGAAGAATCCCATGTCCAACATGCGGTCTGCTTCATCAAGGCACATGAGTGTTGGAGTTGCGAGGTCAATATGTCCTCGCTCGCTCATGTCCATCACGCGGCCGGGTGTTCCGACAATGATGTCGACGCCTTCGCCAAGTTTCTTGGCCTGCTTGTCGATGTCGGTTCCACCGTAAACAGTTTGAATGACCAAGCCACTGGCGCCTTTCAACATTTCAAGTTCTTCAGCGACTTGGTTGGCGAGTTCACGGGTGGGTGCCAAAATCAATGCTTGCAAGATGCCCGTTGCTTCACAACGCTCGAGAATAGGAAGGCCAAAGGCGGCTGTTTTCCCTGAACCCGTACGGGCTTGGCCAATGACGTCGATGCCCCGGCGTGCTAGTGGAATCGTGTCTTTTTGGACTTGGGTTACAAATTCCCATCCAATAGCGGTGAGGCTTTCTTGAAGTGTTTGAGGTAGGTCCCAAGAATCAAATCGTGTCGTTGTGAACATTTTGCATCACTCTTCGTCTCAGGTTCGATCATAGGTCGCCGAGACGAGGCGACCTCCACTCACAATCAGAAATTTTCCTTGTCGGCAATTTCCTTCTGAAGTTCACCCATCCAATACTTACGAGCGTTTTCTCGGTTGAGTGGACGGCGCATTTGGCGAACATGCTCAAGGATGTACTGTCGGAACTTGAGTGACTTTGGTCGGTTAACACCCTTTGGCGTAATTCCGTCCCATAGGCGGTCAAATTGTTCAGCTTTGTCGTCGAAAGGTACATCATCGTCCATACAGTTCACCTCTTCAGCGACTTGGCGACCGCCCACCTGTTCTTAATGGTGTTGCAGTGCCCTACCCTTCACAATCAGTAGAATTCCTCATCGGGCATGTCATCGAATTCGTCTTCATCGTCGTGGTAGCCCATCAATTCATCTTGTGTTGGCCGTCGTTCAACACTCGATGCTGGAGGCGCCTGAACGGGTGGTTCGGGAGGGCCTTCACCCTCTACTTTATCCTCTGGCCGAGGTGCAAGTAATCCAACAGATTTGCCCTGAGAGCGCAGGACTTCTATGTCCAAGTCCGGTACAGCAAGGGCGGGGGCAAGTGCGGCGTTCTTTTGAGCTTCAGTCCCTTCAAGAGCAGCCTCGAAACGCATCTCGAGGAGTTGCTTTGACAAGCCAGGATCTTTTTCAGTCTTGAGTAAGTCATTGGCCAATATACGGAGTTCATCCTCACTCATCATGCTCGGCAAGAGATCAATACATGCCTGTCGCACTCTGATATCGTTGGAGCGTGCTCCTGCAATGATGAGGTCTCGAGCACGGCCGTGTCCTCGGTTCAATCGCTTGAGTGTCTTGATGGCCGAGAGTCGCACTTCTGCATCGAGATCAACAATCGCCCGTTCAGCAAACATAGTTGCCATTCGTACGTCCTGATTGGCAAGACTTGGGAGTGATTTGGCAGCGGTTCTTCGAACGACAGCATCTTCGTCATTCAAGGCCCAAGATACCAAATCCCACACGGCAGAGGTTTTTCTTGAAATGATGGTCTTGAGCAACTTGGCTGCTTTTCGACGTAATTCAACCTCCGTCTCCAAGAGCAACGAGTCAACGTGATCTGCCACGACATCAGGCCAGGTTTTCGCAAGTGATTCAAGGCCTTTCCAGGCGCATGAACGTCGGTGGTGGTCCTCGGATCGTAATTCATTTTCGAGTGAGGAACGTACGCCCGATGGGAAGGTTGGTGCAGCACGTGCGAGGGCCTCACTCGCTGCTTGGCGAACAGAGGGGCTTGTATCATCAAGGAGTACGGAAAGCCAATCAAAGAGTTCATCAGAGCGACGAACTGCAAATTCAGGAAGCACTTCCAACGCTGCGATCCGTATGTCATCATCTTCATCTTCAAAGGCCCTCAGCAGAAATTTGTGTGCGATGGGAATCATGTTCTGCGACACGCTACTGAGTGCTCTGATACCGTCACGTCGAGTAAGTGAATAGGTGACGCCCATCCAACGAACTTCACGTGATTCAAGGCTTCCTTCGGCCAGCGACATAATGTCTGCTGGAATCAGCGCTGACCAACGCCCTTCAAGTGGCTCATACGAAACCTCGTTGACCTTTTTGGAACTGGTTTGAATGGGCTTGCCCGTTCGAGGATCGCGGGCAATATATTCTCGAACCATAGGCGTACCTTTTGAGCGCATGCGACCATCCATCATCAACTTATGGCGTTCGAGCATTGAAAAAGAATGGGCAGCATGTGTTGGGGGAGATGGATGAGAGAGCGTGAATTCAGCCTGTAGGACGGAATGGTTTTTCATTTGTGGACGCCACCATCGGTCATGGGCGAAGAGAACTGGACCGTAAGTGAGGCCGTGGCAAAGCTTACGGCTGCATTGAATGAAAAAGACATGACAATCGAAGGATTGTTTGAAAAAATTGATGCAGATAGCGACGGAGTCATCAACGGGCCCGAACTGCACCACGGCATTCGTGATATGCTGGGAGACATGCTCTCGCCGGGCCAGATTTCTCAAATGATTCAAGCATTTGACGTCAATGGAGACCATCGTATTGATCTCTCCGAGCTCAAAACAGCGATGTCTGAAGAGGAATGAGTTGCTTAGGATGTCCTTCCGAGTCTGCATTAACTGCTATGGAATCCGCGTGTACCCCTACATGGGCTTCATGGTCGGTCAAAGGTATCAATGCCAAGACTGTCAGGAACAGATGGTCATTCCACTTGAATTCGATACTCAGGAAGATTACGAAGCATTTGCTAAACAGATGGGCGTTGCTGTAAACGACCAAGAAGAGTAGATGAAGGTCCTTTCACAGGTGTCCAAGTACCCTCAGCATTCGCACTACTGACGGCAAGGTCTTGTATTGAGTCGCTGCTTCAGCCAACGTTGTCGTCGAGATGTTCTCTCTTTGACTACATCCGACTGCGAAGGACCACCAGTGTCATCAACACCATATTTAGGCCCAAGATAAGTTCTGGAAGATAATTGAGATGTTCAGTCAGGGCCAGAGAAAAAATGATCAATGACTGCATTCCGAATCCCAGTGATGAAGAAACAGTTAACTCAAACCCAAGGTTGGGGGAACCTTGTCCAGATAAATTTGAAATCATTCGGTCTTGCCAACTAAAACCCATAAGATAGATGATGTGAAAAAAGTTCACGTGAGACTGTTTTTCCCAAGGATACGCGACGGGCTTTTCTCGTTCATCAACACGGCTTGTCGTATCACCAGAGCCCAAGTTTCTCATCAGTATTGAATAGTGATTGAACAGTGAATATTGGAATAACGTGGATAGAATGAGAGCGAATGTGAGCATTGGTTCCCAGCTATAGAGCCGTCCAAATGCCCACATGACGGCAACCAAACCTATCGTATCTGCGACGGTATCCCAATACCTTCCTACGTGCGACGGACGTTTACGAATCCGAGCTAATTCGCCGTCAACAGCATCAATAATTCCCTTCACGACAAGTAAGAAGCATGCTATGATTGTATTCCCTTCCAAAATCAGCCAGGCGCAGAATATGGTGAGCAAAAGGTGAAAAGTTGTTACCTGAATCACCGATATGGGTTTTTCTTTGAGGAGCCGTGCGATGACTCGGGCGAAGGGTCTGCCCCATTCGGATAAATCGATGACATTCCTGTCTCCATATTTCTTGAGTATCACAAGTACGCCTGCGAGCCCCTACGGCTCCTCATTGATAGGGTTCACCTAACATCTCTGGTTGAATTGATGAATCTTGACTTCGTACGAGTCATCCGAGTCACGCTTTAGGGGGACACCTAATTTGAGTGGGCGACTCCATGGGTA
>JADHPT010000022.1 GCA_016778305.1 Candidatus Poseidonia sp. | reverse complement strand
TGACATAGTCGTCGAGGTTGATTCCTGCTGCAGTGAAGGCTTCATCGGTTGGCGCGAAGACCGTGAAGGGCCCGTCTGCCTGGAGAGCTGCAACCAAGTTTGCCTTCGTGAGAGCGGCGACAAGACTGTTGTGGGAGCCTGTTGACGTTGCTACAGTAGGGATGTCTACGAGCTCGGGCTCTACGATTTCGACCGGCGGCATAAGGACTGCATCGATGACGTGGATGATTCCGTTGGAAGCCATGACGTCGGCAGTGGTCACGTTGGCTCCTCCAACGGATACTGCTCCGTTTGCGACGGCAAAGGTTGCATTATCACCGTTGAGCATGGTGACGGTGAGGCCGTCAGTGACTGCGCTGGCGGCGACTGATCCTTCGTAAACGTGGTAGAGGAGGATGTCAGCAAGGGTTGCATTTTCCTCGTCTGTGTCAAAATTCGCCAGGTCGATACCTGCTGCGGCAAAGGCCGCATCGGTTGGGGCAAAGACCGTGAAGGGCCCGTCTGCTTGGAGGGCGGTGACGAGGTTGGCATGTGCCAGAGCATCGACGAGACTGTCGTGGGAGCCAGTTGCCTGTGCGTTGGCAGGAATGTCTTGGGTCTCGTCCGCTGATACGTTGAGGGGTGTGACCGAAATTAAGAGGCAGGCTACGATAAGGAATACACTGATTCGCTTCATAGCCCGGTGCGGAGTTTCGGAGTATATATAACGCGGTTTTTTACCTATGCGAAAGGAGATTTGTATTCGTGGACATCTTCTGCGATTCGCAGCAATTGGTTGTATTTTGCCACACGGTCGGACCGAGCAGGTGCCCCGGTTTTGATTTGGCCGGCACGTGTCCCTACGGCAAAATCTGCAATGGTTACGTCTTCTGATTCACCACTGCGGTGGGAAACAACATTGTTGAGGCCGTTTGTCGTTGCTAAATCCATCGCTTCAAGAGTTTCTGTAACGGTGCCAACCTGATTCAATTTGACCAACATGGCATTGGCGGCCCCAAGCTCGATTCCTTGAGAGAGTCGTTCAGATTGGGTAACAAAGAGATCGTCGCCGACACTCTGAACTCGATGGCCCTGAGACCGGGTAAATGCGGCCCAGCCTGCCCAATCATCCTCATCAAATCCGTCTTCAATAGAGAGAATGGGATAGTCGTCAAGCCAGCCTGCATACATTTCTCCAAGTTCTTCGCTGGAGAGGACCCTTCCTTCAATATGGTAGCCGTCATCGTGGTGGAATTCCGTTGAGGCGACATCCAGGGCGATGCCGATTTCCTCTGTCGAATAACCTGCGCCCTCAATGGCTCTCACCATGTATTTCAGGCCTTCTTCGTTGTTCGGGAGGTTTGGTGCGAAGCCCCCCTCATCGCCAATTCCGCCGAGCAGTCCGTCTTTCTTGAGTTCTGCTTTCAACGAATGATAGGTTTCTACTCCAGCCCGTAGGCCTTCTGCAAAGGTGTCAAAGCCGTGTGGCATCACCATGAATTCCTGTACGTCAACATTGGAAGCAGCATGCGCTCCCCCGTTCAAAATATTCAGCATTGGAACCGGCATGAGTCCACCTGCTACACCTCCTACGTACTTCCATAGGGGTAACTCGTGACTGGCTGCTCCAGCATGAAGACAGGAAAGTGAGGCCCCGAGCATCGCATTGGCGCCTATCTTGGATTTGTTAGCCGTGCCATCAAGTTCAATCATCACCTCGTCAATGAGCCTCTGCTCGTCGACCGGTAGGCCAACCAGTGCTTCCTCGAGATGCTCTTTGACATGGTTGACCGCTTGCTGGACGCCTTTGCCTAGGTATTTGTTGACGTCCCCGTCTCGCAACTCCAGCGCTTCATAGGCGCCCGTTGAGGCTCCAGAAGGGACGATGGAACGGCCTAGAAGAACGCCATCAACATAACAATCCACTTCGACAGTCGGTTGACCGCGACTGTCCAAAACCATTCTTGAATCCAAGCCAGTAATATGTCCTGACACAATACTCCCTCATGCAGGCCAGTTGAAGGGGGGACTTGAACAAAGCGGGCGTTCAAATTACGAGCGATTCAGCCAGCCCATCCATCGCGCCACCTGTGCTTGGAGGTGAGGAATTTCATGCTCGGAGGTGCTCTTCACTACCCAGCACAATTGTTCCTCGAGGGGAGATATTGAAAATAATTCTATTCTGTAGACAATGTCCTGGTCCCCAAGCTCTTGGGCCCTGCAGTCTTCGACGAAACAGTGAATTAAATGCCTTGGAAAGTGATGCAGAATGGTCTGTTCGGGGCACAGAAGAACCAGTGATTCGTTCAAAAAGAGAAGAGCCGCTCCCGTTTCTCTGTTCAATTCATGCGCCATGATCGGTGTTGAAGAGAACATTGCAGCAACATCGATTTGAAACCAATCATGTTGTTGCTGCGAGCGTTGTGTTGATGCGACGTCATCAAGAAAGGATTGGAGGCCGGCGACGCTGCTGGTCATTTCTTGTGGCATTGAAAGGCCCCCCTCGCGCTATCCTTTTGAACCTCACGAAATTACGCATCCCGAAAAATAACTCCTTATTTTCCTTTTTCTAACTCATACAGGGTTTTTATTTCACACAATTAGATAAAATCCTGCCATATATTGCTGATAAAAGGTTTCAAATAGGATTTTGCCAAGGTATAGACATGCCCCGCATTGCTGAGATTGATCGAGCCATCCTTGCCCAACTCCGGAAAAACGGTAGGATGTCGTATGTCGATCTGGCTACCAAGGTTGAAGCCAGTGAACGAACAGTCCGCACCCACATCAGAACGATGGAAGAGGACGGTACAATTCGCGGCTATACCATCCGCGAAGGTGGAGTAGGGTTGACGGCACTCGTTCGGATTAAAGTCGCCCCTGGCTCAGAAATCGGCTCCTTCGCATCTGAAGTCACCGGCTGGGATGGAATTGAAATCGTCTACGAAGTTTCTGGAGAGGCTGACTTGGTGGCTCTCGTCCACGTCGATGACACCATGGCATTGCGAGCCTTGTTGGACAAGATGTGGCTCGCCGCCCCCAATGAAATCGCCAGCACGACCACAGAGTTGGTCCTTGAGCAATACTGAAGCATCCCGCTACTTATTCCTCTTCGGAGGGTTTCGGGGGGGAATAATCGATACCGCAGGAACGGCAGACCATGTCATCGTCCCAATCGCATTGACGTCGACATCCCGTCATTGATAATCCCTCAGGCCTTCCATTTGACTGAACAGCCAATTGAATCTGTGTAAGCGGTTTCGGGTTGTTCCCCAGCCAACATTGCCATGATGGCGTCTTCGAGTTCCGAAGTCGTTACTTCGCTGGGATTGCGAGGACTGTCGTCCATTCGGCCCTGGTAAACAAGAAGGCCCTCAGCGTCGAAAAGAAAGAACTCGGGCGTTCGTTTCGCCCCGTAAGCTTCCGCAACAACTTGAGTGTCATCGTGGAGATATGAATATGGCATGCCGCCTTCAGCGCGCTTAACCATGTGTTCAAATGAGTCGTTTTCATAGACGACTGGGTCGTTTGAATTGATGCCAACAAAACCAATGCCTCGCTCCTTACAGGCTAATGCCATGGCGTTCATTCGGTCAATATTGGCGATAACATAGGGGCAATGATTGCACTCAAACACGATAACGGTTCCATTGACTCCTGCAGCGTCTGCAGTCGTCATTGTTGCAGCGCCCACATTCGGGTTGGCGTTGTTGAGCTCGAATACGGGTGCTTTGTCACCGGGTTGCAGGTTCATGTCCATCCTAAGGGCCCTCCCCTCAAAATGACTTGCTTTGATACACTCTAGAGAACGAAGAACGCTCCCAGGAGTGAGAGGACGGCCGCAACACCAATGAGGACCTTGACAGTGAGGGGTGAACCATCCGCTTCGGGAGACAGAGGGGCCTGTTGCTGTTCGGGAAGATCGGGGAGGTCCTTAACTTCTGGATCTGGAATGTCGGCCTGAGCGTCCCAGTAGGCTTGCTTAGCGGCTGCACCCGCCTCAAGTTCTGCTTGTATTCTCGCTTCATCTGCCAGTCGTGCTTCTTCTGCTAAGCGTGCTTCCTCTGCCAGCCGTGCTTCTTCTGCTAAGCGTGCTTGCTCTGCCAGCCGTGCTTCTTCTGCTAAGCGTGCTTGCTCTGCCAGTCTGGCTTCTTCTGCTAATCGTTGTTCCTCAGCCAGTCTGGCTTCTTCTGCTAATCGTTGTTCCTCAGCCAGTCTGGCTTCTTCGGCCAAGCGTGCTTCTTCAGCCAAGCGTGCTTCTTCAGCCAAGCGTGCTTCTTCGGCCAGACGTTCTTCTTCAGCCAAACGAGCTTCCTCTGCCAGTCGTGCTTCTTCTGCCAATCGCTCTTCTTCGAGACGTGCTTCTTCTGCCAATCGCTCTTCTTCGAGACGTTGGCGTTCTGCTTCAGCCAATGCACGTTTGGCTGCTTCTTCTTCTGCCAAACGACGAATACGGTCGTTGATAGCCTCCTTATTTTTTGTATTATATTGGCTCAGAATGGCTTCACCCATATTTCCGAATTCATCTTCAGATATGTCTTGAATTTCGCTTTTGGTTTTGAGCAAAAGGGTTTCAATGTCCTCGATGGTAAAACTGCCTTCGTGGCTGTTAAGGTGAACCCGGAAGGCATTGTAGAAGGCTCGTTGTTCTTCTGAGATAGCCCCGTCTTGGGTCATGAAATCCTGAAGAGCGGTGAGAATCTCGGTGAGGTTGAGGTCTTCTTCTTCTTTCATTACCGACCCTCTCTATGTGGTGGGGGTCAAGCCTTCGCCATCAACCTTTTCTCACACTCATCCAAACGAGTCTTTGCGAGTTGATGGTCGGGTTCAATGGCAAGAACGGCTCTCCAAGATGCTTCGGCAGCGTCGAGTTGACCCAGGCCGTGATGGTGGGCTGCGATTTGTAGGCGAGCTGCGAGGTGATTGCCATCGCAGCGGACTGCGGCCTCAAAGTCAGAAAGGGCATTATCGATCATGTTGAATTCAAGATACAGCAGGCCACGCTGGTGCCATGCAGGGGCGTGATCTGGGGATTGGCGCAGCGCCTCATTCAATGGGCCTTCTGCTCGTTCAGCACGGTCCATGCTCATGTAGCACGCCGCCATTTGTGTTAGAGCGTGCGTGTGGTGCGGGGCATTTTCAAGCACCTGTTTAAATTCTTGACAGCCGAGATCCCACTCTTCCAAATGCATGTGCGCCTCTCCTTTCCTGATGCGCGCAATGGCAAGAAGTGGTGCCATGACTAGGAGGGTTTCGGCATCGTCGAGTGCTTTCTTCGGCTCGTTGGTCGCCAAAAGTGCTGCGCATCGATTCAATCGCGCCCTGATGTGAGCTGGGTCAAGTGTGAGGCTTTCGCTGTAATGTTGCAAGGCTTGCTTCAGACGCCCCTGCTTGGCTGCAATGTTTCCTCTCACATAGGCAGTTGTAGGTGTTTGCCCGTGGACGTCGGCTGCGTCAACGAAAGATGATGCAGAAACGATGTCGTTCCCGTCAAGAGCAAGGAGGGCGGATTCTGTGGCAACCGAAGGATTCGTCTCACGCATCAAACGGCGTGCTCTGGCAAGAGATTCTTCAGCTGTTTCAAGTTGAAGGAGGAGCCGTTGCGTTCGAGCGAGACCGAGCCAGGCAACACCAAGTTCACGATTCAATTCAAGTGCCCCGTTGAAAGCTTCCATTGCAGCGGAGAGGAGGGTTTCATCGGTCTGACCTGTTCCATCACGTTGACGGTCTGCATGGGCGAGATGCAATCGTCCCTCAACGGTGTGAAGGAGCGCGTGGTCGATGCCTTGGGGCGTTGCATTCAGCATGGCTTCTGCATCATCGATACGATGGTTGAGGAGGTAGCGTCCAGCAATACGTGCACGTAATTCTCCATTCATTGGTTCTGCTTCAATCGCTTTCAGGAGAGTTTCTTCGGCCGCCACCACCGAGCCTTCAATTTCAAGAAGTTCAGCTTTGAGGAAAATGGCGTCCACGCCGCCAGCACCGAGGGCGACTGCGTGAGTTGAGGCTTTGAGAGCGTCACGTTCGTGGCCTTTCTTCATGGAGAGGATTCGTGCTTTGAGAGCCCATGCTTCGCCTGATTGACGGTTGAGTGTCAGGCATCGTTCATTGGCTTCAAGCGACAGCGAAAACTCTTCCTCTGCTTCAAGCAGTTGCGCGTAGTGAAGCCAATCCTCAGAACGACTTGGGTCTTCATCAAGAGCTTGTGTGATTGCTTCAATAGCTTCTGAGCGGGCACCTGCACGAGCCCTCAACCCAGAGAGAAGAGAACGGTCAGCGGCTGTATCAACCCCGAGCGCCTCGAGGCGGCGGACAGCGAGTTCTGCTTCTCCGTCGCCCATCGAGGCGAGCAAGTGAGCATGAGCCCGTAGCAATTCAGGATTGTCTGGAGTGATCTTCATTCTGGCCTCCAACCAATGCCGGTAGAGGGCATCATCGCCTCTCAATTGGGCAATATGTTCCAAGCCTTCCAGCACGCTTGCGTGGCCCGGAGATAGTTGGTAAGCAACGTTGAGAGCTCGTTCAGCCCAATCATAATTTTGAATGTGAAGTGCTGCTAAGCCAAGTCGATGAGCAGTGTCTGCATCCAAATGCAGGGCCATCATGTCCAAGCCGCGGTGATCGAGTACAGCCAGCAAGCGGCGCAGCATGCTTTCATGGCTGACTGTAAGAGAAGGAGCATCTACAGAGGTTGTTGTTTGATGTTGGGTAAGCAATCGGAGAACGTGGCAAACCTCCGCAGTATCGATCACGGCCGTGAGGTTTTGTTCATGCTCTAAAAGGAAGGTATGTGCAGTGAGGGAGGCATCGATGTCCGGGTGTATACTACGCAGAGCATTCATGGTTGATTGAACGCTTTGTACTTCCTTGATAGCGTCCTCTGTAGCTCGATTAAGATGGTGGAAGTGAGTTGACTGTGATTCTCTCAGAAGTGTTTGCAGATCAAGAAGTTTAACCATGCGGCGGCTGGTGTTTAACATCCAGTAACCTGCGGCGCCTGCTGCACCGATTGACAAAGAACCAACGAGGATGGTAAGAACGCTCATTGCCCCTCACCCGCCCTTAGCGCCTTTATGCTCTGCGGCTAAATTACTGGTTGTGAGGGCTATTTTCAGCCCTTTTTTTCAGGGCCGCTGGCTCAAGGCGAGGAATGGAACGAGGGTTTTTCTCGCTCATGGACCGTTCATATTGAAAGCCTCCCCGTGACCGTAGTGGCTTGAGGCCAATGGATTCATCAGAGCAGCATGAGGTGTGGTACGAAAACCGCCTTGCGTCGCTTGAGGGTTTCGGATTTGACCGAAATGCCATGCTCGATTTTCTCAATGAAGACCCGGACGGTCGGAGTGAGCGTCTTTCATGGCTGGAAGAGCGACGTGAAACAGCATCTGAAATCGAGGACAGGTTGATCTGGCTTTCGAGAACCTCCGCAGGGGACCTCTTTGATGGTCAACATTACACCGATCGCCATCATGATGCGTTCAATGTCGAACAACTCTACCTTGAATTTGAGCGTGCATTACGTGATGTCGCTCCGTGGGAACCTCCGTTGAATCGAGCAAAGCTGGATTGGTACGAACAAGAAATGGGCGATACATGGGAAGAATTGTACCGCCGGCTTGGAGGACTTGATGAGTCAAGTCATGCCGCACTTTCTCCGCTCTACAATTTATTCGAGCAGCCTGAGCGGTATGATGAATTGTTTCGCCACTTGCAAACCGTTCTCGATGATGAAGCACGTCAACGTAACATGATTGAACACGGACGCGCCATGTTGCTCAACGAAGGGTATGATGTTGGAACGGTGGAGGGCATGCCGCTCTTGAGCGCCTTGAATCACGTGGAAAAGTGGCAAGAATTCCATCATACAAAGGAGGACGTTCGTTTGGCAGTGCGTCAACTCATTCGGCCCTTCGATGGCTCACTTGCAACGGAATTTGAGATGCGTTGCGACGGTGTTCACGCCATCGATAAAAAAGAGGAACTGAATGCTATTCGAGATGAGGTCTATACGTTGGCTCAAACCCTTGAGCAACGGAGAAAGGAATTTTCTGGCCAACTTGACCGTTGGCGTCGTGAGGGAATCGTTTTTCCTCATGAAGGTGAACTCCATCCAAGTGAATTGATGGAATGGGAAGCAAATCACGACCAGGTTGCTGCATCGGTTGCCGTTCATCTTGATCTTGTTGAACGGTGGTCACGTTTCGAAACGATGTGGCCTTCACGGGTGCAGGCATCAAGGGCATTCCTAGGCCATCTTGAACAGACTGAAGCCTTGCGAGACGCGGTGGATGAACTCGACCTTCTGTGGAAGGAGTTGGAATTAGATGGTTTGGCTCTTGTAGAGACCTATGAGCAGTCTGGGTTGGATCTTGGGCAATGGCGCCAGCGCATCTTTGATGACCCATTGACGGCACTGGAGATGATCAGCCATGAGCGTTCGAGATGGGACCGTAGAAAAGATTTGATCGAAGGACTTGAGGCGCTGGATACCAGTTTTGATGGGGCTGATGATCAAGATGTGAGAATTCACCTTCTTCGTGGAGAGGCTGTCAATGAAACGGTGATGGAGGAGGCTGAAGCCTACATTGAGGGGGCTTCACGCCGTCATGAACGCCATCGTGTGATGTTAGATGAGGAATTAGCTGCATTCCGCCGCCAAGGGCTCTTGCAAGAGGAGGTTCAAACCAATTCCATGAATCTCAAAGCATTTGAAGCATACATTGCATCCTTACAGGTAAACCATTCCACTGAGGCTTATTCTTCAACATCGCGGCCTCTTTCACACCGTTTTCTGAAAGGCCTTCGTCAGGAAATTCAAGGTCTTCAGAACAAAGGTTGGGACGTCCATTCATGGGTTGAACGAATGGAGAGGGAACCTATGGAGGTTGCACTTGAATTAAGTCGTGCAAGGCCCTTCATCGAAAGCCATGATGTGCTGCGACGCCGTCTGCAATACCTTCCTTGGGTTAACGACGTTCAACTCGGACTGCAGGTGGAACGGGATATGCGCCAGCCACGCATGCTCGAACGGTTAAGTGCATCAATTCCCGCTTATTCCTCTCGGCTTGCTGGGCGTGACGTTGAAGATGATGGTTACAGCATCGCTCTGTGGCAACCAAAATTAACGCATGCTACGCTTATTCCAGTCAATGAACCCATTTCACCACGTGAAAACGAATCTCTACAATCTCCCCTTGATGATGCACATGAAGCGATGCTCGAAGCGATGGAACAGAACAGTGAACCCGAAGAGTCTGTGAAGTACTCTCCGCCTGCGGGTTCCAAAGAGGAGGCTGTTTTCAAACAGAAAAGCACGGGTGAAGAGGAATCGAAGCCAGTCAACACTCTCTCCAACGTCATCGAGGCCCCTGATAAAGCAGAGGTTGAATCTATGGCGTCGACGCCTTCCATGCCGGAACCAACCCGAGCCGAGCAGTTGCCAGAAGCACCTCAAAATCGAAATGCTGCCGATGAGAATTCATCACATCCTGCTACTGAGGAAGCACTTGAAACCCTGCGTGAACTCCTTGCCCTCTTGGGGCTCAATGATCTCACTGAACGTATTCAAATCAGCGGTATGGACGGTATGAAAGAGGTTCGCCGAGGGCTCGCTGGTCATGTCAACGTTACGCCAAGGGACGTTCGGGTTGCACGACTGCTCCGCTTGACGTTGCGGCTTCTCCCCGAAGGCGATGAAGACGATGCGCGACGGGCCGAACTCATGGAGCATCTTATTGGCATGATTCCCCCACTCAAACGATGGATTCGCCGTAGGCTTGAGGCGAGGCACAGTGGTGCTCAAGGCCATTTCCTCAACGATGCAGTCACTCTCGGTCAGGCCCTCCAACGAATCCCTGGTCTTGGGAAGCATGTACCACTGGAAAAGGATGAATGGCCATTACCATCTACGTTGGATGAGATCGGCCATGAAGTCAAGCGTTTATCGAAGAGCGTGATGCTTCCTTCCGCCGGTGGCGTGAAGGCCTGATCAGTTCAGATCGTCCCAGAGGGCATCGACATCATTGGCAGCCGCACGCGGTGCCGGCGGCAACGGCATCGGCGGCAAGGGTGCTGGAGGGAGAGCAGCCGGTTGGGGAAGAGGTGCTGGTGGCAACGTCTTGGGTGGTTGTGGAATCATTGCGGGTGGAGCCGGTGTCGCTGAAAGGGGTGCTGGTGGCAACGCCTGAGGTGGTGGTGGAATCATTGCGGGTGGAGCCGGTGTCGCTGAAAGGGGTGCCGAAATTGGTGGCCCATCCGAGGGAGCTGTAGTCGGTGAGGGCGGAAGTGGGTTCGTATCAACGGCAGGGGGCCCGGGAAGAGCCATTGGTGCAACAAGAGGTTGCTCAACGGCAGGAAGAAGTGGAATCTCCTGTGCGAAGGCGGTGGTTGTTTCAGCGACAGTTGGTGCAGGCGGAGCAGGTTGAGCCATGGACTCAACGACGGCATCGATATGCTGAGTTTCAAGTGTTCCAGTCCGCAAAAAGTCAACGAAGGCCGGGCCGAGCAAAGCCATACTGTTGTGAATCAGGAAGGTTTCTTGGCCCCAGCCAGAGAGATAAAAATCGTGGCGCCCGCCGTGGTCTGAGAAGGAGATTCTATGAAGGTCTAATTTGGACATCAATAAACCGGCAACGCCTGCAAACATGAACAAGCCACCACCGAGAACGAGGAGGGTTTGAGCGATTGTGGTTGCTGCAAGAAGTCCGAAACCAATGGACGAATACCAAACTGGATTCAGACGGCGAAACAGATCCAGGTGTGTATGTGAATACCCCGATATGTGTTCCTTCACCAAGGCCATACGCACGTTCAATCGGCGTACTCCGTCAGCGTCATAGCGGGCTTCAACGACTCGCATCAAACGGTCGTCCATGACAATGGACGTTGATTCGTGACCTGAACGATGCTGGCTGAGTGGAAATTCTGTGACTTCTTCGCCCTGAAGAGCCAAGATGGGTGCGGCCCGAACGGGGAAGGTCCAAGGTTCACTCGCCGCGGATTCCGAAGATTCCGTCGATATTGCGATTTCAGTTTCGTCGCCCGAGTCTTTGGACTCGGATTCAATCACGGATGCATCATCTCTCAATGATTGGTCATCGACCTCTGGCTGAGAGGCTTCGTTGGACGATGTTGCAGCCGAATCTTCACTTGGCCAGTCGGTCTCAATGCCTTCGCCCATGATAGGCGAAGGGTCGCAGTTAATTTATACAAACCGATGATTTTCAACGATGTACTTCCGACAACCAAATCTTGACTCCTTCAGGTGATTCGAAATCCTTGCCTTGCTTGGTTCCAATGACAGTGGTTGCTGTAGACTGGTTGATGTAATTCAATACCTTGCCCGTGACGGGCCCGTTGAGAATGACTGCGTCTGCAGATTCTGCTTCCTTCATGGCTTCCTCGAGTTTTGAGGGGCCGATTTGTTCGGAATAGGTGCCGTCAGCAAAGCGAATGATGGCTTTGTTCTTTGGAATGTCATCGGTCATGTCAAACAATTCTTGGATGTCAGCAGGAGCGGTTTCGGCTTCCATGCCGATGTTGCTTTCCATGTCTTTATCCCAATCTTTGTCGCCGCCATATTTTTCATTGTCTTCTGCGATTTTCTTGTCGAGTTGATGCTTAAACTTGGCAGCATCTGTTTTCTTCTGAAGGCACATGGTGACTGTCTTTTGAGGCAGCAATTCCCATTCTTGTCCAACCGGGGCTTGAGCCACGTGGTCGGTCTTCATGATGTCATACAGTTGCATGAACAGCATTTCACCGCCACGGTCTCCATCAATAGCGACGGTGACGCTTTCCTTGCTGTTTGCAAGGTCGATCAATTCTTGCTTGATGTTGCCTGCTCCATCTGCACTGATGGCGTTCTTGACGCCACAGTTGAGGAGATTGCGGACATCGTTGCGACCCTCGACGATAATCAAGGAAGACGACGATTCAACATTGGGTCCACAGGTCAAGCCGTGGAAATTGGTTGCAGTTCCTACCGTAAGAACGGAGCGGACCTCTTCAATAACAGTCTTGGATGCTGCTTCTCCAGAATTCACCAGAGTGAGGAGCAATTCCTTGGCTCGGTCGACAACGGCCGTGCGCTTTGTTGCACGAATATCGCTAATTTCTACGACCTTGATGATGGCGTTGCAAGGGCCGATACGATCAATGGTTTCCAGTGAACTCGCAATAATGGCTGTTTCAACATTGTCCATACTGCTAGGAAGGGTAATGACGCCGTGCACTTTGCCGTTCCTTGTTTCCGTTTCAACATCAACGTGTCCGACGCGGGCAGTGCGTTGCAACTTTCGCAACTCGAGGTCATCGCCAAGCAATCCTTCGGTTTGGCCCATGATGGCCCCAATGATATCCTTGCGTTGGACGGTCCCGTTCACCTTAATATCAGCGCGAATTTGGTACTTCATCGCCTTGCTCTTGTTACCGCTACTGTGGTTTGAATTGGTATTTTTCCTCATGAGTATTCATCCTCTTGCTCGCAAGCACCCTTTGAATGGCCTTCGAACCGGGTTCAAAGGCATCATTGCAGCCACCCGACGAACGGGTGAAAATGAATGTGAACATGTAAGCCACCCGACGAGCCCTTTTCAATCCTATGGGAAGTTTCCCGCCAGAACTGATGCTTTTTACATACGGTTTCTTCAAGAAGTCGGAGGTATTGGAATCTAATGTGTCCGCCTCAAGTCTCGGAGCCCTGGATGTTTTCAGGTCTACCGTTGAAGTCATGCTCATGGATGGTGTGCTCACGCGAGAAGAAAAACGGCTAACCATCAAATTAGCCAGTGTTCTCAACCTCGATGCTGATGAGCCAGCCTACATTTACGAATCCATTCAAGCGGGAGTTGAAACCAGAAGTGGTGCGATGATTTCACCCCAGGACATGCAGGCCATCTACACCAAGGTCTTCGAAGTCGCTATCGTGAACGCCTCACTTTCGAAGGATGAGTTCAGAGTTCTCGCTCATCTTCGCTCTCAATTTAACATAGATGATGGCCAGCATGCCGAAATCGAACGTGCGCTGCGTGAGATGGTCAAAGAAAAGTACGACGACAAGGCGATGATTGACACGTTGATGGATACGCTTCGTGATTCAGTCGGATTGGTTGGTGACTTGTTTGATACGTTTCGCAAGAAAGCCAACGAAGGTGACTCTCGTTGAATCCTCGCCTTGACGATTGGTTGGAGGAGCAAGCGGGAAGCCGATTAAAGAACAAACGCCGTACTCTTCAATTTCTCCTGAAGGCGTACAAGCAATGTGTGCCGGATTTCACCAATAAGCCACGGACTGATATCACAACAGGTGACGGGGGCTTTTCTTTTCACATCGGAACACCGCTGCCTGATTTGAGGCAGTTGAGTTCATGGATGTTGACCACCGTTCCAAAACGGCGACTTCTCGCCAAAATGATTCCTGCGCTATGGAAACGTCATGGCCGTGAAGATTTGAGCATGGCGGGACTGCTTCTCGCCAACCTCCCGCGAGAGGATTTGGGCGAGGACCCTTGGATGGCTTTTATTCATCTCCTTCAACGCAGAGAGGCTTTGATGGTCGTTCTTGAAGTGGCAGAAGAAATTACGAGGGCGGGTCACCCTGCACCTTCGGATGAATGGTTGATGGCGGCCGCTGAACAAAGCCAGCACTGGCACCAATATTGCGTTCTTTTCCTTTCGCTTCGAAAGGATTCGATCGGGGCATGCGATAATCTTGTCCGAACGGCCCCGTCTGGAGGAGAGATGTACGAGCGGATACGAAGCCGTATTCTCCAAGCGGAGGATTCATTGAGAGCGGAGGCAAGTGACTCACATGACGGAACGACTTCTCCCAGCTGAAGACCCCGTCCTCGAGAATGTTCTGAAATGGACGGTCGATCGAGATGCCCGCGATGTCCGACGCTTGCTTGAGTGGCTGCCTGAAGCACGTTCAAGCCGAGAGCGGAAAGCGCTCCTTGAGCGGGTTCGAAGTTTGCTTGAAGAGTTGGAACTAGCTCTCGATAAACTTGATGAAATGCATTGAGGGTTTGCATGACGCTGACGGTGTTTATTTTAGCAGGCGGTGAAAGTCTGCGCATGAGAAAGGACAAGGGGTTGATGTTTGGGGGCGTTGACCGCTTGAAGGGTCTTCTTGACGCATGCGGATTGCAGCGCGTTATCGTGCTCTGTGGCAGTGAAGAACGGGCGACGCTGTTTGAAGGCGATGTATGGCCTGACCCCTTTCCTATTGGGGGGGTTCATCACCTCATCGAATGGGCGTACGGTCAAGTTGATACGGCGTGTTTATTCCTGCCTTGTGACGCCTTTTTGATGGAAGAAGGTGCCATTCAAAACCTGCTCAATCAATCTCAGGAAGGGGGCGTTCCCCTCGATATCAACGGGCGTAGACAACCCCTTTTCGCTCATATCCCCTGTAATTTTGAAATGCCTAAAGGAGCGCTGTCAGTGGGTCACTTATTGCAGGACTTGCCTCCCATACAAACGGAGGATTTCGCTTGTGCATTTACAAATTTTAACTCAGCCGAAGACCTTCAAGTCCATCGACAGAAATTGTTGGCCCTTCATGGCGAACACGTCCTTCAGCAATCCATGTGAGAACTCTAGGATAGAGGCGGTGTTCTTCTACTTTGACACGTTCACTCAAGCGTTTCTCGTCGTCCTGTTTCAACACGGGGACACTTCGCTGGGCGATGATAGCCCCGGTATCCATACCGTCATCCACCAAATGAACGGTGCAACCTGAAACACGTACCTTGGCAGCGAGAACATCGCGATGAGCATGCGCACCTGGGAAATGAGGGAGAAGTGAAGGGTGAATGTTGATCACATGCCGACCCCATGCATTGAGGAACGAAGGTGAAAGAAGTCGCATGTAGCCCGAAAGAACGACCAGTTCAACTTCGTATTCCAGGAGGCAATGCAGTATTTTTTGTTCATGCTCCTGCCGCGAGAGCGATTCACCCACAGGCCGGTGTTCAATGACCACGGTCGGTAGGCCAAGCCGTTCTGCCCGCGTAACTCCGGCGACGTCGGCTTTATTCGAGATGACAACCGTTGTCTGATGAGGAAGGTCGTGCTCTCGTTGAGCATGGACGAGTGCTTCCATTCCCGTCCCTGATCCGGACAAGAGCACAGCACAACGAAGTGGGTGTTCCCGAGAAGCAATGCGGCCCCCCACTTGACCCTCAACCATGCAATGGCCAAATCCTGCCCTGTTTCATATCTTTCCATTCAGAGGAAGGGTTTTTTGCACGCCTTCCTTAGCGACAATCGGTGAGTTGAATGACCGGTCGCGCTTTGTCGCAAGGGACTTCTCGCAGACAATTGTCATCACGCCTTGCTGAAACCTACGCCTCGCTTGAGGATGAAGAGGTCGTCATGGCGGTATTGGCCGAACATAAGCCCAGCGCAAACCCGGTAATTCGAAGCGTATGGATTGCAATCGGTAGCATCTTCGTGTTCTTTGCGGGAATCGGCGTATTCCTTCCTGGCTGGCCTACAACCTCATGGTTGGTCGCTGCCGCTTATTGTTACGGACGTTCTTCTCAGCGCTTGTTTCGTTGGTTGCTCACCAATCGCCTATTCGGATCGTCACTGCTCGTGTATTATCGTTCAGGCCGCGCCCTGCCCTTGCATTCTAAAATTGTGATTTGTGGATTCATTGCGCTGGTTTCGCTGTTTTCCATATGGTACATTACGATCTTGGGCGATCCCGGCTTCGGGCAGACGACCATCGCTCTTATTGCCGCCATCGGCGTTTGGTGGGTGGGGTGGAGAGTCCCCACCGTCGCTTAATCTTCGGCCTTTTTGGGGGGCGAATAACGGTCAACTGTTCGTTGGCCTGCGTGTTGATCAACGTCTGGTATGATGCCGTGAATGATGAGTCTCACGGAACCAAGAGCAAACCAAAAGGCCATCTTCCATGCACCGACAAGGTGGCTGAAATACGATTTATTGATATCCGCTAGATGTCCCATGAACCGTCGTCATTTCGCCTTGACTTCAACCTAATTCAAGAAATCAGTGCCGGAAAAGTCGATGACCGGTGAACACCATGGAAATCTTTCTCGCATCTGCTTCATCGATGACTTCTTGATCTCGAATTGAGCCACCAGGTTGAACAATTGAAGTTGCTCCTGCATCTGCAGCCTGCTCCAACCCGTCCTTGAACGGGAAGAAAGCGTCGGATGCAAGAGTACTGCCGTGCGCCCGTGCGCCAGCCCGTCGAGCTGCAATACGAACCGCTTCAACCCTGCTGGTTTGGCCCGGTCCGATGCCAACCGTGGCGGTTCCTTGAACCATGACAATCGCATTTGATTTGACTTGCTCGCACACCCGTACGGCAAATTTCATGCTCGCAATTTGTTCTGCTGTCGGCTCGACCTTGGTCACGGTTTTAGCCTTGGACCAATCGATGATTGGGGGCTCTTCCGTCTGAACAAGAAGGCCGCCTTCAACCGGTTTGCGAACGAGTTCTCGCTCGAGGGGGGCAAGGCGGTCATTTGGTGATTCAATGGTCAACAGGCGTCGATTTTTCTTGACCATAAGACGTTGCTTGGCCTCGGTCGTATAACCGGGGGCCATCATTACCTCAACGAACAAGTCTCCAATCGCGTCGGCTGTCTCAAATTCAACGATTTCATTGAAGCAAATGATAGAACCAAAGGCGGATTCGGGATCACTTGCAAGTGCCTGTTCAAATGCCTCTTGCTGAGTCGCTCCCAGAGCGGCTCCGCAAGGGTTGTTGTGCTTGACAATGACGCAGGCATGAGGAGAATCTGGCCATTCATCGGTGGATAATGAACGGCACAAGCGGAGGGTTGCATCGGCGTCAGAATAATTGTTGTAAGACATCGCTTTTCCACCTTCAACATGGGCTGTTACCAAGGAAGAGTGTCCTTCTTTCGCCGTCACGTCAACGTAGAGTCCTGCGGCTTGATGGGAATTTTCACCGTATCGAAGCAACTGCATTTGTTCACCAGCTGAGAGCATCATCGTTGGAAGATGGTCTCGTTGTGATTCCATGGTTTCTTCATGTGTTGGGTCGCCCACGACACGGTTATGCAATTCGTTGGCGATGGTAGCGTCATAACTGGCTGTGTGCTGGAATGCTTCCAGTGCTAACGTACGGCGCAAGTCAATGGAAACTTGTTCTGCGCTGCCAGCTTGGCGAAGCGCATCAAGAATCGCGGTGTAGCGTTCAGGATTGGTAGCGATGAGTACGTGTTGGTGGTTTTTAGCTGAGGCTCGAACCATTGTCGGGCCACCGATGTCAATCATTTCCAAAAGAGCGGGGTCGTCAAGGGGTGGATCTTGCTTGGCGGCGGCTGCAAAGGGGTAGAGATTGCAAGCGACCACTCGGATTGGGGCGTAGCCCAGACGGTCCAATTCTTCTGCATCGGCAGGTTGGTGGAGGCGGGCAAGAAGAGGGCCATGAATGGCTGGATGGAGTGATTTGACCCGTCCATCAAAGATTTCTGGATGTTCGGTTAGGTCCGATACATGACGAACATCAAGTCCTGCCTCAGCCAATGTTCGTGCGGTACCGCCTGTTGATACGAGTTCGAACCCCAGGTCTGCCAACCCTCGTGCGAACTCAACAATGCCAGTTTTATTCCATACGCTGAGGAGCGCTCGGGGCGGTGTTTGAACGGTGCTCATACGGTGAACCCGTTATCGTACTTGCCCCGTCGGATGCACTTGAACATAGCGCAACCTGTGACTGGATGATATGTTCAGTCGCCTCTGGCAGAGATGACTTGGTCAACTCTGAGCAGCCCACAGGCTGTTTCCGTGGCGGAATCAAGCGCGTGACGAAGTGTTTGCATTGGAATCCACGTTGAGGTGATTTCGGCTACGTTCCCGTTGGCATCAATGCCAGCATTTGACTTCCCATCTCGGTGTTCTGCACGCAGCGCGAGGAGGGTGTTCAGACGGTCCACGCCAGCATTTTGGGCGAGCGTTGAAGGAATCGTTTCTAACGCCCGAGCAAAGGCTTCCATGGCGAGGCGTTCCCTGCCTGCTTGTTGCTCTGCAGCGATTTTAACAGCCAGTGAGGCGCCCATGTGGATGGATCCGCCGCCTGCAACAACGGCGTCTTCTTGCATGGCAAGCGCCGTTGAACGAAGTGCGTCATGCAACCCGCGAATGCTCTCTTCCACAGCGACGCCATCGCCGCCTCCCACATCAAGGGTCACGAGGCCCGCTTGCTGAGCAAAATGAAGGAAGAGGCGCTCACGTCGCCCGTCCATTCCTTCGCTGGTCTCAATGGTAAGAGAGGTGAATGACCCGAGAATTGATGCATCCATATCATCGAGATGATCGCACATGGTGGCACCAGAGGCGCGGGCAATGTCTTCAATGCCCGAGCGTTCAAGCCCTCCAAGGACAAAACAGCCCGCGTCTGTTAAGGCATGGAATATACTCGGTTCAATGGATTCTGCACTGAAAATTGCCCTGGCCCCTGTAGCAAGAACGTTGTCCACTTTTTGTTGAAGAAGGGCTTCTTTAGCTTGTACAAAGCCCATCCACTGTTCAGCAGTCTCAACTTCAATATCTGCTTCCCGAGAAGAGTCTTCTTGATCCAGGGGGCATGTCAAGGCGAGAATTGTCCCCCCGCTGAGTTGGCGCGGCAGGCGATCGAGTTGAAGCGCTTTCTCGATAATGAGTCCCTCAACCAACCGAGTGTCGCTCAGACTTCCCTGGGTTCGTTTGGCCATTCGGACATCTTCGTAATCCACCGAAGTTCCTTCTTGGACGATGGAAAGAGCCTCAACAACGAGGTCGGCCAAGAAGGTGCCTTCAATATCTGCTGAGGTCCCGTTCATGGCGGTCTTTGCTACCAGCGAAAGACGATTAGCATCTGACGAACAGGTCGTCGTGTTACCTTCGAGATAGGTAAGGGCGTGCGTGAGTGCTTCTTGATAGCCATTGATGAGAACGAGTGGGTGAAGGCCTCTTCCAAGCAACCGACCAGCCTCGCGCATCAATTCACTGGCGAAGAGAAGACACCCTGTGACACCGTCCCCACACGCTTGCTCCTGAGCCTCTGCGAGTTGAACGAAGGCTTTGGCGGCCGGATGCTTAACGAGAAGTTCGGCTACGATTTTCGCACCATCGTTGGTCACAGCAGTTTGACCGTTGGTTTTGTAGAGCATCTTGTCAAGGCCTTGGGGGCCAAAGGTCCCCTGCATAAGGTCGCCGAAGGCCACAGCGGCCGTGACAAGTTTTTGGGTAACGCCAAGACCGCTGGTCACTGTCGTAGTAGGCCGAACAATGGCAACCGGGGCACGCCCGCTACCGTCATTTGTTCCAGCCATCAGTTCATTGCGGGGGGCTCTTGTTCTTGAACCCTTATTCCGTAGATGAATCACTTCTTCCTTGCAGCGGGTTTCCTCGCAGCGGGTTTCTTACCGTGGTTACCGAGTTTGTGGATCTTCTGAGACTCATTGTGAGACCAATGATATGCCATCTTCAGGAGATTGAGGTAATGCTCATTGCCGTCTTTCTTCATCTTATCATGAAGAACATCATTGGTCATGAAAACATCTCCCCAAAGTTGAGCAGCGGTTCCTTTGTCGCCCTTTGGCATGTCGAAGACTTCATGGGTGGTGGGTTCAAGGTACGAGCGCCACACTCGCGCAGGATTGACGGCCATGGTCACTTCAACGACGATTTCGTTTTCGTTGATTCCAGTACCCGTTTGCCAGGTATCTTCACCAAGGTCGGCGAGGAATGGAAGGCAGAGGTCTTGAATGGACAAACTTGTCATGGGGTCGGCGGCTGTAAGCGCTGAATAGGCTTCTCGCATTCGACCACGGTCTGCACCACGAGATGCGGTTTGGAAGCGTAGCTTGTCAATGGATGTTGGGACAAGGAAGCGGATATCGGTGTAGTAAACCAGTGGATTGTCATCAGACGAATTGAAGATGTGCTCAAAGGGAGCAGGTCCAGCAGATTCACCAAGGAGGTCAACCGGGTAAACGGTCTTCAAGGCGTTGGTAGCGACGGATTGAATGATACGGCGCATCAACCGTTCTGGGGCTGCGGAGACGTCATTGAATGTGTCAAGGTATTCTTGCATGTTCAAGATGTCATAACCGCGCACTGAAAGAATGGAGTGGACGTTTGGCCCAATCATCTTCTCGCCGTCAACATCTGCTTGACTGATCCAGCGTGCACCGCGTGCAACGTCGGACGCTGCAACGAGGTCAGCATAGGCCTTGAAGCGTCGAGTTACGCGGTTCATGAAATCTGCTTGGTCGAGTTTCGTAAACACGGTTGAGCCATAGTTTGACTTCAATGCGTGATCGGCGACTTGACTTGCATTTGCGCAGGTCAAAAGATTGCCTTGGTCGCTGGGGTACATGATGAGTCGGCGACGCTTTGCAGCTCCTCCGAGTGTTGCGATTTGAGGGTCGGTCAAGATGTAGCCCAAGGTAGCGCAAACTTCGAACAGTCGGCTGTACTTGTCTTCGTCACTTGAGTTGCTGATCCATTCGTCAAGACCAGGTTCAATGCAATGGAATTCCAGTGGGACCATTTCTGATCCTGAGCCGAAGGCTTGGCGGACCGTTGAGGATTGCATCATGCCCATCATGGTATAGAGAGAGGTCTTTCCTGTGGTCATGTATACGTCAGAGATGCCTTCTTCACCGAATGATGAACGGCGGTCTGGAAGGTTCACGAGGAGGTTGAATGCAGTCGCTGTTTCGCGGTTTCCGTTAACGGCAGGCCAAATCCAAGTGTTCGGGCGGGTCATGAGGTAGCCTGAAGCATCCTTTCCGAATCCAGCTGGTGAATAGCGGATCCATCCAAGACGATTGTTGAACGAAACGTTTCGGTGCATCAAGGAAGGGTAGTAAACTCGGTCGAGTGGGTCGGAATCTGGAACAACCCCCCGGTGGCCTAGGCCCCAGAGAATAACATCCCATTCGGCGAAATCCTTGCCTTCCGGTGGACTGAGGAACAAGTGATTCTCGCCTCGCTCGTCGCCTTCGAGAATGGCCCCACCCATTCGGTCTTCATCGCCAGTTGAGCAGAAAAAGAAGGTCTGGGTCGTAAACAATTGCTTAGGCGTCCACATGTTAGCGTTAATGATGGTTTTCTGCTTGAGATAATCTGCGATGTTCTCGATACGGCGCTCAAACTTGAAACGGTCCGAATCAATCCACGAAGACCCAAGCACCAGATTGGTGTTGAGTAATTTAGCTTCTGCTGGCCCGATATAACGTGTTCGGGCATCGGCCCGGGAATGGTCAGAGGCAGGAATTTCTTCCCATGGACCGCGGCGAGGAATGTAACTCAAGAAGGTTTCAGCGTCAAATTTTGTGACTTCGGCTTGCGTTACCACGGCTTCAACTTGATCCATGAGTTTGACATATGTCTCGCTCGGTAGAATTCTTTTTGTCTCTTCATATGCTTTGTTTGATACTGTACGATGTTCCCACATTTTTCTTCACCTCAAAATTTCTTCATGTCTTCAGGAGGCGTTTCTTCGCCTTCCTCGGAATCTTCTTCTTCTGCCTCTTCTTCAGCAGCCTCTTCTTCAGCAGCCTCTTCTTCAGCAGCCTCTTCTTCAGCAGCCTCTTCTTCAGCAGCCTCTTCTCCGCCCGCACCTGGGTCAAGCATTTCGATCACGGTGTCTTCAGCTGTTTCTTTGGCGACTTCGGTCGCAGCGACGGTGGCTGCTTCTTCTGCTTTTGCAATAAGGTCTTCCTCGCTCAATCGGTCGATTGAAGCTTGGTCGAGAATCATGGCAGCAGTGGCTACCATCGAGGAGTCTACGTAAGGAGCAGCACGGTAGATGTATTGTGAACCCAGGCCGATCAAGCCGAAGACGGCCCCCGATGCCATGACCCATCCGCTATTGTTGCGTTGGAGGTCGTCGGGGTGAACGTTTGTTGCTTCGCCCGTTACGAAGAGAGTGAGGTCCTGGAGTCCGTGGAACCAGGTGTTTGAGAATACTTCGATCACCGCCCAAACGGCGTATACGACCATGACCATCGAGACGGCATTCATCCAGGAGCGGTTATTGAGGAGGAAGGCCACAAATGTACTTTCGTTCCCTTCGGTAGTTGTTTTACCATTTGCCATGCTAAAGCCTCATCCCGACCCTTGCATTTGAGGTTTTAAACCATCTCCCTATATTTTGTTTTCGCAGGGTGTCAGCGTCCCTTTTTGCAAAAACTCACCGATAGGAGTTTTTCCGACCGTCTTTTCCTTTGTTTCTTCGCTTTTCGCGCCCTGCTGAACGCCCGTTTTTACGATTGTCCTGCCAAAACCGATTGGGTTGTTCCAAATCGTCTGGCATGTCGTCAAAGGATTCGATGGACAGGCGAATGCCCCCCAATTCATTTTGCAATTGCTTGACGTTCTCGCCGCCTCGTCCAACGAGTGTAGAGATCATGTTTGAAGGAGCATATATGGTTGCAGAAGACTCACCTGAGAACTTGATTTGGCAGTCAACCCCAACCCATTGTCGAATTGTATTCGACATGTGCTGCTTGGCCATCGCCTTCACCGGAGAGAGTTCGTTGGTAGAGCGTCCTTCAAGCGGGACGACGGCAATTTCAGAGCCGAAGGTAAACATTTCGTGGGTCAGCTTTCCGCTTGGAAATTCAACAACTTCAATGACGGGTCGCGCCAATTCTTCTTGCATGCCAGTTGGGGGTTTGACCGTCATTCGCAATTCAAGAACTTGTTGAATACGGCCTGATTCAACGTGAAGAATGGTATCGAGAACTTGACTCACTAAACCGAGTTCAACCTTTCCAATCAGGCGTTGGATGGCTTCCAGCGCAGAATTCGCGTGCGTCACACCCAATAACCCAACGCCAGCTAAGCGAACATCGGCAAAAATTTCGAAATCCCGAGCACGGCGGACTTCATCGAATATGACGAAATCGGGGCGAACAAGGAAGATAATTTCGGCTGTTTTTTCCAGGTCCCCTTCAAGCGGTGCGTACTGAGTAATTCGTTGTTCGAGTTGCAAGTCCCGAGGGGCTTCCATGGTCTTGACCATGGCTCCAACTTCAGTGTCAAGATACTCGGCAATTGCTTGGGCGAGGGTTGTTTTTCCAGAGCCTGGTCGTCCGCAGATGAATACGCCCCGATGATGATTTCGTAAGCGATCAATAAGCCGTTCATCCAAATCATAATCTCCGATACTCAACTTTGTCACCGGACGAACCACTGTGATTTCGCGGGCATCAGAAAAGGGGGGCCAAGCAGATGTGATTCGTAAATCGCCCAGCTGAATGACCCTGCATCCTTTTCTGTCAATTTCAAGGAAACAATCGCTTCGATGCCGATGTTCTTCGACCAGTGCCACCAAGTCTTCCTCAAGTTGTTCAAGGAATAGGGTATCTAAGGGCTCAGATGATTCTTCAACTTCAACAAGTTTGAGCGCTCCAATTTCACCTCGCTTGACACGAGGGGGGCAATCTGCCTTTAGAAAAACGGTGTGAACGTCTTCCATTAAGAGCGATTCTAGGTGCTCTGGGAGAGTCGGGTGGTCGCCGTGGGTAGCCATGATGGCGGAAGGTCGGGCTGGCAAGCCTTTGACACTTCGCCTTCCAAAGGCTGCTTCCCCGCTTTATCGGGTTGGAGTTCAAGCGCCAGGTTGCATCATGTACCCTGTAATCCAAAACGAGCCGATGAAGGAAAGGGAAAGAATGTACGCGCCCACAGTAGGGAAGGCCCAAATCGAGATGGACAGTTGTGCAAAGATGATGATGCTGGCAATGACGGTGAGCATTTCCCAGGGTCCGCTTCCTGTCAAATTCAAGATTGAAAACGTCGTTTCTCGTTCCGACAGCCCCCAAATCAGACCCGTCAGGGCACAAAGAGCGATGAGCGTCATGACGCCGTCCATGACCTTGCCTTGCAAATACCATACGCCAAGGCCTGCGATGAGACTTGAAGCAAACATGCGCTGAACGGTGGTCATACTGAGTCCCATGCATCAACCGAAGCGAGAGGGATTCTTCAATTCTCGCAACGAGGCTCATGGAGAAAAGCGGCTTTTCAGCGGTGATTGGCAAGCCAAAGCGCTTGAGCCAATAATTCGTTTCGAGTGGGGAGCAGGAAGCCTGAAGTATTCTTGAGTGATGCAAGTAGATAGCGCCACTCTTGATAGAGCGGTTGCTCGTTTCCAAGCACTACGGCCGCGGCATGTTGAATTCCTGGTTGTCGGTGGACGAGGTTATTTGTTCCAAAATCAAGTTGCAATTCCTCTCCGCCACCAGAGAGAATGAGTTGTCTCACCTCTTCTTGCGCGCCCCAAGCCACGTCGATGATCGCATGTTGACCGCCCTCGCCCTCCATCTCAATATAGGCTGAATCACGAGTTATTGTGAGAACACTGACGCTGAAGGCTGCGAGAGGTGATTTCAGGAGAAGGGGGCAGAGATCAAGCGCATGAATTGCAAGCGTTTCGAGGGGGGTTGCTCCACGGGGGCGAGAGCGCTTAGTGCGCCGTTTGTAAAGAAACTGGTTGAGGGGTTTTCCATCTTCCGCCAAAACATGACCTCTCATCACCATAATGCCTGAATGGTGTCGTAAGAGATAGCCAACGGTCAGGTTGATGGTGGCTGGGAGAGCGTCGAGGAAGGCGATTGTTTCATCGTAATCCGTGCCTAATGGTTTCTCGACCAATAAGTGAATGCCCATCTTGGAGGCTTGTGTGGCGAGAGAGATGTGGGTCTCAGGAGGTGTAGCGATGGCAAGGATGTCCATGCTCACTTCCTCAAGCATGTTGGTCAACGAGGTGAAAAAGCCATTCACTCCTTCTGGCAATAATTGCAGTTGGTCGGGATCAATATCGCAAACATAGAGGTTTGAAATGCGCCCTTCGGCCTTGAGTTGCAGCAGCGTTGCAAGGTGACGTCGTCCCCA
>JADHPT010000008.1 GCA_016778305.1 Candidatus Poseidonia sp. | reverse complement strand
CGCCCCGTCTTCAACAGGAGCCTCGTTCTTGATGACCTGCCAGGAATTGTTTTCATCTTCTTCCGAGTCAAATTCGGAGGGGTCAAAGTAATCGGAGGAACCTGTAACTTCAGTTTCCGCCGTGAAGGGCATGTACCACCGATCTCCGTTTCTCAACGGGAAGTCATGACGCTCTTTGGGTGGTGTGTACGTGTTATCAAAGGTCACAACACCTAAATTTCGGTTGAGGAATCCAAGGTTCAAAGGTGCGAAGTTAACGTCGAGAGTAAAGTCGCTTGTGATCGTTGCTAGGTCCCGGGCGCGCAAGATGTCAACACCCTCGTAGCCAATCGTCAATCGTCCAGTGACTCCATCGAGCGTCGCGCCACTATTACCTGAACTGAACGTTCCGTCAATTTCAATTTCATATGCCAAGACCGTGTCTCCGTTGGTGTCTGTTTCATAAAAAATGTCAACAACTTCGTTTCTTGTGTCTCCAGTGAGTGCATTGAGTGATGCTGAAACATTTGCTTGTGCGAGGAGTTGAGCAACGTCAAATTTCGTATCGTAGACCCATCGGTCCCCAATGCGGTGGGTTGGGACATCAACGACTCCGGTCGCCCCGCTTTGGGTTTCACGGGTCAACAATTCGTCTTCGAGTTGGACGGATGATTCAACCATGGTCAAGGCTGAGGTCATCACGAAGAGGGTGACGAGGAGGACTGCCTTCACGGAGGCTCTGTTCATGTACAGTGGTGAATGTTCTTCTACAAAAGAGAATGTCCTTCCTCGTATCATGTCTCTTGGGAATCCAACCACTGTTGCCCGTAGTAACTCCATTGTTCAGTGGTCCACCCTTCCGGTAATCCTTCCTCTGGAATCGGAGGTGGTCCCTGAGTTGGATGGCCGAGTGAATTGGATTCAAAGAGATAGCCTGGCGGAGGCCCTTCGGGTTTCTTGCGGCTGATATGGTCATCACGGTTTTCTTGGTGGTCACCTGCAAGAGCGGTGGAGACTTGGTCCCAAATATCCGTTTCTTCTGCCTTTGGTCGTTTGCGACGGGTCAGCAGGGTCAGGATGAGCAGAAGGGTGACGAGCAAGCCGATTTGAGCGACAGGGTTTGCTTCTTCACCGACCAATGCAGCGCCCATGTTTTCCAAAGGCGTACGATCTGCGGGTGAAATGGCGAAGGTAATGACCTTTGAACCTGGGCGCTCAGGATCTTCGTCCCATGCCATCACTCGGACGGAGTGAACGCCTTCTGTTCGGAAGGTGTAGGTCACGGTTTTGCCCACGAGGTCAGCATCATTATCGGTGATTCCATCTTCGTTGCTATCGTCGTTGACATCAATGTCCCACACCACGGTAAGGCCTTGGATATCATTGAGAGCGTCAATGGTTGAACTCGCATCAAGAAGGCAGGGCTCATAGGCGATGCACGCAACAGATGCCGTACGAACGATTGGTGGAGTATTGAGTACCTGGACAACCAATACTTCACTGGTGTGAGCTCCGTCGTTATCCGTAACGTGATAGACCAATTTGTGGATGCCACTTCGGTTCCAAGAAATCGTGAGGTTGTCACCCACAACGTCACAGTCGTCGTCCGCACTGCCGATGTCGTTTGAATCCATACTGGGGTCGATGTCCCAGCATTTGATCAGTGTTTCAGCGTCTGATGGTGTATCGGTTGCCGAACCTGAAACACTGATGGTTTGGCCTTCAGCGATTGGCAATACGGAGGGGATGGGTTCGATGATAGGGGGTACGTTGCGTACGCTGACCCATCGCTCCTCAACACCGCTTGAAGCACCCTCTGAATCGGTGACCTCGAGGCGCATTTTGTGCAAGCCCGCTTCAAGCCAGACCATCTCAAATTCAGAGGTGCGGCCGTCGAAAACTCGAATCAAGGATGGTTGGGCATCATCGGGCCACCAGGTATGGGTGAGGTCCTCAATGTCGTCGACAGAATCCTGCGCTTGTCCCTTGACGGTCACCGCCTGGTCTTCGTCCACGTGCCACGTGTCTTGGGCGTCCATGATGATCGGCCCATCGTTGTCAATCATCTGGATGTTGATGCTGTGCGGGTGGATATTGGTGAATTTGACATCAAAGGTTGCGCTTGCGGTCGCTCGGTCATCGTCGGTGCCAATGGCGGTGAAGGCCTTCCATCCTTCGGTGGTGGCTGTTGTCGTGCAAACACGTGTGTAGTAGCCTTCTTTGCAATTTGCCCCCGGCCAATAAATGTCCACTACTCCGGGCCAAACTTCCTCTGAGTCTGAGTCGTTAGCATATGCATAGAGCGTGATTGGGTATTCCACCTTGGCTTCCGTTCGTTGGCTTCTGACTTCGATCTTAGGGGCGCGATTTTCCACCGAGACATTGAGAATCAGAACGGTTTCATCCCGCTCCTCATCCTCAACAGTAATTTCCACAGGGTAAACGCCATCGTCAATCCATGTGTAATTGAGAAGGCAGGAGGGCGAATCGATTCGTTCGTAATCCCAAGTCCGTGTTCCGTCGTCGAAGGGCACATAGAACTCACAGGACACCTCTCCTCCATCTTCGTCAAAGCTTTCACTGGCGTTGAGGAGAATGGTTTCTCGAGTAAGGCCGGTGGCTTCAGCGGCAAGAGGCGTTGGTAATCGACCAACGAAGAGTTCAATGGTTCCGAGGTTATTTTGCAGGTCTGCATCTGCTGTGTTGATGCCGCTGATATCCGCCTCCCACAGAACCTGCAAGGAGCCAATCGCAGCGTCTTCTGGGACCGTCCAATTCTGAAACAATTTGTGCGATTGATAAGTTTGGAGTGCAGGGAGCGTGATGGTGGTTTCCAAACCGTCGGGCGTCGTGAGGCGAGCATCCGTAGCAGCGGAGGTTGTGATCCCTCGGTTGTTGAAGGCTAATTCAATATCCAAATAGTCACCGGGTAGGACGTTGAATCCAGACAGGGCGTTGAGTGGGGTGGTCACGCATACGTCATCAGTGCAGCGTTTTCGCAAAATAACAGTCGCTTCTTCATCGGCGAAGACATCCAAACCTACGAGATATTCGTCGAGTGTCACCGTGGCTGCTCCAACCTTATCGCCGGATTTAGCCACCAATCCGTGGCTTGCGTAATCGAGTTGCGTCGCCGAGGAATCCAAGGCATCACCGATGTCGATGGTAGTCCAAGCACTGCCGTTGGCGGCGGTCGTTAGGGCGGTTACAAAACCCTCCACTTCATGATGAAGTTCAAGTGAAAGGCCAGCTGTATTCAAAAAGCAAGAAGATGAAGCGTTGACCCAAACTTCCATCGGCGTGTTGAGGGCCGTAATGCTGCGTTCTGGAACAACCTCAAGGCATTCTGAACGGAGCCCGGGATTCGTGTAGGGTTCGACACCTGTGGCGCCCACAGGGTCGTACCGCTTGAGTTTGAAATCGATGGTCAGTCCGATGTCATCGGACGTGTGAAGCCAAGCATAATTGCGAACTTCTGGGCAATACCAGCGGTAGCCTTCGGAAATTCCATCGCTGTTGATCGATGTCATCTCGTAGGATTCATTGCATCCGCCATAATCGATGGTTTGCCCGATATCGTTGTAGGGTTTTCCGGTATTGGTGACCACCCAAGTGGTGGTATTGGTGTCGGTCTCGGGAGGAGGGAAAGGGGTGATGTAATCGCTTTGACCAGACCACTGAGAGTAGGACGTGGTGGTGGTGGTCCATCGTTCATCGACTCGGATCGGGAAGTCGTAATTTTCGTTGACCGGTGAATAGGTGGTGGTGATGGTGATGTCTCCTAGAAGTTGCTCAAGGAATGAAATGCCGCTCGGTACAAAGCGAATATAGAGGTCTAAATCGCTTCGTATGGGTGAGAGGTCACTGACTCTGAGGTATTCTGTTTGTGTAAATTGGATGTAGACGTTTCCAGCATAGCCTTCGAGCGATACGCCAGATTTGTCAAAGTTCGCTGAGGTTCGAAGGGTGTAGGCGAGCACCGACATGGTATCCACATTTTGGGTGCTAATGCCGGTCACCTCTACGGTTGTGTCGCCTTGAATTTCACCAACCGTTGCCTCGACGCCTGTGTCTGTCACCAAGATGGTCGGGTCAAAGGTTCCAGCATAGATCCAGCGGTCGCCGATTCGCCATGTAGGTACGTCAGACACACCGGGGTCCCCTGCCGATGAACGGTGGGCTGTTGAGTCGTCCAAGGCCTCGGGGTGCTCAACGGGGACCAAGTTCAAGAGGAGCAAAAGGACCAGGGCAAAGGGAAGCGTTCGGCGCCAAAGACTCTCCCCCATGATACCTCCACGGAATCGGGAGAACATCAAGACTTCTCCTGTAGCCAATTGGCTGAAGGAACTCAGAGAAGGTCAGCGAGCTCGTCTTTGATAATTTCAACGGCTTCGAGAATCTCGTCCTTGTGACGGGCGCCGGTGATGACCATCTTTCCTGAACCGAAGATCAGACAGACGACCTTGGGGTCGTCAAGTCGGTAAATGAGGCCTGGGAATTGTTCTGGCTCATATTCAACCTTGTCGAAGGGCAGGTGGAAGGTAAGATGGTTCAGATTCAGTTTACGGGGAACGCCTGCTTGAGGCTCGCCGGTGAATTTGTCAACACCGTCGTAGTCTTCCGGGTAATGAAGGGCGTAGGTCGCCACCATGTTTTGGACTTCGATGGTGACATCTTTGAGGTCCCATGTTTCAATTCCGGCAGCGCGCAAGTCTTTGATCATGCGGTCGATACCCGTGTGGATGTTGTCTTCGTCCTTTCCACCGGTGCACACAGCACGGCCAGAGCGGAACATGAGAATGGCAAGTTTCGGCTCAGTAACACGGTAGACGACACCAGGGAATTGTTCGGGTTCATACTCACAATTGAGTTGAATGGCGATATCAGGCAGGTCAAGTTCTTCGGCAACACGGGTGCTGGCGACAACGTTTACTACAGTAAGGCGTTCTTCATCGGTGGTCATATAAAGACCCAAATACATTTACTATATAAAAGGAATTTCGGCAATAAAAGTCAACTCTCATCCGAACCTTGGCCTAATCTGTTCTCGCTCCAGCATTTCCTATACGGGATACGAAGGTACGCCCTCCTGCCAATTCAATGGCCTCAGCAGTCTCTTTTGGTCGCCGTGTTAGAGCCACCATACACCCTCCTCCACCCGCTCCTGTTAATTTGACGCCCAGCGAGGTTGGGAGTGCAGCATTGATCAGATCTTCAAGTTCACGGGACGACACGCCAAGATTCCTCAACAGGACGTGATTTTCACTCATAGCGTGGCCCACAGCGGTGTAATCACCTCGCTGTAGTGCGTCGAGGCCGCGTCGAGAAATGGTCCCAATCGCCTTGATTTCTTGGATTCGCTCGGGTGATTCTTCCAAGGCAGCAGCGACCAATGCTACCTGAGCAGATGTCGGGGCATGAATGCCGGTATTACCGAGAACGAGATAGATGTCGTCATCTCGCTTCAAATCAAGGCTGTGCACCTCCCAAACTCGTTCTCCAGAGGGTACTTCCAACCTGCGCGTGTACAGCCAAGTACAGAAATCCTCTTTCTTGTCTGAAAGGACAATAACACCTCCTTCCGTGCTGGTAGAAGTGTCGAGGGGCGATGCTAATCCACCTTGTGCTTGGGCTTCGGCCTGGTGTGCCAGCGTGCTCAACGCTTCGTTCGTTATATCCTTTTGATCTGCCAAGGCGGCAAAAGCATGACCCACAGCCGCACTGAGGGCGGCACTGGAACCGAGTCCAGACGCCCGTGGAATATCACTGCTGACGTGAATCGACATGGGGGGTACTGAATCATCGAGGAGAGCGGCCTTCAGAGCAACGATGTGCGGATGGCGTTCGGACTGAAGCAGACGGCCCCCCACGTTCCAGGACTTTGCTGGTGTGAGTTGAAGGTGAAGGCGTTGTTCAAGGGCAACGGCTACGGCAGGCTCGCCGTAGACGACTGCATGTTCTCCAAAAAGAATGCATTTGGCGGGAGCACTCGCCTTCTGCGGTCCTGCTTCAACCCCCATGACACGAACACGGGCTTTGCCTTCATATTCCTTCTCAAAGGATGCCGAATCTCCGTTGGTTCTTGACGGTGGTTTCAAAGTGCGCCTCCGCTTGGACAGAATTGCGCAGGTTTGCGTTCTTGGTGAAAACGATGGAACACCCTCTGTTTATGGATTATGGTCCGATACCCGGTTGGGTCCTTCTGCTGGTGCTCTTTGGCGTCTCAGGAGGTTTTTTTCTCTATCAAGTCGTGAAAGCCAGCCGCCTGGTACTCAAAGGAAAACCTGAGAACCGGTTTGATAATTGGGGCACCCGAGTCAGGGAAGTTCTCACGGGCTGGCTCGGTCAAAAGAAAGTCCTGAAGGACCGTGTAGCAGGCGGCATTCACGTGCTGATGTTTTGGGGTTTCCTCATGCTTTCAACCGATATGTTTGACCTCGCCACGGGCAATCAATTCTCACAAAAGGTCCTGCCAGAGTTATTGCGTGGCCCTTGGAATTTGATTGTAGAAACCGGCTACGCTATTGCCTTTGTTGGGTGTGTTGCGGCCTTGTTGCGTCGCGTGGTATTCACGCCCGAGAAACTCAAAGGTAAATCTCAACTCGAAGGCAATGTCATTCTCTTGCTCATCATGACCATCACGACCACCTCCTTCGTCGTAGAGGCGGGAGAATCAACCATCTCAAGCACCTGGGAACCTATTGGATACTGGGTCTATGCGACCCTCGTACCGAGCACATCGCTTGTGGTTGCAGCCTATTGGGCGCACATGCTGGCCATCTCGGTCTTCCTTTTCCTGATTCCACTGTCAAAACACATGCACTTGGTCATGGCCTTTCCCAATGTATTCTTCCACGATCTCAGGCCCATGGCTACCATGGAACCTCTTGCAAGGGGGCCAGACGGTAAGGCCGTGCTGTTGGATGAACTCGACATCGATTCCTTTGGCGCCGTGAATTATACCGATTTTACCTGGCGTGACCTCATCGACGGATGGGCTTGTACGTCCTGTGCTCGCTGTCAGGACGTGTGCCCTGCCCACGCCAGTGGCAAAGCGCTGAACCCCATGGAGATCATTCATGACGTACGCAATTACGCCAACGACAATGCTAGCACCCTCCTCGCTGGAGAAACACCAGAAGAAGACATCATTGCACGCTTCGGTGAAGATGCCATTTGGGCGTGCACAACCTGCCACGCCTGCGTTGAAGCCTGTCCGATTTACATCGACCACGTGCCCAAACTCACAGACGCTCGCCGCCACCTCATGATGGAGCGAATGGAGTTTGACTCGAGTGTTGAGGACACGGTCATGCCCCTGATGGCGACCATCGAAAATCTTGAATCCGATTCAAATCCTTACGGCTTGCCGTCCCATGAACGTGGTGATTGGGCTGAAGGATTGGATGTGAAAGTTGCACAACCCGCTGAATACATCTACTTCGCAGGCTGCGCTGCCTCCTTCGATGAACGCAACAAGAAAGTGGCACGTGATACCATCAGCATCATGAAAGAAGCGGGCCTTGACGTTGGTATCCTCGGTATGCAAGAAGGCTGTAGTGGAGATGCTGCACGCCGTGCGGGTAACGAATACCTGTTCCAAATGCTGGCCGAGACCAACTTAGCCACTTTTGAGGAAATCGGCGTCAAGAAAGTTGTTGCTTCATGCCCCCACTGCTTCCACACGCTTGGAAAAGAGTACAAGGACTACGGCGGTGAAGACATTGAAGTCATGCACCATTCCCAACTGATCAATCATCTCCAACAAGAGGGGAAGCTACCCGAACCAGCCCACGACGGTAGCGTCACCTATCACGACCCGTGCTACCTCGGCCGCATTGGTGGTGAACTCGATGCTCCTCGCGACGCCATTGGCGGGGTCGATGTCGAAGCGGCCAGGCACGGCAAGGATTCCTTCTGTTGTGGTGCTGGTGGTGCCCAAATGTGGATGGAAGAACACGTGGACGATGGATACGACCGCGTCAACGTCATCCGGTCCAAAGAACTCGCCGAAACCGGAGCAGACACCGTTGCAGTTGGTTGTCCCTTCTGTTCAACCATGGTCACCGATGGCTTGAGTGCAATCGGTTCGGAGATGGAAGTCAAAGACATTGCTGAATTGGTTTGGGAGCAAATCAAATCCAATGATGCAAAAATAGAGGCAAAGAAAGCCGAATCTTCGGAAGCAGTTGAAGCGTGAGGTGGTTGCCTTGAGCAGGCTTTCACAAAGGAACCTGCTCGACTGGTATGATGAGCACAGGCGAGACCTTCCTTGGCGCACTACCAACGATCCTTGGGCGATATTGCTGAGTGAAATACTGCTCCAACAAACCCAAGTCAGCCGGGGAATACTCTACTGGCGAAGAATGATTGAGACCTTTCCAACCGTTCAGTCCATGGCGGATTCCACCGTCGACAAGGTGCTCAAAACCTGGGAGGGCGCAGGATATTACAGCAGAGCACGGCGCCTTCATGCATTGAGTCAATTGGTCATGCTTCCATCAGCAGATGGTGGCTTTGATGGTTCTCTTCCCTCATCATACACCGCTCTCTTGTCCCTCCCTGGAATCGGACCTTACACCGCAGCAGCGGTTGCAAGTATCGCCTTTGGTCAACCCTTCGCTTGTGTTGACGGTAATATCAAACGGGTCATGGCAAGGCAGGAAGCGATGATGGAACCTTCAACCAAGGAAGTACAATTTTGGGCTGATGAATACTTGGTACAAGACCGGCCTGGTGATTGGAATCAAGCACTGATGGAATTGGGAGCAACGGTATGCAGGCCCCAAAAAACTCAGTGTGACCGTTGCCCAGTCCAATCTTCTTGTAAGGGAAAGGCTACACCAACGGCTTATCCAAAAGCGATGAAAACCAAGGTCAAAGAAGTCTCATTGTGGACCTGTGTTGAATTTGATCGTCTGGGGCACCCCATTCTCTCACAACGCAAGCAAGACGGTCTATTCGGAGGTCTGTGGGGGCCTCAACTTCACGAAGGTCAGGCCCCAAATCCGACAGGAGAACAGATATTTGTAGGGAAAGTCAAGTACAAACTAAGCCACCGCTCCATGACAGTTCACGTATTCATGTCAGCTAAGATGACTTCTGAAGTAGGCCATAATCCGTCATTGGTGGCCATGTCCGTTTTGGATCAAAAAGTGATCGATCTCATCAAAGCGAGCGAACATGTCATTCCTCTTCTTGGGCAAGAAGGATGATAGGGCTCACCTCGCTGTAAAACATGTGGAATGGGCAGTTATTGGGGGTCTGCTCACGCTTCTTGCTGTTGGAATGGCGGTTCCTGGACCGAGCAATTCCACATGTGCTGCACACGCCTCCGTACACGGCCGCCGCTCCAATATTCCATTGATCATTGGACTTGGAGTCGGTTTCTTTAGCGTCAACGTCATCTGTGGACTGGCCGTAAATTCCTTTGAACCAGAGAGTTTTGTAGGAAAGACGCTGCATTACCTTGGTTCATTTCTCATGATTCTTCTCGCAGTGTTGCTCATTTTCGTTGCACGCTCAAAACGAACTATAAATATCGCCGAAACGATTCCCCCGACTCGGATTCAAGACAGGCTTCGGGATGCAAATTGTGAATACCAAACAGTGGATGGTCATTTTTTCTTTGATGTCATTCTTTCTCGTCGAATTTGAATCATATCCGGGAGGTATTCCAGGAGGAGTCGGCGGCACACTTAGCATAGCAACGATCAATACCACTTCGGGATTTTTAGCAATGGCCGTATGGACCAATGTTGGTCATCATGTCCAACACCGTCTTTCGGACCCGAAGTTTGCAAGAATTGTCATTTTGGGACTCGGTATTCTCTTGTTGATCATGAGTATCCTGATCCTTCTCAGATACCATTTCGCAAATTAATCGCTCTTGTTCGACGTTCAAGAACTTTGACTCCAACCCGTGAGGGGGTCAAAAACTGCCGATGCTGTTGCTTCCCAGGTGTTTTGAATGATCGCCAAGTTCTCCTGTTTTCCGATGAAAACTTGGTGGACATAACCCTGTGAATTGACGTAAAATGCGTGAGGTATACCAAAGACTCCAAGGTCTGCAGCGAGCGTCGGATTTAGGATGATCGGGCGGTCGATGGTACGGTTGAGATTGGTCTCCATTGTCTCATGCCATTGCGTCATGTTGGCATATTGCTCACGTTCATCCTTTGAGAAGATGACGAGTTGGCCTGCGGGTATGACCTGCTCGTAAGCATCGATGGTCGCCTCACAATGGGCACACCATGGAGTGGAGAAGTAGGCCATGTAGGGTGTATTTTCCAATGCCGTATGGTTCAATGATTCGTTCATGTGTGTCGTACCATTCCACGCCGGAAAGGTTGTGATTGTAAATTGGGATTCTTCGGCGGGAAGGGGTTCAGCATCGGGCGATGTACACCCTGCCAGCACCAACATGAGGACAAGGCAGGCAAGAAAAGGACGATGCTGGTACGTAGGAGTCATCGTTTCACCGTCGTATGTTCAATCTTATCAGGCTTTACCAACGAAGGCAATACTTCTGTCTGCTTCGTTATTCTCGTCTTCGCGTATTAAGCGTTGTTTGACAAGGTCGTAATGAAACGATGCTAAACAAACCATCAATCCAGCCACGAGAATGTATTCAGCAGGAGCGGCGATATCGATGCCGGATTGAGCACGGTTGAGGAATTCTTCGAGGGTCATACCCGTGGAATCAAAACTGTTCGCAACGGGTTGAAAAGCGGCGATCATGATGATAAATCCGAGAAATGCCATGAAGAAACCGATGGTTCGGAAACGGTGCCCAATCGAATCGGCAAAGGTCCCCAAGGAGGGAAGAGCCAACATCGCCCAAAGCACGCCCCCGCCAAATGCGAACATGGCGGTGAGAATGTGGGGGTCCATGAAATCATACATGTCAAAATGTGCCACGAGTATGGCGTTAAGGCTGGAAAAGATTCCAATGATGGAAGCAATGAGCCACAGCCGTGGACGTTGCGCTTCGAGGGTATGATACAGGTGCCAAGCATACAGCATCTGACAGACTCCGCCGATGGTTAAGCCCCAACTGAACACATGATCTTGAAGTCCATACTGGTCGGTCTCAGATATGAAAAAAGGGACGTCTCTTGGGTTACCGAGGACATGCAGTACGGTGGAAAGAACGACAGTCAGCGTCGGGACGCTCCAGCTGAGGCGGGCCAAGAGAAGCCCGTTTTGGTGACTCAAAGGAAGGCGTCGACCGTATCTTGAATGCATGTGTCGAAATCCTCCCATTGCATGCCGAGCACGCGCTCGGCCTTTTCGCTTGAATAATTGGTGTCTCCTTTCATCAAATTACGAGCAACAGCTCGTGTTAGATAGCGGTTCTTGCCAAATAATCCACCCACCCAGTCTTGGAATATTGCGACTGGAACAAGTATGTTCGGAAGGGCTCGGCGAGGTGATTTTGTACTCGGATTGAGGTCACGGATTCGTCGGCAAATGGCTGAGAGTGTCAGGTTGGTATGAGGTGCGAGAATAAAACGGCCCTCTGCCTCATCCACTTCGAAGGCGCGTCGATGAGCCCGGGCAACATCACGCACATGAACAACTGCCATTGGGAATTTTGGTGCGATTGGATAACTGCCTTTGATAGCATCATCAAAGAAATTGACGCTTGGGGTTGGGCGGACAAATCCTCCGCCCAGAACCGCGGTGGGGTTGATGACGCGTAAATCCAATTCAAGTTCTTCAGCCAGTCGCCAAGCAAGACGCTCAGATTGTGTTTTTGCCGTTCTGTACGGCAATGATGTGTCCTTATTCCAATGTTGTTCAGATTTCAATGCCCCTCTGGGTGAGGTTCCAATAGCGGCTGTACTGGAAGTGTAGACCACCCGGGAGATTCCGCTTTCCTTTGCTGCATGCAAGAGATGGGTCGTCCCTTTATTGGCGGTGTCGAGAATGAGCTCTGCCTTGCCTTGGGTGGAATAGACGGTGGCCGTGTGGAATAAACCGGCACACTCGGTCAGATGGTGGGCCCAGCCATCGGCATCAAGAACATCGCCTTGAACCAGTTCGAGACGGTCTTCGCACCCGAGATCCTTCGCATGTTGGCGGACGTGGAGGGTCTTTTCAGGATCATTGAGGTCGCGCACTGAGCCTCGCACCGCATAACCGTGTTCGAGCAAATCGCGAACGATGTGGTTGCCAATATGGCCGTTGACGCCCGTGACGAAAATCCGTGTCACCGCAGTATCCGGCATATAGACTCCCCACTAGCGGGTCCCGTATGAACCTTCAAGTGAGAAACCTCCCCCGACATATTGTATCCCATGCCAATCCGTGTCCATGATACCCGTCGGCGAGAAAAAGTAGACTTTACGACGCTTGAACCAGGTAAGGTCTCGATGTATGTTTGTGGCGTTACCGTTTACGACCGATGCCACTTGGGACATGCACGCTGCTACCTAGCCTTTGATTTGATTCATCGTTGGCTTGAAGTCAGTGGATATGACGTGACCTATGTTCAAAATTTCACAGATATTGATGATAAAATCATCCAACGTGCAAGTGAAATCAACGAAGATTGGACGGCCTTGGTCGACCAAAATATCGAAGGATATTACGAAGATATGGACGCATTGAACATTCTTCGAGCAGACCATTACCCGCGCTGCACCGAATATGTTGACGATATGATCCGAATCACTGAGGATTTGATTGAGAAAGAAAACGCCTACGTTGCTGACGATGGCGTCTATTTCCACGTTGATTCAGCACCAGAGAAATTTGGTCAACTCACCGGTCAATCCATCGAGGCCGTACGGTCCGGAGCCGGAGGGCGCGTCGGGGGCACTGGCTCAACCAAGCGAGACCACAAGGACTTCGCTCTGTGGAAAGCAGCCAAACCTGGTGAACCTACATGGGATTCGCCTTGGGGCCCTGGGCGACCCGGATGGCACATTGAATGTACCGCGATGTCACTGGATTACTTCGATCGTGAATTTGACATCCATGGGGGAGGGCACGATCTTCGCTTCCCTCACCACGAGGCTGAAATATTCCAAGGCGAGTGCCATACTGGCCATTCACCCGTCGTCCATCATTGGTTGCACAATGGCTTTGTGAACATCGATGGAGAAAAAATGAGCAAGTCTTTGGGTAATTTCTGGACCATTCAAGAGATATTGGAAAAGGTAGACGCTATGGTTCTCCGTTTCGCCCTCGTCAATGCTCATTATCGCTCACCCATTGATATGAATGAAAGTCTACTCAACGATGCAGAGCGAAATTACAACCGACTTCTCGCCTGCTATATTGCCGCTCTCAAAGCGTGCAGTAGCCTTGACCCCGTCCCCCTTCCGCCTGCTGATCTCACTTCGACACAACCCCTTGTGAAATCTCTGGGACTGCTTGAAAAAATGGCAGAAGGCTTTGCCCGCGCTATGGATGATGATTTCAATTCAAGAGAAGGTGTTGCGAAGGTGTTGGGCATGGTTCGAGAAATCAGCCGAGGACTTCAAAGCGATCTTGATGAGGCAGATATGAACGCGTTTGCACACTACGGCGTTGACCTTCTTGAAGAAACGGCAGGAAGAGTCTTGGGCGTTCTTCCTACCCGTGAAATTGCCTTAGCAGAGCCAGAAGAAGACCCTCGACGAACAGCAATTGCAGACCAAGTCGAGGCTCTCCTGCTTCGCCGTGGCGAGGCAAGAGCGGCAAAAGATTGGCCACAAGCCGATTCAATTCGAGACGAACTTGTGGCTCTTGGCGTCGTCGTCACCGATACTGCAAGCGGTCCAGAGTGGGACTTAGCCTGATCACTCTTCTTCGCTGACCTGGCCGGAAGGCGGTATCAAAGGTGGCAATTCTGGTACGAAGGATTCAGGTTCTGTTTCGGTCTGCTCGTCCCACATTTTTTCGATGCGGACTTCAGCAGCAAGGGCGTCTTCCCCGCCCTTTGAAACGAAGTAGAGAGCGGCGAGGAGAACGATGACGATTCCAAAGAAGAGGAGGAGGGCGTTTTGCCTTGTCACTTCTTCTTCGGATTGAGCATCGTCAAGCGGGTTGTTGATGACTGCATTGCTATCGTCATCAGTTGTGTCAGTCGTATCGGTCGTATCCCCGCTGGCGTCAGTTGTATCGTCCGTAATGTCGTCCGTAGTATTGTCCGTATCGCCGGTCGTATCCCCGTTGGTATCGGGTGTATTGGCTGTTGCTTCTATGACCTCAAAGTCGGTGACTGGCGGAAGGTTTTCCGCTCGGTCGTAATAGCGGTCGTAGAGCATGGACATGTCCCATTGTGAATTCGCAGTGGTTGAGGTGTTGAGGACGTTGAAGTAGCGTTCATCCCCATAGGTATGCCACGGGTCAAGACCTACTTCAGTCATGCCGGATGTGACGCTGCTGAAGTCGCTGGCGTCACCGAATGCAGCCGACATTTCATCCATGTCAAAGCGCATGGCCATGGTGAGGTTTTCAGTAATTGATGCCCATGTTTGAGCACCATCGGGGGCAGACAGGAAGGTCACATCAAGTGCTTTGTCAAAATTACCAGCTGGCTCGTAGTCGTCGCCCTTGAGAGCAGTCATGATGTCGGTATCACCGTAAACCGGAATACCTCCGACAATCGTCAAGCGAACATCAGGGTCAACGGCGTTGATCAGGTTGCGGTAAGGGTTGGCGTGGATGTTGTCAATCACGACAATGTCTGCGGCAGTGTTGGGAACGAGTGTGCCGACTTCAGCCTGCCAATTGGTGGCCTTTGCGGCGCCAGAAGTCACCATTTCCACCATTTCATAATCGGTGAAGATGTCTCCAAGTTTTTCATCATCCCACATATCAGCGACCTTCAGCTCGTGAAGAGGTGATTTTGAACCGGAGGGTGCCCAATCTGGGGCGAGCGTAATGTGCACGCCCGCAGCCTTGGCTGCTGCGACATCAGCGGTCTGGCCGTAAAGTAAGAGATTGGAAAGTGGTGACCAAACCAAGGTTGATCCCGCATCGGCCATTTGTGTGAATTCATTTGCGGTCAAGGCCACACCGTGGATCAAAACAAGTTCTCCAACGAGAAGGTTATTTTGTACAAGAATGTCAAATTCACCTCTGCTGCGTTCATCCACACCTTCTGCGATGTGAACGAACCAAGCATCAAGTTCCTTGCTTGCATTTCCATTTTTGATATGGTTGCCGACATAATCCGGGGTAAGTTCTGTGACCTTGGTGTGAATTTCATCCCTACCAAAATTGTAGTCTTCGATGTTACGTGAAAGAATGGTGGAATAACTATCGTCTGGATTGCTTGGACCACCTTGTGCTGCCGTCGTACCTCCAACGATGGATTTCATTTCGATGTATTTCATGGCTTGAGATTCCATGTTCCAGTACGGGCCAGAGTGGACCAACATCTTCGGTTTCGTGACCTGCCCGCTATAATCGGGATGGTTCTTCCATTCGTAGCGATTGTTGTAGCCGCCCCATTCATTTCGACTCTGAGTAGATAGATGAGGTTCCATGTCCCAAAGAGGGGCTTGATTGTAGTGCAAATGATTGTGCAAATCAATCAAACCAGGGTAGATGGTCCCGTTGGTTTCAATCACAGGAACGTTGGTTAATTGCACGTCACCAGGAATCTGATCGCCCCATACCCCTTTGATCAATCCATCTTGAACCAGAACATGTCCTTCGTTGATGACCGATGCTTCCCCAGTCATTGGAACAACCCGTCCCTTCAGGACGTATGCGCCTTCGTGGACGTTATCGCTGAGGCCATAACAGCGGACCATGTTTTGAGCGATGGCGTAGGTTGCACTTCCACCCCAACCAGGTGTAGGGGGCTCTACTTTGGTGATGGTTCCGTCCTCTGCCTTCACGTAGGAGGTGTCCCACCACGAATCCTCTCCCGGGAAGGTGAGGCTGTCAACGAGTTGGCCTGAAGCGTCAGAGATGGTGGCGGTATCTCCGTCCCAATAATCGAGTTCAATGCGAGAACTGTCTCGGAATATAACGATGTATTCATTCGGTCCAATCGTCGTGTTCCAAGCTAAACGGCAGGGTGCGGACCCCGCTCCTGTGGCATCATCAAGCAGCCAATCCGAAACGTCGATGGGGGAATCTCCTGCATTCCAAAGTTCGATGAATTGGTCCGATGTTGACCCGATGTAGCCGTCGTTATTCCAGTCGGTTCCGTTATAGTCTTCGGACGAAGCAGAGACGAGAATTTCGCTGATTCGGATGTCAGAACTGCGACCCTGTGCTTCCATTGCTTCATCTTCTACCTGGAGTGCATAGGGGGTTACAGTCGTTGAACAGGCCAACAGGGTGGTGAGCAAAAGAGCAACAAAAAGACTTCTCATCGCATCTATGCAGCCCTTCACGCTTCATGAACCAACCCCCTGTGAGAGTTGGGGCGCTCACATGACTTCAAAAGGGCTGAGTCGTAGGAATCTACATGGCCACCCTCGAATTAACTGAACCCAACTTCGCTGAAACGATTGAAGGAAACAATCTCGTTATCCTTGATTTTTGGGCCGAGTGGTGTGGCCCCTGTAAGGCATACGGTCCCGTATACGAGCGAGTCTCTGAAGAATTTCCAGACGTCGTATTTGGTAAAATCGATACCGAAGACCAGCAAGGCCTGGCCGGTATGTTCGGTATTCGATCCATCCCAACGACCATCGCTTTCAAAGAAGGTATTGGCGTATTTATGCAACCCGGAGCACTTCCTGAAGATGCATTAAGAGACCTCGTAGAGAAACTCAAGGGCCTCAACATGGACGAAGTACGGGCAGAGATGGAAGCGAAAGAAGGCGACGGCGAGTGAGGCACACGCTCCGCCGATTGGTTCAAGAAATACCTCTTGCACCGAGAGGCATGAACCTCAAACCCATGCTCATCGTTGCCCTCTTTGCAACGAGCATGTTGGCTGGCTGTTTCGGCGAAGATGATGCCGTTGATCAAGCCGCTGATGAACAAGGGGCATATCCACAACCGTGGGAACGCAGTCAACTGTCCTACGATGACCAGGATATCTATGCGAGGGTGACCGTTAACGGCTCTCACCAAATCGATGCCGTTCGTTCAGTCTATGTTGCCGTACCGAGCATCACCGCTGCGGACGGTGGCGCAGGCTTGACGGGAGGAGCTGAAGTCCACCTCGGCCTTTGGTTACCGGTCATCGAAGGGTGTGACTGGGAAAGCGAATCCAATGGCGAGGAGTGTCAAGTTCCAGTTATCGCAGAAATAGGCCCCTACTATAACGACGGTGACGTCGACGCTCTCACACCTGCAGACCGCCTCGGAAAAATGCTGATTGAAAATTACGTACCGCACGGCTTTGGTGTGGCACAGGTATCGGTCTTTGGAACAGGAGAATCCAACCACTGCATGGACTTGATGGGGACCGATGAACAACGGGGTATCGACGCTGCAGTTACGTGGTTAGGAACACAATCTTGGTCGAATGGAAAGGTCGGGATCATCGGCAAATCTTACGATGGTTCAACGCCCTGGCAAGCCGCTACCTTTGGCAACCCGCACCTTGCGACCATCGTGCCGATGTCCGGACTGATCGGTGTTCACGATTTGATGTGGCGCAACGGTAGCATGGAAGCTCGCGGCATGATCATGCACAACGGTGTGTACGGCTCCTTCGGTGTTGACGGTGATGTTGAAGACACTGAAAACCTCTGTGAAGGCTACCTACAAGGCTATGCCAACGGACCTGCTGCTTACCTCAGCGGTGGCATGGTGACATACGGTGGGAACGATTACTGGACCTCACGCTCTTTCCTCGACCGAGCTCTGACCAATTACAACGGCTCGGTATACATCATTCAAGGCATGCAGGACTGGAACGTCGACCCGCATATGGCATTCCCAGCCCATCAACTCGTTGAAGAAGCCGGCATTGAAATCAAAACCTTGGCTGGTCAATGGGCGCACGATTATCCGGACCGTCAATCCGGCCACAGTGGCTTGCCGTCAGGTGAAGGAGCAGAGGCGTACCCCTACACCCTGCGATGGGATTGGGCCGATGAGATGTTGTATTGGTTTGACTGGTACCTCAAAGGAGAAGGTGAAGCACCGGTCCTTGGCGTAGAGATGCAGGACAATCGCGGTGGATGGCGATTCGAAGCCACGTACCCTCCAGTAGATACGACCTACTTCGAAATTAACGGAGCGGACCTCAATCCAACGGGGGCTTCAATCGGTGGCTCATCAGACTCCATCACCATGACCTACGGGCCGTTTGAAAACGGCACTCACATCGTAGGGATGCCGAGTTTCCACATTCCAATCACGCCTCACACGACCAACGGCGCACATGGTTTCCTCACCATGAACGACGGCAATGGCATGCACCTTGGTCACGCTGTGATGGACTACCGCTTCCACGAAGGTGGACGAGACGGCCAAGAAGTCCTTGTGCCGTTTTCAACCGTGTTGGGGAAAATGGAATTCCTTCCCATGGATGTTTACCTTGAAGCCGGAGAAACTCTTGAGATTACAATGACACAAACCGGCTATGATTACGTCCCTTCACCTGCAAGTATCGGATCCTATTCCATCGATTGGTCCCAAGCCACCCTTACGCTTCCTCTTCTCGACCGTCCTTGTGACACTCTGTTCCAGGCCCCCATGCACGTGTACGGAGAAGGTGATGGTCAGCGCTTGTGCTGATCAGTATTTGACGCCTAACAATTCCTCATCGAGAGGAGAGGCTTGAGTCCGAGTGCCGATCGTCCACTTGAGCGTGTCAACAATCGCCTTTGCGCGGTTGTATTTCATCAAGGCGCGGTATTTATCCATGCGTGGACCGGTTTCTTTTCGTAGCATGTATCGGGCATGCTGCATTTTCATTTCGGTGATGGCTTCATCCAATAATGCCTCAATTTCTTCCCATGTGCGGTCATAGGAAGGCGCATCGACCTGCCAAACTTCGTTCCGACTTATCGTCATTGACAAACCGAACTTATGGTGTAATACGGGTATTTTCTACGGAGTTTACATAGATTCATGGTGCCGCTTCTTTGCCTTCATTTTGACCTTTCAGTCCCATCACCCTGCGTCATCCTCTTAAGCCCTTGACAAACGATGTTGTTCATGGTATTGACATCAATTCCAGGTGTAAGCGAGCGAATGGCTTCAAAGATGACTGAACACTTTGGCTCTGAAGATGCGGTTGTCTCAACACTTGCCTCAGGCGATGTGGCCCGTTTAGCAGAGGTCGATGGCTTATCGGTCAAGCGTGCCTTGAGTCTCGCCCGTCAATACGCGGGTGAGGAAGGAGGTTTTCTCGCAACCAAGGAAGCGCGACGCTTGCATCAAGAATTACTGAGTCATCTCCAAGACTTTGCATCTTGCAGCCCCTCCCGCCAGCGTATGGCTCTACTGACGCCGATACGAAATCCAGACGAACGGAGAGAATTCGCTTCGGCAGCACTCACACTCGCTTCCGATTGGTTGACGAGGGTCAAGAAAGAATGGCAGGGACTTGCCCGACCCAAAGAGGTTCAAGAGCGTTACGAGCGGGTGGTCGTCTCATCACAACCGCGTGAAGACCTCAAGCGTTTTTGCCGCGTACTGCAGCCCGGAGAAAAGGAATCATGGAAAGACTACACGGTGTTCAAAACGGTCACTTGGATTGGAAGTGGTGCACCGATGCAAGCTCCTGACGGTTGGTTGGTTCTGGGAAGTTCTCCCGAAGAGGCATTGATTCTCCCCGAGCGGACCATCGACTGGTTCAGTCACAATCGAAAATCTCTGGACATACTTTGTACGCTCGTTGAGGCTTACGGCAGAGGTGATCTTCCTAACAATGCCGTTTTGACAAAACTCATTTCATCCCTGAAGGAACTTGCAGAACTGCCCGAAATGATGGGAATGCTCGGTGACGCATCTCAAGTCGAGGAGGTCACTCGCATCAAGGACGAATTGTGGACGGTTGCAAAAAATCTCGAGTCAGGCGTCAATGACGAAGTAGAACAGGCCATGAACGATGCGAAAATGGCCCTCTCTGGCGCCGAACTTCTCGAGGCTCTTTCAGACGGGGCAGGCTTCCAGAGAAAATTGAAGGAAGCCACTGGACATGTCATCCAAGAGGCCATGCAAAAGGCTCGTGACGAACTTGCAGTTTTTTTGGAACCAGCGAGTCTCCGCTGCCCGTATGAAATCTTCACCAATGCATGGCCAGCAAAAATTGACCGTCAAACCATCGACGGGATTGACGCGGCTCTTGAATCAAAGTTGAAGGCAGAAAAGACAGAACATCTTGTCGCCCTTGCAACTCGGCTCGGACCGATGAAGGAACGTTGTGAAACTGCAATTCAGGACATGATTGAAGCAGATCAATGGTTAGCCATTGCTCGCTGGGCCATCCATGATTCCTGCGTCATGCCTGAACTGGTCGATCACGGGATATGGTTGGAAGAAGGACGTCACATCTTACTGGGAGTGAAGCCTGACCCAGTGACATACGGATTGGGACAAGCCGCACCGTCGGTGGACCAACAATCCCTTGCGCTGCTTACAGGAGCCAATTCAGGTGGAAAAACGACCCTTTTGGAATGCTTAGCATACGCTGCCATCCTTGCCCACATGGGCTTACCCGTACCTGCCCTCTCTGCGCGCGTGGGGCGTGTTGACGCGCTTCACATCCTCGCAAAAGCAGGGGGTACACAAAGTGCGGGAGCATTGGAACAGACGCTTGTAGAACTTGCGACTGTTGTTAGTGATCCAACGCCGAAATTGATTTTGGCAGACGAATTGGAAGCCATCACCGAACCGGGTGCTGGGGCTCGAATCATTGCTGGTATGCTGCTAGCAGCCGAAGCACAACGAGATACGACCATGATGCTCGTGACGCATCTTGCTCCCGCCATCTTAGAGGCGACACAACGTGATGACTTACGTGTCGATGGAATTGAGGCCAGTGGCCTTGGTGCCGACCTTGAGTTAATGGTTGACCGAACACCAAAGCGAAATCACCTTGCTCGTTCAACGCCCGAATTGATTGTGAAGCGGCTGGTGGAAAAGAGTCAGGGACACGCGAAAGCACTGTTTGCAGACATTTTGGAAATGTTCGCTCAATCCTGATCAGTTGGGCAATTCGAGTTCGACCGCAAAGAGCGGATCTGGGTCTGTTGAATCGTGATATGCGACCACGACGCCTCCATCATTGAGAATTCCTAAGGATGCAAAATCAAAGCGAATGTCATTTCCTGCTCCAGATGTTGAGTCTAAATCTCCCTGGCCGATATAGGTCAATGTATCGGGTGACATATCCTCCATGTATCCCCGTACGTGGTAGACGGTGTCAACATCGGGCCCACCAATGGACTGGTAGCGTACATTGAGTACGAAGAGATCGAGCTCACCGTTGCTTTGGAACTCCCATTCTTCAATTTCAGAAGCGGTCGCTGCCAGGTCGTAGGTATAGTTTGACCACGTCAACGCACCGTCACGCGACATGTAATGTGTGAAACTGGTTCCCGAATTCAGGACACAATGCAGTGTTCCAGCCCTGTCAATTTGGCAGTACTCCGAAGGGAATTGGATTTCCAATTCATTCCAGGAGAGGCTGGTGTCCATGTAGGCAGCATTGCCGTTATCGTAGTAGGACGGGAAGACCAATCCACCACTTGGCAGAGGGAAGGCTCTCATTTCTTTGTGCGGCTTGTTAACATCCCAATAAGCAGGGAGATCTGCTCCTGTGAAGTTGAGGTCGAGTTCAATCGCCGGGTCACCACCGTCCCGTCCAGGGAATTGGAATGGATAGTAATTCAATCCGTCAACGCTGATCTGTCCTCCAGCATTTTGTGTTTGATGCCAGAAATTCGATACCACGATGCTCGCCCACTCTCCATCGCCAAGCGATGATGAAATCGGGCCAATGACCTCAACTTGCCACGACCTGTCGTAGAAGGGTTCTGTGATTCGGTTGTAACACCACTTCCATTCATCTTCGGATTCATCATAGAGAATGGCATAGAACTTGTCGAGTTTCAAATCTCCACCGACGTAGGGGTACCAGGACATTGAAATGATGTCACCATTCGTTGCTTGGACAATACTGCCCTCTCCAAGTCCTTCTTGGCCAGGGTTGGTTGGAACGAAGGTTCTGCACTGTGTGTCGGGCAAAGCAGGTGGTATGTAGGTGTCCCATTCGTGGCCTCTGTCAGCCGAATAGACGGGGTATTCGCCTCCAATATTGAGAATCTGCCCTTCGATGGATGTGGCGAGATAGTGCTCACAACAATTGCCCCCGTAGGTGGCATCAAACACAGCCCACGTTGTATTCGTACTGGTATTTGTATTGAGGTCAATGGTGATGAATTGACGTTCAACCTCGTGTGCTTGTGGGTCAATCCGCTCGTAGGATTCCCAGATGGCGACGACCTCTTCTTGTTCTACCACCGAACTTCCGTCTCCAAAACAACCTGCCAGCACCATGGACAAGGCCATGGCACAACAGAGGAAGAGGCGTTGCATGGGGGTGCGTCGTTGCGGCGTGATTTGAAGGCGTCGCTTCGATGATGTGGTCAGTCTTTCATCGGTGGAGGCCAAGTTCGCCTCGCAGGTTGAGGAGATGTTTCAATCCCTCATTTGTGTGACTGCCCATCCAAGTGAGTGCCTCCCCGTCGATGAGGTGTACCAATGGACGTTTACCACCGATGGCTTCGACTTCATCAGCGACATGTTCGCCTTCCTCACGATTGAATTCATAGGGTTCACTCGAGAAGAAGAGATGGCCTATATCGTGCTGCTTTATCGAGGCAGGTGTCACTTCGGGGTAGCCATTCCCGTGAGGGTCTACGTTCACAACGTCAAAACCAAGGCAAGAAATCATTCCTCCAGCGTAGGTTGTTGCGTTTGCTGCCATCAAAGGTTCGTGCCAAATGATCGGCAGTGCCTTTTCCTCGCCTCTTGGAGGCAAGGATGTCAGCGTTTCTTCGAGTTCTCTAGCCATGGCTGCTCCTTTTGTTTCACAGTTGACGGCCATCGAAAGTTCGCGTAACATAGCGGGAACATCGCTGGGATGTTTAACATCACACACGAAGGTAGCAAAGCCTTGCTCTTGACACCATTCGTAAATTGCTTTGGGATTTTCATCCCGGTCAAGAACAACGAGGTCAGGCTGAGCCTGAATGATCTTTGAACGAGTGGGGGTTTTCGTCCCGCCCACAACGGGTACCTTGTTGACCTGGTCTGCTGGGTGAATGCACCACGGTGTTCTTCCAACGATGGACGAAGCATCGAGTCCAAGGTCAAAGAGCGTTAACGTAAGGCTGGGAACGAGTGATACCACGCGCACAAACTCGCCTCATGATACGGTGAAGGACACGATTGTGCCGTCAACTTCGAAGGTTTCAGCATCGCTTGGAGGATTGCTTCCTTGGGGATGGAAGATGCAACCCGCCGATCTGGTTTCACTGGCGACCCATGCCTCGTCCTCTTCCAACATCTCAGGAGCGTTTTCCATCCAAACTTCAAGATCGATGGTGGCTTCAATGGCCAAATCCAACGCCTTTCGCTTGGCTTGTACTCGGCGTGTAATGTCGCGGGCTATTCCCTTTGAGAGGAGGGCAGGTGTATCGTTCATGTCCAGAACCAAACTCACATGCATAGCCGTTTCACCTTCGCCAACTTCGACGGTTTGTGCTGCAAATCCAGGACGTTCAACCCGCTTGACTTCAACATCACTTTCTTCAACGGTCACACCGAGGACATCAGCTCCGCCGTTTCGAATTGCCTGAAGCATGGCTTCTGGATCTTCTGCACCCTTGATCGCCGCTGCGACATCGTTGACCTGAGCACGTGCTTTCGGGGCAAGTGCCCGGAAATTAGGGGCTAATTCAATTCGCTGGAAACGATCGAGATCGTTCTCAACATGAATGCTCTCGACGTTCAACTCTTCAGCGAGGAGGTCGTGGAAACCAGCGAGGTCAGGCCCTGCAACAATCCATCCCTGTGCACAAGGCAGTCGTTGACGGCGACCGAACTCAATGCGAATCCGGCGACCGGCTTCAGCAAGTTCTCTGATGAGGGTCATCGTCGCTTCCAATGCAAGATCCTGAGGGGGGAGTGTTGCAGTCGCTTTAGCAGCCACTTCATCCCAAGCATCAGCGGTTGCTCCGTCAATGGAACCTGGGACGCCCACTGGCCAATCCGCTTGGTGGACTGAATTCCCGTTGAGATTTCGGTGGATGGTATCCACCATGAAGGGTGAAACTGGGGCGACGAGTTTGCACAAGGTTGTCAGCACTTCATGAAGCGTGTGCTGGCATGCAAGTTTGTCTCCGCTTTCAGCCTCGTCCCATAGACGGCGTCGGCTTCGGCGGACGTACCAGTTCGACAGGTCGTTAACAACGAAGTCCTCGAGGTCACGGCAGGCCTTGTGATACTGCCAGTTGACGAAGCCATCATGATAGTCTTGCGCCACGGTGTGCAGGCGTGAAAGAATCCATCGGTCCAATTCACTTCGATGCTCAACTGGGGATTCACTCTTGAGCGGGTCAAAGCCATCAAGTGCTGCGTAATCGACGTGGAATTTGTAGACGTTCCAAAGCGTTAGGAACATTTTGGCATAGGTCTCACGTACTCCATTCGAGTCGAATTTCAAAGGATTCCAAGGAGCCCCTGCGGTCACCATATACCAGCGAGTAGCATCGGCTCCCTCTCGGTTGAAATGGTCCCACGGGTCAACGATATTGCCACGAGACTTGGACATTTTTTTGCCCTCCGCATCCAGAATCAAACCGAGCGAAAGACATCGTTTGTAGGCCATGCTGTCAAAAACAGTAGCTGAAACAGCCAGTAGGGTGTAGAACCACCCACGGGTTTGGTCAACACCTTCGCAGATATAGTCCACGGGGAAGGAGGCGTTGAATCGCTCACCGCCATCGAATGGATGATGCCACTGAGCAAAAGGTGCGCAGCCTGAGTCAAACCAACAATCCATGACGAATGGCTCACGATGCATTGGTGTTCCATCATCAGAAACGAGGGTGTAATTGTCGACAACAGGTCGGTGAAGGTCCACATCGTCGGGGCATTCGGGATTCTCAATGCCAGCAGCAACTGCCTTGGCGACCTCTGCTTGTAATTCTTCGATCGAACCAACGCATTTCATGTCGCCTTCCTCACTGCGCCATACTGGGAGAGGTGTTCCCCAGTAGCGCTCTCTTGAAATCGCCCAGTCTTTGACGTTGCGAAGCCACTCCCCAAAGCGCCCTTCGCCAACCCAATCGGGTGCCCACTCAACGTTATCGTTGAATTCAAGCAATTTTTCTTTCACTGCCGTCATACGAACAAACCATGAGTCCATGGCGTAGTAGAGAAGCGGATGATCGGTTCGCCAGCAGTGTGGATAATCGTGCAGATAGGCTTTCTCTCGATACAGCAATCCGCTGTCAGGACCTTTCCCGTTGGAGCCTCCGTTCGCACTGAGCAAGGCGATGATGGTAGCATCGCAATCCTTGACATACTTGCCGTCGAGTTCGGGGTGTGTTCCGCCCACAAAGGTGCCGTCCATGCCAACGGTGTGGTGAGCAGGCAGGCCCGCTTCCATTCCGAGATTGTAATCGTCTTCACCGTACATGACGGCTGTGTGAACCACGCCCGTTCCGTCGGTGGTCGTGACCCAATCGGCCTCAAGCACCGTCCATGCAGTGGTTGATTCGCCTCGAGGTACCGCTTCTGGGAAGAGTGATTCATAGGCTTGACCGACAAGGGATGAGCCGGGGAATTCCTCAATGATGTCAACGTGGTGACGGAGGACTTCTTTCATCAGGTCCTTGGCCAGAATGATTTCTTCGCCAATATCAGCACCGCCTGCACCTTCCCACGATTCACCAGCCGCTTCTTTGATTCGGCAACGAACGTAGGTGACGTCTGGACCAACTGCAAGGCCGACGTTGCCTGGAAGTGTCCACGGCGTGGTGGTCCATGCGAGGATGGAAGCATCGTCATCAATGAGCTTGAATTTGACGTAGACTGACGGTTCCTCAACTTCCTTGTATCCAAGTGCGACTTCGTGACTCGAATACGAGGTTCCAGTTTGAGGGCAATAAGGCAGGACTTTGTGGCCTCGATAGAGCAAACCCTTGTCGAACATTTGCTTGAGTGCCCACCAACATGATTCAACATAATCGTTGTGCAATGTCACGTAGGGGTTGTCTAAATCGACCCAGTAAGCCATGCGTTCGGTCATTTCTCTCCAGGCTGCTTCGTACGTCCAGACCGATTCCCGACAGGCTTGGTTGAAGGCGTCCATTCCAAAGGCTTCGATTTGTTCATTGCTCATGAGATCCAAACGCTTCTGCACTTCGATCTCAACGGGTAATCCGTGGGTATCCCAACCGCCTTTTCGTTCAACCAAGAATCCCTCCATGGTCTTCCAACGGCATACGAGATCCTTGTAGGTTCGAGCCACAACGTGGTGAATGCCAGGTTTGCCATTGGCAGTCGGCGGGCCTTCAAGGAAGATGAACGGAGCACCGTTTCGTCGGGATTCAATCGAGGCTTGGAAGGCGTTTTCTTGCTTCCACTGGTCTAAGAGCGCTGTTTCCAGTGCCACAGCGTCCAATTCACCAGCCGAGGTTGGGCGAGCCATGTTGGTTCCACCGTGGGTCTCGTTTTGAATATCACTCCCGAAGTTACTCTTTTTTGGCCGGTCGTTCGGTTGCTCGCCTCTGTCAACATCATCGCGCTGATATGCCCTGAAGAATGGAGATAAAATGGAGGCGTATCCTTCAAGTCCTTCAATGCACACCGACGGCCATGACGGGGAGGCGCGTCCACGGCATTGCTCTGCTTCTTGTTGGCCTTTTGATGGCAAGTAGCTGGATATCTTTGATAGATATCACAGCGGAGAATAGAGTCCAGTCCCTTGAACAAGAAGAATCTCCCTACGCCGTTGGCGAGGGAGGCGACATGGACCTCACGCTTACCACCACAGCGAATAACGCATTCAAACTCGACGTACCCAACAACGAACCTCTGGTCAGTGCAGAATTTAACTTCAAACCAAAAATTTTGCCAACACAATCGGGTTTTGTTTGGGATGAAGCAGCAGATTGGAATCATCCTGATGCCATCCAAAACGGCTCATCTGTTGTCAATGGCGCCCTCTCAGGGACCTCTTCAGGTGTCCTTTGGGACTTTAACACCAACAATCAGGGTTGGACATTCACCAACTCATACACGGCACGTGTCACCTCTCCTGCGTGTGGATACAACGGCTCAAGTGGTGGCTCGCTACGAACCTATGCGGGGTCAACCTACGGTACCTCACCCACGGTCAATTTGGCAGGTGGCGTGAACATACCCTTCCACGCTTGGGTCCACGAAGGCCGCAGTGGATGTGGAGAGATGCCTGATTCTGGAGAGGACCTGCAATTCCAGTACAAGACAGCGACCGGCTCGTGGACCACCTTCAACACCTTCAGTGGAGGCGGGACACAAACGACTAATTTCCAATACATGACGACCTTACCCGCAGCGGCTCTGCACACCAATTCACAATTCAGAATCCATCAAACCAGTGGCAGTTCAACCTGTTGCGACTATTGGTTCGTTGATGACGTTCACATCGCAACACCGCCTGCTTCCAACTGGACCAGCCCGACCATGGGCTCCAAGGCTGGAACCACTCAACCACTCGCTGCAGACACCTACGCTCCCTTGTACATCGAAGCCACCGTTCCACCTGATGCCTTCCTGAACTGGTCGATCCTCAACCCAGCGGGTGAAGTCATCCCTGGAATGCACGGTACCAATGAGATGGTGGTCCCTCTCAACCTCTTGGACTACCAAACCGTGGATGAATTCCGTCTCCATCTCGAATTTGCTGCAAGCGTCAACGGCATGCCTGCCGTTCATTCAATCGCTGGTGACGGATCAGCACGTGAATCCTTCCACACACCTCCAGACCAGCGAGGGTGGGTGCTCAACGGTTCAACCTATTCTCCGCTGAACGGCGTTATTGGCACTGCGAATACGAGCCTTGTGTCGCCTTGGTTCCTCGCCAATGCTCCGGTCTACGATGCCAAAGTTGACGGTACCATGACCGATGCTCAACTCCAAGTCCGCCACCATCCGCTGCAACCATGGGCCAATATCACCGTGCCTTACACGCCTATCGTAACCCCCGAAACGGTTGGGATGCAACTACGTGTGGTTGCTCTTCCACCCAGCGATGGAAACATGAGCAACTTCACAACGTGGTCTTTGACCTCACTTCACCACGACATGTTTGGAGGCCAAGTCCCTGCTCGTCCTGCTCTCGATTTCAATCTCGATGAGCGCTACGAATGGGGCGGCGTGGATGAACGTGTAGGGTCATGGGGCTGGCAGGATCGTTTCGTTAACGGCGAGGAACACATTTCCCTGTCACTTGTGAGCGGTGCACCAACGGTCACCAAAGCATGGGTGCCCAAAGATGACCTCTCTTCCTTTGCATTTTCCTTCGTAGCACAAAGCGGTTCGATTCGAGATGTAGCTCTCTTCGTTCAGAATGATTTCATCACCAACCGTTCCTTCGATGCAACGACCTCTGGCGTGATGCAGTTGAACGTCAGCGAATTTGAGTTGATGGCAGACGAGCTTTCGCAGGTGAGCAACTCCCTTGATATCCTCGGGACCGAGTTTACAGAAATACGAATCGAGGTTTCCGGGACTGGAACGGCTGTCCTCGGTGGTTTGCGCGCTACCTACAACGCCTCACACCATCTCCAAGCAGATGCTTCTTCTCCCTTTGTGATGGGCTTGAATGAAGCCCGCACAACGGTGGCCAATATCGGAGGTATGCAAGCCATCCCTATGCCCTTCATGGCCAGTGAGCGCGGTGGCTTGACCGTCGAAGTCATCGACTTGCAAACATCAGCCACGGTGCTTCTTCAAAACGGCAACATGCGAGGCACTCAAGCAGTACTGACGCCAAGTCAACACTGGCAGACTATCGAAACAGAATACCAGGTCTTTGGAGGAAGCATTACCCATTACCGTCTGGACGTCTTCAGCAAAACGAACCAAGCGACCTGGCTTTTCCCAGCGAGTGGTGGTACACCTGCTGGGTTGGGCGACGCTGATTTGGTTGAATTGCATCCCGATTCCCCTATCGAAACGCTTGTTGACGGCTCGACGGTCACGGCCAATATTACCTTCCGATTGCGCCCGATGTGGGACGATGAGATGCAACTGACGACCACCTCCCGTCTCGTGCTCCAAAGCGGTGTCATCTCCATTCCTTTCTCGCATACCTGGGGTGACTTGAACAATCAGGGGTACGAAAACGACCTCGAAATCAAGGCCATGACCTTCTCGGACGCTAACGGTCCCATGCTGAGTACAAGGCAGTACTTGCAGGGTGGAGAGAGCATGAATCTCTCGGTGGAAATCGGCTTTGAGGGTCTCTCCTCAGCAGGCGCCTTCGTTGATGGAGATGCCGAATTAACGCTATACCGCGACGGTTCAGCCGTCATGAACACGACCGAATTGGATGGTATATACTGGAACATTACTGAAACCATCCCCTTCACCTATGGTGATGTTACCTGGACGGTGCGTCTGGTTTCTCTCAACGGTTCAACGATCATTGAACCCACCGAATGGGCCCGAACGTTCACGGTGGATTCGGTCAAGCCCCGAGTGATTGACACTTCGATGTATCAATACGACCACCGCACTCCAAGTCCAACCCAAATATTGCAGGTCACCATCATGGACCAGCCAATCCTACCAGCAGCGATGAATGCCATGGTTTGGAAGGAATGGGTCGATGACGACAACCTCAACGGTTGGCCAGATGAGGGTGAATATTCAGCAACCCCTATGCTCTTGCCCAGCGACCGCACCGCACTTACTGGAATCTACACCCTCATGATGGACGATACCTCTGGCAGTTTAGGCCAAAAAGTGGCGGTTTATCTTGAGGGTACTGATCCATCAGGTTACCCGATCCAACACGGGGGTAGCGCTGAAGAAGGTCAACAGTTGACCATTTACCAACTGGCTGTTGATGGCGCTCCTACACTTGACCCCGATGCCTTCTCGTGGTCTGACGGACGGAAATCATGGTTGCACCCAGGACAGCCTTACCAACTTGATGTGAAAATCACCGAACCCAACGGAGGGGCTGACCTTGACACCGTTGAGGTGATGTTGGCCAGTAACCAAGGCAGCGACACCATGAGCATTATTTGGAATTTTGAAACAGGTAACTGTACAACCGAATCAATTCACATCTCTATTGAAGACTGTACCATGATGGGAGAAAATGGTGTTGCAGGACCCTTTGAAAAGGACATGTTGTTGCAGATTGACTTGACCTTCGGATGGAATACGCCAGACATTGGTGACAACCGTCGTGAACCAGCAATCTTGGTCATTGACCGGGCTGGACAGGAAGAATCTCGCAACTTCCCAGAGCACCGTTGGCGCTTTTCTGCAGGTCTGAGCATACCAGAAGAGAGCGTGAATCTCTTCCTCACCCGCGGTTCCTTCCTTGGAGATGGTGCTCGTGTTACACCCCTCACTCCGATGGAGATATCGGGTGGTTTGGTATTTGCAGAAACCTCGACCGTTCCAGTCTTTGATTGCGACGTACATCTTCTCTTTGCGGGATCAACCTACACTGCAACTGCCTATGGTGGCATTTGGTCAACCCCCTTGGAAGCGCCTGCAACCTCAGGTGCACTTCCGCTAACGTGGGAGGTTGGTTGCCTTGAAGGCCAAGGTGTTGACCTTACCAATAAGGAAAGCTCTGTCAAATGGATTCTGGTTGATGGTACGGGCCCGAACCCTGTAGAAATCCTGTCGCCACGTCCACTTGCCATCCTTGGAGGCGAAGGTCATGAGGTCCGTATTATCATCGAAGAACTCGGAGGCTTGGACGTCCAATCTCTTGAATTGGTTTGGGTTGTGGAAGACTTCGAGACGAGGGATACCATCCGCTCAGGGCGGCAAGCACTGAACCTCATAGGTACTGAATTAGACGGACTGCGACTTGAACTCTCAACGGAAATGGACCTCAGTGAGATCACTGACTCGATGCTCATTGACCGCATGGTCGTCAAGATCTATGTTGAGGGTCGAGACCTCGCAGGTAACGAAGTTACAGGCCTCAACGGTGGAGTCAGCGGGACCAGTATTGCAACGTGGAACATGAAATGGCTTCAACCTGAATTTTCAGTATCGCCCTCCTCAATGACCTATTCTCGCCTTCTGCTCGAAGTGGGCGATACCACCTCAATTCAACTGGAAGTTGAGAACATAGGTACCTTGGAAGGAAGCGTTGATGTTGTCTTTGAATCCGTTGAGCTCGACGGTACTCGGTCTGAAATTCAGCGCACAAGCGTGACAGCTGATGCTGGTGGCGTTGGTATCGTTACCCTTGATTGGGGTCCGGTTCGCCCCGGTGTTCAATGGATAGAAGCAACACTCGACAACGGTGCCATGTCCAGCGGACCCATCGTTGACGTGAGAGTTTCCGAGGAGCTTAGCTTCACGGAAAAGGTGTTTGGCGATGTCAATCCAGCCATCGGTGCCGTAACTGCTCTTCTATTCCTCTCCATCGTGGTGACGCTCTTGCTTTGGCTCAAGCGCATGACGGTGAATCAAGGTTCAAAAATCGCCTATGATTGGGACGAATACTCAGAGGAACTCGAGGACGATGACGATGACGATGATGACGAGGTTGAGCAAAGCGTTGTATCAACGGCAGCAGCAGTTTCCACGAGCACGTCAACCGAGGAAGAAACCGATTGGGTCATGGGCTCCGATGGTTATTGGTGGTATCACGATAAAGACACCAATGAATGGTGGTACAAGGACGAACACGGTGAAATTGTTAAGCACCCCTGAACGGATTCAACAGGGTGAATTACGATGAGTCGCATTGGTCTCTTGCAAATGGATCCAACCGTAGGTGACCTTCACAACAACAGTGAGCGTCTTGCTGCGCTCGCTAAACTTGCTGAAAAGCAAGGTGCCTCTCTTGGTGTCTCGACCGAACTGGCCGTTTGCGGCTACCCGCCTCGTGATTTACTCTTGGAAGATGATTTCATTCGTCGCTCTCTCAACACCGCGCTATCACTCGAGTCATCTCTTCCTCTGCTGGTCGGGACGCCTCTTCCAGCTGAAGATGAACGAGCCTTGCCCACCAATGGAGTGGTGCGCTGTGGCCCCGACTCTGGAAGCATAACAGGAGAACAAGGCGGCCGAATCGTGGCGCGCAAGCAATTGCTTCCGACCTACGATGTATTTGACGAAGCACGCTACTTCGCACCAGACCATCGCTCTGGACTGGCGCGTTCCATCGGCAACCTCACCCTCGGTGTGACCGTATGCGAGGATGCATGGCAGTCTGCAGGAAAAACGCCGTCATCCTACGCCCAAGACCCCATCGAGCACATCGCTGAATGGTGTCGTCAAGGCGTGGACATCCATGCTACCGTCAATCTATCAGCCTCTCCATTCCACAGTGAGAAGGCCAACACGCGGCTCGAAGTTGCTCGTCATGCCGCCTCTGTCCTCAATCATCCCTTCCTCCTCGCAAACCAAGTTGGTGGCAATGACGACCTTCTATTTGATGGCCGAAGTTTGGTAGCGTGGCCAGACGGTCGTGCAGTCATTGCCCCATCATGGCAAGAAGGCGTGTTGCTCGTTGATTTAGCAGGGCCTGAAGGCTGTCGTTGGTTGCCCAGTCCGGCTGAGGATGCCCTGTCCATCGGTCAGAGCGGAATGATTCGCCTTGATGCACATCAAGAGGCTGAAAGCGAGGTGGATGCCATTGACGAAATGACCGATGCAGTTGTGACCGGTCTTGCAGACTACTGCCGCAAATCCAACATCGGGTCCATCGTGTTGGGACTTTCTGGTGGGATTGATTCAGCGGTTGCTGCTTGCATTGCAGCCGCTGCCATTGGCCCTTCAAACGTCACCAGCATCGCCATGCCGAGCCGTCATTCCTCTCAACATTCGATTGACGACGCTCAATACACGGGAGAAGCGCTTGGCCTTCACCATCACGTTCACCCCATTGACGCCATGCACGGTGTAAGTGAAGATGTGCTTCAGGATGTTCTCTCATCGGGCCACGCAGTTGCAGGTGAAAACTTGCAGGCCCGTTTGCGAGCCATTATCGTGATGGCTTACGCCAACGCTCAATCCAGCATGGCCATCACAACTGGGAATAAATCAGAAATCGCTCAGGGATATTGTACCCTCTATGGCGACATGGCTGGGGGCTATGCTCCACTTGGTGACGTCTACAAGATGGAGGTATACGCCATGGCTCGACGCTTTAATCAGCGAGCAGAGACAGCAGGACTTCCCCCACCCGTTAATGATTCAACCCTCAACAAAGCTCCTTCAGCAGAACTTGCCCCCGACCAATTTGATGAAGATACATTGCCGCCTTACGATGAACTCGATGAGATCCTCAAGGCTCACATCGAGGCAGGTATGAATGCAGATGAAATGATTGCAGCCGGCCATAATGCAGCCAAAGTCAAGGAGATCTTGACACGCCTCGAGCGGAATGAACACAAGCGATGGCAGATGGCGCCCGCACCTCGAATTTCTTCACGCGCCTTCGGCCAAGGTTGGCGTAGACCATTGGCTTCACACCACGATTGGAGAGACGCTCGCTGACGTCGGTGGGCTCAAAAACTCAAGCCCAAAGGCCTTGATGTGACGGGCAAGATTGTCAACATTGCTGGGTATCGCTTCGTCGATTTACCCGATAGGGACCTTCTCACGAGCCCCCTTCAAAGCGTCTGTTTGGATTTGGGTCTCAAAGGAACCATCCTTCTTTCTGGTGAAGGTATCAATTTCTTTCTCGCTGGTTTGCAATCCAACGTCGATGCCTTTGTTGCCTATCTCGAGCGGGACGAACGTTTTGCGAATATACCACTCAAACGATCATACACCGATTATCAACCCTTTAATCGGATGAACGTGCGCAAGAAGAACGAGATTATTTCTGTTGGAATCGACCATATTCGCCCGCACGAGCAAACCGGTGAAGAAATCGAACCACAGGCATTCAAGGCCATGCTCGATGCAGGTCAGCCCGTACACGTATTGGACACTCGTAACGATTATGAATTGAGGGTCGGCACCTTTGACAACGCTATTGACCTCGACATACGTACCTTCAGAGCTTTTCCGAAGGCGATTGAAAGCCTCCCCGAATCCATGAAGGACGAACCGATTGTGATGTTTTGCACCGGAGGGATTCGCTGTGAGAAAGCCAGCGCCATCATGATGGAGGCAGGGTTCACCAATGTCAAGCAACTCAGAGGAGGCGTGTTGGGCTATTTTGAGCAGGTGGGCGGCGACCACTGGAACGGGGATTGTTTCGTCTTTGACCAACGGGTCGCCGTCAATCCCTCCCTCGAAGAAACAGAGATTGTCGTCTGCTTTGCCTGTCGTGAACCTCTTTCTGCAGAAGAGCAAGCCTCCAAGGATTATGTCATCGGAGATTCCTGCCCCTATTGCATCGGACGCACGAATGTCACACCCATCAGCGGTCAATGACAATCCAATCGTCCGACAGCTCTCCGTGACTCCAGCGATGCCATTCATGACCTGTTATTCCATCGTGTGCAATGAAGAAAGCCTGTGTATCGCCAAGCACCAACGTTCCATAGGTCAAGGCTTGACTTGAATTGGACGCTCCAGGCCACGGATTGTAGACGTGACGTATGGCCTCTCCATCAACGGTCCAAAGACTGGTGCCAACATCTGTTCCGTTGATCATACCGTCAGCGATGAATAACCACCCGTTTTCTACGGATACGATGGCTTCGATGGTCGTTGAAAGCGGCCCGGGTGTGAGTTCATGGAGTACTTTTGTCCCCATAGGCGTTGCGTCGGTGACACATACTTCAGTTCCGCCACTTGGCGTGATGCAATCAAAGAGGAGACGGTTGTCTGCTTGAGCAACGCCAACCTGGGCGCCAGGCGAAAGGAGTTCAGGCGAAAGTTGGAGGGTGATGCCATTAGCCAAATTGGTCGTCCACACTCTGGCTTCGTTAGCACTCACCTCGGCGTCATAGACGAGATTATTGCCAATCCTGTGTAAGCCCATACCTTCCCCCATCTTTGTGTCCCCCATCGTTGGGGCAATGGAAGACAACCATTCACTGCTTCCGTTATCGTTGAGTCGCAGGAGTTGTTTGGCCGTACCTTTTACTCCAATCGCGAGGAGGTTGTTTCCATCACTGAGGAGGTGCGTTAATTCCAGATTCCCAAAGGGATTGACCGACCATGATGTCAACGCTCCTTGAGCGTTGATTCGATGGGCTTCAACATCGTCATGAGCATCTCGTGCACTGAACCAAAGGGCGTTTTCGTCAGCATGAATCCAAGCTTGCCCGAGTTGCGTGAGGGATGAAATTGAAGCGGCAATCTGTTGACGCACGCTCGTGTTCCACATTGGATGATGATGCCACGGCAGCAATGCCGTGCCGTTGGTCCATACGTATTGGCCGTCGGTACGGGTGAACAGAAGGCCTTCCGCCCAGGGCGTTGGTTCCTCCCATTCAACCACGCCCAAGGACCATGTTGAGTTGTTGGAGGTGGAATGCACCCATAGCGCTCTTCCGTCAACGCCGTTGGTTCCGTCAAAAAAGATGAGGTCTCCTTGAGATCCCTCAAGGTGGTTCAAACCGATGTACTGACCCGGAAGGCCATCACCGTTCGGATGAAGGTCAAGGAGGAGATTTGTGGTGTTGACCTCTCCATCGCTGACAAATAATTCGCAACCCACCTGGCCGTCGTTTCCTGAGAATACAAAGCGCTCTGCATGGGGGAGCCAGAGGCCTTGATCGCAACCACTGGTCATCGAATTACCATAGCCGCTAACTAAATCGGTGAAGCGCTCAGAACGCAACGGCTCAAAGCAGAAATTGAGACGTTCACGCACCTCATCCGCTTCCAGAACGGCATTGGCAGCAACACCCATGCCCTGACCGTCATCGACGCCGAATTGAATGACGAAGCCATTTCTGCAAAGGTAGGTCGGTGCGGGAACCTTGTCCACGAGGGCTGAAAACCCGCTCGAACCTTCAATTCCCGCGGTACCGTTTTGGCCGCTTGCTCCGATGACTCCGTTGCAAAGAAGGGTCGAATTGGTGATCTCTTCCTCTTCCAGTTCAGCATTCGCATTGATATCCAGCCCCGTTGTGATGTTCGTTCCCCCACTGGGACAGGAATCATGACCCAGAGGTAGGCTCTCTGAGGTGAGCAGTTGGGTCAAGGCTTCATCACCGTTGATACCGGGTTGACCTTGAGGTCCAGAGAATCCTTGAAGGCCGTGACAGAGCACGGTATCGGAGGTCACTTCATTTGTCTCCAGCACACCGTTCATGTTGGCGTCGGTTCCGAGGTTGAAACGAATACCTCCTTCGTGGCAGGGGGCGAGTGGAGCGAGCGGTTCGGATTCTACGAGCATTTGTTGGCTTTCAATTCCCTTCTCTTCTTCTGACGTAATGAGGGCATTGTTGTAGATTGCAAGCAGCATGGCCGTGATTACTGCGAGGACCTGCAAGGCTGTAAACAAGCGATTGTGACGATGTTCATGGCCTTCTTCATTCTGTTCTTCTTCTGATTCACGGGTGTCTTCACCCCAACTTCTGTCTTCTTGTGACATGAACACAATTGACTCCCTCAACGCTTAGAAAAGTTCCCCCTACACTTCCTCAGACGGAAGAAGTAGAGGGGTGACTTGATGAGGCTTCGTGTTGTGGCAAAACCATGGAGACACCGAGTCGCTTGCTCGCCCAACTTCGCGGGGAAGAAGGTGTTACTCGTCAAAAGGCGGCACGTTTGGTCGTTGACCTTGCCTACACGGCACGGGCAGACGGCTTCATTGAGGCGGTACACGCTCACGTATCGGGCGTATCGGTGATCACCGGAGGACACGGTCTTCGCCGTTTTCTCTCAGATTTATCGTCTGATGACGACGGGCAAGTTGCCATCCCTACCACGCTCAACTCTGCAGGTTGCGACCGAGAAAAAATGGAAGAAATGGACATCCAATGGCCTGATTTCCTCGAGCAGCAATTTGAGATCGTACAAGCCTATGAGCGATTGGGCATCGACGCAACGCTGTCCTGTACGCCTTATGACCGTGGAATTGAATCTGAGGTTGGCATGGCTTCCTGGGCTGAATCCAATGCTGTTTGTTTCTCAAATACCTGGACTTCACTTATCACCAACCGTGAATCCGGACTTTCTGCCTTGGCAACGGCACTCACGGGGTACGCTCCTGAATGGGGCTTGCATTTGGAGCAGAACCGAGTGCCGAATATTCTGGTTCACGTGGACTGCAAACTCAATCACCTCGCTGACTGGTCGGTTCTGGGAGACTGGATTGGCAAGCAGGTTCGCCCTGAGTGGTCCACTCCATTCGGCCCTATGCCCTTCATTACCGGCCTGCCCGACTACATCAGTTTCGCTTCAAAGAAGGCCCTTACCGCTGCAGCCGCAAATTACGGTTGCGCCATGCTTTGGGCTGAAGGTCATACCCAAATACCACCGCTTGAGCGGGCTGAAGGTGGTTATCGGCCTCCAACAGGCGGTTGGCAAGGTGACCTCATCTTTACCGCAGATGATTTGGCGCAACGCTACGAAGACCTTGCACCAAAAGGGCAGGTGGATTTGGTTGTCGTCGGCTGCCCCCAAGCCAGTCTCGAAGAGATACGCATTACCGCAGCTGCGGTTCGTGGACATATGGAAATGGGCATGCGAATCCCTGACCAACGCTTGTGGGTCTTCACCAGTGGTGAAAATTACGACCTCGCCGTAGCGGACGGTTCCATTCAGATGCTGGAGGAAGCAGGGGCGGTTATCCTCAAGGATACGTGCCCTGAAGTGACGCCGTACAACCGTGAAAAATACAATCACTTGTTGACCAACTCCCTGAAAGCTGAGCACTATCTTACCAGCGGTCTGAACCGGCTTCCAACCAGCGTGATGCCGATCGATGATTGCGTCGCCCATGCATTCGACCCCGAGCGAAGTGCGGGGCCACGTCCTGAACTCAGCGTTAAGGCCCAGCCTCAGCATGCCTCCAGCAAAACACACCGTGATGGAGATGCCACTCTCAAGGGGGCTGGTTTGAATTCACAACGTGATTTTTCGGTCAAGGGTCGAGCGATGGTCAGCGACGTACCCATCACCTATCTCGGCTATGTCAACCGTGACACGGGGGTTATCGAAGAGCCAGGCCATCCCTTGGATGGAGAAGCGATTCAAGACACCGTTCTCATCTACCCCAAAGGTTCGGGTTCAACGGTGGCTCCCTATGTTTTGATGGGTTTATTGTATACTGGTAAGGGCCCCAAAGCCATCGTCAATCGAGACGTTTGTGCTCTTACACTTCCTGCTTGCTCACTGCTTGATTTGCCATACGGTCACGGCTTTGACCTCGATCCGTGTCAGGAGGTCAACAACGGAGACCTCGTAGAATTCACCCGCATTGGTGATGATGTCACGCTCACGGTATTGGAGCGTGTATCGCCTTGAGCCAACGCATTTTGGTCACGGGTGGTGCAGGTTTCATCGGTTCTTCATTGTGTGAGCGCCTGCTTAATGAAGGGCATCAAGTCGTCGCTTTGGACAATATGTTTCGCGGGCGAGCGGAGAACTTGAAAGAATGCCATGAACATCCTTCATTTCATTTCCTTTCTGGTGATGCATGTTCATCAGATGATTTACAGCGTTGTTTCGACCTCCTTGGAGGCATTGACCTCATTCACCATCTTGCAGCTATCAACGGGACACGCTGGTTTCACGAGGCCGCTCGCCAGGTGATTGACGTCAACATCAATGCCACGCTTGCAACCGTTGAGAAGGCTGTTGAATGGGGTTCTCGTTACGTACTGGCCTCTTCACCCGAAGCCTTTGGAGACGTCTCAAGCATGCCTTTGATGGAAGGGAGCGAGAGCGTCTTTTCCAATCCATCCCAGCATCAACGCTTTGCTTATGGGGCGAGTAAATACCTCGACGAAGTGGCCGTTCAGCATGCAGTACGCAACGGTTTGGACGGGCGTATTGTCAGGCCCTTCAACGGCTATGGTGTGCGATTGATGGGAGACGAATACGGACAGGTTGTGGCGATGATGTTCGAAGCGATTCGCCGCCAAGAACCGATCAACGTACACGGGGACGGCCAGCAAACCCGTAGTTTTACGCATATCGATGATCTTGTCAACGGTTTTTATCTCGCCGGCCATCTCGATGGAGGAATTGAGGGGCAACCTCTCAGTGGCTCGTCTTTCAACCTCGGTTCTGAGGAAGAAGTGAACATGCTCTCCTTGGCTCAATCAATCAATGAGGTGGTGGGTTCCCAAGCGGTTGACATCGTTCTCTCTGAGGGCTATCACGGTGATTCAATGCGGCGGTTGCCCAATTGCACCAACGCAGTGAGCATGTTGGGGTGGCATCCAGCCATCTCTTTGAAAGACGGATTGATCTCTGTATGGAGCGGTCTCCAACATCAACCGTAGTGCTTGTCCACTCTACGAGTCCATCCGTCAGGTGCGGGGGTGATGTCATCGCGGCCGTGCTGGCAGAGAACACTGATTCCTCCAGCAGGCACGGTTGTCGATGAGAACCAAACGGCCTTTACTCGCATCACAGTAATGCGTGCGACTGCATCCGGGAGTGGATGTTCCTCAACATATTCAGCCTCGATCCCCGCTACGGCTTCGCTCAGCAACAAGGGTTGGTCCCGAACAGTTTCGAGGTTCAGCAGGTTTGATTCGTCACTTCCATGAGGAAGCGGAGTGGCGGTTTCGTCGATGATCTCGGCCCCTCGTGGTGTGCTTGGCATGAGGTTGAGCATGACGGTACCAGTCGCTCGCATGTTGGCAAGCGTGTCGCGTGGGCGTTTGTCCTTGTGGATTGAAAAAGAGGCTGTTAGATAGGGCGGTGCCGTTGACACCCCCATCACTGAAGAGAGGGGCGCGAAGTTCCTCGCACCGTGCTCGTCCATGGTTCCTGCAACAACGACAGGTCGTGGTGAGAGCACATTGTTCAGCCATGTGCTTCGTTCTACATGTTCCATGGCATCGATGTCCAAGCGGTGCAGAGGCTCCGCAGCATCCTCTTCACGCTGTGTAAACCAACGGTCAAGTGTTCCGTTAGCGATTTCCTCAAGCGCATGTTCGTTGAATTCAATGTAGGCTTGCCACCTTGGAATTTCATCGTCCTCACCACGCTCCTGCTTGCGCTCAATACTCGCCTTTGCATAGGCGTTACAGCGTTGTAAAAATGCAGCAACAATGCTCCGTTCGTCCGTCATGCTTTGTCCTCCCTTGCTTGTTCGTAGGCTTCACGGCTCATGAGGTATCGGGCAGGATTACCCGCCCACACTTCGTTGGCTGGGAGGTGCTTGGTAAGGACTGCACCTGCAGCCAAGACGCTCATTTCGCCAAGATTGCATCCTGCGATAACGGTCGCGTTTCCTCCGATTACTGCACCGGTTCCAACGTGGATTGGGTTCCATTTTGCACGGTCGTTTGAAGGCGGAAAACGGTCATTGAGAAGCACTGCACTCGGCCCGATAAAGACATCGTCGTCCAATTGACAATCATCGGCAATGTAGGCTGAGCCCTGGATTTTACATCGCTGACCAATGCGTACGCGTTGGCCAACGTGTGCAAGAGCCCCGATCGAACTTGAAGATCCGACCGTGGTATCCCTTCCCACGTGGCAAGGCCACCAAGCTGTGCCTCCTCCCGACAATTCAATCCGCTGGCCAGCGAGCGGGCGTTCCGTCATCATACCACCTCATTCGCTCATGCCGAGTTCACGCATCAACATCCCAACGTGCCCTTTTGCTTTGACGTTGTACCGGCACCACGAAAGGGTTCCTTCAGGATTGATGACAAAAGTTGACCGGGCACACCCCATGTATTCACGACCGTAATTCTTCTTCAGACGCCAAGTGCCGAACGCGTTGTGGAGGGCGAGGTCCTCGTCAAGCAGAAGTGGAAAATTAAGTTCCTGCTTCTCAATGAACCGCTGATGGGAGGTTTGAGAGTCCTTCGAAACACCAAGAACAACGTAATCTCCGTTGTTAAGTCGATCCATGTTGTCTCGGAAATCACAGGCTTGTGTAGTGCATCCCGGTGTGGAATCCTTCGGATAAAAGTAGAGGATAACGTGCTTACCAGCTTCTCGGTAGGCGGCGAGACTGTGTTCGTTTCCTTGCTGATCGAGTGCTGTGAAGTCAGGGGCGTTTTCGCCTGTTTGTAATTGAATCGTTTCGCTCATGTTTCCATGGTGTGGGTTCGCCTCCAAAAGGAATTGGATGATTTTTTCTTACAAAAGCGTGTCATTATTGGACTATTTACTCCGCTATCGCACCTTTATGCAAGTTGAATATTTATTGAATCATAATGGGTGAGTTCAGCAGAATCAACCGATTCTTTCAATAACTGGCAGGGCTCAGGGAAGTGTATGGTGAGTGGGCGTATGTCACGTAGGGCTCGCCGCCACTTCAAGAATATTCAGCGTTCGAAAACGAAGTTTGAACTCCAAGAGATTGCAAGTGGAATTCAAACAGACCTCGACAAGCGACATTTGACGTATGACGAGGCGCTCATGCTCGGGAATCTCATTCAAAACAGAGCTGACCAAGTACCTGGCAACACCATCGTGTACGCAATATCCGACCGTGACGCCTACCGTCGCACGCTCGAATTGTATCTGCGAGATGCCCTCCTCACACGCACGGAACAATTACTTCTGTGGGAAGAGCGCCGACGTTTGGGCATTTCTGAGGAAGAACACCAATCGCTGCTCGAACAATTGCTGACTCAATGGAAGCGACAGGGCCGAAATGTGACCATCGACCGCTTTGAAAAGCCGAGTGGGGGTGCCGATACTGTCTAAGCCAACACTTGCTTATGCGCTGGTTGCCCTTCTCGTTGCCACTATGGTCGCTCCTCTTACCGTTGCAGACAGCGGGCGTTCAACGCCGGATTTCGTGATTTCCTCATTCACGCTCGATGACGCTGGCTCAATTCTCCTCAACGGCAATGTAATCGCAGAAGATTCCACCCACATCGTGCGAATTCAAGTCCAAAACATTGGCCTCGCAGCCGGTCAAGCATCTCTTTCTCTCTTGCTTCAAGGCACTGCATCATCAGGGGATGTCGTCATTGATACCGCTGACCTTGGAGTCATCAATGCGGGAGCGAGCAGTGCGGTGCAGGTCTTTTCATGGGCTGCTACACTGGGCGATGATCAAATTCTCAAAGCACGGGTTACTTCAAGCCCTGACGTTAATACTGCGAACAACGAAGAACAGAAGATTGTTGATGTCCAGCATTATCAAAATGCCAGCGTCCCAATCGTAACCATCCCTCAGCCAACTGGAGGCGCCACGAACGTTGTTTGGTCACAATCCGTTCATGCCTTCTCCATTGCTGTTCGCAACGATGGCGTCAAGAATTTCTCAGCGGCATACACGCTTGCGTTCACCGAAGTAGCGAATCCTAGCAACACTTTTTCCGTGGCTTCATCAACCATACCAGTTGTTAATCCCGGTTCGATTTACAACGGCGGAGCAACCCCTCAAAGCATTGCGATGTCGTTTGATGCCACCTCTCGTAGCGGGACATGGGACGTCGTCGGAACCATGACGGCGAGCGGTGTGGGTTGGTCAAAATCAGTCGAATTCTTATCGCAAGTCGTTGTCTTTTCAAATTTTGATTTCGAAATCACGCCGGCACACGATCGAAGCATAGAGCCCGGACAAAGCTCCACACTCACCTATCTTGTGAAGAATGTCGGGTTGTCCAGTGATGATTACACCGTTTCCCAGAGCAACGTGAGCGGTTGGGTTACGGTGATGACGCCAGCTTCGCAAACCCCCAACTTCTCTCCTGGCGTCACGAGTTCAGTTTTGATTCAAGTGGCCGTTCCAGTGGATGCACAGCGTACAGATTCAGAGATTGTGACCCTCACGGTCGCCTCCAACAGCGCTTCCCTCTCCAAGACCGTTTCGACCACTGTCTTGGCAAGCGAATCCTACGGAGTCGACGTTACGATGCCAACTGCCGCTACAACGTTGATTCCCGGGGTCGAAGCGACCATCCAAGTAAACGTTGAGAACACGGGCAACGCTCCTACGACCTTCATGCTCTCATCCGGTGTTTCAACCAACCCAATTAACTGGGATGTCTCCTTAGACAGTACTTCAACAGGCATTCTTCAACCTGGCGAAGACGTGAACATCGCTGTGAACGTCAAGCCTGCAAGCATCAAAAATCCCCTCGTCGCTGCAGAATACAACCGTGCTGGCGATTCAATGTCTGTGTGGGTTCAAGCCCAATCCACCGACGGAGGCTTGCCCGATCTCGGTGCTGCTCCTGTGACCATCCAGCCAGTTGTCATTGTTGACCCAGGCTTGCCCACTGAACATATCGAAATGACCGTTGAAGAAGTCATGCTTGCTCGTCAAGGCGTTGGTCTTGAGGAAATCCTTGATCTGGAAGTCGAGGTCCGTCATAATCTCGTAAGCCAATTGACAGAAACGGTTGATGCAACGCTCTCTTTGGGAACGCCGGTCTTCGTTTCGGACTCCACCGGTGGCTTTGACGAAGCCACACGCTGGGCTGTCGGCCTTACGCCAACGGCCTTCCCGGGTATGAATCTCGGACAAAGTTCCGCAGCCGTCATGACGTTGCAAGGGCCAGCTGACGATTACCCGATGTCGGGTACACTCACCCTTCCTGTTACTGCCACTCCTACGCTGGGTGGCGTACATCAGGGCTCCAACGTGCTCGCTTCAGCCATCACGCAGACGCTGACACTCGTCGTCCCGCCTATTCTCGGCGCTGAGGGTCAAGACTACGCTCCCTTTGACGTCATGGTCGGGGAAGAAACAGAAGTCCCCCTCTCACTCAACAACACCGGTAACAACATGACCTCCTATTCCTTGGTGATGATGAATACCCTGCCCGCAAATTGGGTTGCTTCCTTCTCAAATACCACCCTCATGCCGTCTACCACCCTTCTTTCGGTACCTGCCGATGTAGCAGATTATCCCTCTGATGATCTGGTCCACATGAAGAATTTCTCCACCTATGTAACAACCGACCCAGAAGCTCCTGCGGACAGCATTGAATACCTCCAAATTCAAGTTCTTGACCTTGCCAGTGGTGCTTACGTTACTCAACTTGACATACCGATTCGTGTCGGAGAGAAGGTCAACGCCCTGCTTAATCCGTCAACGCAAATCATCAACCTTTCCGTTGGAGACTCAATCACCACCAGCGTGGTGGTGAGCAATGTAGGAAATACACCTGCTAGTTTCAATCTGTGGCTTGATGATTCCAATCGTGGAGAATTGACGTTCCAACTTGAAACCCCGAGCGTCATCCAAATCGGTGCAGGCTATGATGAAACCGTTCGGATTCGCCTCACGCCATCAAGCGACGCTTTAGCAGCGACAAATTATTCTGCAATTCTCTGGGTATCCAATGCTGATTCAGGACTCAACCTTTCTTCTTTTGTCATTGGTAACATCAGCGAAGAACACGGCATTATGGTGGATACGCCACTCAGTCTCGGCGTCATCCCAGGAACAAATCAGGAAGTCAATTTCACACTCACAAATAATGGAAACCTCGTCGAAGACATCATTCTTGAAACGAAAGTTGCTGGAAATTGGACGGTTACTTCGGCCAATCTGCCGCTCAACCTTGGTGTGGATGAAGCCTACTCCGATACCTTCTCGGTAGCGGTTCCACCTCTCGGCGGAGATGAAGATTTGCTCAACGGTCAGATCTATCCCGTCACCATGCGTATTCTGAACGCTACAACCGATGAGGTCCTCAAGGTTCACACCTTCGACTTCATCGTCAACCCTCTGTTCATGGTGGAAGTGGACGAGTGGCCAGCCACCAAGGAATACCACCGTGGTACATCCCGCACGTGGGATGTAATGGTCACCAATACAGGAAATGCAGACGTGACCGTTAACATCACGTACTCACTTCTCCAAGGCGGCCTTGCTACACCCAGTACAGACTGGGAGATTTCAAATTCGGCTCCCCAAACACTCGATCTCAAGAAAGGGACTCCCACACAATTCACCTTCACCGTAAAAAATACGGCAACTCAACCGGCTCTCACCCTCGCCGCCAACCTCATTGTGAAGCTCCAACCAGCGGATGCCGAGGTTCAAGGCAGCGCTGAGTTCTACACAAATCTCGTGATGGATCGCTTCTTTGAGGAAAGTGACACACCGGTTGCACCACCTCAAGATTATGGAGAGAAGGAATACTTCATCACCTACTCTCACATCCCCACCGGTCAAATCGAGGCCATCGGTTATGAGATTGAGCTCTGCCAATCCTCTCGACTTCTTGACATGGCCAGCGTTGGACAGAATGCATCAGATTACGAATGGTCGTTTAGCCTAAGAGTTGGGGGTGAAGATACACCACTGAATTTGTCACAATATTGTGGTTCAACTTCGCTGGGAGCGGACACCCGTGTCACGCTCCCCTCTCGCCAGCCATGGGTGACCAGCGACCCAATCACACTCGTCATCGACACACCAAACCCCCCCGATATCCTCGCAGGAGACGGCTGGGACCTCACCTTCAGACTGTATCATCCTGATGAAAACAACGGCTACACGGTTTATGATGAGGAGACTTTTACTTACAAATTAGCCGTTTATGCCGACCCCGAAGTGGAATCTCACGGACCTGATGAAAAAATTTTCTATGAAGGTCAAGCAACAACCTACTCCATGGTTGTGAAAAATGACGGTACTGCACAAGCCCTTGGCATCACTCCATTGCTCGACTGTGACGGCGATGTGACGATTCTCTCAACTCCGGTTAACCTCGCAGTTCTTGGCCCTCGTGACAACCACACCTTCCAGTGGGACGTGCAGGCAAATACCATCGATTGGTGGGAGGCCTCACGAACCATCTCCTGTACTGCATCGATGGAGTACCTCTATGTTGGTGAGAATAACCAAGCAGATAACGATGCATTGCAACTCGAAATCACCGTTCAATCATGGTCACCCGACCTCTCAATTGCCTTTATTGCCTGTGCGGTTGCGGCTTTGTTATCTGTGATCTTCACACGGCTCGCAAGCCAATCTGAAAAGTGGCAATTAGCCGGCGTTTATGCTGGAGTCATCAGTTTCGGCTTTGCCTTCCATCTGTTCAATGCGTCGTATTGGGGACCTACGGTTCTGATTCTGTGTGGATTGTGGATTTGGCGCATGACTTGGAAGAGCAGCGAAGAATTCCGCCTCATCCACGAAGATTACCAGCGCGCTCGAAAGGGTATCTCAACGGTATATTCCGATCATTTTGACGCCCTAACAGACGGCCGTCGCCAATTGACCATCATCCTTTCAATTCCCGTGTTAGGAATGCTCGCTATCGTGCTCGGCCTACCAGCACAATTGGCTACGGACAGTGATAACTTGTTGATGATGGCCGCATACTTCGTGGCCATCATGGCAGGAGTATGGTATATCCTACGCCGCTCGGACCGTCTTTACGGCAACCTCTACGGTCGCATGACCGATGCTGAAATCAAGGCCATTCGCATTGAACGGGACCTTGGTGATCCGGCTCGCTTGCTCAATGATTTAGCGGATGACGGTCTTGACCTTACTGCAATTCTCGGCGAACGGGCACCTGCCTCAACCCCAGTTACATCTGGTGCGGCAGAAAAGAGCAACATCATGGATGAAGAATTCAAATTTGATGAAGGAGGTGATTCGGATGACTGAGGATGAATTTGATACTCCCGACGACGTCATGGCTCAAGAATTGGCTGACCGCGAGCGAGGCATTCTCGAGGCTTCACAAACCTTAGAGCGTATCGCTCGAAAGGCCGCTCGGCAAGAAAATCCATCACTCTCCGAAACTGAAATGGATCTCGGTGAAGCCAAGGTATACCTGGGTATGCACCAACTTGGACGGGCCAAGAAGAACATCAAAATCGCTGAGAAAACGCTTGATGAGTTGGAGGAAGATGTCCTCCATCTGCGTCGGAGCATTGCCATGTTGCATCGGTTGCTGACCCACAAACACATCTCCCTTGAGGAGGCAGAACGTATCTTGTACAAATTGCGAGAATCCACAGCGGCAGCTGAAATCGGGGACATTCGTCAATCAACAATTGAAGTCGAAGACTTGCTTGAGGATTTGATCGGTGGAAATACATCGACGCTCAACCCTTTCCTCTTCAGGCATTTTTGGATGGGCGTAGACACACGATGGCCAGCCGGTGGAGATGCGGGTGTGCTTCTTGTCCGCATTATCAACGACGGCCCAATCCCCATGCCTATGTTGCGCCTCAAACCACCGGTTCCTGAAGGGTGGACTGCGTTCCCGCCAAATGTCGACCTCCCCATCATTGCGCCCGGAGGCAACATTCCACTTCGCTTTGAAATTAAGCCAGATTATCGCCTTACGTCGGAAGATACGCCACTGACTCGAAAGTTATCGGTTGCCACCGCCTATGAGATGCGATCGGGAGAAATTACGGTCACAATGCGAGCACAAAACCGCTCGATGGAACCGCTCAGCGAAATTCTACTCACACCTTGGGTCCCTCCAGGTTTCCTCGCAGAGGAAGTTCCATTCATCCGTTCACTCGCTTCCGATGAAGTGGCAACAATACGTATGCCACTTCGCATCAACCTTGGTCAAGGAGGTTCTTCTTGACCCTGTCCAATTCCACCCGCACGGAGCGGGGGATCAAAAAAATAAAAAAATGGTGAAAAATATGAAAAACGAAAAAACGAACGAAAACCGCGATGAACTTGCGGCTATCGGTATTGGTGCAATGATTGTCTTCATTGCCCTGATTCTTGTAGCTGCAGTTGCTGCAGCCGTCATTATACAGACGGCTGAAAAGCTGCAACAAAACGCGCAGGCGACTGGTGAGGACACAACAGACATGATGGCAGGTAAAATCTTCATCAACTCTATCGTGCTCACCAACGCTGGTGCAAATCTGTACATAACCTTCGAACTTGCCCCTGGATCTGATCCATTGGCTGCAATTGATATTGAATACAATATCATTTGCGAAGGAAATGGTGCTGGTAACGGATTGTCTCAATTCGGTAACTTTAACCAAGTTGCCGGTATCACTGCCCAAGCAGCTTCCCTACTCGGAACTGCCGGTGCAGTAGCAAATATCCTACCAGGTAGCACGTACGTTCTTCAAATCGCTCCAACTGGAGCATGTGCCCCTGCAGCACTTCAATCTGACACCCTTGTCATTCAAGCAGGCGCTGGTGGGTTCACATATGAAGTACTCAAGTACGGTGCAACTGTTAACGCAGGAGACGTGGTTGTATGAAGTCCAACACTCGAACCCAAACCAATCTTGAAGATGACAAGTTTGCCGCGATCGGTATCGGTGCAATGATCGTGTTTATCGCGCTCATTCTCGTTGCCGCAGTTGCAGCAGCAGTCATTATTCAAACTGCAGAAAAGCTTCAACAGAATGCACAGTCAACCGGTGACGACACCGCTGAATCAATGAACGGAAAACTCATGATCAACCAAGTCTACGCTGGAACAACTGCGGCAACTGATTACGAAGTTTATGCTCGTTTGTCTCCGGGTAGTGACGGCATCGCCACCACTACAATTTTCTTCCAACTTATATGCCCAGCAAGTGCCACACCAATTGAAGGTGGAGGTGTAGCAAACGCAGTTGTTGTTGACGAAATGGATCAAACCAACGTCAATATCGGTACCATTCAGCCAAATATGCCAGTGATGATTACCATCCCCGGCGGCGCATGTGCGCCAAATGCTGCTAATAACGCTAACCTTGACGTGCAACTTTACTTGCACGTTGGTGGCGGTGGTACGACATTTGAGACAATGAACATCCCTGCTAACGTGAACCAAGGTACACCGCTGATCTGATGTTTGGTTCGGGTTTACTCGAATCAATATGGAGGAATATGAATGGCATGGCCATTTAGTGGAAACTCCGGTGGAAATAGAAACCCAGACCAGAATCTAAGCGAAGAACGCCTGAAAATCTTGGCCAATGTGGCCATTGAACAGGTTCCGTTCCCCGAACAGGGAATGCTGAGCGAAGAGGATGCATGGACCATTTCTCCCGGACCAACAAGAGCTCGGATTAACAGCCAGCAGAGCGTGCCGAACGTGGCAGCGGCACTCGCACCGCAAAGTGCGCCAGTGAATCTACCACCGGCCACCCTCGATACATCTGGACTTGAGCGACTCATCAGCAGTCGTCTCGATATGGTAGAGGATGTGCTGCGGATGGTTGAGGGGCGATTGGAAGAAGGCGGATTGCCCCAAGCCGCTGCTGAGGTTGAATCCTCATCAGAACACGAAGTTGTTGAAGGCGACGATGAAGTTTCATCGGGGGACCGAATTATTACCGCTTCTGGAGAAGTTGTTGAAGTCGGCGGAAGTTCCCGCATGATGGAAGACGATAAAGCACCATTGGTTGAGTTGTATGAGGCTCAAGCCCTCGCTGCAAATCCCTTCTTGAACGCCCCTGCTGCATCCCATACGGGTTCTGCAAATCAAATTGGAGCACCGACCGTTTCTGCCCTTTTGCTTGATCATATGTCAGGCATGGCAGCTGTGAGTTTTACACAGAAAGCGATCGATTCAGGAATGTTGACCTCGGTTGAAGGAAACAGCATCATGGCTATCGTTCAACTTGCAGAGCCTGGAGACCCAGAAACAGCATTGGAAGATCACTTACCTCACCGTGAGTTGCTCACCTTTTCTGCCTTGGTCTCGTCATGGCGGCAAATGGAATTGTTACGCGGAGGAGAATGAATGGGCGCTTCGGTTGGAATAGGAGGATTGATTGTAGGCATCTCGATGCTTGTCGTTTTTTCAATGGCATATCAATCCATTACATCTCAAATTGATTCTGGTCTTGAGCGACTGGATGATGCGGATGAACCAATTCCAACCTTTACCATTGACGATGCGATTTTGTTCGATGGTGCAGTTGTAGACTCTACCATCGCGACTGCTGGAACCGGATATACCAATGGCACATTGGCCTCCTCGACGGGAGGCGGTGGTTTTGCAGGTGAATATACGGTGGATGGAAGTGGAGCAATAGTTGACGTGGTGATCACCAGCCACGGTGATTATGCTACCGCTCCAACACTCACTATCACCTGTGCAACCCCTTGCACAGGAAATTCTGGTACCGGAAGCGTCGTCCCAACATTGGGCAATGCAGTATACGCGAATTTCACCAATACAGGTTCATCAACGATTCAATTTGATGACATGTGGTTGTTCACCAACGGAACGAATCCTGTGCCCTTTGATACGGCTTACACGTCCTCGATCTCATCGACGAATTGGTTTACTGGAGAGACTTTATTTCTCCAATGGATTGACACAGGGACCATCGGACATGACCGTATTTCCATGACGGTTGGTCCTACAACAGTGGGTCATAACTTAGCGTGAGTTGATACTATGGCAGACGGAGGAGCATCATCATTCATCATGTTGGTCACAGCATTGCTGATTTCAGGCAGTGTTAGTACCATATTGGTCAGCGAATGGGCAAAGGTTACCCGTGCGGTAGGAGTTGAGGAGCGCAAATCATCTGGTGCTCTCGGTGTCTCCGTAGATTTTGCTGGAGACCCCATGATGGTCGGTTTTGATAACCCAGCAGTGGGTGATGATGAATTGACAGTGTATGTCCTTAACTCTGGTATACACGAAATGAGTACGACCTTTGAATTTTTGATTGACGGGGTAGCACCCTCGACAATTACGACTTCAATCTCTCCATCTGGAACCGATTGGCTACCTGGCTATCTGCTTCAGATCAAAGCATCAGACAATACCCTCTCCTACACCGACGGTGATGATGTATCTCTCTTCTTCGTAGGGATCTCAGAATCAGTACAAGGGCACACTCACTCTGCCACGATGAATAAGGAGGTGAGGTTGAATGAAATTTGATGAGAACCCTTTCATGATTGCACACAAACCCGTAGAGGACGGATTCCCCTTTGAAGTCGAAACGGATTCATTGGGTGACTCGATGGGCTTGAGAATGCCAAATCGTTCCCTCTATGTATTACAAGGTAAAGTCGGTGCGGGGAAATCTCTCATCTCACAGCGCCTCGTTCACGGAATGGTTCACAATGGAATCAAAGTACTTGTTATCACAACTGAATTGACGACACGCGGTTGGATTGAGCAGATGGAAAGCATTGGTTACGGCATTACAGACGCCATTCGCGAAGGGCGATTGATGGTTATCAGTCGTTTCGGTACGATTGCAGATTCACGCAGTGACGTGACCCTTCAGGACGTTCTAGCGAGCCCAGCAGTTCCTTCAGCAGACGTTATTGTCTTTGATTCCGCGAGCTCACTGATGCCAGAAAATCTTGATGAAAAAGGGCGATTTGAAATCGTCCAACAAATCAGAAAAGTCGCATCAGAAGGACGTTCATTCATGCTTTGTGTGGACCCGGAAGAAATGGATAAGAAATTGTTACACACCCTAAGGGCGTCTGCAGAAGTCGTTCTTAATTTAGAAAATACGCTCATTGGTGGAGAAATCAAACGAAACATCATCGTAACAAGATTCCTCCGTGCAGCGGGTCCAATCCAATCCAGTATTGGATGGCGTGTTGAGCCCGGAATGGGCTTCATCGTTGACATCACGGCGGTAAGCTGACGGGGGAATACAAAATGGCTGACGAATCACGATTTGCTAAAGGTGACCTCAACAGCGTCATGGCTGCCTATCCGCACGTTGCAGATTGGGTTCGGGACTTTGAAGGCATGTACGGGACACGACCAATCTATTACGGCCCGTTGGACCGCGATGCAAAGAAGCAACGCCCTCTCAATCTCATCTACATCACTCGAGAACCTATTTTCGTTCACATTTACGAACCCCCTGCCGACGATGATGGCGGTGGTACCGTGATGTGGTTTGGACTTGAGCCGCAGTTGACTGAAGAAGAAGAAAACATTCGTCGTGAATTGGTTGAAACGCTTCTCCAAGAGGCTCCTACCGCACCCTCCTTCACCACAGATAATGAATTCGAAAACATCCTTGAACAAATGATTGATCGGTACACCATTCTCGATTCCGATGCCAACAATCTTGTTCGCCGCCAGGGCCGTTTATGGGAAATGGTTGGGATGGATGACAAACGTTTGACCGTCACGCAGACTCAACGAGAACGATTGACCTATGTGGTGATTCGTGACCTCATCCGCAACGGACCCCTTGAGCCTCTGCTTTCTGACGAAATGCTGGAAGATATTCACTCCGTAGGGCTCAAGCACATTCACATGGACCACAAGGTCTTCGGAATGGTCACTTCAAACATCCGTTTCAGAGAGCGAGAATTACTCGCTCGATACCTACGGGCCATGTCCGAGCGTATCGGTCGTCCGGTTTCGGACAATAAGCCGATTATTGACGGCGTACTGCTCGATGGCTCTCGTATCAACATCATTTTCTCCGACGACGTGTCCATGCTCGGACCTTCCTTCACGATCCGTAAATTCGCTGAAGAAACCATTTCTGTTATTCAACTCATCAATTGGGGGACCATGTCTGCTCAACAAGCAGCCTACATTTGGATCTGCCTTGAGTACGGTATGTCCGTTCTGGTTTCTGGCGAAACAGCATCGGGTAAGACCACAACCCTCAATGCGATTCTTCCGTTCATTGACCATAACGTCAAGATTTATTCTGCCGAAGACACCCCTGAAGTCAAAGTACGTCACAAGATTTGGCAGCGTCTGGTCACTCGTGATGCTAAAAACGAAGAATCCCGCGTTGAGATGTTTGACCTTCTCAAAGCCGCTCTCCGTAGCCGTCCTCGTTACATCATCATCGGTGAGATCCGTGGTGTTGAAGGAGCAACTGCGTTCCAAGCAATGCAGACCGGTCACCCTGTCATCGCAACCTTCCACGCATCCTCAATCGTCAAGATGATTCAACGTTTTACCGGCGACCCAATCAACGTTCCAATTCGCTTCTTTGACAACTTGAATTTCGCAATTTTCCAGGAAGTGGTTGAAGCACCTGGTGGCGGTATCGCCCGTCGTATTACGGGAATTGACGAGGTTATTGGGTACAATAAGCACAGCGATGGTGTTCTCACGCGTGGTATGTTTGAATGGGACCCGGTCAAAGACAAGCATTACTTCCGTGGTATGTTTCAATCCCACCTGCTTGAAAACAAGATCGCAGCCATGGCAGGTTTCGCCAATAAGCGTGACATCTACGATGAAATGCTTCGCAGGGCCGATGCCATTCAACGCATGGCAGACCGCGACCTGACACATTATGATGACGTGTTCGACCTTCTGGGACTTTACTATTCAAACGGCTGGGACCATTTCAGCCGATCTGTGGATACATGGGTTGGCATCAATCACAACTGAGGAGATGATGATACATGGAGCGAATGCCAATTTGGCAACTAGCCCTTCGTCGTCTTGAAATGCCGATACCTCGCTATCTTGGCCTCTACGTTGCTCCTGTTGTTGGCGTCACGTTTTTGATTTCACTCGTCGTTGTATTTTTGACAGGTGGATTGGGCGATGGAGCGCTTTTTGCCGGAATTACCGGAATTCTCTTCATCATTCTCCTCACCCTCATGGCTGCTCTTGCTGCTATCGCTTATCCCGTTCTTGAAGTTCAGCGTACGGCAACACTCATTGAAGCAGAAATGCACATGTTCATCACCCGTATGGGTATTCTTTCCATTGGAGAGGTTGGTGCAAAATCTATTTTTGATATTCTCAAACAAATGAGAGACTACGGTGAATTAGCAGCCGAGGTCAAGCGAATTGAGACCTTGGTCGACAAATGGCACACTTCTCTTCCCGAAGCTGCTCGTATCGTTGCTCAACAAAGCCCCAGTCCATTATGGTCCGACTTTCTAGACAGAATGGCTTTTTCCATTGAGGCCGGTCAGCCAATCGATGAGTTCATGCGTTCAGAACAGGAAACCATCGCAGAGCAGTACAATACCCTCTATGACACTCGCTTAGAATCAGTGGACACCCTCAAGGAGATTTATGTGTCCTTGGTCACGGCTGGCTTATTTGGCCTTGTTATCGCAGGCATCCATTTGGTTCTCTTTGAAGTCGGGGGACCAAACGATACACCGATTGAAATTGCAAGCCGATTACGTTTCCTTTTGCTGGCATCTTTGCTTTTCACCTTCATTCAAGTCGGTGCGATATTTGCGTTCAGGGCAACGATTCCAAAAGATCAAACCTTTGCTCGAGACGAGATGGACACGCCGTTTCGCATCAACTTCCGTCGCTCCTTTATCATGTCAGGTTTGGTGGCAGCCGGGCTGCTGGTTTTGTTCACCCTCACACTGTACTGGACGTGGGACGCTATTACCTCACAGTGGGATAAATACGGGCTGATCTTCATTGCCATCCCCTTTACCCCCTTGTTGATTCCCGCTGTCATGGTTCGAAGAGAAGAAAATCAGATTCAGCGCAGGGACGAAACATACCCTGACTTCATCCGTGCGCTCGGTGGAACGGCTCAAGCGCGTTCAGCGGAACCTTCTGCAACCATCAAGGCACTGCGTGGAATCGACTTTGGTATGTTGGACAATTCAATCGATCGCCTCGAAAAGCGTTTATCCACCCGAATTGATTCCGACCGTGCTTGGGATTATTTCAACGCAGATACCAATTCAGCAGTGATTTCTCGCTACACGCGAATTTACATTGAGGGGGCACAATCCTCCGGACAACCTGCGGCAACCGCAGAAATGGTGTCTCGTTCAGTAGGGAACCTTCTCTCTTTGAGAAATCGGAGGGCTCTATCCGCCAATACCATGTGGGGTGTAGCGCTCGGCCTTCTGATTTCCAGCGTTGCTTCCTTGAACGTCACAACAGCCATCGTCCTGCAACTCGGAGAAGCCATTGCTGGCGTCGCCAGCGGTTTGGTGGATACAGACGTGAGCGCTCTTTCAGATTTCGGTGGAGGTGTGGCATTGCCAGTTATGGAAGACGCCTCGTCTGTTGACGATAACATTCGTATGTTCAAAATCATCATTTCATTGCTCATTCTGATGCAGGTCATCGCAGTATCATCCATCGCTACGAGGCTGCGTGGAGGTACGCGAACAAGTGCAGTCGGGCAAATGATTCAGTTGACCTGGGTTGCAGGGATTGCTTCGCTGTTCACAGCGGTCATGCTCGAGGGTGCAAGCAGTATCTTCAGCGTTTGATTGCTCGGGAAGGTTGATACTCCTTTTTGGCCATGGGACGTCATGCAAGCCCCCATGCCCCCACCCAGCGCCCCTTCGCCATACCAACCTCCAACCGCCTCCATGACGAAGGGGAACATGTATTCCTTCCAGAAGTGGCTGATGATCGGTTTGGCTCTTCTGGTCTTTGCGAGCATCTTTTCTCAATTCCCTCTTGAGTCATCAATTCCCGACGTGACCGATTATGATATCACAGATGAAAAGGAACAACAGCAATATCTCGATGACGTCGACAGTTACCAGGGCCAAGTTGCTCTCTTTGGTGCCATCAGCACTATTTTGCAAACCGGTGCTTTGGCACTTGTTGCCTACGGTTTCATCCGTGAAGCCCACGAAGAGGACCACCATCACGTTGCGCTACGAATTACCTTCGTTCTCAGTGCAGTGATTCTTATCACGAACATCGTTGGTCGAAGCTTCTCACTCTTCTGATGAACGTTAACGTTTCATTTCTTCACGGATTCGCTTCTTTGTTGCCGTCCACGAGCATATTGGACATTGTGTGAGGTCGTGAAAGCGAGCAGGACAGTATTCCCGGCCAAAGAAAATAATTTGCAAATGCAAATCATTCCACTTCTCCTTAGGAAATACCGCTTTGAGGTCTTTTTCAGTTCGTTCCACGGTCGTGCCGTTGGATAGGCCCCACCTTGCAGCGAGGCGATGAATGTGAGTGTCAATGGGAAATGCAGGGACCCCGAAGGCTTGAGCCATGACAACGCCTGCTGTTTTATGGCCGACTCCTGGAAGTGCCTCAAGCGCTTCAAAGGATGCGGGTACCTCGCCAGCATGGCGCTCGATGAGCAATTCAGACAATCGCTTGATGTTCTTCGCCTTGGTTGGAGCGAGTCCAACTTGACGGATGTCTGCAAGGATGGTTTCAACCTCAAGTTGGGCCATTGCTTCTGGTGTACTCGCTTTTGAAAAAAGAGCAGGCGTCACTTGATTGACTTTCAAATCCGTTGTTTGAGCACTCATGAGGACGGCAACCAGCAACTCAAATGGGTTGCTATGGTCGAGGGGAATCGGTATTACCGGATAGAGCGCCTCGAGTTGTGTCACGATGCGCTCAGCCTTTTGTGATCGCTTCACGAGTTCACGCTCCGATGAGTTGTTGGGGGATGCGGTAGGTATACTCCCCAAATGCCCCCTTGCATTGAAGCGTTTTCTCCTCCATACCAAAGATGACATCGTCCACGCGAGCATCGACCTCATGCAGCGGCATTGAGGCAGTGAAGCGACCGTCACGATGGATGGAGAAGGCAGTTTCTACCTTCCTCGGATCGGCAACAAAGGTGCAGGATTCATCAGAAAGGGTGGTAGTACCGTAGGTTGAAAAAAAAGCTTCGAAGGTTGATGCAAGTTCACTCCATTGTTCAAGGGAATGTTCAACCTGCACGCTTCTTCAACTCACTGTTCGTAGGTTGCTGAATATTCTTCACCGGTTTGCCATCCAAAATAGAGGCCAGAGAATACTGAAAGGAGTGGTATGCCGTTACAAATCAATGATTCAAGTGGTTCGGTTTGCGGCTTTCCGCTGATGTACCAGATGATGAGAGCCAATACCAAGCCGGGAATGACCATCATGCTGCCCATGATGATGGTACGAAGGGTGCGCATGCTCAATCCAAGAGTCGGGGTGTCAAGAAGGTGTGCTTTCGCCTTATTGCCTAAAAGCGGGCGGCAAGGTCAACTGCAGACAGTGAATTCAGGGTGTCTTGAGGTTCAATCCAACCCTTGCGTGCCGTCATGACGCCGTAAGCAATGTCGCTTAATCCCCGAACTGAATGAGCGTCTGGGTTGATGGCAATGGGGACTCCAAGTCCCTTGGCATGCTTGCACAGTCGCCAATCCAAGTCCAAACGATAGGGGCTTGCGTTCAACTCTACGGCTTTGAGGCGTCCCTCCTCGTTGTGTTCCGCCATGTGTTCGAGGACGGCAAAGAGGTCAACTTCGTACCCTTCTCTTCCCTGAAGGATTCGTCCGGTTGGATGGCCAAGCACGTTGGTAGCAGGATGGTCGATAACCCGCATGAGTTCTTCGGTGTTGTCCACTTCATCCCTTCCACGCCATTTGGTCATGGCGTGGACGCTCGCTACGACGTAATCGAGTTGTGCGAGGACCTCATCGGGATGGTCCAGTTTCCCTCCTTCAAGAATATCGGATTCAACTCCGTGGAAGAGACGGAAATCAACGTCATCATCAGCCCATTGCTGGTTGTACTGCTTGATGGTGGCACCCTGCTGCAACAAATCATCGGCACTCGCACCGTTTGCTATTTTCAGCGTGGGTGAATGGTCCGCAATACCGAGCCACTTCCAGCCCATTTTCCGAGCAGTATCCGCCATGACTTCGAGACTGGCTTCACCGTCCGATAGCGTGGTGTGATTGTGCAAAGCGCCACGGATATTGCTCGTTTCGATCAGGGAAGGGAGTGCAGCGTTGGCAGCAGCGCTGACTTCGCCCATGTCCTCTCTCAATTCAGGAGGTACATACGCCATGTCAAGATGTGCATAGATGGCTTGTTCATCGGCAGCTGGTAGGGAAAATTGAGCCGCTTCCATTCCTTTGAGTTCCCCAGCTTTGGCTTCGGGGATGAGGCCGAATTCATTGAGTCGTAGCCCCCGGTCAATCGCTCGCTGGCGCATGGCAATGTTGTGTTCTTTGCTGCCTGTGAAGTAAGCGAGCGTGAACGGTTCTGTGTGTGGAGGTACGAGACGTACCTGTGCGTCAATGGTACCGCCCGCTTCAAGTTGTTCGTAGTCATCTCCTCCAATAGCGTCCAGTACATTGGGGTCAATATGCCCCACTGCAAAGGATTCATCAAAAATAGTCGTGTCCAGAATAAGACTGATTTTTGAATCACCTGCTCCTTTGACGTCGGCAATTCCAGCTAGGTTGAGAATGGCGTTTGCTACGTCTTCGTGGTCGGCTTCGTCCACGGCCACCACGACGTCAAGGTCCCCAATTGTGTCCTTGCGACGTCGAGCGCTGCCCGCTAATGTTGCCCGATACACGCCGGGCAAAGCGGCTATCTTGCGCTGGAAGGCCTCGCCGTAGCGTAGTCCGATATCCAAGCGACGACGGGCCCGGAAGCGTGATAGCAAATCAATCCCGTCAAGAATCCGCTGTTGAGATTTGGCTCCGAAGCCCTTCATTGGTGCAATTTCATTCGCTTCTGCAACTTCTTTGAGTCGGGCTACTGAATCAACGCCTAATTCATCGGCCATCAATTTGATTCGTTTTGGACCAAGTCCCGGTATGCCCAGCATTTCGATGAGTCCCGGTGGAGTGGACGTGTGAAGATTGACCCAGTCATCGGGCCATTGACCCTCCGCCACAGCTTGGGAAAGAGCGCTGCCAAGCCCCTTGCCGATACCTTTCATGTCAAAAATCTCGCCTGTGGCAACCAACTCACCCAGATCCTCGGTCAAACTGCCTAACATTCGGCTCGCATTCTGGTAGGACCGAACACGGAACACATTGGCTCCTTGAAGTTCGAGCAGAACGGCAACTTGATGCAGCACATTGGCCACTTGGTTGCGAGAAAAATAGGGCGGACCCTTCGGCCTTGGTTTTGGTAGTGCAAAACTGCCTCCTGCCATATTCAACTCAAGGCCTACGACCCTACACAAAGGTTCGCCTCTGCCCCCATGTTCAAGAAGAGCCACATGGTGGCATGGTCATGGTCGATGCAGCCTTGGTCGAGGTCCTCGCTGAAGTGTTGTGCGCACTTTCGGCCGTATTGTTCACTTTCATTGCCACCCTTTCCCGCTCACCCCGTGCAGAAGCCACCGCACAAACTGTCATTTTCATCCTCCTGATGTCCGCAGCCGCAGTGCTCTGGCTCTTGCCTTCAGTGGGGGGTTCACTTTGGGGCTCGAGTTATCTGCCTCGTCCACTGGCCTTGTTTTGCATCATTTTGGCGATTTCAGCCCGGATGAACATCAAAGGAGAGAACATCTCGTTCGGGGCGAATCCACACAGTATCAAGCGTCAATCCGAAGAGGAATGATCAGACGATTTCGCCTTGTGGTTCGTCGTCGTCCGTGCCTTGTTCAGATTCCTTTGCCATTTTTTGGTCGATGAAGGTGCGCATGTAGTCCGGTAGTTCACCGTTGACGAAGATGACGTCACTCACATGGTCCAGTTTCTTAAGCGAGTAATAAATTTGCATGGCGGTCATGGGAGTAGAAGAACAACCCGTGCAACCTCCGTCGAGAGAGAGCATGATATTGCCGTCGGTGGTGTCGATCACAGTGACAACGCCATCGTGCTCGTCAAGGATCTCTTGAACCGGGCCGATTTCGGCCAAGATTTCCTCAGCACTGATGCTCATGAAGCAGACCACACATCACTCCTCTTTCAACGATTGCCTCGGAGATTCTTTGATTCCCCCCCTTCGGAGAAAAAAATAGCGGTATGGAAACTGCCTTTGAGTCGGAATTAACGGGGGAACTGCTTATCAATGCCTCGCAGGTCGCAACGTCAACAGGTGTAACTTATGATGGAAAATATACCAATGATTGCCGCAGGTGCAGGCCTACTCGGACTTGTGATTGCGTTTGTACTGTATCAGCAAGTGAACAACGTGAAGATTGACAATGAAACCGTGGCTGACATCACCCAAGAAATTCAAGACGGGGCTATGGCCTTTCTCTTTGCAGAGTACAAAGTGCTTTCAATCTTCGTCGTCATCGTAGGAGCCGCTTTGGCCTTCATCAACGATGTCGACACATCAATTGCCTTCTTTGCGGGTGCCATTGCATCCGTCCTCGCCGGGTTCTCCGGTATGCGGGCTGCAACTTCAGCAAACGGTCGAACCGCTATGGCCGCTAAGAACGGTGGTCAAGCAGGTGCATTAGCCGTATCGTACAACGGAGGGGCCGTCATGGGTCTTTCAGTTGGTGGGCTCGGTCTTCTCGGTATCTCACTCATCGCTTTCTGGCTGGGTGCTGGCGAAACAACTGGCGGAGAACTCAACCCCGTCAGTGCGGCCGCAGGATTCGGCATGGGTGCCTCATCCATTGCGCTCTTTGCTCGTGTGGGTGGAGGCATCTACACCAAGGCCGCCGACGTCGGAGCAGACCTTGTTGGCAAGGTCGAAGAAGGTATTCCTGAAGATGACCCTCGCAACCCCGGTGTTATCGCAGATAACGTCGGAGACAACGTCGGTGACGTTGCAGGAATGGGCGCAGATATCTTCGAATCCTTTGTCGGTTCCATCATCGCAGCTATGGTCATTGCCAATGGTTTTGACAGTACCGTCGCCCCTGACTATGTGCTGATGCCGATTATGCTCGGCTTGATTGGTTACATCGCATCCATCATCGGTGTCTTTTCCATGACCTTCCTCAAGAACGGCAGTGACCCTGCAGCCGCTCTGCGAAACACGACCTTTATCGCCGCAGCTTTGTTTTGGGCCGGAGGATACCTCGCCATCAATCAAGGCCTCATCGACGTTGAGATGGGCGTGATGCATTCGGTCGTTTTGGGTAGTATCATCGGCATCCTCATCGGCCTAGTCACAGAATATTACACGGGTATCGAGCCTGTCTTTGGCATCAAAACCAAAGCGATTCCCCACATCGGTGAAATGTCTAAGACCGGTCCTGCAACCAACGCAATTGCTGGTCTTTCTGTCGGAATGATGTCCACGTTCATTCCTGTTTGTCTCATCGCTCTTGGTATCCTTGGAGCAAACGAATTTGGTGGCGATGACTATGGCCTTTACTGCATTGCTATGGCTGCTATGGGCATGCTCGCTACAGTTGGCGTGACCATGACCGTTGACGCCTATGGGCCCGTTGCAGACAATGCAGGTGGTATCGCAGAGATGAGTGGTCTTGGCGACGACGTTCGTGCCATCACCGATGAACTCGATTCTATTGGTAACACCACCGCTGCTGTCGGTAAGGGCTTCGCAATTGGTTCTGCTGCCCTCACAGGGCTCGCTCTCTTCGCAGCCTATACCGCTGCACTGAACACAGGAACAGATACACTTGATCTCAGTCTCAACAACCCTATGGTTGTCATCGGCCTGCTTATCGGTGGAGGCCTTCCCTTCGTCGTTGCTGCTATGACCATGACTTCAGTCGGCAAGGCTGCAGGCGACATGGTGGTCGAAATCCGACGTCAATTCAAGGAAATACCAGGACTCCTCGAAGGCAAAGAAGGTGTGAAGCCTGACTCCCAAACTTGTGTCGACATCTCAACCAAAGCGGCTCTTCGCGAAATGGTAGGACCCGGCCTCGTTGCCGTTCTCGCTCCAGTCATCGTCGGATACGCTCTGGGCTGGGACGCTCTTGGTGGTCTGCTTGCTGGTTCGCTTGTGACGGGTGTCCTCATGGCGCTCTTCATGGCCAATGCAGGTGGCGCTTGGGACAACGCAAAGAAAGCGATTGAACAAAACCACATTGAAGGCGCTAAGAAAGGTGATGCTGCTCACGACGCAGCCGTTATCGGAGATACCATCGGTGACCCGTTCAAGGACACCTCTGGACCTTCGCTGAACATCCTCATCAAGTTGATGTCCATTGTTGCAGTAGTGCTTGCGGGAGCAAATGGCTTCCTTACCAAGACCGGTCTTCTTTGAAGAATCCTCGGAGCGTTAGGCTCTTGAAGGCCTCATCCTACGGTAGGCCATGCGTGGCGCTATGGTACTGAGCCTGCTGATGCTCTCATTGAGTCTCGCAGGATGTCTTGAAGGTCCCTCAATATCAAGCAACTCAATGGGTGATACGACCGAAGACGAGTTAGTGTTGCCCTCATGGACGATTGGTGACCAGTGGCTCTATACCTTTGTGACGCCTCAATTTGGCGAAGACAGCGCTCGTTTGGTTGTCGCTGAAATCGATAACGAGAGTGGCCTTTACCGACTTGGTATCTCAAGCGAGCGTGAAGCACAACGCCACGCTGTCATCAATCACAATCCTTTCTTGGGACGCATCACCATTGACGGACTCTCTGTTTACGAACAAGGTGATGCCCAACCTGTGTTCAAGTTCCCATGGCAAGAAGGTGACACATGGCAGTTTACACTCTTTGGACAGTCATGGTCGGCTTCAACAGCATCGATTTACAATGGCGTGGCTGACGTAACTGCAGATTCCTCAGACGGCCATCGTCTCTCCTACGCCTTCAGTGGCCGCAACGGTTTCTTGGACTCCCTTGTCTGGACGGATAGCGAAGGAGTTGAACAGCTTCGTATGGAATTGACACAAACGAAATCGAATTATGAAGGGGAGGTATATTTCTACCAGGCACGAGATCTTCTCGACAGCACCTATGAGGAGAACGAGAACGACATTTACGATACCTTCCTTGACAGTGGCCATCCCGATGGAGAAGACTGGGACGTGCTGGTATGGTACATCGATGTCAACATCGCTGGTGGCGGCTCGGGCACGCTGAGTATGAAGGACCACCAAGGAGCATCTCCGCTGACTCGTGTATGGGGTTCAGGTGCAAGTGAAAAAGGTGCTATTGGTACCATCCCCTCTCTGTCTGGTGATTATTCTCTCACGGTGACACTTCGTGGTCAATCCTCCCTCCTTCACTTCAAGGTCGCAGGTGGAATTGTATCCCAGTGGACGCTCTGAGGGATTCCATGCCAACGCTCATCATGATGCATGGTATGACCGGTGACGCCTCAATGATGCGTCCTTTCGCACAAAAAGTCTGTCCGGAAGGTTGGACTTTATTGGTCCCTCAGGCCCGCTATCCACACCCAACACGGGGTTTCACATGGTGGCGCTACGAAGATTTTGGTGCTGATGTGACACGACGGCTACACCTCTCACGTGTAGAACTGGTCGATGTCGATGCGAGTCTTTCGCAACTGGAGCAACTCATCGCTCAGGAAGCACCGATGGGTCCACTGATCGTTGGTGGTTTTTCACAAGGCGGTGCTATGGCCCAGGAGATGCTGCAGTTGCCTATCGCTGATCGTATTCAAGGGGTCATCTGCATGGGTACGCGTTTGGTGCGACCAATGGAATTACGTCTTCGTCTCGGTGAACTTGAGACCAAACGCCTGTTCTGGATGCACGGTGAAAAAGACATTCGAGTCCCTATTGAGGACGGATGGGCAGTAGCGCATTTGTTTGAAACAGCAGGATGGGCGGTGGAACTCATTGAACATCCCAAGGGTCACATGATTCCACTCGAGCATCACGACGCGCTCAAAGAATGGTTGCTTACGTTCGCTTGAGGTAACGGTTTGTCTCATCAAATCCACCGATGAACATCGGCCCACCGTCTCTCAAGTCGAACACGACGGGTACGGTACGGTGGTTGGTCACTTCAACAATGCTTTTACGCATGCCCGGGTGTTGATCAAAGTTGAACTCGGTATATGTCAGTCCACGCCCGTTGAGCAGGTTTTTCAGCGAACGGCAATATCCACAAAAATTACCCGTATAAATGAGGAAGTCTGTTCCAGCTTCTTGCGCATGGTCGAGAATGACCGCTTCACTCATGCTAAAAAGGAAGGCTGCAACCCGTATAAGTCCTCGCTAACGTAGCCAACCCAAGGTGTCAATTGCACTCTCGAATTCACCACTCGGGTCGTGATTCATTGCCACCCATCCGTCCAGATCTGGAATTTGAGCGTCCTGCATGGCAGTATACTCATTGGTGGAGAGCGAGGCTGTTTTTTTAATCCAAGGACCAAGAATGTCGGAGTTGTGTTCGTCCTGTCTCAATACGAAGACCTCGACGCCTCTCAAGGCAGCACTTTTTGCCAATACTTCAACAATCAATACGCCCATTCCGTCAACGCTGTCGAGGCTCGCACCAAGATTGGATTGCCACGTTGATTGATGTTGTTTCCATCGTCGTCCACTCAGCGATTTGAAATTAGTGACGACCATCAGTCGGCTGATGGCACCCTGCTTGATGTTAGACAAGGCAGCATGCATGCGTTCTACCGAGTTGGTCAAGATAGAGAGGTTGTTTCCGCCTTCTCCCTCGGCAAAGACAACTGCAGCGTCACACTCCTCTGGTTGAGAAGAGAGTTTGATGCCACTCAAGGCACCAAAACACGGGTCGCTCAAGGAGCGCCCCACAATCCATAACGTGGGCATGGTCTTCCCAATGCGTCACCTTTCATCTTCCTTGCCGTCCGCTATCATGGTAGAAACTGCTAACCCTAAATGGGGCGGCGTTTTGACATTATCATGGCAGCCTTGGTGTTCATCCTTGCATCGGACGGTAAGAACGCCGTACTCGCTAGCGAGGTAGAAAAACGGGCGGTTGAGATGGGTCACTCGGTGATAACGGTCCATCTCAATGCCTATGATTTCCCCGTGTACACCGTTGCTCTCGAGCGAAAAACCGACGTATTGGAAGGTCTAGACTCCCTGAGTGAGACGCTCTCCAAGGGAGATGCATGGATGGTGTTCGCTCCTGAGTACAACGGTTCCATCCCCCCTGTTCTCAACAATGCCATTGCTTGGCTGAGTCGAGACGGTAATGATTTTCGCAAATTATTCCGGGATAGAACAGTCGCACTTGCAACGCATTCCGGAGGCGGGGGTCATCACGTCATTACGGCCATGCGCATGCAGTTTTCATACCTGGGCAGCAATGTAATCGGACGCTCGTTGACAGTCAACAGCAAGAAAGCAGCCAACTTGGATACAATCAAGGCGATACTCAACAGTTTAACAGGCGGTCAACATTCATGAAACGAACACTCAAATCCATTGTACCAACGAATACAGTCCTCGAAGGTGGAGGCTTCAAAGTGAGGCGTCCAGCTGCCATGGGCCGATTAATGAGTCCGTTTTTGCTCCTCGACGAGATGGGTCCTGTCGTTTATGGTCCCGGAGAAGCGGTCGGGGCTCCATCCCACCCGCACCGAGGTTTTGAAACGGTCACTTATTTGCTCGCTGGGGGTATGCAACATGCAGATTCTGCTGGCAATAGCGGGGATTTGAACCCGGGTGATGTTCAATGGATGACCGCTGGGCGTGGCGTCATCCATTCTGAACTACCGCAAGACCATATGATGGAACACGGGGGTAAAATGCACGGATTCCAAATTTGGGTCAACCTGCCTGCCAAGGACAAAATGATGCCTCCTCGCTATCAGGATATACCTTCCGAGGACATTCCAGAAACCACGAGCGAAGATGGAACAGTGTGGGCCAAGGTCATCGCTGGAGAGGCTTTGGGAACTTCTGCAGTGATTGATACCGTGATTCCAATCACCTACATTCACATGAAAATGCAACCCGGCGCTACGTACACACATGCTTGTGAAGCAGATCATAACGTGATGGTTTACACCTTTGGAGGGTCTTTGACAATCGAAGGAAGATCGCTGCACGACGGAGGACTCGGCTTGCTGTCCCCCGGAGATTCCGTTGAGTTAACTGCTGAAGAAGACGGAGCAGAATTTCTCATTCTGGGAGGTCCTGAATTGGACGAACCCATTGCACGGTACGGACCTTTCGTGATGAATACACGCCAAGAGATCTACCAGGCTGTTGAAGATTACAACAACGGAACGTTGGCTTGAACCGGTACTCAAGTTGCTCGCAGGTTGCGAGTCTTGGCATCACAGTGACGCAGCAAAGGATACAATAGCGTCGTAATCAGGCTCTACGCCCGGATTTTCTGCAACCCAGCGATGAGCAACAAGGCCGTTCTTATCGATCACGATGACAACACGATTGGCGCTCATATAGCCTTCAATACCGCCGAGTCCCACAAAGGATGCATCGTAGGCCTGGACCACTTCACGGTCGATGTCAGAGAGCAATGTAAATTCAAGATTGTACTTGCGAGCAAATTCAGCGTTCGCCCAAGGTGAATCAACGCTGATGCCCAAAACAACTGCATTGGATTCGTTGAGCTTAGCGAGGTTGTCCTGAAAAGCGCACATTTCTTTGTCGCACACGCCAGTAAAGGCTCCCGGGTAGAACGCAAGGACAATGGTTTGACCACTGTAATCTGAAAGGCTGACATCACTTTTGTCGGTGGTTTTCAAGGTAAAGGCTGGTGCGGTATCTCCGATATTGACCATGATAGGGGCAGCGTTTCTCTGTCCTTAACCTTCACGCTGTCTTTTGGTGACCCTTCCTCCGTAAAAAGAGGTCAACGCAGTTGGCACTGAGGGTGTGTCAGAGTGCTCGCGCCGGGATTCGAACCCGGGTCGACGGGATGAAAACCCGTAATGATGGACCTGGCTACACCACGCGAGCGGCAACCAGTCCACCGACGGCCTGTTCATAACCGTTCCCGTTTCAACCGATGTGGAGAGCACATGGACTCATGCATGGCTGGTGGCGTCTGGGTCCAAACTAGCCCACCAACGGTAGGCTAACCAGACGAAGACCAGGACGGCAATCATGACAACTGCGAGAAGAAGTTCGTTATCCAACACCCACATGATGCCGTCGAATGCCCGTTGCCCGTAGAGGCCGATAAGAATGGCCTCGAAGCCGAAGCGGCTACCACGTCCAATAAAACCAGCAATCAGGAAGGGTCGTTTTGGCATCTCGGCCATGCCGGCCATCCATCCAAAGACTTTGTACGGAATCGGTGAAATAGCCGCAAGGAAGATTCCGAAGGAACCGTAGCGCTCTGTCAATTGACGTAATTTGATGAGGTGTTTTTCCTGACCAAACCGTATCACGAGTTTCGATCCCCATCGCTGCCCAATAAAGTAGCCAACAAGGCAACCGAGGACCGATGAGGTGGTGACTACGAGCCAAAGCCACATCACCAACGGCACATTGCCTGAAGCGTTGACCAGCATCGGTATGTACACCAAATCGGGTGGTATTGGTTGGATGATGGCTTCTGTGAAGGAGAACACAAAGAGGCTGGCAGGCCCGAAGACATCGAAGGCTTCCATGAAGGATTCCTTCCAACTCATGTAGAGCCCTTACGGACTCCTTTCATGAAGATAGGGGTAAGCGGTGACTTCATGGTGGTGATTCTCATGTTCGTATCATGCAGCGGGTTCTCGATACGGCGGCTCTCCTGCATTGGCCGATGAACCAGCTTGCTGGAGGGATTTGTGCCGAATCCCAACGTCGGGAATTGTCACAACTCAGCGAAGCCCGTTCGATGTTGATTGACGCTGCAGACATTCAATGGCACGATCCACTCCCGGCCTGGATTGAACAAGCCAAACAAGTCGCATCTCAAAGTGGCGACCTCCCTCGCCTTTCTGACGTTGATGTCGACGTGCTGGCTTTGGCTTTGGGCCACCAAGCTCACCTTGTCACCGATGACTATCGCCTGCAAAATGCTTACAGGAGTGCTGGCGGAGAGGTGAGCGGTGTAGCAAATAAAACATCGAAGGCAGTATGGGCCTGGTCGCTACGATGTACGGGTTGCAGAGCCGAATTCCCCGTACCTGAAGATGCAGAGCGCTCAAAGAACAAGGACGTCGGTTCGTGTGACCGTTGTGGTTCTCCGTTGAAGATCAAGCGGAAGCGAGGCTGAACTCACTCGTCACTGCTCAAGGCCTCAAGAGCAGTCACTTTCTTCTCAAGTTCATCTATCGCCATCCCAGCGGGGTTCATGCCCACTGCTTTCGCTCGTTCCATGAGAACTTGGTCAGGTGTTCGCCCACCTGCTTCAAGATCTGTTACAGTTTGTGTCGCCGTCGCGAGTTGATTGGTATCATTGAGTCCTTTTTGGAATTCGCCTTTCGAGCGGCCCAATGCATTGGCCATCTCTGGAAGCTTATCGGCCCCAAATAGAATGAATAACAAGCCGAGTAGAATCGTCAATTCCAAAGGTCCTATTCCGCCCACCATGGTGCTTCCTCAACATCGGGAGTTCGTGCCCATTGTTGAAGGCTTTCCTTCATCGTTGTCTTTTCAGACCTTTTAGCCGCCACTCACAGGAGGTAAAAGGGCGATTTCACAACCATCAACAAGTGCTTCATCAAGGCTGCAACGAGTACCATCAAGTGCAACGGAGAGGCCGAAATCAATCCACTCTTCAAGTCCTTGCTGAATCACAAGTTCGCGTATCGTCAGGGGGGAGGTCAAATGCATCGTATGGCTACGGCCGCCGAGTCGTTCACTCAGCGGACCAAAGGCGAGCAGCGTGATGACAATGGTGGATGCATCGCTTCCCATACCGTTGCCTACGGGCAGGACTTTATGAACACAATTCTCTTTGGTCCATACATGACCAATGCTCTGGTAGCCACCGCCTTGTGGAAGTTGTATCAAGCTGGGGAATCAACCGTACAGGCCGTGCGGGGCGTTGACTTAACCATTCAATCTGGTGAAATGGTAGCGGTAATGGGCCCTTCAGGGTGCGGAAAAACCACACTGCTGAACATTCTTTCGGGTATTGATGAACCTTCTTCTGGCGCAGTGAATGTCAAAGGGCAACCGCTCTACGGCATCAGTGACGATGCCCGAACCGACCTGCGTGCTGAGCATTTTGGCTTTATTTTCCAAGACTTCAACCTTCTTCCGGTCCTCTCAGCCGTAGAAAACGTTGAGCTGCCCCTCCTCTTACTGGGACGATCTCCCGGTGAGGCGAGGCGCGAGGCAATCGCTGCCCTCGAACGTGTTGGTCTTGGCGATCGTAACGAGCATCGTCCCGCAGAACTCTCAGGTGGTCAACAACAACGGGTTGCTATCGCCCGTGCGATCGTTCACGAACCCTCGATCATTCTCTGTGATGAACCTACGGGCAATCTCGATACGGTTACCTCCGAAGAGGTGATGTCTCTCATTAGCAGCATGAATCAGAACCTCAATACGACCTTTCTCATCGTAACACACGACCCAGATATCGCTTCACGTTGCCGTCGAAGCATCACCATGAACGACGGGGTCATCACAGCAGATCATCAGGCAATCGAGACAGAGGAGGAATGATTCTGCTCCTCCTCGTTGCGCTGGCTGGATTGGCTACGGTCATCCTCAGCGTAGCCTCGCTCTTCTTGTCATCAAGGTTCTCAAGCCTTTCATGGACCGCTCGCGTCATCCTTGTTATTGGCCCCGCTGCAGATGCGATAGTTGGTCTCTATGCCCTGAATTGGATGGGCTTGAGTCCCGTTAATGCCGTCATGGGTGGGGTGCTTTGTGGCATTCTTTCATTGACCTTTCTTCAACCGTTTTTTCTCCCTCAACGATTGGTTGTGTGGCGCCTCGCAAAGGAAAACATTCGCCGGAGAAGACGTCAATCCGCCCTTATGATTGCGGGTTTAATCATTGCTTCAGCGATTATTACTTCCTCCCTTGTCGTAGGTGATTCTCTTGACGCAACGGTTGCTTACGAGGTTGAGGCATCCTACGGTGCCACGGATGTTCTGATATCCGGCCTTGATCCGCAAACAGGGGCAGGTGTGCAATTTTCAACGGATGTAGCCCACTCGGTTTGGGAGGGAATTGAACAGGACGAGGTTCTCTCCTCTCAAGTCATTGGGCGTCAATACGGTGTAGCAAACGGGGTAAGTCTGACCTCTGAGGAAGGCTTGGCTGAACCTTCAGTGTCATGGTTCGCCCGAAATGCTAGCGTCGATGCCTTGCAGGTTTGGCAGCCGCTTGATGTCAACACTGGCATGCGCTTCCAAGACATTGCTTCTGCCAATGATGGGGCCCTTACTCCACAAGTCGTTGTCAATCAGGTGGCGAGTGATCGTCTCGAAATCAACGTAGGAGACATCCTCGAGATGGGTTGGTTCGTCACCGATGACGGCCAACGTGTCAAACGTCAAGCGGATGTTCAAGTTCATGCCGTTGTGCCAAATGAGGGCCAAGGAGCTATGGCAGGCACTCGTTCTGCTGCTGTGTTCACCGATATTTCAACCGCCCAAATGCTGCTTGAAGCTCCAGACACCCTCAACCGTATGTCAATCGCTTTGATTGACGGACTGAGCGATGGCGAAGTAGAAGATGCAACCGAACGAATTGAGGAACTCTTTGACCAACGTTTGACCGCCGAAGATGCAGGCATGAATCTCACGTTGGACGAGGGTACTGGCGCTATCACCATCTCAACCACGGCAGGATTCGGACGGGTTGCGGGTGAGGATGTGCAAGCACTGCGGGAAAATGCAAGCCTCTTGATGCCAGACAGCAACATGATCGAGGTGCTTCAGGTTCCACTCATCGACGTAGTGACGAATGGAGAGCCGCTTCTTACCTTGGGAGATGGGGACCTAACAGCATTGTATTCCTCAGAAAACGCCCTCTGGCATTACGGTCCCTCCGGAGCAGGGTTTGAGCTGACGGAATCCTACGAAGCATGGGCCTGGCAGGCAGAGCAAGGTGGTTTACTCCACGACATTGCATTTGATTCGTCCGGGTCGCGTGCCCTTTTGGCTCACGACCAAGGTATTCTTCTTGCGGATGAAAATGAAGTTGATTCCTCATCAGTTGCCGAGTTTGATACCGATTCTCCTGCGTTCGCGGTTGCTTTTGGTGCTGGACACTGGTATGTTCTCACAGCGAGCGATGATCAATGGTCCTTGCTTGAGTTCACCGATGACCTCATCTTGAACGGAACAATAGACCTCGACCTCCAGCGGCCATCAACGGTATTGGGCTATGAACTCGCTTTTGACGGGGCCCTCTATTTGGAAGTTGAAGGTCTCCTGTCAAAACAATACTTCGTCGCTGCTACGCCTTCCCTCGGTGATTTTACGTCAACCACAGAAGCGATGTGGCCTGCCGATGACCACGCAACCAATACGACGCTTCCCGAATTTTGTACCGGCGTAGCAGACGTTGCAAAGCCTCCAGCCTCGAATTGGTGTACGCATACGGAGGGGCTGGCCAGATGGAATACATCCTCGCTTGAACTCGAAAGTCTTCGCTTCCCTCTCGTCTCACAGGCTCAAGGTTTTGGGCAATTCCCTCAAATGTTCCTCGCCTTTGGAGGTGTGAATTCCAGTGTTGAGGTCGATCGAGGAGACGTTCTTGTTTCCGACAGAATGTTGGATCTTGGCCTTGCTGTGAATCAATCCTTTGCAGTAAAGGGTATTCTTCCGTACGCGTACGGCAACGACACCGCCGTAGATTTGACCTATGCAGGCCCTTACGGCGTGATGCCTGGCTTCGAGCAATTGGGTGAACTGGACGCTGTTGTCCTCGGGTTCATTAGCCTCGAGGATGCTGAACTTCTCGCCCTTGCAGAGGAGGATGAGCGCTCGATTCTGTTAATATCAAGCATGTCGAATTCAACCGACTCTGAATCCATGAAAACGTTGCGAGATTGGTTTGATGAGCGCAGTACCATGGACGATCTCTTTCTTGTTGCATCTCCTGTGAAAGTCCAAGCGGCGCAGCAAGCTGAACAATCCTCTGGTCTTCTTTCAGCGATGTTTCTCGTGTTTGGCACCTTCACGATTGCAGCGGGAGTCCTTCTTTCACTGACCATCATCATGCTCCTCGCAGATGTTCGAAGAAGTGAATTGGCGGTGGTACGTGCGCTCGGTTTGCGACGTAGTGACGCCCGAGCACTCTTCGTACAGGAAGGGCTGATTTTAGCTCTGTTTGCAGGTGGTATCGGTTCTCTTGTTGGACTCGGGCTTGCTTGGTTTATCTCTCGTGCATTTTCGACAATCTTTGCCTCAGCCGGCGCTCAGTCTTTCAGTTTCTCTTGGTCCGTGGATTCGTTCGCAGCAGGGTGGATTTGGGGGACCTTATTGGCCGTCACGTTGTTGTGGTCTGCGAGTGTCTTTAATTCACAAGTTAACATCGTTCGAGCCTTGAAAGGCGGTCGTTTGACATTGAAATCAGGCGTCCCATGGGGGCTTTACCTCATGCAAGTTGGTGCGCTTGGCGGCGGGACACTCAGTCTTGCAGGCTTGGTATTCCTCGGTTTTGATAGTGGCCTCGCTTACGTCGCTTACGTCTCCATGGGCGCCTTCCTGATTCTCCTACTGACGCCCGTGTTGACCTGGCAACTGCCTGTTTTCCTCGGCTCAAAACATCCTTGGAAACGCTGGAAACGCCATGCACCCCGTAATACCCTTGGCGCCGTGGGCTTGCTATTCCTTTTGTGGACGATTGCACTCGCTCCAGTGGACCCCCTTCGTTCACGTTTGGAAGCCAATGAATTGGCTTTTATTGTCCTCGGCCTCCTCCAAGTTATCTCCGGTGTCATGGTGTTGACCAGCCTCGCACCGCTCCTCGTGCAGGTGCTTTCCAAATCACGGGCCATTACTCGACGCATTGGGCCGGTCGGTTCGGTCGCCTTGGCTCACCCCTTGGCTCACCCGATTCGAACGGCTGTTGTGATGGGGATGTTCTCAATTACCATGTTCTCAGTGGTAGTTCTGTCGGGATATACCGACCAATTTGACACCTATTCATCAGATTTCGTTGAAGAAGCGGAGGGTGAATTTGAGCTTCTTCTCACTGCTTCACGTTCTCGTCCAATCGACCTCGACAGCAACACGAGTCTGTGGGGTGTGAATGATTCTGCAATGGACAATATCGATGCAGTAGGAGGTGTTTATCGTTCACCAATTCATTTACAGAATAGCGATGGTGAGCGAATGCCCTATGTTTTACGCGGGGTTGATGAAGGGTTCAGAAATCACGGTGGTTTGCCTCTTCACATATGGGATGAGGCCCTCGGTGAAACTCAACAAGAGGCTTGGGATGCAGTTGAACGCTTTGACAATATTGTCTTTCTCGATGCTTCGTTTGGATTGGAGTCTACGACCGATGGTGCTACAATTGTGCCCTTGCAATTTTCAATTGGAGATTCAATTTTGTTAATTGATTTCTCAAATCCGAAAAATACCCGTGAAGTCCAAGTTGGAGGCTTCCTTGAACAGTCTTCTTACATCTTCTCTCCTGGCGTCTGGATGAGCAGCACCACCGTGGATGAACAATTCGGTGGAGAGATCACTCGCATGTACGTGAGCGTTCGTACAGACGCAGAAGCGGACACAGAAAGATTCTCTTCAATGGACTCTTCGCCCCAGGGGAAAACCACACAGGAGCGTCAGGCTGCTGCAGAACTTGCTGACGTTCTATCGAGAGAACTTGCATCGCAGGGCGTGACGGTTCAAACGGTGGCTGAGGAAATCGCCATCATTCAATCGTTGGTACTCGCGATACTATCGCTATTTGAGGGATATCTCGCTCTGGGTCTTCTCGTTGGGGTTGCAGGCATCGGGGTTGTGACGGTTCGCAATGTCAGCGAACGCCGTCGCACCATCGGAATGCTGAGGGCGATTGGTTTGAGGCAGCGCCAAGTTCTTGCGATTTTCTTTATTGAAGTATCCTGGATAGCCATGCTGGGTATGCTCAACGGCTTGTTGCTGGGTTACGGCTTCCATCGAGCTCTCTATCAGGCAATATGGGAATCTGAAGGTGCGGCATTCACCTTCCCTTGGGCATCGACCCTTCTCTTGTTCTTCCTCGGCTGGTTGATCGTGTTCCTCACCACCTACCTGCCCGTTAAACAAGCATCAAAAATACCACCTTCTGCCGCTCTGCGCGATGCATAAGAAATCCTAATGATATTTACAAGTCTAACAAAATATCTGCTCCCCTCTCCTCACAGGAAGGGCATGGGGAGCATAAACGCATGACGGAGAACCACCATTTGGGGTGAATAGGGCATAAACATCGTTCCTATAGTATAAATACAACGCATGGCGTGGTGAGGCATACCGAACCTTCGGGGGTATAGACATGAAGAATATGACACCTGTAATCTTGGGGTTGTTGATGCTGACGAGTTTTTTCGCAGTTATTGACTTCACCGAACTAGAAGAACCCATGGTAATCGAAGACACCAGCGGCCGTGCAGGCGCTGATCCGTCCGTGATTGCTATTACAACGCCGAAAGAAACATCTTGCGACGACCGCGGTTGTCGTAACACGCTAATGGTTGGAGAAGAAACAACCTTCGCTGCGTATATCCAGAACTCTGGAGATGCCAACATCGATGAACTCTCCTACACCGTTACCGTCTACCTGACCGACTTCAACAAAAATGTCGGAATGGTAGCCAAGGATGCAAGTGGAAACGATCTTCAATGGGAAAACCTCGACGCCATGTGCGATGACGGTACCGTTTGTGATTTTGATTCTACAACCGATCCTCTTCTTCCCGGAAACTATCTCGCCGGAGGCAAGTACACCTTGCAACGCGCTGGATCCGACATTACATGGACTCCAATCCAAGGCGAATACCTGGTTGAAGTCAAAGTTTCCAGCCCAACAGATGCCGACGCAGCAAATAACGCAGAACTCGTCTATGTAGTCGTCGAAGACTGGTATGACATTCAAGTTGACCTTGCATGGGACACAACGGACCAAACAAGCAAAACTGATTGGACAAACCCCAGCGGCGACTTCACGCTCACCGTGATTGCTAACGGATCCGATACCTTCGACCCGCGTGATGTTCAAGTCCGTCTCGCTCTCGCTGGTGACTACAGTTCAGCAACTGCTTCTGATGGAACTGATCTCACTCAAAACAGTGGTATCACCGTTTTGACTGCAGGAACGCCAGCTACTGTGAATATCTATGAAAATGAGACCGATCCAAACGCTACACAGGATGCAACACGCAATGTCCTTTCGTATCTGACCTCTTGGACCTTCACCGGTTCAGTGGCCATCAACACGGCTCAGAATGAGTCTACCCTCAAGGTAGAGGCAGAAGTCATTGGATATACTATGTACGGGCCTTTTGAAGACTGTGTAGAATCCAGCGATGCTACTGAAGGGAACGAGAACGTTACCACTTGGAACAATCTCTGTGAAGTGTCTCTCAACAACGACGACAATCCCCGAACAGATGCAGATGAGATCATCGGAACCACCTCAACCTATCACGACATCCGTATTGCACGAATGGGTGTTTACCAAGGTTACAATTCAGACGGTACGGGATTGCCATCGACCTTTGTACAATCTGACGAAAACACCGATCTTAACGTCGGTGCCTCGCTCATTTATGCAGATGTTGAACACCGTGGAAGTAACGGAATGGACGCATATAACTGGGATCTCAGTTATTCCGTCAGCCTTGACGGAACCGTCATGTTCACCGGAACGACCAATGAATGTGTTGAAGGTACAGATGTGCCATATACCCACCAACCACTCGGCGGGTTCGGTCAATTGGTCGGATCAGCTTGTGTCATGATTTCTCTTGAACCAGGCGAGTACGAATTTGAGTTCACGCTCACAATGGCCGACAAGCCAAGCCCGGAAGGCGAACCGATTGAATGGATTGGTGCCTTTGACGCACGCATGAGCAACAACGTCGAGTCAATGACCGTTGACGTTGTCAACAACCTCCCCCTCATCACTTCCTTTGAACTGGTGAACGATGGCGACTTGGTGGTCGGACAAGAAGAGTTCCTACAACTTTCAGTCACTGCCTTTGACGTTGACGACCCGTCGGGTGAAGGTTTGTCGTTCTACTACTCTTACCAGGGCGGCGAGATGCTCGGATGTGGCGAGCGAAACCAAACTGAAGGCGGAACCATCTGCAGCACTCCTATCCTTGGAGAATACATCGGAAACCTCGCCATTAACATCGTGGTGAACGATTCCCACGGTGGCCAAGTGGCGCAAACCATGATGTTGAACATTTGGAATGATGCAGTTGCACAAGCAACCACTGATGCAGGAATTACCATTTCATATCCGTTGCAATACTTCGCTTTGAGCGATTTCACCATCGCCACCTTTGCTGACAAGGACATCGCGAGTTATGATAAAGTTGTCCTCGAAGGCTTCTCAGGAACCTATGCAGCCGTGGCTGCAATGGACTACGCCCCGAGCACCACCTTCCCGGCTAACGACATCCTGTCTCAGTCACTCTCAGTGACCGTTGACAAGGCTCTTGAGGCTACGTCTTTGTGGTACATCGACGGATCGGGCAAGTGGATTCTTTTCGCTGACGCCTCGGAAGATGTTGATGCTACAACTGAAGCATTTGTCTACAGCATCCCTGCTAACAGCCCCGTTGTTCCTTCTGGAACCTTGGTGCTCATGGGTGGAGAACTTGCCCAAGCAAGCATCCCCGATGCATCGGTAAGCGGGTTCAACGCTGAAGCACTCAAGGGCGGCGCCATCGGTGTCACCTGGGGCATCACAGGTACACTCCTCAGCAGCGACAACATCGTTGTGACCATCTGTGATGGACAGGAAGACTGTGCTGAACCGTTCACTCAAACTGTTGCTGATGAAGACCGGTCGTATTCCTACTCGGGTACCAACACCGTCCACGGTACTGTTTACCACGTTTCAGTTGCTGTCTGCAACGAAGAAGGCTGCTCTACAGCCGGCAAGGGAACCGTTACGGCCGACAAGCAAGTTGATGGTGGCGTTGCAGCCACTGCATTGACCGTTCAAGAAGACGGCGAGAACTGGATTATCAGCTGGGACGTTACTGGTGACACATCAGACGTCGCTATGTGGCACGTATGCTACAACCGTGGTGAATCCTTTACCGCTGCTGAAATGCCAGCCTCCTGCCCGGACAGTGTCATGGGCGCTGACGCCAACACCATGACCATTGCTCAGCCTACTGCTGCTGGTACCTTCGAGTACTACTTCACCGCTGTACCAATGGACGCTTTGGGTAATATGGACGCTGCTGATTCAATGAACAGTATCACCTACAACCGAGCCGCTGACAATTCGAACGACGGCGACGGAACCAATACCATCGGTGACGATGGTGACGATGCTTCAAGCAGCGTTCCAACCTGGACATGGGGCCTCATCGGTGGTGTTGTCATTGTTGCCTTCATCGCAGGCGCTTTCATCCTTTCACGAGGCGATGGCGAAGGCGGCGAAGGCAAGGACTGGGATTACTGATTCCCAGCCCCTTCGGTGAACACAACCTCCACTCCTAGCGAGTGTACAACGCTGGAGGGGTCGCCACGGCGGCCCCTCTGGCTTTTTCTTTTTCTAACATCAATCAACGACTGACGTTCTTTGATGCATTGCTTAGAGTACCTTTTGAACGCGCTCTAATGGTGCACCATCAAAGGTAATTTCAGCGCCCAAAGAAGATAATGAATACACGGTTTTTTTTTTGCCGTCGTCGAGATCACAGATTTGTCGGAATCTCGAAGTGATATTTTCTCTCCACAAATGAACTATTTCGCAACATCTTCTGTCTCGAGATTCATGGCCCATACGGGTGCTTGCAAGGATTTATCAAACATTTTGCACCCCAACCACTATAAGTATTGTAAAGTGTGGGATGCACTGCATACAGTCCGTATGCTGGTGAATGACCTATGTTGGGAAACAAGAAAGACAATAAGAAAACCGTCTTCGGCGGTATCGGAATTGCACTATTGTTGTGCGCATTGATGGTGCTCATGCCAATGAGCGGCTACGTCGACAACAATGAAAGTGCTGAGGCTGAGTTTGTGGAAGCAACCTCAACTGGAGATGAAGAAGATTACTTCAAGCTCCCCGAAACGATTGCTGAAGAATATGAATATGACCCATCGCTTGAACTTCAAGGGATGCGAGACGAGAAAACCAAGGCCTATCTGAACGATGATGGGACCATGACGCAAATGGTTGCGAGCGAACCTCTGCATTACATGAGCGGCGAGGGTACTTGGGAAAACATTGACTTGAACATCCAGGCTGGCGTTCAAGGGTGGAGTGTCACAGAAAACACCTTCTTGACCCACTTTGCTCCAGAGGCAGCCAATGGAATCAGCGTTCAGGCCAATGAGTGGGTCGATCCGGTTATCTCCGGACTGAACCCCATGCTCGTTACCTTGGATGAATCAGGAAGCGCTCCTGAACCCTTCATCACAGCACCGACCCCTAACGGCATCGAAGTTGGTGGCAACGTCATCCGCTATCCGCTTGCTGAGGGCTATGACTTGGACTACACCGTTGAGGCTACACAAGTCAAGCAAAACCTCGTCATCCGAGAGGCACCTGTCCTTCCAGCCAACGCAGCTTGGTTTGGATTGAGCGAAGGCCTCCGAATGCCAGCAGGATATGCTCTCTTCTCTGGCGAAACAGAACTCGGCCAGGAACTCTTCCAGACGCAGGAAGCACTCCATATTCGCAATATCGAAACCGGAGAAGTTCTCGTTGAGATTCCATCTCCTGTGATCATCGAGCCCGAAGCAAGCGAACCTTACATGGGCACCTTCTTCGTGCAAGTGTACGGTCCAGAAATCCTCCTCATTACCGTGGTGGATGCAGATTGGATTACCTCTGATGACCGTATCTTCCCTATTGGAGTGGATCCTACGATTCGAGTCAACTCCAACTCTGGCGGATACTGTTACAAGTATTACGGATACTGTTACACAAGTTCCTACCGCTACCACTACATGACAACCAGTTACGGTGGTCGCTATTATTATCTCCCATGGCACAAGTACACATTCACCTCAAGCAGCCAACTTCCTTCCGGGGCAACCGTTGACAAAATTGAATTCAAGAAGTACATGAGTTACGGCAACTCCGCCAACCGCAATGCACAAGTGAAGGTCCTCGAGGGCTGTGGAACAGCGCCTCGTTATTCATGGACCAACTTTGGGTCTGCCTCATGCAACGGAAACGCCATCAGCGCCAGTTACCTTGCGCAAAACTATGGCGGTACTGCCGCTCTATCACTGCTTTCATCCATGGCTAACTCGCCCTCTTCAGGTACCGTGAACCTACGCGGCACAGGATGGAAGACCGTTACGATGTGCAACTCCGCTACTGCATGTGGCGCCACATCGGGTGGCGTGTCCATCATTAGCGATGCCGTCACCAACACTGGTACGGTCGGAATCGGTGAATTCTGGTCTGGCTCTACGGCTTACTTCTACACCTATGCTTATGCTTCTGGAAGCAGTAACTCTCACCTCTTGGTTACGTATTCCGGAGGTACGGACGCAGACCCCCCAACGTCTGATTTCATTCCGTACACCGGCATTGATTCGTACATCGAAGGAGAGCGAACATTCCACATCAAGCTCACCGATATGTCCGGTATTGATACCACTTCGAGCGGTGCACCCCAACTGTACTACTCGACCGATGGCGGTACATCCTGGAGCAGCACCACCTATGGATTGGGTTCCAACAACCAACTCGACGGCGGTGAATTGATCTCAGTGGGAACCTGCGGCAGCACAACCACAGATTGTTACTTCAAGGCTCGAACAGATGACCTCTCCTACGGAGACGATTTGCGATACTACTGGAAGTACCAAGACCTCAACCAAGGCAGCAACGGTGCTAACGTCGGTTACGAACCTGCGCTCACTGGTACACAGACCACGCCTACGCCTTACCAAGTCGATATCGTCGACCCTGCCAACGCACCTGCAACTCACAAGAAGATGACCGTGTTGAGCACCGACGTCCACGCAAGCAGCCAATACAACCCACAAGGCTTCCTTGACCGACAGATGACCTACTACAGCGACAGTGACGAATATTTCTTTGAATTCGACACATCCAACTGTGGCACGGGGTCCTCTCAATGCTGGTACACAGGTACGAGCACGTTCTATAACAACTGGCTCACTCGATGGAATCAAGCACCTGCTACTGGTTCCTACGGCATGAACAGCGGTACGAACAAGGGCAATCAAAACATGCAGGCTGGCAACGGTGGCTACCTTCAAATCAGCGCCGATGACGGACCAGGAATGAACTTGATTTACCACTACGATGCCACCAAGAACTCTTGGGGTGTCGTGGGTGTTGGAACAGAACCCGGCATTGATGCACCACTTACTGGCGGAGCATCACCTACCCAATCTCTTGGATACGGTGTGACTCAAGCCTACAAGTTCGCCATCCCTGGTGACATCACTGGTGACTTTGGTACCTTCAAGTTCAATGCAACAGGAAGTTCGACCACTGCCGACCGCATGTGCGTTACCACCAACGGCTGGTATTACTTCTACCGTGCAACATCCCTAGACCGTTGTACCTCTGCCTACTACATGATCTACAACTCACCCAGCTCCTATCGCTGGAGTGGATTTGCTCTCGGTACTGGCTACTACGGCCGTCAAGCCGCAACGGGTGACATGTCTTACAAGGTCGGAAATGTCGCACCAACGCCAGATACCTTCAAGCCAGAATTGATACATTCAGCCATGAAGGATTCACACGCCAAGACACGAACTGTATCTGTTTCAATCCTTGATGCGGGCGATCCTGCATCAGGTCTGAACACCAGCAGTTCTACCGGCGTCGGACCAACTCTCTATCACCGAATCACACCCGACGGCGGTTCTGCTGGAACTTGGACTTCAACAGCCATGACACAGCAAGCAGGTAAGTCTCGAAGCGATTGTGCACTTTCACAATGTACTTGGAGCGCTGATGTCGAGGATTTGGAAGTGAATGACACAGTGGAGTACTACTTCACCGCACGTGATACATCAACAGTCAGTGCAGGAATCAACGTCAACACATCGTCCACCTTCTCCTTTGAACGTGGCGACCCGAACATGGTGTTCATCGTCGAATGGCGTGACCGTCAATACTACACCTACGGTACGGAATGTACCGTTCAGGCAGCTTTCTATGACGTGACGAACGAGATTGAATTCAAATACGACTCAGGTTGTAAGGCTACCTACAATTCTTGGTCGATTGGATACATGGATCAAACACGTTCCAAGGGCGCTAGTATTTCGCAGACCTCATCGACGAGTTTCAACAGCAACCCTGGTCACACGCCAACAACTTCGAACTTCCGTATCTCAACGGATTCCACGAGCCACGGCTGGGAATCCTTCGATAAGGGACTCGTTGAGTTGGCCAACGCCAACACTGCTCTATCAGGGACCTCCAACGGACAACCATACCTTTACTACTGCATGTCCTCCTACTACTGGAATCTCAACAAGAACAACTGCAACGCTAACATTGATATTCCCGCTGGGTTCGAATTCGAGTATTTCGGCACCACCTATGACGGTGATGACAGCAACGACCGTGTCCAAATCAGCCGACAAGGTAACATGTACTTCATCGACAACGGAAATACCAACGTTGAGCAAAACCTATGGACCTATCATCAGCCTGCTCTACCGTACAGCGGATCGAGCCTCGCCCGACCAGGTACCATCGCTCCATTCTGGACTGGATACAACACATACTACTGCTACTCTACATCCAGCACAGACTGTTCAACATACTACCGCGTGATGCCCTACGAAGGCAAGGGAACTGATGTCACCTCTGACATCACCTCTGACCCTCACTGGGACCTCACCGACAGCCCGATTCGAATCAACCCCACCAACAAGTACCTCACGGTCAGTTCCGACTTGACCATTGAGCCTGGTGTGCAAATTCAAATTGCTGCTGGAAAGGGTATTTCCTTTGACGGTTCCTGTACCAAGTTTACCGCTATTGGTAACGCCACAAACAACATCAACTTCACCGGAATGAACGGTGCTGACTGGTTGGGTATGGCCTTTACCGATGACTGTGCAACAGCAGGTGGTACTGATGACCGACACCAATTCAGTTATGTGAACTTCAACAACACTGAAGATGCTGTATTCCGCTCTGGAAGCCGACATGATGGATCCGGTCCGTCCTGTGGTTCCTCCACCGCGGATTGTAACACTGGTAACTACACCATGTCTGAAGTCACCTTCACCGATGTCGGTGCGGTCTTCACACACGGTAGTGGCCAAGGTACAGTACTCACAATGTCTGATTTCACCATTGACGGTGTTGACGAATCGTGTTTCTACTTTGCAGAAAACACCATGGCTACGCTCCTCGAAGGTACCATGAAGAACTGCAACACCGATGGTAACGTCGGTGACGGTGCCATCATGAGCGTTTCAGGATCTTCTTCTGGAATGCTTGTGGCTGAAAACCTCACGGTTGAAAATGCATACCGCAACTTCGTGAACGTTGATTTGCAAGATGTTCGTGTGTCAAACGTCACCGTGACCAACACAGCAGCTCAAACTGGAGCGGCTATCAAGTCCGATGCTGGCGCAGGTTCCGATGTTTACATCAACAACGTAGACATTGACTCCTACCGAGACGTGAGTATCTTCGCAATGGACAGCATGATCGTCATGGACGCTGACTTTGGAACAGCCAATATGCTGGTTGTTCCCGGTGGAACTTCACAGACCGGCAACGGACCTTCCAGTTCATCTGCGGTTCTTGACACCATCACCGCTAACGATATCTCGATGCAACGTATCCACCCTGGTACCTTTACCGACATTACTGCCGGTGCTGTGTCACTCACGGGTAGCGCCATTACCAACGAAATCATGTCGATGGACAACTTTGACATCGACGGATTTACGGTAACCGGTTGCGGATGGGTTATGGAACTAGAATCTCCATCTCTTGACTCATTCAAGAGTTCAGCATCCTGTACAACTGCGAAAAACATGGTGACCATCAGCGATGCGACCATTTCACACAGTTCAACCACAGATCACGTGTTTGACGGACGCAATACCCACTTCGCTATCGGTGAATCAAGCATCAGCAGCAATGCTGTAAGCAGTACTGGACCCTATCTTGCAAAGGCACGCACGGGAACGAACGTCGTCTTGATTGATGTCGATATCAACGGGAACGATTGTTCTGACTCCAACGGAGACACTGGCAATTGTGCATTCGATGTTTCATCATCGTCGTCCAATCCATCCATGGTTTACTTCGGTGGCTTGGCTAACGCGTCCCTCTACCGTCTTGCTACTATCAACGGACAACAACAACGAGTCTACAAGGCTGATCACATGGTGACTGCCTCCCTCTTGGACAGCAACAACAACGAATTGTTCCAGGTTGGTAAGCACGTAACCGACGCCGACGGTAACACGAGTGTTTGGGTCGTTGTCGAGGACAGCGACGGTACATCCTATGCCGACCACGTCGTGCGTGCATTCGGTACTGCAGGTCAGAATGAGACCTATCCAGATGATTACCCTGACGTGACCCTTGCTAGTGACTGGTATCCTAGCGGCGGCTACACGTGGGGAACTCACTTGGACTTGCTCCTTGAGCCTGCACCGATTGTCTTTAACGATCCCACCCTCGACTGTTACAAATTGATCAACGATGCTGCCTACACCAACCTTTCAGCAAACTATGATGGTTCAACCAACATGTTTACCTTTGACGATACATCCATCACCGTTGCAGCAGATATTATGCTCGATGGCTGTGGTTTTGAACTTCAAGGTGGTTCTCTACGTGTGCTCAGCACCGCTACGTCCTCCCCAGTCATTGTGCTGAAGGACGGCGGCTCAATCACAGCGAACGATGATGGTACATCTGGAAGCCCTGCTGCCATCCGTGCGGTCTCACCGACCTACGGACTGCACATGGACATCCAGAACGGCGGTAGCCTCACTCTTGACCACGCCAACATGCGTGACATCGCTCAAGACACATCAACCGGTGCTGCACTCCTCATTGGAAACGGTGCTTCGTTAACCATGCTTGATTCAGCAACCATCTTCGGTGCAACCACGTCATCCGATGACATGGCAACCGTCAAGGTGGACGGTGGTACATTGAGCATCAGTGCCTCAAGCATCATCAACACGGGACAAACAGGAACGGCTCTTTGGGTCCAAAACGCCGGTGCTACCATCAACGATGTGATCGTGAAGAACGCCGCAGTGGGTATCCAATCCTACAACGGCGCACCACAAGTAGACGGCTTTACCTCCAACGGGAATACCGTCGGCATCTCAGCCTATGGTGGTATGTCACTACCGACCATTTACCGAAGTACTTCCCTCTCTGGCCAATCCAACGGTTGGACAACCTACGAAATAGACTTGTCTTCCTATCTTGGAACTGGCAATTACCTTCAGGTAGGCGCCAACTCCATTTGGGCTGGTGGAAACGCTCACCCAACGTACAACTATGCTACAAGCAAGTACTATTTCATCACCGATCGAATGAACATTCAATTCGAAGATGATAACGGTAACAGCTGGAACATCACCAACGATGAACAAGAAGGATACTACCCCTACGGTAGCAACGACCCAGCAGTCACTGCAGGAACTCACACCTACAACGGCGGTAGCGGTGGTGCACCTTCGTGGCATTGCAACTACTACGGTATCGAATCTCCCGGAGACAACTACGGGAACTTTGACGGGTACTTCTACTACTTCTACCGTTACTGGCTTGGACAAACATCTGTCGGATACCCTGACTACTATGAAGCTCCAGATGAGTTTGGATTCGATTGGGAACAAACGGATATCTCTCCAACAGGAACCTACCAGTCTCGATACCCGTACAAGTACTGGGGATACTACTCTCCATCGAATTACTTCTCAGGAGTCTATGCTCCTCCAGAAGGTCCCAATGGACAACCTTCGAGTGGACCAGGTCAACCCGGCGGCGTTGGAAACCCACCAAGTTATGCGTCTGGTGGATACCCCAACAACTACGGTGTCTGTCTTGATTACGCTTACACCTACTACATGAACAGCGGACAAGGTGCTCGAATGACCTTCCCGGTTGTTGACATCTCAAACTCCGTTGCAAACGGTGGAAACATCTCCAAGGTAACCTTGTGGATGGATGTCCTTCACCGTGGCGCAGACAACTACCAAGATCGCTACGACTTCGTGGCACGCTCCGGTAACAACGCAGCCGATCTCGGCAATTACATGCGCGAGTCTGGTACGCCTCTGTTCAAAGAAGGTAGCATCATTGGCGCCGATTACGGTGTTGAAGTTGGTGGTGCCTTTACCGCTGGCCACTTCGAAGATATCGACGTCACAAACCCAACACAAGCAGGTTTGAATATTGTTGGTCAAACAACCGTGACTACAAACCGGTTCAATGTATCCGGCGGTAATTACGGTGTCCTTGTCGGTCAAAGTGCCTCTGGTAGCATTGATCTTGAGAACATCGACTTCGAGAATCAATTGCTTTCTGGTATCTACTATCAAAACGACATAGGTGGCGACCTAACAGGTTCCGTTACAGGATCTGCAGGTGCGGCATTCAAGTACGGCAGCAACACTGATAATGACGTTTCAATGAACGGATTAACCATTGAAAACAATGCAATCGGTATTGATGCTGGCGGTGATGGTGACTTTACCCTCACTGACGTGACGATGAGCAACTCAAAGGATGTTGTTATTTCAGGCACCTCTGTGATGGATTACATCGAAGGAACTGTTGACACATCTTCCATTGAAGTAACGGGTACTGGTGAATTCTCGCGTATGCGACAAGTCGACATTACGGTTAAAGCCAACGTATCGAACGTTGCTGAAAATGTCGTGGGAACGAACGTCGTACTCAAGGATGGTGCAGGGGAAGTTACAGGAATGGCAGAGACCGACGCCAACGGTGTCGCTCAGGACATGACCTATACCACACAAACTGTGGACAGCTCGACTTGCGCAAGCGTATGTGTTCTCAACCTTGGAGGATACAGTGCAGTTGCCGTGGCAGAGATTGCATATTCATGGACAAGCAGCAGCGTTAACAATGCTGACTTCCGATATGACTTCTTCGACGTTAGCCTAACCGATGCATCTGGAAACACCGATACGATGTACCTTGAAGATTCCTTCACGGCTCGTATTTGTTATTCCTCAGCGTCCTACATCAAGATTGCACAATGTACAGGATTCCTCAGTTCAAGCGGTAGCCGCACCTTCAACGCTGGTGACGCGAACGAAATGATCGAATACGGTTACTTGCGCAGTCACAGCGGTAACGACCTTGCTGGCGAGACTGTCATGATGGATGCTCCATTCATGTACCTCGCTTCCGGTAAGCACAACTGGAACGGAAGTACTTGGATCTCCACAGCATCGTATGACTTTGATGGTTCAAACCGTATGTATCCTTACTACACCGGCGAGACCTCCCTATACATGCACGATGCTGAAGTTACTGCAGTAGCCGTGTCCTCCAGCGGAGACCCACAAGGATTCGTTATTGGATACAATTACTACTCCCTGAACATCGATATGAACAACACGACCATCTCTGGCCTTGCTACTATGTATGGAGCCATGGGATACGGTTACTACAACAACTATCAGTTGGACTTCTTCAAGATCACGAACAACACGTTCGTTCACTTTGCTGGAATGACCGAACTCAACAACGCTATCGCATGGAACGACGAATGTATGCGTATCCTTGGCGGCGATGGAAACATCATCTCCAACAACAACTTCGTGGACTGCGGTGTGGGAATGATCATTGAACGTTCACCGTACTACTACTCCCACAACACGAACGAGATTGGCGCAGATAACATAACGATCAGCGACAACACCTTCACGAATGGCGGAGAGATTGCAGACATTTGGTTCTACAGCTCTAACGAAGCTCAGGGTGTTGAGATTA
>JADHPT010000021.1 GCA_016778305.1 Candidatus Poseidonia sp. | reverse complement strand
CATGGACGTCGTCTCCCACTGGTTCTGGGGCGTGCTCGTCACCCGCAAGCACGTCAACTGGAAGGTCGCTGGGCCGATGGCCGTCCTGCCCGACCTGCTCGCCTTTGTTCCGTCCCTCATCTACTCCCTCGCCAACGGCATCGAACGCCCGACCGTGGACGACACCACCGTGACCTCGGACTTCCCCGCCATCGCTTGGGAGATGTACCAGTACACCCATAGCGCCGTGGTCGTGACCGTTGCTGTCCTGCTGACCTGGTGGTTATTTACCCGTTTCAAGGGCGCCCGTTTCGAATCTCAATTCGCTGAGAAGCACCGCTCCAAGCCGCTCAAGATGGCCTTCCTGTTGTGGATTCCATGGTACATGAACATCCTGCTCGACATCCCCTCCCACACGCTGCAGTTCTTCCCAACGCCCGTCTTTTTCCCGCTCTCTGATTTCAGAATTGACGGCACCCGCTGGTCGACGCCCATCGTCCTGTTCACCAACGTGGGCGTATTGGTCGTGCTGTGGATCTACGTCCTGCGCAAGGATCGGCAAAGAAGGCTGGAGAACTGATGTTATGAAGGAGCAGCGAAGAAGGTTCACCGTGCGAAAGCAACGCTTTGCTGTTCTCGTGCTGACGTTGTTGCTAACGTCGGTTGTCGGCTGCCTCGGTGAAGACGAGGGAGAAGGGAGCATCCTCGTTTCCTCTGGTAACAACGGAGAAACGGTGCCCGAGGTGGCATGGATGACCTCGTATGGTGGTTCGGGAGAGGAAGCGCACGGCCATTTCATCCTCGCTTGCGAGGACGGCGGTTTCCTGCAGATTGGTGAAACTGGGTTCATTCCCAACAGCGCCAAATTGCTCGTGGTCAAAGTGAACGCCACGGGGGAGCTCGAATGGAAAAAGGAATTCGGCTCTAAGGGCCATAATTTAGGCAATAGCGCTATCGAAGTCGGGGACGGTTATGTCGTGGTAGGGGCGCTGGATGAAGACAGCACCGTGATCAAACTCAACAAAACAACCGGCTCCACCGTGTGGAGTCAAACGCATAATTACGGCGGCAGCGACGCCATTGAGCACGTCGTGGCGACCGATACAGGCTTTGCTGCCGTGGGTTATATCGACGCTGAGGACGATGAGAACACCTTCTTCACCGAGGGCAAAGGACGTTTGATGCTCCTCGATCAAGATGGTGAACAGCAAGTCGATCGTTCACTCAACCCACACATGGCCCATGCCTATCGATTGGCGGTGCATGATCGCCATCTCTTCATTTCAGGCCTGACCGAGGGGGCAGAAGATTACGCCTTGGTCAAGGCGACACTGTCCGGGGAGGTCGTATGGGCGAAAACATACGGCGGCGGTCAAGCAGACCACAATTTTGCTTTTGACATGGCAGAAGACGGCTCGATGGTTCTTAGCGGCCACACCCTTTCAGACACGGAAAACTGGGACACCTACACCGTGAACATCGACAACGATGGCGTCGTTTTGTGGGAAGCAACACACGGCAATCCGCGAGGCTTTGACGCTCGATATATCCACGATGAGGTTTGGGGACTGCGCACCACTGAAGATGGGGGTGCAGTGGTGGTTGCAGGAACTGGTGATGAGTACTGGAGTTATTCCAAATGCGACGGGGTTGAATGCTCGGATGCGTGGAGGGTTTACGTGCTGAAATTTGATGCAGTTGGAACGCTGGAATGGGAAGCAACGTATGGACCCAGCCAGGGCGATTGGGCTGGTGAAGACATTTGCATCACCCAAGATGGCGATTTCGTGGTGGCAGTTGACAACGGCGCCTTTGGCTTCCTGAAACTGAATACATCGCCAGAGGTGGAAGCATCATGAAGCCCAACAAGGCCTCACCCCCAATCACCGTCACCCAGACCTTTGATTGCTCCACCGATGAACTGTGGGCACTCATCAGCGCCCCGGGCAACCTCAACGACGCCCATCCGTTTTGTGAGACCAATGAAGCCCTCGTGTGGGACGGTGAAACGCATCGAGACCGGCTGGTCTACCTCAACGGCCGCACCTATGTTCGGAACTTCCAAACGTGGGACGTCAGGCGCGGCTACACTCTGCTCATCGGGGAGGAAGACGGGCCGCAGTCCTACGTCGTGTGGACGATTCAAGCCACGGAAACGGGCTCTTCGTTGACGATCACCGTTCACCCTTACCTGCTGGCCAACTGGCCCAAACTTCTCTCCTTCCTGCCTTACAGGCTTTGGATTGTCCCCAAAATGCGGCGCTACCTTCGCAGCGTCACCGCAGGGTTTTCCCATGTCGCCACGACCGGTGAGCCGGTGCCGCGCAATCATTTCGGGCGGCATTCTTGGTTCTCTAAATGAAGAGAAGGCCACCGAAGTGCTCATGTCTCACCGCCATGTCCGCACGTCATGGTCTTCACGCACAACATGGCAGATTGGCTCAGCTTCAACATCGATAAAGCATGGTTGGAGGAAAACATCTCTTGGAAGGATTTCGGCACCGGTGTGCGTCTTGGCAAACTCAAGCGAGAGGAGAAGACCTCACTCGTGCTTTATGAAGCCGATTCCGAGGTCACCGTTGACGCCTTCATGCCTCACAGCCATCCTGGCGGTGAATGCTACGTGGTACTCGAAGGCGAGGTATGGGACGAAGACGGTACCTATCCCACTGGCTCGATTGTATGGATGGACCGAGAATCAACGCACACGCCCAAGACGCGTGGCAAGACGCTGATTCTCGTGCTTTGGCCCGAGGGCGTCAAGGCTGCCTGAACCGGTTCGGTTCGAACTCAGGCCTCCGCAGCAGGTGCTTCTTCGGCTTCCTCATCGTTGAGGTGAAGGAAGCCTGAAACACCCATGAGTGCAATCAAGGAGAGGACAACACCCAGGGCAGCCGGGTCGTTATAACCGTAATCAACGGCTTCCCCTGCCATGTAGTGCAGGGACATCATCGCGATCATCACGCCTGAGGAGCTCATGGCCAGAATGGACAACGCTCGACCGGTGACAACCAGCCCTGTGGTCAGTGCCATGGCGGCCAAGGCCATCGTGAAGAGCCCAAACGTTTGCTCATAGAACACGTCCCGGTCGGTCGGGTCTGGATAAGCCGTTTCAGCTGAAGTCTCACCTGTAAGGTAATTTCCAGTCCCCAGTAACAAGAAGATGACACCGAAGGCGATGAGCCAACCCTTTGGGTTGAGAACTTTGTTTTTCCAGTCCATGCTCAAGCCTCAGCAGCAGGTGCGGCTTCGTCCATGTTCCATCCAAGAACACCCGTCAAAGCGGTCATCCCCCAGAACACAAGCGGTGGAATGATTTCGCCTGACAACTCAAACGTCCAATCCGTTGTTGGGTACGTAATTTCGAGTCCGAGAATCGCGCACAGCACGAACCACACAAAGATCGGTCCAGCGATCACGGCCGCCAAACGAGCCTGCGCTCGCCCTTCGTTCATGAAAGCGGCGTAGAGCATGTAGACGGGAATGATGAGCATGATTCCTGCGACCATCAACTCGTTGTCGTTGTCCGGGTCCAATTCCATGAGCACGCCAACAACGGTGTGAATCAAGGCCGTGATGACCAGCCACCACTTTGGGTTCAATGCTTCTGTTTTCATATCCATCTTCAGGCCTCCGTTGATTCTTGTGCTGCCTCGTCATCGTTCATGTGGAGGTAACCCGAGGCTGTAAGCGCCAATAACACCGCGAAGAGCGGTACGAATTGTTCGATAGGAACTTCGTATCCGTTTCCATTTGAAACGGTAAACAAAGCGAGGAAGGTTGCCATGAAGGCCAAACCAGCGGTAAGTGCCATCTTGGCCCGGTCAGAGCCAGAGAGGAGAAGTCCTGAAGCGATGGCCAGGATGCCGTAAGGAATGCCAAAGAGACCCCAGCCTTCTTCGTAGCCCGTTGCCATGGACAATTCCCGCTCGGAAAGTGCGCCGTATTCCGCTTCAAGGGCTGTGGTGGCGATATCGCCACCCGTCATGTAGGTCATTACGCTAAATAATATATTGACGATTCCAACGCCAATGAGCCAGCCTTTTGGGTTAAGTATTGTTTTTGCATCCATAATGTATCACTTATGGCAACCTCGGCTGTTCTAACTTATAATGTTTCAATACCATAAAAGATACTATCCGCGGGTTTCAAGTTCATATTCTCCACCCGAGAGCATCCCTTCAAAGAGAAAAGGGCCAGCAGGTACAACCGCGGCGATAAAGCCGTGAAGCAGCGCCGTCATCGTCCAATGTCTTCCCACGCCCATGAAGAGCAACCCGATGAAGACGGTGAAGAGAGCCCCGTGAAGTGCTCCAAAGAGGGACACCATCTCTGGTTCACCTGCGAAATACTTCATCGGCATGGCATAGAACATCAAAATCAGGAAGGAGAAACCTTCGAGGTAGCCAATGAGCGCCACCCATTTCTTCATGCCTTGACCTCAACCATGGGCCTACTTGAACCGCAGGAAGGACATTCTTGATCCTCGCTGTCCTCGTAGTCATGCTTGCAAGCAGGACATATTGCTGCAAGTTCCATCTTCCCCATGGCTTCAACCGCTTCACCTTGCAGTGAAAGGTAGCCACTGGCAACGTTGCCAACCGTATAGCGACCAGCACCACCCAAACGGACCAAAAGGTCGGGAGGAAGGGTCACCGTTCCGGTTTCGTCGATAATCAATTCACGGTCTTCGCTCAGGTTCTCCACGTCAATACCTTCGCCGTGTTCGGCCACGAAGCGTCCGTCTCGAAGTTCGAGCGAACGGTTGGCAAAGGCGGCGACCTCTTTCGAGTGTGTCACGATGAGAAATGAAACGCCATCGTTTTCGTGCAGTTCCTTGAACAGCGCCAGCACTTCACGGCTGGTCACGGGGTCAAGAGCACCTGTGGGTTCATCCGCTAAAATCAACCGTGGCGAAGTGATCAGCGCCCGAGCGATGGCCACACGTTGTTGTTCTCCTCCACTCAACATGGCGGGAAGAGCTTGGATGCGATGGGCCATGCCCAAACGAGTCAGCATTTCGTCGGCTTTTGCCAGGGCTTTCTTAGAAGAAACGCCCTGGTGTCGAAGCGGTTGTGCTACGTTGTCCCGAGCGTTGAGGTTGGGCAAGAGGTTCCCTTCCTGGAAAATGAAAGAAACGGTCTTCTGGCGAAGGACAACCAATTCCTGTCCCGTCAATCGAGTCATGTTCTTACCGTCAAGACTCACCGAGCCTGCACTCGGTTTCATCAGTCCACCAAGGCACTTCATGAGGGTGGATTTACCTGAACCCGAAGGGCCAACTACCGCAATTGCTTCACCCGCTTTCATGTTGATGTGGAGGCCGCGCAGAGCAACGACGTTTCCGTCCTCCGCTTTTGATTCATAGACGTGATAGAGTCCATCTGCTTGTAAAATAATTGAATCCATCTTCACTCCCCCTTCAACACGCTGGCAAGGTCTGCCGTAAGTGCTCGACGTGTCGTCACCAAGAGCGCCACCACGACGGCAGCAAACACGGCCAGTGAAACCAGAATAATCTGTGTCCACGGATAGACCAAGGTTCGCTGTATGGTCGTACTTGAGCCACCAAAGATTTGGAAGATGAAACCAAATATGTCAAAGAATCCGTTAAACGACAGGGCAACGCCAACACCGAGGAAAATACCCAAGGCCATCGAGACCACAACGATGGAGAGAATCTCGAACAGGACCAAACGAATGATTTGATTGGGTGAAGCCCCAATGGCTTGCAGCACCGCTAATTCCTTTTGTCGTTGGCTTAACACGAGGGAAAGGAACACGAAACTCGATGCGACGGCTGCAACGCTCGCTACGACAAATTGGAGCGAGAGAAGGCCGGGTGTTCCGAAGATTAACCCGCCGTTTCGCTCAACACTCTTGTGAGTGCTCGACCAATCCTGTGCATTTGAGACGGTTGCATTAGCGGCGACTTTCGAAGCAAGGGATTCCAATGATTCACCTGATACGCCATCGACACTCACAATCCAATCGGTCGAGGTGTAGTTGTCAGCAGCATCGTTTCCAATGAGGTCGCGCCATGAGTCCTCACCGATGATCAAGGCGTTGAAAATGGTGGCGGCACTGACCCCGGGAATGTATTCGTGCGTCCCCATGTAATACATTTCAGTGGTGTATGAAGTGGTGACAAAGCGCACCTGTGATCCACTTTGGAAAAAGGCTCCGACCAACGGCGGGGGTATCAGGGAGGAGCCAGCAGAGCAAGAGGTCGTGTTGGCCATACTACCGTCGGGGCAGGTTGCGTCGGTGAGTATTGTAGTTTCAAGGGAAAACAGACCGAACATCCCTGTAAGATTGGCTTCGGTAAAGTCGGCACCCTCGATTGAGCCTGAAATATCATTGAGGAATATGGCGTTGGTGAGGTTGGCTCCTGTGAAATCAGCACCGCTCAAATCGACGTTTCGGAATACTGAGTCACTCAAATTCATGCCGGAGAGATCTGCACCAGACAAATTGGTGCCCGAAAAGTCGGTACGGCCAAGGTCACGTTGTTTGAGGTCTTGACCAGCGAGATTGAGGTCTGACCAGTCATTGTCCATAAGCAAGGAGTAGGCAGAGAAGATTTCACCGATGCTTAGATTGGTGCCTCCTTGAATAAATTCAAAGGAGATTTGGTCCCAAACAAAGGTGATTGTTTCGGATTTCGCACTGGAGGGGCCTAACAGTGTGTCACCCAGACGGTTCTCTTCGCCTCCGCGGTCGGAGCCGGGCAAGTCAAGTGAGTACGCAGCATCGGGTCCTGCAGAAAAACCACCGGCTGCATATGCCGCCACAGCGGCCGATATATCGGTACCAGGCAGCGCTTGTTCGCTCCAACGTAGCACGTCGCTATTGCCGTTGAGCAAGACATAGGTTTGCAGGTCATCACCACCTTGGCTGTCGGCCAAGGAGAGTTCAGGCACGCTGGTAGCCACGGGCGTCACGCCGTTGGTCGTGTAGTGATTGAGGACTGAAAGAACGCTGGACATGTTGGTGGGTTCTTCCATCGTAATTTTCAGGTCCGACCCCACCGAAGCGTCGGCGGTCTTCTCGTCAACCAGCGTTCCAGTGTACCCTTGAACGGCTGCGAGGGTGACGATGGAGAGCGTGAGGAGCATGATGACCGCCAAGCGATTGACCGACTCCGCTGAACCTGAGCCTTTGAGGCCACGCTTCACATCGTTGAGTAACGGAGTTCGCCCGAGAATCATTTGCATGATTTGAGGGCCCTTTGCCCCGATACGACCGAGCAAGAGCGCCCCGCCAATCCACAATGCGAAGGGACCGAAGATACCGATCAGGCCTTCGATAAAGAAGTTCGACACCAAACCGTCATCGCCGCTGTTCATCTCAAGCCATGTATCTACGACAGCAAGCATACCAAAGAGGAAAGCGGTCCAATGCAACCAGCGCTTTGGCTCAGCTTTGGTCGTGGTCTTACGAACTCCTTCTTCAATTTCAAGTTCAATGAAATCGCGTGCACGGCTCCGGCCAAAGAGGAGAGCAAGCCCCAGCGTGGTAACGGCGGTGAAGATGGTCGCACCCACGCTAAGGGTCGGGTTAACGTTAAAGTCGCCCGAACGGAATTCCATGAAGCCTACGGCTGAAAGGACGATGGGGACTGTGAAGAGAGCCAGCAGATAGCCTGCCAACCAAGCGACTGAAGACATGACGAAGAGTTCCAGCAGGACCATGCCCTGGAGGCTTTGACCGTCAGCGCCAATCACGCGATGGATGCTCACCTCTCGTCTGCGTTGCTCGAGGGAAAGGACAAGACCGTAGATGAGAACGGCAATGGAGAGAATGACGATAGGAATCATGATGATGTAATCAAAGATTTGAATCAAACCGAGGAAGATGTTGAGGAAGGTGATGGTTCCAGTGACGATGTCAGTGTAGTAGAGTTCGACGTTTTCATCGGTGTAGGACCCACTTTGTACTCGAGTTCCGAGGTCTTCAAGCCATTCCGCAGCATCTGCAGTTGAGGTGGTCGGAAGCTGGGCTCGGTCGATGGTGACTCCGAGATACATGTGGTCGTTGTCCATCAAGATGGCTCGTTCGGTTTCATCAAGTACTTCCCAAGTGGTGAAAATCGGATTGAATGGCAGCGTTGGGTTTCCTAGGTCCCATGGCTCATAGATGCCCACAACGGTTAAATCTTCGACATTCATCACCATTCTGCAGTAAATCATCTCGTTGTTTTCGGGCGTGATTTCACCTGCACAATTGTCTTCGGTGACCGTTCCTTCAATCAGAGTTGATTCGTCGACAACATAAGCGAACGTCAGACTGTCAAGTTGGTCACCAACACTGGCTCGTGCTTCGCTTGCGATGGTTGAAGGAAGAATGATTCCGCGCTGAACTTTCATGTCTTCAGGACTCGGCCATTCACCCAGACCAGCGATGATGTTGCCCCCAAGCCTGTTGGCCAGTTCACCGTCGAAGGCCTCTGGACCGAGGAAGCGGATGGCTCGTTTGTCTGAAATGGGCGGCCCTGACTCCAAAGCCTCGGGGAAGTCAAACGTCACGTTGCTCCAGTACGGATTTGCATCGTCAGTAATGGTCCTCATCTCAAGGGGTTGAGCGACGATGAACTCGAAATTAAAGAGCCCACCGCTATGGATACCTTGGCGACCGAGCACGAGACTACAATCATTAAATTCACTGAATTCTTGCAATAATTCATCGCAAACACCAACCATGGTAGTGGTATTGTTTGACCATCCCGTGGTGTTTTCAACGGGTGTTCGAGCGTATTCAATTTTCGCATCGAAAGGTTCCGAGTCCAAGGATTCCTCAAAGAATAACTGGGAAAGGCCAACGCCGTAAGCCAATACCGTCGTGATGACCAGCGAGGCGAGGAACACCCCGGCGATGACTGCCAAGCCTCGTTCTTTCCCTCGCCAGGCACCTTGACCAGCAAGGCGCAAACGGCTCGGCAACTCGACAATACGGTGGCGGAGTTTCCCAAGACGAGAGCGTTCTGCTGAGAAATCGGAGGGATCCAATTCAATTGATGCGTTGCTCATTCTTCCTCACCTTCATCTGATTCCGAGTCTTCGTCCAAACCCCATGCTGAACGTATGTCGGAGGCTTCCGTTTTTCCGTCATTGAGCAAGAGCATTCTGTCGGCCTTCGATGCAAGGTCGGGGTCGTGAGTGACCATGAGAATGGAAATTGGGTTTTCTTCGTCGTGGCAGAGTTCCTTGAACAGGGCCATCACTTCTTTTCCGCTGGCGATGTCGAGGTTTCCGGTCGGTTCATCGGCGAGCAATACAGGACGGTTTCCCGCAATAGCACGGGCGATGGCAACACGCTGCTGTTGACCACCTGAGAGTTGGTCAGGAACGAAATTCATTCGGTCGGCCAGTCCAACTTTCGTCAATGCTGTACGGGCGGCTTCCTCTGCCTCTGTAGAGGGTATACCCGTGAGTTCCAGTGCCATAGCAACATTGTCGAGGGCCGTAAGGTTGTCAAGGAGGTGAAAGTCTTGAAAAATCCACCCAATCAATTCACGACGTACGTCAACGACATTTGAAGGACCTTTGAGGCCGTAGGTTCGCTTAGCCAGGGTGATTGAACCACCGTCTCCTGCCAGCAATCCACCAATGATGTTCAAGAGCGTTGATTTGCCCGAGCCCGAAGGACCCATCAAGGCGACCATTTCGCCTTGTTTGATGTTCATATCTACGCCTTTGAGGACATGCAACTTATTCGATCCTGAACCGAATGACTTTTCTAAGCCTTCAACTGTTAGCATTGCCTCACCGTTCTTTTCAAATCATCAAGACTTTGTATATGAATTCATGTTTGGATATCCCTCTCAGTGCCATGAAAATCAAAGGGTTGAAAGGCTGAACGAACTATCATCGCGCATGGATACCGATGAAGTCCCCGGAGCCATGCCGCGGGGAGGCGCAATGTTCTCCGGACTTTTTCTGTTCTTCTTTGGCCTACCGTTTACATGCGTACCGCTCTTGATGTTCTACGGTGTGGAAAGTTCCTTTGATTTAGAATCCATCTTCATGTGCATGTTCTCCATCCCGTTCCTTCTCGCAGGCCTGTTTGTTCAGATGCTAGGCATCAGGGCCATTTATTCCGGCATTACTGGGAAGGGCATGTTGCTGGTCAACGAAGATGATGAAGAGGAGACTCATCGGTCAACACGAGAGAGTTCCGTCTCTTATCCATCCTATGATGAATTACAACGCCAAATTCACAACGACAGCAACGCTCCCGCGCAGACTCCAGCAACCCAGAATGAAGGCGAGCCAGAAGCAGAAGAACCGGGCAATGGGGCTTTCTGGAGCCTTTCTGACCGGGACGAAACTCAAGATTGAAGGCGTGCATGCTGCCCTTGCATGAGTTTGGAAAAGAGCGGTGGCAACAAGGCAAGCCAGAACATACCGTAGTACCCAAGGGGAAGTTTTGGAGCTTCATCGTGAACATCCAAACGATGGAAAGGCGTACTTGATTTGAGATGATGAGAAGGGTGAAGAGGCAACTCAAGAAGCGTCCACCTCGACAAACGATGGCGACTTTCCCAAGCATGAGTCCCACTCGCTCGCTCGTTTTCACCACGACGAAGACCGTGATGTTGGATGTAATTCACAAACTCGAGAAGATACACAGCTACGGCGGCTTGGAGGATGCAGGCCAGCACATAAGGCAAACCGATGAGGGCGAGAGAAATCAACCAAACCCCCTGCAAAGCCAAGACGTTGCGGGTATCGATGGGCCGTGCTCGATAGGCCCCCGCCACCTGACGAGGGATCGTTTGGAGGAGATGGGCATAGATACTACGACCCCAAGGTGATGAAGTCGGATCAACGTCTCGAGCCCAATGTTTGTGATGGGTATGGTTGTGTTCGGTTGTAAAGTGCAGGTAAAGTACGGAGAAAAGAGACAGACGCGCCGTCCACCAGCTGGCCGATTTGGGCCGTCGATGACCCAATTCATGAGCAGCGACAATCCCCGACGCTCCGTTACTGAGACCTGCCGAAAGAATCCCAAGAAGCATCATCTGGTCCAATTCTTGAACGGAGAGTCTCCAAAGCAACATGGCCAGTACGAGGGGAACACACAAAGCATGCAGGTGAGCGATGATGCTGTGGGCCGGGCCTTCCTGCAAGGGTTGTGTTGCAGAAGATTGTCCGAGAAGTGGTTCCACAAGTGGATAGATGACGAGCAGCAAAAACAGAGTTGCACCCATCCACCATCCGCCAAGGTACAACCCCGAGAGCGTCACAACAGGTGTAAGCAAGCCCCAGAGATGGGGGAGCCATCGAGCCTTCATTGGCCTACTCACAACGTGTCTCTCATGTAAAGACTGGCCTCACTTCGTTGAGAAGCGACGGCGAAGACGACCCATGAACGATGGTCGAGAAAATATACCACTGCGGTATACTTGCTTGTCCATCACTTGATCTACGTAGGTTTCCAAAAATTCATCCATTATCATTTCCTCCTTTCAAAACTTCAACCATCAAGTGGGATTCAACCGCAGGTTTTCGATGAGGTTTTATCCGCCGCCGAGGGTTTCTGTTCTTCATATTGAATGTGTACTGCGTCCTATATCAAGCAGCGGTGAAAATGCCAACACGGAGATGTAAAAAGAAAAGTAGGTGTTTTTATTCACACCTAACCCCAGATTCCCAAACTGGTGGCAGAGGCACCTCACTTGGTGCCCCCAGTCACATCAAGGCGATATTCATCATATACTTCTTTGAAAAGTTGGATGTCGTGTTCAAAACTCTCGGGGGGAAGAGGGCCGAACGAGAAGCGGAAGAAGCGCTCGTATGGAGTAACATACCCGATGTCCTTCGAATGGGGGCGTGCCATGTCACAATCCGAAGCGCATAGAATCGCTGCTCCACGTTTGAAAAGGCGCTTGTTCAACTCGTCGCTGGTCATTCCCTCTGGAAGTTCAAGCCAGTGGTAAAAGCCACCGTTTCCAGTATAGACTCCAAGGCCCATGTCCTCGAATGCTTTTCCATATCGCTCTCGCTGCCATGTATAGTGCTCTTCTACAGCCTTTCGCGCCTGATTCACACGACCTGGTTCTAAGAGCTTGACAGCGTAGTGTTGAGAGGGGTGACTGACTCCTCCCATGCCGAAACTCGAGTAATTTGACAGCGTTTCAATATTGGTTTTGCTCGCGATAATCCACCCAATCCTGATACCTGGTGATTGAAGTCCCTTGGTGCAAGCGCCCGAGATGAATACGTTGCTGTTGTCCAAGTCCCGCACGTACTGAATCCCGCTGACAGAAGGGGAGTGGAACATTTCGTAGGCCTCGTCAAGCAAGATTCCGTTTCCAGGTTGCTCAGCGATCTCAATCAATTCTCGAAGTTCATCGCCCGAGCGTGTTTGGCCAGATGGATTCTGGGGGTTGGAAATGACGGGCATGAGGCATGCATGAGCGTCCAAACCATCGCGATTGAAATAATCTGCATTGCTTGGATGGAAGTTATTCTCCTTCGTGAACGGAACGATTTGATGCTTGGTATTGGTTTGCTCCAAGATATCGAGGTATGCAGGCCATTCAATATTGCCAATGCTGACGTTGACATGTTCTTTGAGAAATGCCATGACAGAATAGATCCCAGGCCTGCCACCAGCGAATACCATGACGTTTTCTGGCGTAATACTGGAACCATAATATGAGTTATAATATTCCACAATGGCTTCACGCAATGCTGGATGACCCCAAGCCTTGGGATAGAACCTGTCCTCTGGGGTCACCTCTACACTCGATGGGAGCGAGGGGCCTCCGAATTGGTCCAGTGGAGTGGTCAAAGGGAAGCCTTGTGACCATGGATGTGTGCCTTCGGTACCCATGAAACTTCCGAATGTATCCCGGAAGGCGTAAAGCGTTTCGTAGATGCCCATCGGAGGACAATTGTCGGAGAGAAAGGACTCAACTTGCCGGCTAAAACTGGCTGACATGACCCGCTCATGCTCATTCCATTCTTGAGGTTCTCGCTCTCAAATGCTCAACATCCATGCCGAAAACCAGCGACGTCTTTACTCACAATTCGGGCAACGTCTTGACGTTCTTTTTCGGCCGACGGCGGACAGCTTCGAGCAAGAAATTAATCCAAATGAAAAGGCACCCGATAAACAGTGACGAGTTGAGGGCGATGTACTCAGGAAGTTCAACTCGCGCCCGAGGGTCACCAACCGCTTGAGCGTACTGGCTATCCAGCTCAGAAAGGATAACCGGAGTGAACCAAATCATACCCATATAGGTAAAGGCAAGCCAGACTGCAACCGCTTCAATGGCCTTTTTGGTAGCAGCATAGAAACCGCTCATCATCCAATAAATGACACCGATGATGAGAGAGCTGAACGCCATCAGGAAGATGAAGAGGGCAGAAGAAAGGCCGGCAAGTGATTCAACATAGGTTTGGGACAGCCCAAGATGAACGGTTCCATCATCACTCACAGTGATATCGTCTGCATTTCCAAAGATGATACTAATGATAAGAAACGAACCGAAAAACGCGACAAATCCCATGATGTACCGCATCAAAAAAACACCGACGGATTCATCTGTACCTATTCCAGTCATGGTGCTGACTATGTGGGGCCCCTCATATTTATTTCTCAGCGTTGGCTTCATATCGTAATAGCCAGCCCCAATACCATCCGAGCCGTTCTCAACCGGGCCTTGCCCAACAGTGGAATCAGGACTCTGGAGTGATCCCTATGGCAGGCATGGACCCTCAACTGAAAGCCAAACTGCAGAAGCAACGCTACCACATTGTTGGCGAACACGGCGGTGTCAAAACGTGTCACTGGACCAAGGAATCATTGCTCCGTGACCGTCAGTGCTACAAAGGTAAATTTTACGGCGTCGAAAGCCACAACTGCATGCAAATGTCACCTGTGGTCGACCAGTGCAACTTGGCATGCACCTACTGCTGGCGAGAACCTCACATGGACACGCTGGAGTTAACCGATCAGGACCCGCTCGAGTTGCTCTATGAATCCGTGAGAGCACAACGCCGCTTGCTGTCCGGCTTTGGTGGCAATCCAAAGGTGCCTCGAGAAAAGTGGTTGGACGCGCAAAACCCCAAGCACGTTGCGATTTCACTCAACGGCGAGCCAACGCTCTACACTCGGCTTTCTGAATACATGGATCTGTGCCACAAGCACGGGATGACCACGATGCTTGTCACCAACGGCACCCTACCAAAGGTGCTCGAAAAGTTGGACACGTTACCGACCCAACTCTACGTCTCTGTGGATGCTCCCAATAAGCAGGTCTTCGATGACGTGTGCCGGCCCAAGTACAACAGCGGTGCTTGGGAACAATTTGAGAAAACCATCGATCTCCTTCCCTCCCTCGACACCCGAATCGTCGCACGACACACGTTGATGAAAGGCATCAATATGAGCGACGAGCACATACGCCAATTTGCCGCCCTTGACAACCGTGCAGACCCCGATTTTATTGAAAATAAAGGATATGTATTCGTTGGCCACAGCAGAGAGAATCTGTCGGTAGAAAACATGCCGAGTCACGACAACATCATGGAGTTCTCAAACAAAATCGCCCCTCTGACTCAGCGAGAGGTGCTCTCTGATTCTCGCCCGAGCCGAGTCGCTTTGGTGGGCCGTGAAATCTCACCCATCCCCCTCCCTGAAGCGACGATGTTCTTCCCAGAAGACCTCGGGATTGCGCCGCCGGTCAAACATCTTCCTGTCATCTCATGAACTTCCTTCAAGCATGGAACCATCGCAGGCCATAGCTTGAACAAATGGTTAAGTGCGACTGATGCGAGCAGAAGCCATGGGGAAGAAAGGTGTCCTTTTGATGAACGTCGGAACCCCCGACGAGCCGACCGTATCCTCGGTCAAAACCTACCTGAGGGAGTTCTTGCTCGACCCCGATGTGATCGACATTCCTGCTCCTCTGCGTCATCTCCTCGTCCGAGGCATCATCCTCAGAACCCGTCCAAAGAAAATCGCTCCACTCTACAACAAAATCTGGATGGATGAGGGCTCCCCCCTGCGAGTATATTCCAAGCGAGTGACCGATGACTTGAATCAACTGAACGACGAAATTGACTTTGAATTTGCCATGCGATACGGCAATCCAAGCATCCGACACGGGCTTGAGCAACTCAAAAACAGAGGGGTTGAGGAACTCCTGCTCCTGCCGATGTTTCCGCATTATGCACAAGCGACCACCGAATCCTCGCTCAAACACGCACACAAGCAACTGGATCTTCTGGGATGGTCACCGACCCTGCTCGAGATGGGGCATTTCGAAACCGCTGAGGAATTCATCGGCCCCCTTGCGGAATCAATTCGGCCACATCTTTCCGACGATACCCATCTGTTGTTTTCCTATCACGGCCTACCAGTCTCCCACGTGAAGCGGATTGACTCATCAAAGAAGCACTGCCAAAAGGTCAACGATTGTTGCACCGTCCAATGCGAAGCCAACAGCCTCTGCTACGGCCGTCACTGCTACGAAACGACCATCGCAGTCGTGGAACGCTTGGGATTGAAGCCGGACCAATGGTCCCAAAGTTATCAAAGCCGAATCGGGCCGGTGAAATGGCTTGAACCCTCCACGACCAACATGGTTGAAGCACTTGTGGGCAAAGGCATCGAGAAGATGGCCATTGTAGCCCCTGCATTCCTCGCTGACGGGCTTGAGACGCTGGAAGAACTTGACATCGGGATCCGTGAAGAATTCATGGAGCACGGTGGAAAAGAGATGAAGGTCATCAACTGCCTCAACGATGACGAACAGTGGATCAAGGGCCTTGAACAACTTATCCGCAAGGAATTTGACGCAATTGCAGCCTAAAATGCATCAGCGATACGTTCTGCTTCGGCAGCCAGGTGAGTAATCGACACCCCACTGTAGCACCATCCAGCTCGAGTAAATTCTGGCTTCAAAACCTCCAATGAGGCCATGTAGCCGGGGGGGTAGGATGGAATACGACGCTCACCGATCTTCTCAAAGATGACAGGTTCCGCATCGCAAAGATAGGTGTGCAAGGATTGTTTCACTTCGTCATCGGTCGCTCCACGTGCTGCAGGTGACATCAACCGGAAGAGACGATGACCTGCTGGAGCCCTTGGTGAAGCGTGGACATCGCTCTCGTGAAGAACACCACTGATGGGGGCGTGGGCGTCTGGAATCAGTGTCCCGTACCCTACTGGGACCGAGCGTGAATCCGCTTCCGTGAATCCTACCGCATAGACGTTGAGGTGGGTGAATTCAGATGCTGTTCGTCGGAGAGGGGCACACCACACAATGGAAGAAAGCGGTGCATTCCTTTCCTCGGCCAAGGCCTCGGGTGTGGTGATGTTAACCCCAAAGGAACAACGGACATTGGCAAGGGATTTCAGGGTGCTCACCAAGGAATCAACCAAGGTTTGCATGCCACCCTTCAACGAAGCTGTAGCTCCTTTATTGGGTGTGAACATCGGGTATGTCTGAACCATTTTGCGCTTGACCTTTGACCATTTAATCGGAGGCTCATCACCAAATCTTGTCATGGAAGGCATCAAAAAATCCGCATCAACGTTCATTGAAACATCATTGACGATTCCGAGCGTCATCGCGTCTGAAATGGTTGGAATCGGCATGGTTTCAGCAACTGATTTCTTACCTTGGCGAGAAGAACGTACCCCTCGAAGGACTTTGAACGGCCCTTGCTGAAGGACCAACCAGGGCGAGAGTTTCCGATTTCGCCCGCCCGTGTGAATCCAACGAGTAGATGCTGCTGGATTGGACGGTTCAAACTGATCTCCAAGACCGAGGTCGTCGACCAAGCGCCAAAATGAAGGATGAGCACGGGTAGCGTTTACCGCCACATCGCAGAGCCATTCTCCTTTGTTCCAAGTCTCGATTGTCCCACCGCATCGGTCGCTTTTCTCAAGAAGTTCAATCTGAACATCGGGACGTTTTTTCGCCAATCGGTAAGCGACGCACAGACCCGATAGCCCTGCGCCAACAACCAATACCGTCTTGGCTTTTCCCAGACCGTTGGCGACCATGAGCGGGCGACGAAGTTCGTCGCCGTACCGAGTCCATTCGTCCACGGAATACACGCCATCACCTGTTGACCCAATCCACCGGTTCACGTAGTACCTCTAGCAGGGTTGCCTCGGGAGTTCCGGGTTCAACCTCATGGCCATATTCCCATCGAGCCGTGAGCGGCAGCGACATCAAAATGCTCTCGATGCGCCCGTTGGTTGTCAAACCGAACTTCGTTCCACGGTCGTAAACGAGGTTGAACTCAACGTATCGGCCTCGACGAACCTGCTGCCATAACTTCTGTTGAGGAGTGAATTCCATGTCCTTTCGACGTTCCAAAATGGGCATGTAGGCATCAAGGAATTTCGAAGAAATGTCCTCAACAAAGGCAAAACATGCTTCCTTGCTGATGGCACGAAGGTCATCAAAAAAAATGCCTCCCACGCCACGACGCTCTCCTCGATGCTGAATGTGAAAATAATTGTCGCACCATTGTTTGAATGCCTCATAATCCGCCACTTCGTGTCGGTCACACGCCGCTTGGAGAACTTCGTGAAAGTGAATTGCGTCCTCCTCAAAAAGGTAAGAGGGAGTCAAATCTGCACCGCCTCCAAACCACCAGCTTCCCTCGACGCTTCCCTCTCCTCGCTCAAAGTAGCGGTAATTGGCGTGCACCGTTGGTGCCATGGGATTGTGAGGATGGAAGACAAGACTCAATCCGGTAGCAAAGAATTCCAAATCGTCGCCTTCGAGGTCATGGCCACCGCCCATTTTTGCTGCGGCTTCTGGACTCAAGGTACCTTGAACGACGCTCACGTTGACGCCCGCTTTCTCAAACAAGGCTCCGTCTGAAAAAACACGGCTTCGGCCTCCACCGCCTTCCTCACGAGTCCATTCGTCTTCACGGTAAGGGACACCATCAACCGCTTGAACAGCCGCACAAATGACGTCTTGCAGGCGATGGACCATGTCCACCATGGTTTGCCTCATGCCGAGTCACCCGTGATCAATCTCAACACGGCCTCAACGCAGTCGATCTGAGCACCGGGCGCGAAGCCGTGGCCGAGATTAAACACGTGACCAGGGGCTTGACCTGCTTCATCAAGCACGCGCTGGGCAGCAAGCGTAGCAGCCTCTGGAGAACCGTGCATACGGGACGGGTCAAGGTTGCCTTGGAAAGCAAATTGATCTCCGTGGGCTTTCCTATTGGCCCTCAAATCATCTCGCCAATCAAGTGAGACAGCATCGATGTCCAGCGAGCGAATGAGCCCGTGAAGATGGCCGCTCCCCTTGGCGTAGTGAATCAATGGCACCCGGCGTTCTGCCTTTTCTCGAAACACCTCGATGGCTCGTTGTGTTGCAGGGAGCGCAATAGCCCGATAATCGTCTACCGAGAGCAAGCCCGCCCACGTATCGAACAATTGAACGGCATCGGCTCCGCCGTGGTTCACTTGGTCAGCGAGCACATCTCCAACGGCGTCAGCCATTCGGAACAGGACCCGCTGGGATGCTTCAAGGTCAGAGAAGACCTTGGCTCGCGTGTTGTGGAATTCTTTGTCACCAGTTCCCCCGGCGAGAAGGTAGAGCGAAGTGGTCCACGGGCATCCTGCGAAACCGAGACGAGCGATGTCCTTGTTGTCCTCACCGATGGCCCTCAGGGCATCAGCAGCCCAAGGAGCATGTTTCCTTGCAGAGAAGGTGGTCCAGTCGTCAACCTCGTCCATCGAAAACGGGTCAATACGAATGCCACCACCGTATTCTACCTCGTAGCCAAATGCGGGCAGTGGCGTGAGAATGTCGCTAAAGACGATTGCAGCATCGAGGGAACCGTACCGTTGAATAGGTTGCATCGTGATGTTGGTACAGAGATCAAGGTCTTGACAGCGTTCCCAGAAGGAATGTTCGGCAGCCAGTTTGCGGTATTCTGGTAGATGTCGCCCCGCTTGACGCATGAACCAAACGGGTGTGCGGTCAACGGGTTGGCGCTGAAGTGCAGCAATAATCCGCTCTTTTCCGTTCATGCTTACCACTCCAGACTGGACAGGGAATCGTCCATGGCTTCAACCAATCCAAGAATGTGGCTTTCATCGTGCGAGGTTGAGATGAACCCGATCTCATAGGCGGAGGGGGCCAACATGTAACCGCGTTCCAAAAGAGCCCTGTGTACATCGGCATAGAGGGTAGCAGCGTCGGATGGAATTTGGTCGGCGCGGACCGCAGGTTGTCCGTCTCCTGGTGAAAGCCAAAACAAGCTTTCTCGCCGTACCATGCGCATCGGGTAGCCGTGCTTCTTGAAAACGACATCGAGTTGCTGTTCGAGCAAGGCTCCGAGGTCCTCCATGTGCTGATAGGCCTCATCAGAGAGCATGTCAAGGGTTTTGGCTCCAGCGGCCATGGCGAGGGGATTCCCAGAAAGCGTCCCGGCTTGGTACACCGGACCGAGCGGTGAGAGTTGTTCCATGATTTCACTACGAGCCCCGTAAGCACCCACCGGTAGACCGCCGCCAATCACTTTCCCGAGAGCTGTCAAATCGGGTGTTACCCCGCAGAGGTCGCCATAACTGCCCTCTTTGAAACGGAACCCACTGATGACTTCGTCAAAGATCAGCAGTGCACCGTGTGCGTCGCACAGCGTGCGCAAGCCGTGAAGGAATTCAGGGCGTTGAACCAATAGCCCGTTGTTGGCTGGGAGGGGCTCGATGACCACCGCAGCAATTTCACTGCCGTGTTCGTTGAACAGGAATTCAACCGCTTCCAAATCATCGAGTGGACAGATCAGTGTCGTTGCAACCGTATCCTGTGGGATGCCTGGACTGCTGGCAATTCCAAAGGTGGCCAGGCCACTTCCTGAAGAAACCATCAGGGAGTCAACGTGGCCGTGATAACACCCTTCGAATTTGACCAAAATATCTCGTCCAGTGTAGCCTCTAGCCAGTCGAACAGCGCTCATGACCGCCTCTGTCCCTGATGAGACGAAGCGTACTTTGTCCATGTGGGAGAAACGCTTTTTCACTCGCTTCGCCAATTCAATCTCACCGAGGTGAGGGGCACCGAATGAGGTCCCATTGAGCATTTTTTTATGGACTGATTCAATGATTTCAGGATGAGAATGGCCGTGGATTAGTGGACCCCATGATTGAACAAAGTCAACCAAGACATTCCCGTCAACATCGGTGACGTGGGCTCCGGAGGCTTTTTCAAAATAAATCGGGTTTCCATGAACGGATTTGAAGGCCCGAACCGGTGAGTTCACCCCACCAACGAGGTGCGATAACGCTTCGTGGTGGAGTTGATCTGATTTGGTACGGTCCATGGTGTTCCCTCACGCAATCCATTTCTTCCTCGCCGCCTCTCTGGCGTGGTAGGTGACGATAACACTGGCACCCGCTCTTTTGAAGGCTGTCAGTACCTCAAGAACCATGCTTCGGTGGCTGTCATCATCGCTTTGAGTGTTCATGACCATGGCGTATTCGCCACTCACGTTGTAGACGGCGACAGGACGAACCACCGTGTCTGCGATTTTTCGAACCACATCAAGATAGGGAAGGCCGGGCTTCACCATGATGATGTCGGCACCCTCAGATTCGTCAAGGTTGGCCTCGAGAATGGCTTCTTCATAGCCAGAGCGAGTGTCCATTTGGTGGGTAGCACGATCGCCAAACTCTGGGCTGGATTGGGCAGCATGGCGGAACGGGCCGTAAAAGGAAGAGGCGTACTTCACTGAATACGAGAGAATACCTGTGCTGGTGGCTCCAGCGGACTCCAAGGAGGAACGAATGGCCGAAACCCGTCCGTCCATCATGTCCGAGGCACAGACATAGTCTGCACCAGCAAGAGCGTGAGAGACTGCGATTTTACAAAGCACATCAACCGATGCATCGTTGACCACTTCGCCTTCATGAACCAAGCCACAGTGACCGTGGTCGGTAGCGGTGCACAAGCAAACGTCCGTCATGACCACAATGTCTTCACCGAACATTGCTTTGATTTCGGTGATGGCACGATGAAGGTGAGAACCAGCGTTGTGAGCTTCGCTTGCTACTGAATCTTTGGCCTCTGAATGAACAACTCCAAACAACATCACTGCTCGCAAGCCGTGGGCAGCATCTTCCTTGATGGTCTGGAGAAGTACATCAACCGATTGTTGATGAATACCAGGCATGCCGTGAATGGGGGCATCAACTCCTTCGCCTTCCACTACAAAGTGAGGTTGAACGAGGGAATCGAGCATGCCGTCACTGAAGAGCAATTGGCGACGAGCGGCTGTCCAGCGGTTGATACGAGGGCGGATGTTCATCAATCTCCCTTCCTGTTGTCATTCCACCATTTCACAAGTGCTTCCGATGTTGGACCTTTGAGCACCGAAACCTGGCAACCATCGAAATGGTCGAGTGATTCGATTGTTGCAAGGGCATTGTCCCCCATACAAAGAATGTCGCGCGGAACTTTCAGTTCATGTTCAGCCCAAGATATGGCTGAAGAAGCGGATGAAAGCACGAGTACGTCCTCAGTATTGACCTCAACCGAAACCGATTCTTTTGGAGTATTTTCATAGCCAATCCATACCTTGAGCGAAAAGCCAGCCGCTTGCAGTGTCTCCTCAAATACAGGGGAAGCGAGGCTGGACCGCGGAAGGAAGAAGGTCGTTGAACGGGGGAAGTTTTCGGTGATATAGGCCGCTAGTTGGCGAGCATTCCTTGCCATGCCGCAAACTGCAACCGTGACTCCGAGCCTGAAGCAGGCCCTTGCCGTTCCTTCGCCAATGGCCACCCAAGGAATGCGTCCAATGTCTGGATTGGAAGCCGCTGCTTGCACGGCGCATTTGGCGGCGAATGGTGAGGTCAGCACCAAGTAAGGCCAATCGCGTTTGCTGTTGTAGTTCTGGAGAAAGTCCTGTGGCCACCGGTCAAAATTGGGCGAGAGGTCGACGACCGGGACGTTCTCCATGCCAATTCCTTGGCTGGACAAGACAAGAGAAATCCGGTCTGAATTAAGGGTTGAAATGTAGCGTGGCTCACCCGTAGTAGGTTGGACGCTCTTGAGGGATTGTTGGGGGAGTTGGAGGTCCAATTCTCCCAAGCGACCAGAATAAGAAAACATCGAATATGAACTCCCTTGACAAAAAATTTCACGCCAATTCTCAGGTGAGATTTGGACGTGAACACGCTCTCCATCCACGCCGATACCTGCCGGGTAGAGGCACCCGCCGCCTGCTTCTTTCAGTAGGCCCCGCTCAGCCTGAACATCGGCTTCAGTTGCTGGGTGATTCAAGACCGCACGGATGGCATTCATCTCATCGAACCGATCTGTCAGGCAATGAACAGCAATGGCACCTTGCCCTGGAGCAGTAGGCCAGTCTTCTTTGGAAATTCTAAAGGCAGAAAGACGGCCCTTCATTCCGTCAAGAGCACCCGTGCTGTCGAGGCGGGCCAGTCCGACTTCAGCGAGAACAATGGCGTCAACACGTCCATCGATCAAACGACTGATCCGGGTTTCAACATGGCCTCGAACAGCCAGTGGGATGAGGTCGGGTCGCCGACTCAAGAGGAAGGACTGGCGTCGCCCTGAGACAGTGCCGAAGGTCGCCCCCTCAGAAAAGTGGTCAAGAATGGACGTAAGCGGCACGGACACGTCATTGGCCAGGACTTCATCAAGTGATGGAACTCCGGGGGTACTGCGCACCAAAACTAGGTCGTCGGTGGAGCCACGTTCAAGGTAGGCGAGGTTGGTGATGGTCAAGTCCACGTCGACGGGCACATCCTTGCTCGAGTGGACTGCAATATCCACCTCTCCCGATGCCAATTTGGCGTCAATGGCGTGAATAAACTGCCCGACGGAGGAGGAAAGTTGCCCTCCGAGGCTACGGTCGCCCATGGAAGTGAATGGAATCACTTCAGCATCATAGCCTGCAGTCTTGAGCGCTTCCTGTACGGTCCTTGCCTGCCACATCGCTAAATTTGAGGCGCGTGTACCGATTCTGATGGTCATGAAGTTCCCCCAAAGGCCATGCTTTTCTCGTTGAGAACAAGAACGGAGCGTTTGACCTCATGGTCGACATGAGCGATGATGGCTTGGCTGAGTTCACGTGGAGTATTTGCTACAAAGGTGGAAAGTTCCGAGAGGTGGAACTCTGCAGGTTGGTGACAAATCCACGTTGCTATTTCTCTTGCGAAGGCGCGGAGTTGTGGCACGTCGCCTTTGGTGGCTTGAGGGACCGTCTCCCAAGATTTAGCGAGTTCTTCCATCGTGGCGTAAATAAGGGCCCGGAATTGGGCCTTCGTTTTGTTGTGCAAGGCCTCTGTGAAACGCTCTTGAATGGTGTTGATCATCGATTCACTGCGTTGAAGTGTAGCTTCATAATTCCATTCTTTTCCAAGATTGTGGGATGCTTTGATCCAATGTTCCATTCCTAGCAATACTTGGTTGTCACGAATACCCGAGGAATGGATGGATGGAGGCCATGAGAAATCCATCAATGTGGCCTCGCCGATTGAAGGGAACGGGTGCCCAGCATGGTAGGTTGGATCAGCATTGCGAATGGTTGAGATGACCAAATCCACGGAACGAGGGGTTGTGTTCCAATCATCGTAGGAGATCATGGTACATTTTGAAGCCAAGTCAGGATTCCTCTCATACGAGACACTCGGGTCTCGAGAGACGACCAAAATGTCGCTTTGTTGAGCCTCCCAAAGCGCTTCAACGGCTTTGCAGCCCATTTCACCGAAACCAAGAACGACGGTTTTCATCTCCCCTTGCCCGTCTAGAATACCGTCCAAGGCTGCAGTTGCAAGACTTAGCATGGATTCCGTGGTCTGGGTGAATCCGAGTTGTTTGCGTATCGAACGGTTGGCGGAAATTACGTGCTCAAAGAACGCGGAGTTGTAGGGGCTGATAAGGGAACGGTCTCGATGAAAATTCACCGACTTACGAAATTGAGACATCACCTGTAATTCGCCCATCATGAAGGAATCTAAGCCACTGCAAATTTTCACCAATTGTCGCCAAGCTTCTGTCCCTTCATACAACTCGAAGGGGATGGCTTCGGCCCCGTTGTGATCCGAAATCTTTGATGCCAATTCTTCTGCTTCAATATCAAAGCCCACGTAGAGTACTCGATTGCATGTTGAAAATTCAAACACCTCTGATCCGACAAAACTGCTTATTTTCTGGATGTAATTGGCTCGATCATCTTCAGAGATACCTTCGGTTGTGAGCTCTTTGGCCATGTCGATGTTGTCCGAGGTAAACTTGAGTGCTGCGAGCGAAACAGGCTTGCTAGACGGAGGCTCCTGAGTGTCCTCATTTGCCGGGGGCTTCGCCTCCTGCAAAGCTTTCAGATTGACTAGCGAATCGCTCACCCAAGACTCACCCGTTTTTCTCCACACGAGTCCCACTTAGGAACCTTTGTAACGGACAACATCACAAAATGCCATCGAAATACGAGATTGACACCATCAGGCATGCGGGCAAAATCAAATTGGTATCTGGCCCGAACTTTTCCTCAATGATGCTAGAGAGAACACCCGATTCTTAAGCCATGAGATCACAAGCCAGCGCAGTCGGTAAACTCAAGGCCGGATGAAGAATACGATAAGGGCTTGAGTCGTGCAATAAGAAAACACTGCGATGCCTATATCACGGTCGAAGCTTCAATCTCAACGGAACACTCCTCCACATGGCTGAGTTTGAACAGGTCATCGGTTTTCCCAACGAGTCTAACGACCCCAATCTATACGATATCTCTCCTAGTAGTTGCATAAACTTCGAGATACTTCAATTCGCCTGGAGTTTGATCTTCTGGAATTAATTTGCCAGAGACTGCGTCGATGGAGCCGATTATTGAGCGTCTTGCAAGTGCAGCAATTACTCGGGTCACTCAGACACTAATTACTTACAGAGCAACAGGCTTCCGTGTGGTTCCCCGTGCTAATATCAAACATGCAACTCATCTCCGGTACGCCGAAGGTATTGGTTTGGCTGACTGAACAACTCGAAGCCTGATTTGGAAGAAAAAAAACCAGTTCTCCCAAATAGGACTTAAATCTGTTTACAAGGGTGTTCTGAATGGCATCTTCTGTCTTCCAAGACATACATACTTTGAGGATAAAGCCGGTGAAAAATTTATTTCCAATATGAATCAAGGACACACATGGACGATGATGAGGATGAAAGTCAACGCCCGAGAGGTTCCATTAGAAGAGTCCTGAACTATTTTGGTTTATTTTTGTTGTTTCTCTCATTAAGTTTCATATTCGAACCCGTTATGTTCGCGCCCTTGTTTTTAAATTATTTTGGGGAAGGCGCTTTTCCTGCTTTCTATTTTTGGATCTTTGTGAATTATTACATCTTCGCCTTTTCTATCATTCTCTTAATCGTCAACAATGTGTTTCGATTTTTCGAAAAGCGGAGAGCAGATAGGTCTCCATCACAACCGACTCCTAATTGGCTCATAAATCTCAAAGTTCTTGCAATAAGTTTGGTTATTCTGTTCGTTCCGATTATTTTTACTCTTTTATTGGGTTGATTTGTTTAGGTTCAAAACGATGGAATCTACTTTTTCCACATGGGGACCGGTTGTAGCCACAGGTAAACACAAGGGTAGCGATCAAACAGACCCACTGCAACCCCTTCCAACCGTTTTTGAGAGTCGGATGGGTAATCGGATACCCCCATGCAACCTATCCAAATTGATTGGTTGATGGTTCAAACAGGGCAATTTTTCCACCCTTCAAACC
>JADHPT010000033.1 GCA_016778305.1 Candidatus Poseidonia sp. | reverse complement strand
CCTTGAAGGCGACTCATATTCACACCTTCCAAGGTTGGTTAGAGTTCATTTGGCACCGGTGTTTGGTCCATATGTAAGAACGCATAGACCGCCCACCACGTGACAATGTCCCAAGAATGAACGAGATTGTTAACTCCTGTAGAATTATCCGTACCCATGTAGTCAATCAAGGTCTCCATCGTATCGCATTCACGGTGGTAGCACGGATATCCATCCACCAAACCGTTCCATCCGAGGGTCGCAACGCCGATGTTTTGGAAGGAATCGTGGTCACTTCGAGCGGTTGGTGATTCGTAAATTGCAACGGTATCTTCGTAGATGTCGCCCCATAATGGACTCTCTCCACCCTCAAGCCAGGCTTCTCTTCCACGATCTATTTCGTAACCAAGGTCCAGTGCATCGCCACCAATCCATTCCGCTAGGTAATACATGCCGGCTTGGTCAATCGCTTCCTGAGTTCCATCCGGGCCAAGGTATACGGAGAGTGCATAATCGCCGGGGTAATTGACGCCAGCCATGTCCAGATTCAGATAATTGCTCACCGTAACCCCGTCTGGGAGGTCGTTCGCGAAGGAACGTGAACCCCACAAGCCTTCTTCTTCTGAAGACCACAAACAGAAGACCATGGTTCGGCGTGCATCAAATTCTGCAAGAACGCTGGCAGTGGTCAACACCATGCTCGATCCTGCTGCATTGTCGTAAGCACCTTGTCTGGTCCCGTAACCTGGAATGCCGCTTTCAGCTCCTGGCGTGTACGCCACGGGAGGTGCAATGTCAAAATGGGCACCGAAGATGAGCCATTCATCCGGATAGACTGAACCATCCTTGTATCCGCAGATGTTGACCGCCCAGGCTGTATTCGATTGGAAACGATGGACTTCTACCCTATCCAATCCATAGCCCTGCATGACACCTTCGAAATACGTGATAGCGTGCTCATACGAAGGATTTGCATTTCCAATCCATCGGTCAAGATAGCCGACTGCTCCGTCAGCACCGCACGAGGCACAAGGTGTATCGTCGGTAATGAAATCAACCCAGTCATAGACGTCTCTGCCATTGACCCAGCCATCGCTTGCTCCAACTCCGTTCTCTTCAGTAAGGTCTGCACGGAACGGCCGGCTTGTTTCGAGAACAAGAGAAATAACGTCTCCTCCGGATTGATTTCCTGGAACCACCCAAGGCCACATTCCGCTGGTATCTTGATTTTCGACAGCTTGGACAGCAGAACCGCTGTTCGGATTTTCAAGCCATGTGGTCCAAGACTCGTCTGCTTCTCGAATTGGCCAATCGACTCGGCCAATCTCCCCAACGAAGAAGACAACCTTGTCGTTCCTTGGAGGGAGAAGGATGTTGACACTTACCTGTTCGCCAGAGTTCATATCGAGCACCGTACCGTTTTGAGCGCGCATTGAACCAGGATCTTGAATGAAGTACGGAATGAAGACTGCTAGGTCAGCATTTGCATCAAGGGTTATGCTTTGCCACATTCCTGCCTGAAGCGAATCAGACTCAACAACTGTTAGAGACGATTCTCCAAGAGATTGAACTTCGTTTTGGCCAAAGCAACCTGAGAGCGGTGCGAGGACCATCAAAAACATAAGTCCGACAGCCTGAACAGGAATGTGCATGTCAAAACCCAACCGCCGCTTATGTTTGAATTGAGTGGTCTTCGGCAACGATTCCCTCGTATTCAATCGGATACAACTGAGTATGAGGGAATCGAATGAGGAGCACATGATTCGAAGGGCTGCATACCACCCTTGTCCGTGCATCAGACATCCACAAGGGTTCGCAGTGGGCTCTTCACAACGCTGTGGTTGAGGGTGAATCAGACTTCAGAAATCTCGTCTTCAGCAAGTGGCGGAAGCCCCTTCTTGGCACGAACGTAATCGGTGTAATTCCCGTAGTAGACCTTCACCGTTCCACTGTCAACTTCCCAAATTCGGTTGACGACCTGATCGAGGAACCAGCGATCGTGCGAAACCGTGATGAGCGAACCGGAGTAATTCACAAGCGCTTCTTCGAGCGTGTCCTTTGAATCCATGTCCAAGTGATTGGTCGGCTCGTCCATCAGCAGCAAGTTGTTTTCTTCGAGAAGAAGTTTGAGCAAGGCCACCCGTGCTCGTTCGCCACCGGACAGTTGAGCGAGTTTGGTTGAAACCTGTTCGCCTGAGAATTGGAACCGTCCCAATGCTGCACGAATGTCGCCGTATTGGAAGTCCGGACGTAATTTTTCAATTTGTTCAATGGGAGTGAGATTGAAATCAAGGGTCGCGTGGTCTTGATGAAAATATCCGATTTCACAGCCAGGGGCGAGGTCAAAGATTCCGCTGTCAAGTTTCAAATCCCCGTTGATGATCTTGAGAAGGGTGGTTTTTCCTTGGCCGTTCCCACCAACAATTCCGATTCGGTCACCCTTTCGCACCTCTAAAGATTGCTTGTCGAGGATCGGGCGTTCAAGACCCTCAAAGGTCATGCTTCCGTCTTCGATCATCAATACATCCATGCTTCCTTTATCCGTTGCTTCGAGCGAGAAGACGAGGTCCTTACGCTTCTTGGGCATGCGCGCTCTGAGCGCTTTGAGTTCTTGCTGCATCCGCTCGATCATTTTGTGTTTGGCTGAAATCGATTTGTCGTACTTGTTGGCACGCTTCATCTGCTGAAGGGCACCCATGGTGGATTGGATTTTCTTCTCAATCGTGTTGATCATATCACCAAGCGATGCTTCACTGGCTGCTTTTTGCTTGAGAAATTGAGAATAATTCCCCTTCCAAGGCCAGGCACGCAAGTTGTCGACCTCGACGATACGGGTGCAGACTTGGTCCAAGAAATACCGGTCGTGAGAAACGATCAATTGTGCTCCCTTGAAGCTGCGCATGAAATCTTCCAACCATTCGGTCGTTTGAATGTCCAAGTGGTTGGTTGGCTCGTCAAGGAAGATGACGTCAATGCCGTTCAGCCCGACAAGTTGCCGTGCGAGTGCGAGTTTTGCCTGCTCGCCCCCTGAAAGTTTGTTGACCTCCATATCCATTGGATGTTTGTCAAGGCCCAGTCGCTCAAGGATGCCTTTGGCGATACCTGCAACGTTTCCTCCACCGCTCGATGCAAGCATTTGTTGAAGTTCGGTGTAGCGTTCCATCACAGGTTCCCAATCTCCTTCGTAAAAATCAGGGTCCACCAGTTGCGCTTCAATGGATGCGATTTCGTCTTCCAATTCTTGGAATTGTCGCCCCTTGCGACTGAGCTCTTCTTCAATCGTTGAATTCGATTCAAGGTCACGAATCTGCGTGAGGTAGGCGATGCGAATTCCGGCAGCGAATTCAATATCGCCCGTATCCTGCTTTTGTTCGCTGATGGTGTTGAGCAGTGTGGTCTTTCCCGCCCCGTTGTGACCAACGATTCCAATTCGGTCACCGTCGTTGACCTTGAGGTTGATATCGCGAAGCACATCAACAGCACCGAAGGCGCGGTCAACCGCCTCGACATTGATGAGTTCACGAACCATGATATCGCCAATTGATGGTGCCCCCGTCCCCTGTTGATAAATGGGACCCACAACCACTGGCAAGCAGGAGAGGCAAACCGCTGTTCTTTCTTCAGCGGTGTATGGGAAGTGGAAGGCGTCAGAAGTGGTCCTGCGATAGCCCGTGTATTGGTGGGGCCTCACCCTTGAATTGATGAACCAAAGGCTGCTGGAAGGAGCATGGCCGACGATACCGACGAGGAGGTCGTGTTCACCACGAGCACCGGTCCAGTTCGCGTCATTACCGCTGCATCCCTGTTTGACGGCCACGATGCTGCCATCAACGTCATGCGCCGATTGATTCAATCCTCAGGGGCTGAAGTCATCCATCTCGGCCACGACCAGTCGGCCAAAGCCGTGGTCGATTGCGCCATTCAGGAAGACGCTCATGCCGTGGCACTCACTTCCTATCAGGGAGGCCACGTTGAGTACTTCACCTACATTCGAGAACTGCTGGATGAAGCAGGTTGCGAACACGTGCGCATCTTCGGTGGCGGAGGAGGAACCATCACACCTCCTGAAATCCGCACGCTCCACCAGTCGGGTATCTCCAAGATTTACTCGCCCGACGACGGCCGAACCATGGGCCTGATGGGCATGATTCACCACCTGATGGGCATGGCTAGCGAGGTGGACTTGATTGGAAACAAGCGGGCGGCGAGCCTCAACGGCCCGGTCACGCCCGACGATATGGCCAAGGTCGGTTTGTTGCTCACCCTCTCTGAATCGGCCGACGAGAAGACCTTCAAGGCTGCCGTCAAAGCCTGCCGCTCTTCAAACAAAGAGGTCCCGGTCATCGGATTCACCGGAACGGGTGGGGCCGGAAAATCCAGTCTGCTGGATGAATTGATGCTCCGCATTCAGCGCGACAATCCCGGCAAGAAGGTCTGCCTGTTGTGCGTCGATCCGACCCGCAAGCGAACCGGAGGTGCCCTTCTTGGCGACCGCATCCGCATGAACTCGCTTTCCAACAACGACCTCTACATGCGCAGTCTTGCCAGCCGTGGAAGCGGATCTGAAATCAGCGCCAACCTCGACCGAGCCATCGAAGTCGCCAAAGCGGTTGGCTTCGACCTTATCTTTTGCGAGACCAGCGGTATCGGACAGGGCAGCGACGCCATCACGACGGTGGCCGACCACTCGCTCTACGTCATGACCGCTGAGTTCGGCGCCCACACGCAACTTGAGAAGATCGAGATGCTCGACGTGGCCGACGTAGTGGTCCTTAACAAATATGAAAAGCGCGGCAGTGAAGACGCACTGCGAGCCATTCGCAAGCAAGTTCGCCGCAACCGTAACATGTTCGATGTCGCCGATGAGGAACTCCCAATCGTCGCCACCATCGCCAGCCAATTCGCTGACGGAGGGGTTGACCGCCTGTGGCAGAAGGTCGCCGGACTCGTGGGCTTTGAGGCCAGTGAACCGGTGGACGCCATGGGTGAGCGCAAGGGTGTGATTCCACCGGAGCGCGTGCATTATCTCTCTGAAATCGCTTCCACCGTGCGCGACTACCATCACGCCAACACCGAAGTGGCTGAGAAATTGCGTCTGTGCCAGCATTTGGAAACGGCTGCCAAGCACGCTGAAGAGCGTGGTGTCAAGGCCACCGCCAAGGACCTGCGCTCCCAGATTGAGGAGATTGAGGAGGAGATGGACGAGGCGAGAACGACGTTGGCTAACTTCCGTGCGCTGGCACAGGAATACGCCTCTGGAGAATACACCTACCACGTTCGTGGCAAGCCCTTCAAGGTCGAAACGACGACCGAATCGCTGGCCCATTCGGCCATCCCCCGTGTGGCTCTGCCCAAGACAAAGGACGATGGAGCGTTATACGAATTCATCACCAAGGAAAACGCCCCCGGGCACTTCCCTTACACGGCCGGTGTCTTTCCCTTCAAGCGCACCGATGAATTATCGGCTCGCATGTTTGCAGGTGAAGGAAGCCCTGAACGCACCAACCGTCGCTTCCACCTGTTGAGCCAGGGTCAAGATTACGTCCGCCTCTCCACGGCCTTTGACTCGGTCACGCTGTACGGACGAGACCCTGCCCGGCGCCCCGACATCTGGGGCAAGGTCGGCAATTCGGGTGTCTCTATCGCCACCACCGACGACGCCAAGCGACTCTACTCTGGCTTTGATTTGTGCAACGCCAACACCTCGGTTTCGATGACCATCAACGGACCTGCTCCCATCATTCTCGCCTTCTTCCTCAACGCTGCCATCGACCAGCAAGTGGAAGCCTATCTCGCCGAGCAAGGCGAGTCCTTTGACTACCTCGAACGCTCCTATATCGGTGAATTGCC
>JADHPT010000020.1 GCA_016778305.1 Candidatus Poseidonia sp. | reverse complement strand
CACTGAAGTAGAGCGTATCACCGACGAGTATCTGCATGTAATCTCCAGGGTTACTGCTGCCAGTTCCGCTGTTGATATCAGCCACCCGCCAAGTTGAGGCGTTTGAGGTATCATGAGCCCACAGTTCTCTGCCGCTGCTTCCATCAGCCGCACTGAAGTAGAGCGTATCACCGACGAGTATCGACATGTATTGTCCGGGGTGACTGTTGCCAGTCCCGCTGCTGATATCAGCCACCTGCCATGTTGTTCCGTTGCCGTTGGTTGTGGTGCCTGAGCCGCTGCCTGAGCCGCTTGCTGCACTGGCATTGTACTGGAAGGTGATGTTGGTCATGGCCAAACCGACGGTGAGTTCCGCACCTTCGGCACTGGCAGTTAGATTTTGAACGCCTACACCTGAACTGTAGCGAGTCCCTACGCCTCCTGTGATTGGATCGCCCGCGGAAATAAGGTCACCCTTGCTGAGGTTCCAAGCATCGCTTACGCGGATGGCTGGTGGCGACCAAATCATCGTCGCTAGGTCGCTTCCTGTTGTACCATTGTTTACTCGAGCGCCTGCGTTGGAATCTCTGTAGGGGTACATCAGTTGGTCACCAAAAGCAAATGCCCGTGTATAAACGTGGCTTGAAGATGGATTTTGGGCATTCGCTAGATTCCACGAAACCTGCATCGATTTATTTGAGAAATCGAACGCAATCATTCTGTATCTGTACAATATTGGGTTGCCGACACTGTTTGTTCCCGTCTGATTCATTTTAGCGATACCAAAAATCGTATTTCCGCTGACCTCTTCCAACCTAAATGCTCCACACGGAGCCGAAGCAGGACTATATGTGCCGTGGCATAAGCCAGGTTCTTCCCAAACTGAACCATTCGCTGGATTGTAGAAATACGTCTTTGAACCAGCAGTAAACACGATTATTCCGTTCGCCAATTCAGCCGGTTCGCCGATCGTTTCCGTACCAGTGAATGTTGTTGCTTGCCAAATGGTGTTGTTCGATGACTCATACCAATAGAGGTTCCCTACAGGGGGTGATTGGTAATTGTTTGAGTTAATATTGAACAGGACCCTCGTTCCAGAACGCATCATGTTGTCTAACTTGCTACTGCCACTCCCTGGATTAAGATCTTCGACCTGCCAAGCAGTATCGTTCGTTGAATCGTAAACCCACGGTTCGGAACCACTCCCAGTGTTTCCGTTAGCCTTAAACAACAACTGCGTACCTACCAATGCGGATGTCGCTGATCGAAATGCTGGAACTGTGACTCCGTCCAAACCGTTTACCTTGTACATTGTTTCGTTTTGAATGTTGAAAATATAGGGGTCTGTGGTATATTGTACTGCAGTATCACAATGTGTCAATAGCTTACTCTCGCTGACGACGAGAAGACGTTCCATCCCATCGGTGCAATTCGACGGAAGGGTGGAATCGTAGGTCCAATGTGTTTGGTTGTCCCAGTTGAAGACACCTATTTTGTAGCCTATGCCGCTGTGATACTCCTTCATGTACACATTCTTTCCAATTATAACCGCAGTGGAACTGAAAGAGGATTCTGTAGGGTGCGAGAGGATTGGAGACCGGTACGCTCTGTACACCGTATCGTTTGCAATCGAGTAAGCATAAATCGAATCACCTCGGTATGCGGTGCTACTTTCATCATAATAAAACAACACAGTATCGCCGATCATTCCTAAGAAATAAGGGTCGTTACCGACGGAACAATCATCTCCACTTGGCGTGTCAAACGTTGGCGTCCACGAGGTTTCATTGTAGCGATTGTAAGCGGCCAAGCAGTAATCGCCATTGTAGTTTAGCTGGTAGATGAACAAAATCACTTCGTCACTAATAGCAAGAATTGCAGCACCATGATGGTATCCGCTCGTAAGCATCGGACCTCGTGGTGTCCATGTTGAATTGTTCCCATACATCACGGACGTTGCAGCAGACGTATGTGAAATCACTTCGTTCGAGTCGAGCGTTTCTTCACCGTTTGTCCACGGATTGATGGATTCAAGATACCCCACTTGGGTCATCATCATCATCAAGAGCGATAAAACGACGGCTCGGTTGAAATTCGCATGGCGTCCGCTGGACATGCTACGGCATAGGAGTTTAGGTGTTAATGGGTCAAACCGTTTATGATAGGGTGTGATTCAAACTTCGGTTGTGAAGGCGTGGATGATGATCGCTTCTGCAGACTGTAAATGCTCGCTGACCGTAGCCTGTTTGATATCAAGTGAGTCGGCTATATGGCGTTGCGTACACCCTCTTGGGCGATCGTAATAGCCCAATTCAATTGCTTTATCCAATACCACTCGTTGACGTTTTGGTAGCAAGTCGATGAACTCGGGATTGTACAATGATTCCCCCCCCAATTTCATTTTGAAGTTGTCTCCAACAATTTCAGATAAGACCCTACGAGCATTTTTGAGAGCATCCTTGGTCCCCCGAATGGTAATCAACATCCCAGTTGGATGAACATACGTCGGTGGAACCCACCAAGCATGTTGAAGCGTAGAAAAGGCCTTCGCTAGGGGACCTGTAGCAATGATTTCACAAAGTGCAGCAGTTGATGATTGTTCAAGAATGCGTATGATCTCATAGGCCCCCTGCGGCTTATTGAGAACCTTGGGATCTTCATATTCCAGTTGAATGATAGCATGCACCCCTTTAGCATCATCACCTATTTTGGTCAAGTATTCAACCTTCAGGAAGTCGTTAGTCAAGCTAAAACCTGGAAGGTGAGCACCTTCCTCAACGGTAAATGTCACTTGCATATAGCGTAAATCAACGGCGCCCATGACCTATCATGAACGGTTTGTTCTATGTAAAACCTGTGAGCGCAAAGGCTCAATTGTCTCCAGCTTCAAACATGCTCAAAACACGGTTAATTTCCCTCAGAGAGTCTTCAAGAGCAGCCTTTTCCTTGCGTTCAAGCTCTGGGTCTTTGAGGCGCTCAGTAATGGCTTCAATCTCCCACTTGGCTTCGGCCCTCTCTCGTTCCAAGGCTTTGTCTTCCTTGATCATCTGCAAACGAGCACGACGCACGTTCGTGGCCTTGCGTTGTTTGTTGTAGGATTCTCGATGGGCTGATGCGATTTCCACTGCGGTTGGGAATGGTATTCCAATACCTTCCTCCGCAAAGGATTCTGCGATGTTTTTGTAGAGCCAATCCTTGGCCACGAACTCGTCTGAATAGTCCTCAACCCATCCATACATTCGGAAGATTTTCGCAAAGTCCCCAAGTTCATTAAGCAGAACGCGTGGTTCGGGTACATCAATAATGTAAGGGCATTCTCGCATCAGCTGCAGCACGGTGTACTTGACGTGAGAAATGTCTTCATCATATTCCACACCAACGTCGAGCACCAGGGAGATACGCCGCCCTTGGCCGTCACCACCGCCACGAGCGTGGTTAATCACCGTTGAATTCACGAGGTTGTTGTTGGGAATGACAACGAGGTTTTCCCCGATGGTCAGCACTTTTGTCGAGAGAATGCCAACAGAGACGACGGACCCAAGATGGCCATCGACCTCAATGCGATCTCCGACTTCAAAGGGTTGGTCAAGGGCGAGCATGAAGGAATTCACAATGTTCCCGAGTGTTTGTTGCATCGCCAATCCGATGATGAGCGAGAAGACTGCGAGAGAGGCAAGAAGTCCGACCAACTCGAAGCCCAAAACGTCGAGGGCGAGGTATAAACCACCAAACCAAAACGAGGCTCGGAGCAAGAAGATGACGAGTGAATTGCTCCCAGAGACAGTGACGCTGGAGGGATTTGAAAACTTATCCAAGACTACGGGGATGAGGATTTTGATGGCTACGCTCGCTAAGGAGGTCGTCAAGAGGATATAGATGGCTTGAAAAACGGGATCCAATGCCTCATTCAATGCGTCTTCTTCACCCCTAACCCATAGTAGAGTCAGTTGAACACCAACAAGTAATATGAAGGAATAGAGGCGTTGTGTAACCGGCAGATAAAGTTGGTCATCCCACTTGAATTTGGTAGCCTTAACAAAGTCGAGAAGAACCTTCTTCATTAGGTAGCGGACTACCAGCAGGGTAAGCAGTGTGAGTGCTGCACCAACAGCATATTGAGCCCATGCATCCAAAGCATTTGCATCGTCCAAAACCTCCGCTACGGTGACCATACCTCGCCCTCCCTTTGACGCATGTGGTTGTTGACCCATTCATAATAGGTTTGTAGGGCCTTGGGAGGTTTCTGTCTCGTAATCAAGAACGTTTCAACCAGTCTCATTTGTTCAATCAAACGATGAGATGAAAGGAAAGCCCGGCAAAACATCACTTCAAAAGGCACCATTCTGACCTCGCCGCATGAACCGCCGCTACGATCGTATTGCGGCATGGCTCCTAACGAGGAAAAAAGGGGCACATATCGCCGTTGTGTTGCTGACATTGCTCATGATTCCCGGGGCGATGACGGCGCTTCAGCCAATCGACATGGAATCCTATGAAATGGAATCCCCCGAACTCACAGCACAGACGATGATCAACGAGGAATTCCCTAATTCTGAAATCATTCTCGGTTTCCTCGTCTCAACTCGAGACCCCAGCATGGTACCGGCCGTTGAGGACTGGCAACCCGTCCCCAGAATGGCCGATGGAGCGCCCGATTACAGCGCTCTACCAGATGCCACTGAAATGCTCGAATCTGGTGAACCCTGGAGCGGAATTGACGCTCCAACAGGAGGGATTCTGAACCTGACCGTCTTACGTGAAATCGATTCAAAACTCAACCTCGTCGCAGAGCATCCTCTCGCCCCAGCCCTCAAGCCGCTGGTGAACGACGTCACTGGCCACCAATCTTCTGGAGCAATCTCGTTGTCCGATCACTTTCGTGGATTCATGAACAATACCTCCATTCTCACGCAGCCCGGCTTGACACCTCTTGGCGTTGTGACCGATGCGCCAACCAACTGGACCGATTGTTTTCCACTTGACTGTCTTGAGTTTGACGATGTTAACATCACACAGGCCCACATCGATATGGCTGCCGCTCGGATGGCTGAGGCGTCGGATAACAACTTCCTGCGCTGGCTCTCACTCGACCGCGGGTTCAAAGCCGACTACACCGCTTTCCAAGAAGGCCCCATCTACGGCTCATTACTGCCCGACGGTACGTGGGAGAATGCGCTTTGGGGCAACGGACGCTGGACGGGTTCCTCAACGTGGTTGCTGGTCCAACTCGACAGGTCCAAACTCGAAGAGATGGGCTGGGAAGTCATTTGGAAGGATGCACATCAAGAGAAACAAGTCCAATTCAGCGATGAAGGATTCCGAGTCGGAGGCTACCGCCTTTCAGACGGTGAACTCGTCCTCCATCCGCCTCAGTACACCGAAGACGAGTGCATGGAAAAGCAAGATGCGGGGGCTGGATGTGCTACCGAATGGACCTATATGGACCTCGAAGGCCACCTTCGCACCCACGACCGAACCACCATCACCTTGCTCTTGGGCCAAGGAGTCAATGTTGAAGTCAACAGAGAATTGCAATCCAGTGCGGGACTCATCGTCATCATGGGTTTTGTCATCGTGGCCCTTCTCTACGTCAGCCTGCGCCGCTGGTCGGACGTGGCGATTGTCATGTTTGCACTGGGTGCTGCGCTGTTGTGGATGCAGGGGCTCATCGGTCATTTTGCCAATTTCACAGGCTGGTTCGGTTTGAGCCTCATCGCACGCTCGCAATTTTCAAACCTGCTGCCGATTCTCGTCCTTGCCTTGGGAATTGACGATGCCTTGCACGCGCTGCACCGCTACAAAGAGGAGCGAGCCAACGGAAAAAATTCGCACGACGCTGGTGCCATCACGCTGTCTCGTGTTGGACGTGCCATCACGCTGACATCCCTTACGACGATGTCCGCCTTTGCAGCGAATCTTTTCAGCGATATCGCTGCCCTGCGTTCCTTCGGAATCGAAGCATCCCTGGGTATCCTCGCAGCATTCCTGTTGACTGGATTGTGGGCGCCTTTGATTCGGGTGAGCGTGGACGATTGGCTCGACAAGCGAGCTAAGAAAACGGTGTCGGACGAAGTCAAATCCATTGTCAATCCTGACTGGTTGCGTTCGGTCACGCTTGCTTCAGGGCAGCGGAAAACCGCATCGATAATCGCAGTGTTCGCCCTGCTACTCACCGTTCCAGCCGCTTACGGAATGGCACAACTCGAGGGCGACTTTGCAGTGGAAGATTTCCTCGATGAGAGCTCTGACTTTGCGATTGGCGTGGACGAAATCGCTCATCGTTTTGCCGATGAAGGTGAGCCAGCCAACCTCTTGATTCTTGGTGATGTTCTCGACCCTGAGGTCTTTGCTGCTATCGATGTATTCCGTCAGGAAATGGACGCCCTCCCTGAAGGTGTTCCCGACAAGATCACACGCCAACCCGACGGCACTATCGACATCCTCGCTCTTGACGAGATGGTCTTTGCCGCTCAAGGAAGCCTCGTACTCAACAGCACGCCCTTCGAAGCTGCTGGATGGCAACCGGGCGTTGAGGGTCACGGCATGAATTGCTCACTGGCTGGCAACGGACCTTTGGTCGACACTACCGATCGTGATTGCCTGGCCTTTTTCTACGGCTTCCTCTCACTCAACGGCGTGCCAGGCGTCGGTCCAATCCCCGATATTCCAGCCAGCATCGTGCAACTCTACATCATGCCCGTAACCGACCTTGATCCAAATCAGCCCTGGCTTGACATTAGCGGCGAGCCTGCTGCTTACGACATGATGCAGATTCGCTTCGGAATGACCGCTCCGGAAGATTTCCCAGGCATGAAAGGTGGTGTAGCAGAAGTTTGGCGTGATTTGGAAGTATTCACCAACCTCTCGAGCGGAACATACGATGCGCCCGGCGAACTTGAAGAAGATAAACCGCTCAATTGGGTGATGCTCACCGGCCGACCTATCACGCGTTTTTCCGCCTCCACGGCCATGCAAGACGAAATGCAATCCTCGCTCATACTCGGCTCCGTCTTCGTCTTTGGTTGCCTCTCGATTGGCTTCCGATCGCCCAAACAAGCCTTCGTGACCTTTGTGCCAATTCTGTTGGTTGTGGTGTGGCTCTACGGTCTGATGTACGTTGCAGGATCATCGCTCAACATCGTGACAGTCACCATTGCAACCATATCGCTGGGTGTCGGAATCGACTATTGTATTCACGTGACCGAACGGTATCGCGAAGACAGAGAAAACGGAACATCGCACAACGATGCCCTCTCTGCGGTTGGTGGTGCATGCGGTCTTGCGCTGCTGGGTTCAGCAAGTTCAGACATCGCTGGTTTTGCGGTGATCGCACTCTCACCAATGGGGCTCTTCGCAAACTTTGGAATCTTCTCTGCTGCCATGATCGCCCTGTCGCTCTTTGCCAGCCTCATCCTCACGAATGCAGCCCTCGGACTCATAGCCGCTCCCGAGCAGCCTTCTTCGGCCGAAGAAGAGGCTGAACTTACATCCCTTCAATGAAGCCCCTTGCCGGTGAAGGTGTTACGCGCTACGGCGAGCAACGAGAAGGGCTGCGAAGGTTGCGATAAGACTGAAGGGCAGGGAGAAGCCTGGTAGGCCTTCACTGTCCTCAGCCTGCTCGGTACTATCGCCTTCAGACTCGTTGGTGCTGGGTTCTTGAGTGGTGTCCATGTACACGCCATCTGTACAAGTACCGCTTCCAACAACAAACTCGAAATCTGATGCTGCTAGGACCGTTGCATTGGCTGCATCGGTGTTGAAATCATCCTGTTCGTAGAGCGAGGCGTTGAGGAAATAACACCCTTGTTGCTGTGAAAATGTATGGCTGTATTGGTCACTTGGGCCCTCGATGCTATTCCAGAGCGAGAAGCCCGTCCCATCATCATTGCCCTGTTTAATGAGGAAAATCGCAGTATAGCTCCTATCCGAGTCCAATCCACTGACTTCAGCCCGGTAGGAATAATTCCACGCCTGTTCTCGGTCAGAAGGAGTACTCACCAAGGTCACTTCGTTGACGGTGATGGTTTCGTTGCTATCAGCCGCAACGGGACCGTCTTCTCCAACCTGTGGGGGCTGCCATAGCCACACCATGTTGCTCGCATGCTTTCCCGTATCCTCTCCGACGAGTACGCGCCCGTCGTCTAAAACGAGGAGGTTATCAGGCCCTGCGAGGTTGCCAATATCGCATTCATATTGTGCAGAAGAGGTGTAAGGCCCACCGATGATAGCGGGTTCAATCCGTTTTACATCCCATCCGTCGAGTGCAGGCATTTTGTAGACGATGCCGCAACGGTTCTGTGTCACGTCGATGTCACCTTGCCCGTCACTCATTTCGTAGCCTACGTCGGACATGGCCAGATAGAGGTACTCTGGGGCGTTCTCATTGAAACCGACCCCTTCCATTTTATTCCATTCATCACTTGCTCCAAGGGCGGCTGCGGCTTTGCGGGATTCAAGGAACGCGACGCGGTTGTCGGCAGCGGAACCGATGGTACCGTCTCCGTTCAAGTCCTCGTTCAGGCGTCCTTCTGCCCAGTTCGTGATGTCTTCATCGGAAATGTAAGAATTCTGGCCTGCAACAAAATCAGCGGTTGTGATGCCATCGTATGCATCGATCCAAGTTTGTACCTCAGCATTCGAGGACCTACCCAATTCCAACCACGTCACGTCAAATCCGGTGATGGCTGAATCTCTGCTGTCGTCTTGGTCCAGTTGAGCGGCGTAGAGCGTCCCCGAACTGAGGTCGCCTGCTACATCTGCAACGAACTTGAACAAGACCGTTTCGTAGCCGTCGTCGGTCAGGTAAACCGTTCTCTGATCGGGCATTACCTGTGCGTTCTCATGGGAAAAGCGACCCATCGCAAGGTGTTTGTTCAATGTAGGCTCCTCGGTGGCTGCGTGTTCCAGTTCGACGATGTACCCGTAATCGTAGGGATTGGGGTAGTTGCCAAGATAATGTTCGAGCATCTCTTGGTCGGCGTGGTAGGTAAAGGAAGGGTCGTTCCATTTTTCAGTATTGTCGAAATAGAGTTCTTCCGAGAAGAGGGGCGTGCCCCAAGGGCTGATGCTACCGAAACACAAGACCCAACCCCCGTTGACGCTGCTCAGGTCGAGCATCTTACTGCTCGTAACGTCCCACTGTGAGGAGGTTGTATTCCAGTTCAATTCCGCTTGGCTGATGCCTGCAGGTCGGTTCTCCCAAGCGGTGTAGAGGTATCCTTGACTGCCATCCGCATTCAATGGGATGAAGGCGTTGTAGTCGGGTTTCTGGCTGACAAAGAGTTGTTCCCCATCATCTGCAGCGTAGATTCCTCCAGCGACGCCCCCTTCAGAAAGGACGTCACCACTTTGTAAGAGCACCTGATACTCGCCGTACGAGGTTCGTATGCCGTGCCAGATGTCAGATTCGCTGCTGGACGAGGGTAATTCTGGAACCGTGGCGGGCAGAGAATTCCAATCGACACCGTTGATGACCCCGACAGTTGCTTTGTAGTTCTCCTCATCAGGATGCATCGCATTCACGAAAAAATGGCCTTGTGCATTGATGTTCATGCCCGTGACCTCTGCATCCGGAGGGAGCATCATGATCCTCGTCATCGATTCTGACCTTGCATCCTCAGCCTCTTGGGCCGCGGTAAGAGGTGCGAGAGAGACGGTGAGGAGCATACCGATGACGAGCAACATCACAACCGGCTTGTTTCCCATGATGCGCACAGTCTCCCGGGCAGGAAAAACATTGCCCAGTGAGTTATCCGTTCAAACCACGGCCAACAGCAAGGGGGACGGCTCCTCGCTTTCAGTCGTCCCGTAGGCTTTTCAGATAATGCCAAATGAGGTACATAATGGATGGGATGAACGATACTGGAATCCAAACAGCTGCTGTAATCACCGCAGCAAAGAACATCCATCCGAAACTATCGCCTATGGATTCTCCATTGAAAAGGAAGATAAAAAAGGTGATTACCGCCATCGAAATTACAGTCAGTGCTAAGATGATCCCCGCTTTCTTGAAATGAACGTCCATGGATTCCGTGCTAATGGGTTCGAAGTTACCAACTTCATCACCGTCGGAATCCTCCCATTCGAATTCATTCTCGCAGTGTGGGCAATCAAAAAGCCCAAAGGACCCGTCGTCTAATTCAATCTCGTCGTCACAATGAGGACATTGAAGGAGAACCATCTCAAATCAGCCATGGCCAGGGGTTTGGAATCAAACCCATGAGCTGTAGAACGATAAGAACGCCGAAAATAACGAAGGCGATGGTCAATTCAAGTACACGGTAGATGACTGATAGAAACACACTCGGATCTGGAATGTCGCCACCGACGATGGTGACAATCGACATAAAGAGAAAAGCGACCATGCCTGTTCCTGCCATGAGTTGACATCTGCGATGCTTGGTATACGCGTTCACCCTGCGGAGGCGAACGAAAAACCAGTGTCATTCCTATGAGAACGCGGGCTCTGTTCGCCCCTCATGTAGCGAAGAAGCGGGGGGTGTTGAGCATCGGTGACTTCATGAAGGGTTGAGCCCGCCCCCCAAAATGCTGTCCTAGGGGTTGGCCCCGGGAACGTGGTGATCTCATGACTGAAAACGAGGCGGAGCAACCCGACGATGAAGAAGAAGACTGGATGAAATACGCCACTGCCAGTTTTGGTGAAACCGATTATTCTCTTTGGGATGATGTTGAGGAAGAAGAGGAAGAGACGTCCCCGGAGGATACGAGTTCCCAACTCGGACAACTCGGCACTCATATGGAAGAGATTCCACGAGCCCCCTCACCTGCAGGTCACAAGCACCTTATTCGGATGGGGACGTGTGATTCATGTTTAGGTCGCATCGGTGGGAAGATGCGCTACGGCCAGACCATCCTCGAATCTGGCATTGAAGTTCGTGCTTCTGTGGTCGATCGCGACCCTCACCTTGCCAATGCACGGGAAGAAACTCCGCTGTGCCCTTTCTGTGAGAACCTCTTTGAAGAAATTGACCTTCTTGCGGACATCATTTTTGATTCACTGGAACCGTATGAACTCAGCCGTTTGCAATTGGGTGCGCGCTTCCCAAAAGACCAAATCGAGCAGGAAGAAGTGTTGCGGAAGCGCTTTGCAGCTGGCGGCTCTGATGCACTCAAACCCTCGCTGGTGAATCACATTGCTCGTCGTTTGAGCGACCGTCTTGACGGCATTAACATGGTCAGCGACAAACCTGATGTATTGGCACTCATCGACGTGTTGACACTCACTGTTGACCTGGATATCCGAGCCGTGTACGTCTACGGCCGATACCGAAAACTCGAGCGCGGGATTCCTCAAACCCGTTGGCCCTGTCGTGCCTGCAAAGGACGCGGTTGTGAACGCTGCGACCATACTGGCTTGCAGTACAAGCGAAGCGTACAGGACCTCGTCGGAAATCCTATGTTGGAGATTTTTGAAGGCGAGGAGCATGCATTCCACGGTATGGGGCGTGAAGATATTGACGTTCGATGCCTCGGACGCGGACGCCCTTTCGTTTTGGAAGTGAAAGAACCGAAGAAGCGGAATTTCAACGCTGCCAAACTTGCTGAACTCATCAACGACGCAGCCAACGGTGCGGTAGAGGTTTCAGCCATGCGCCAGTCAACGCGCAGCGAGGTCGTTCGCATCAAGGACACACCCGCAGAAAAATCCTACACCATTCGCTTCACCCTTGAACCGATGAATGAGGCTGAATATGCCGTGTTAACCGCGCCCGTGGATTTAACCAAAGATGATGTCCAAAAACGGAGTACCAAGAAGCGCCGCCCTCAACGCCGTGGTGACAAAGAATCAGACCGCACCAAGCCATTGGAAGCAGTCATTGAAGTGCCACCGTCTGGGCCAAGTGAGGCTGAACTGACCGGCATGAAGAAGGCCGAGTTGGTGGCCTTGGCCGAGGAGCACGAACTGAAGAAAACGGGTACGAAAGCAGAACTCATTGAACGGATTCTTGCCGCACTTCCACCTGCACCAGCCACCTTTGATTTCATGGGTGATGAGGAAATTTTGAAAATCCTTGAGAGTTTTAACGGCATGAAATTGGCACAGAGAACACCTGAACGGGTTTCACACCGACGGGCTGATTTGATCCGCAAGCGAACCGTCTACGAGGCCCACTCTGCTATGATCGAGGTCAATGAACACGGCGAGCGTGAAATTGAATTCACGCTTCGTTGTGAGTCCGGCACCTACGTGAAGGAAACCGTTCACGGTGATAGCGGACGAACGCAACCTTCGGTGGCTGCACTGCTCAAAGCCAAGTGCAAGGTGATGTGGTTGGACGTCGGAGATATCCATGCTGACTGATGAAAAGGCGCTCCAGCCGATGGAGTACCACCGTCGCGGTGCTTATATGGAGAAGGCAGGTCGGCAGAATGCTCCGAAGAGGCGTTAGCGCAGTTTTGGGAGCACTGAGGCGAAGAAGATGAAGCGTTCAAAGGGTCAGAGAGTCGGAACCCGAAGCATTTTGCGACGACGAAAGAACGAGCGAAGCCGCTTGAATATTCGCCGTGTCATGCACGAGTACGAAGAAGGAGACCGTGTGGCAATCGTCCTTGACGGTGGTCAACAAGGCGGTATGCCTCACCGACGTTTCAACGGCCGAACTGGCTTCATCGAAAAGCGCCAAGGCGTTGCTTGGGTTGTCGCCGTAAAGGACGGAAACATGCAAAAGACGGTCATTGCCCGTCCTGAGCATCTCCGCCCGCTAGAATGAGGGATTACCATGACTGAAGAAGACAAGTTTCTGGATTTTGCTACCGTACGTGATATGCTCTATGACGCTCAAGAGCGCCGTGGCATGCTCAAGTACGAACAAAAGTGGGCACTCCAACACGCTGAGTGGGCTGCAAGCCCCGAGCGTACGGGAACCGCTACCAAACCCGAAGTCTTTGAAGAACTCCGAAACAGACTTCTCGAAGTTGAGACCTTGGCCAAGCACCCCGAGCTTGCCGCCAAACTCGCTGAGTTAATGCCATCCGCTCCAGAACACATCCGTGCAGTATTCGGCTCCAAGCGCATCGTCATTGACGACGCTGAAATCAATGCCGTTCTTGATATTGTCAAGCAAGTGATTTGAGTTTCATCGTGCAGGTGATCCACCATGACTGAACCTCGGCGAAGACGCCAAATCAAGACCCCTTCTGGCCCTAAGAAGAAGGCTACTGCAGACCCTTCATCTTACAAAATGAGTCGACCAAGTACAGGTCGTCAAGAAGTTCCTAAACCCAAACCCAAGCCAGACCCATCCCAAGTCAAGCGACAGCAGCGTGGCGGTCAAGGCGGCAAGGGTCGCTCGCAAGGTGGCAAGGGTCGCTCGCAAGGTGGCAACAGTCGCGGACAACAACGCGGAGGTCGTGGTGGCCGAAATGATCGCCAACAACGTCCTGAACGTCCTGAAGCACTGAAGGGGGAAGACTGGGCCCGTGTGGTAGAACACAATCCCAAAGAAAACGTCGTGACGGCCATGGCTGAAAATGGCATGCTCTTCTGTCGACTCAAGGTCAAAGCCAGCGACGAGATGTTCATCCCCAACCAACGCATTTACATCGGTACCGATACGTCTCAGCGAAAGGAAGTCGTGGCCATTCTCGGCATGGCTCACCTTGACAAAATGTCCAACATGGCTCGCCAAGACATGCCCCTGGTCGTGCAACTCTTCGTTGAGGAACACGCCCAATACTTCGTTGAGGAATTCTACAACCGGGCTGGCCCTATGAATCTCAAACAACACTCCTTCCAATTGCTTCCCGACATCGGAAACCGCAAAGCGAAGAACATGGTTGACGCACGAAACCAACTTGGCGTGTTCGCCTCAATGGACGAACTCAACGCTCAATGCAGCATCAACGGTGCCGAATTATTGGCTCGCCGATTTGTTCAAGAGATTGAAGACAAGGCACTGGTGCCCCGACTGATCGACCTTCTCTTGCCGGTGACCGCATGAAAAAAGCACGACGACTCGTCGATACCCTTCGTGCCCTCCAACCAACAAAGAAGGCACTTGGCCAACATTTCCTAGTCCACGATGACATTCTCGAACGGACGGTTGCATGGTCGGGTGTCACGGAAGCGGACCACGTGATGGAAATCGGGCCTGGACCCGGGGTATTGACCGAAGTGTTGCTCGCCCAAGGTTGCCGCGTTACAGCGATTGAACTGGACCAAGGTGCTTGTGGACACCTCCGTGTTGTATTCTCGTCGGCCATTGATGATGGGCGTCTGGTCTTGGTCGAGGGGGATGCTCTTCAGGAACGTTGGCCCGATGACATCACTCGCGTGGTTGCCAACATACCCTACCAAATCTCATCACCGCTCATCGACGTCATCACTCGCCACCACCGTAACCCTCACACTGCGCCACTGCAAGACACCGTCTTGCTGGTTCAAGAAGAATTTGCTGAACGTGTCGTGATGGAATACGAAAGCGATGTGGGTTCCCTCGGCATGGTCGTAGCCTTGGATTTTGAAGCAGAAATGGGTGAACGAATCGGCCCTCATGCATTCTCACCCATGCCAAAAGTCCACTCCCGACTGTTGAAGCTCACGCCCCATGATGAAGAATGGCCTTGCGACCGAAGGTTGCTGGTCATGATGATTCACACCGCCTTTGCTCAGCGACGTAAGAAACTCAAGGGCAGTTTGAGCAGCCCGCCCAAGCGGATTGCACGGGTTCCCGGATGGCACGCTTCCCGCTGGAAGCGGGCCTTCACCGGACTTCAGGACGATGAGCGCATGAATCGCCGACCTGAGACCTTTGATTTGGACGACTGGGCCGACTTAGGTCTTGATTTTGAATCCGGAGAAGACGAGGCTTGAGAGTTCAATAGTACTCGAAGGTATGAGATTGTGGGGGAGAGGCTTTTCTTAGGAGTGCCTGCTCGCCTAGACTTGTCGGAGGGGAATGAATGGCAAAGAAGGACACCTACTTGGCTCTACTTCGCCGAGGTATTGACGATACAACGGCCAACCAACTCGCTGATGCGGGACTCAAGATCGGTGACCTCAAGAAGATCGACAAAGAGATGCTCATCTCCAACTACGGCTTGAAGGAAGCCATCGCTCAAGGTGTTATTGAAATCATCACCGCTGGACCTCAATCGCACGGAAAAGAGCGGTTTTTGTCCAAGGTTCTCGCCCCGGAAAAGAAGCAAGAGTCGCGCATTGAAGAAATTAAATTTCAACGCAAGCAAAAGGACGTGCTCACCGAATTGGCCGAGCAGAAAGAGCGTCTCAAGATTGCAAAGGTGGAAGCCTTCCGCGCCCAGAAACTCATCATGAACCGACTCGGCAAGACCGTTGAACTCATCGTAAAATTGGAAAACAACCTCCACGATGAAGGCAAAGACGACCAGATGGTCAAAATCCGAGACCAATTGGAAACACGTGGCCTCGAAGCAGCCCGTGACCATGAAATGCTGGAGCTGGAAGGCACCCCACAAGACATTGTTGACTTCCGCCGAAAGCACGTTCCCAGTTTGATTTTCCATGCCTGCCCGGAGTGTGGCGACGAATTGGACCCACGCCAAGCCCGAGACCCTGACCAACCCGAATCCTGGGCCTTCATCTGCTGGGAGTGTGAAACGAGCTTTACGCCTGACCTCACCATCCATGTTGAGGGTATTCTCGACGAAAAGCGCATCAGCATTGACCCCGACAAGGCACCCCGAAACCCCGTTCCACCCAAGCCTGCGAGCATGGACTTCTCCTCAGTAAGCGACCTGATCCGCCGTGACCTCGAACAAACCGGTGCGACTGCAGACGAGATGACGCGAGTCGTTGAGGAAAGCGTTGTTGCTGGTGGACTTATGGACATCAATGATTGGATTGACCAAACATTGGCTGCCAAGGATTACATTCAGGCCCAAGAGGACCGTGAAGACTTCATTCTACGTACTGGAGCCGGTGCGACCAAGTTCAACAAGTGGATGAAGAAGGCCGGACTCTTCTTCAACAAGCAAACGGGTCGTTGGACCCGTGAAAAAGGTCGATGAGGCATTTCTATGTCTGCGGGAACCAAGGCCTTGGTGCTCGATGACGATGCTCCATCGCTTTCAAACACCACCTCACCCGTTATTCGTTTCCTCAAAGGCGCCCACCTCCTCGGCCAATGTGCCGTCAATCCGGGCGAGACCATCGTCGAGCACGCCGAAGCTTGCGGTATTCGCCTGCCCACAAATTGCACCTCAGGTACCTGCGGCACCTGCATGGTGAGTTTAATCCTCGGTGAAGTACCGCTTCCAGAGGAATTGCCTCCTGGTTTGGATGATTTTTTGGTTGGGGAAGGAGCACGCCTCGGTTGTATTGGACGACCTCGTGGCGATGTAGACATTGATATTCGCCCGCCGATTTGAGATGATGCTATGTTTGATTCGTGGACGGGCATGGACTGGTTCATTCTCGTGATTGACATCGTGGCGATTGCCATTGTTGCCACCTTTCTCAAGCGTAAAATCCAACACAAACTTGCTGAGGTTGAAGCGCGTCAGGCCTTTCATCGCCAGCAGCGTCAGGAGAAACGAACAACCGACGACTGAGTACCACGTGCGTGAAGAAGTCGTACGTCGCAATGCCGTTGCTCTCTTCCTTTGCTAAACGTATCAAAGAAGGAACTTCGTTGTTGATGGCGCAACGACCGATGATTCAAGAACCCTTGACGCAACCTTCCCTCCATGTCAGCGGGTCACGGTACCACCACAGGCCCGCTGCCCGTTGGTCAATTCGCTCAATTGATTCAACACACGGTCAAGAACGACCCAATGTTTCAGCACCAAGCACTTGCGGGAGAAATTTCCCAATGGTCGGTTCACAACGGCAACATCTACTTCACACTACGAGACGATGTTGGCCAGATGAGTTGCGTTATTTGGCGCAGTGCTCGTCTGAGCATTGACCCCGCCATCAAAGTTGGAAGTGAAGTCATCATCATTGGCAGCCTTGATCTCTGGCCAAAAAGAGGCAATCTGCAACTCGTCGTGTCCAAGATCCAGCCTGTTCAGACTCTGGGCGCTCTGGAAGAGACGAAACGCCAACTTGTCGAAACCTTGCGAAACGAAGGCGCCTTGGACGCACCCTCACGTCCTTTGCCTTCATTACCCAAGCACATTGCTATCGTGACCGGTGCGGGTTCTGCAGCGCTTTCTGATATGAAACGCCTCATGGCGAACCGCTGGCCGAACCTGCGAACAACCATCATCGGTGTTCTGGTCCAAGGCGAACACGCACCTCGTGAAATCGTTCGTGCGCTCGCCCTCACACGCGATCTTGCACGCCCCGAAGTAGCGCAACGTCTCGGCTTACCTCCAGTTGATGCGGTCATCGTTGGACGAGGCGGTGGTTCACCTGAGGATCTGTGGGCCTTCAACCTCGAGCCCGTGGTACGAGCCATCATGGCCAGCACCGTTCCCATCATCTCGGCTGTCGGTCACGAGCAGGATCATCTCGTTTCCGATTTGGTTGCAGATGTACGAGCCTCAACACCCTCCAATGCCATTGAGCGCCTTGTTCCTGACCAGCACAGCGTCTTGATGCTCATGGACGAATTCGACCAGCGATTGGAAGCCTCCGTTCAACGAAGGCTGCAAGAATTACGTCAGCAATTGGCGCTTCTCACCAGCCAACTCAAGCACGCCCCGGGGAAAGGCGTCTACAGGGCCAAAGAAGTGTTGAACGCCTTGAGCGGCCGCTTGACGCGTGGTGCCGATGCAAGTCTTGCTCTGCAACGACAACGTTTGGTAGCCTTGCAGGCTACGTTGCAGGCCGCTCATCCAAAACGCGTCCTTGAGCGCGGCTATACCATGATCCAGGACGACAAAGGGCAGGTGCTCACATCAGCAGCGAGCCTTCAACAAGGGCAGACCGTTAACCTTCAATTTGCAGACGGCCATGCGGCAGCAGACATTCACACCATTGAACCCGAGGAGGAACAACCATGAGCGAAGAACAACAAACATACGATGAAGCCGTGCAACGATTGGAAGCCATTGTCACCCAACTTGAACGGGGTGGCAAGAACCTTGACGAAACCCTTGCCATGTTTGAGGAAGGGACGACCTTGCTCAAGCGATGCCAGCAGGAATTGTCAGAAGCCGAAGGTCGGCTTGCTGAATTGCGTTTGGACGAGGCCGAAGCCTTGGTCAAGGACGAAGCGTGAGGCCCTACCATGTCGAGGAAGCACGCTGCACTTCAACGCCGAGTGGCGAGAGTGCTGGGTGGCTGGAAAGACCCGCATCACGACCGTCCTTATCCTGAAATGGAGATTGTACAACAGGTGAACATCGCAGAAGATGGAGAGGTCAACCTCACTGTGAAACCGACGCGCCCTCACTGCCCCTGTTGCTTGATGGATTTGGATGCACTTCGCCTACGACTTTCAGAGGTGAAGGGTGTGACGTTCGTTCAAATCAACGTCGAAGGCATTCCCGGCGCACCTCGATGGACACGGGCTCTCAACCGTTGAGTTCCGCCCGAGCGTGAACTCGCTTGAGCACAACGAAGGCTGGGAGTGACCACCCCAGAACAGAGGCGAACCAGGCAACAAGCGAGCCAACGAACATACCGTAAGCGGGCAGCGACCACATCGCTATGTTGGCGTAGACGGCCACGCTCACACCACCCAACATCATCGGACCCGCTGCACCCTGTGGGACGGTTGGGCCTTGAGCCAGCCAAAGAGCGACCATGCTGGTGAGGAAAATGGCAGGGAAAACACTGGCTAAACCAGCCAGCAAGGGAAAGCCCAAACCGGACAGCCAAACAGCAATTCCAATGGCGATTGCCGCCATCGTACCCCGAGAGACCAGCACCGTTTTGGAAACTGATTTGCTTCCCTTAGGTGTTGGCTGAGGTCGCCAATTGAACGCTACGGCAATGAGGATCAAAACGACCAGTCCCGCTGCAGCAAGTTCCTGTTCCGTTAGGCGGGTGCCAGCGACCGTATTGTTCATGAGAAGCCACACCGTTGCACCCAAAACCCCCCAAAGTGCGAGCGCCCCAGTGGAGGTCAAGAAAAGGGGGTGTGCGGTGTTGGAGAGCCACCGAGGAAGCACCAGCCATGCACCCAAAAACAGGGTGTTGAGCAGCATACCAAGGGGTACAACTGCCATACTGAGCATGAGGTCATCTTCGCCACCGGCGAGGTACAGCCCAATCCCTGCAGGAACGATGGTAGAAGGGACCGTGCCCAACAAGCCTCCAATCAAGCCACCCCATTTCTCGATCGCAACGGTGACGCCTGTTGCCGCCAAGCCTGCGAAAAGAGCCGACAAAAGAATGGAGGTTAGGACGATGGTAAAACCCCCGCTTGAGACAGGTGTTCGGTCAAGGCAGCATGTTGCCCGCCGTTCCAATGAGCGCACGCCTCACCGTTGACATAGAGGACGTTGAAGGGAACCATGTCGATGTGTGCAGCCCACGTATTCGCCTCTTTGAACTCGGAACCGAGTTCGGATCGTATGTTGAGCGTGACAATGTCGAGGAGAGGGACCTCTTCCCACTGCTCAAGGTCACGGTGCCATTTTGTACAATCCTCGCATCCGGGACGGCCGATCACAAGCAAGGTTATCCGGCCGTCTTGACCGAGAGCCTCGTCCACGTGGGTCATCGCCCGAAGGTGCATGCCATCACTCCGAGGTGTGGGCGGTGATGTTCACGACGTCTTGCAGCTCAATGCTTCGTGCGCCGCGTCCGCTGGCATGCTCTGCGGCTTTGATGAGCCGTGAACGCATCCATCCCAGCGTCATCATGCCTCGCATGCTGTTGATTGATTCAATGAAATGCACGGGGTTATTGCCCAATTGTGCGTGGTTTCGGATGTCCTCTTCAAGGTCTTCAAAGACTTCTGCATACATGTCGAGCAATTCGTCAAGAGCATCCTTGGTCACCGCCATACGAGCGACACTGCGAGCGAGTGCGAGCAGGGAGGTGGGCGTGAGCATACCACCACTTTGGCTTGCAACGAAATCCTGTGCTCCTCCCTCGGGTACGACGACGTCATCTGCTTCATCGTCTGATTCCGGCTTGCGCATGTTGAGGAGTGCTCGGTCCAAATGGCGTGGTTTGATGGTTGCAACTCGATCCCGCTCGGCGGCTTCCGATGCATTTCGCAACAAGGCTGCCAAATGGGCTTCTGTATGTTCAATACCGGCTTGAACGGCGGCTGAACCTACCGATTCAATGCCTTCAATGCGATCGATCATCAATTCTCGAGTTCGATTGTAATTCAGTCGACTTCGCTTCGGGTCGTCAAGCGTTTTCCGTTCAGGATCTTGACTCAATGTTTCCTGTTCCATCTGAGGGACCAAACGGTCCAACTCTTCGCACAACAATTCAACGAGCCGTTCCTTCACGGCACCTGAAAGACGCATCGTCGTGTAATGAGACGATACGGCCGCAATGTGGCTGGCTGAGTAAGGCTTGGCGACCATGCCCTTCGTGGAGGTCTTGCCGTCCTTGAATGATGTGGTTGAGTTTCTTGGACTCACTCGACCAAGCCGTCATCCCGACCAATGACTTGGTTGAATTCCCACGCATGCAGGCATTCGTGACCGCCGATGAAACCACCGGCTTCACGGGAAGGGCCGATGAATTCCGAGCCACATAGATGACAGAAGACATTGACGATGAGTTCGTTGAAGTAGGTGCCATTGGGCGTGACGCGCTTTGGTATGCGTTTTCCGACATCGTTGTGATCCCAGTCTTCAGTTTTCTCGCAAATCTCTTCTTCACTCTGTTCTTGTGTCATGCATCCCACTCCATCAGCCAAGGAAGGGCGCCATCCGCAGTTAGCGGGCGCATACCTTCTTCGTCACGCAACCACGTATCCTCTGTGCCAACGCTTCCTTCACCATACACGACCTTTGGTTCAATGGCCATGGTTCCACCCACTGGGAGTGGCCGGTCAAAGCCAGCCGCCACCACGGGGGATTCATCGAGTTGGAGACCAATTGAATGGCCGAGGAAACGGCTCTGGTCAGGGGTTGTTCCCATCAGATGGTCGCCATAACCCAAGGTTTCTGCCATCAAGAGACCGTCTTCCCACGCTTCACTGCAAGGTCGACCCTGGTCGAGGACATCCACGACGACCTCTTTGACGGTCACCATATCGTCAAGGCGTTTTTCCCAGGTTTCATCGAGACGGCCTGCGACAAACATTCTGGTGCAGTCTACCATGTACCCGCGGTGGGCATGTACGAGATCGACCAAGACAGGTTCGTTAGCTTTGACCCGTGAGAAGCCCGAGCCCATACCGGACAGGGGGTGTGGTCCCGTTCCTCCGACTGCTGAATCAAAGAAGGAGGGAATCCCACCAGCACGTCCAGCCACGATGACACCTCGGTCGCACTGCAAGGGATAGCGGCGCATTTGGACGTTGCCACCAAAGCCTTCGCTGCGACTTACGGCCTCAGCGGCCGCAACCATGTCGAGTTCACTGACGCCTTCGCCTCCAACGGTGAGGACTGCCTCAAACATCCGATATTGAACGGCAGCAGCCGTTTCCATTTGCTCAATTTCCCAGGCGGATTTGACTTCACGCTGACGATGAATGATGGCGGTAGCGTCACCTGCTTCACCGAGGGAAGAAAGGGCTGAAGCAAAGCGTGCGGTAAATGATCCAGGTGCCTCTCCGAATTGTAGAGCAGGAGCCTTCGTGACTCCCATGGTTCGGAGGGTTTCTGCGAAGGAAGAAAGGCGGGGGAAAGCACGAACATGATGAGCCGCATCATCACCGCCCGCCTCCCATTGGGCTCGCTTGAGTGAACGACGAACGAAGGCAACCGGTCCATCACCGCCCGAATCAAGGCTGCCACCTTCTCCAAGTGCTGGAACGAAGAACGAACCATCCTGACGGCCGCCCGTGTAGTAATACAAATCAACGGGATGTTGAACCAGTACGCCTGGCAAGCCCGCTTGCTTCAGCATCTCGCCAAGACGGGCTTGACGGGTTGCCAATTCGCTGACTGGAACCCGCCAGTCCTCTCCCTCGGGGCCAACGATATCGTCGGGGGACCAGGCTGTCATGTATCAAGGACGGTTGGCGACTGTTCAAAACCCATTCGCCCGTGAAGGCGGCGCTATCACAAAAGGTTAGGATTGAAAAAAAAGGAGAGGAGAGGTTGAACCGTAGGAAGAACGGTTATAATGTCATAATTGGAACGTCGCTTATGGACTACGAAGCATCAACCCTCCTCGAGTTGAAAAACTCTGCAAGCAACGAGGACTCAAGATATCTGGGACGAAAGATGAAGTTGTCATCAGGCTGATGGAATACGACGAAATGGCTGCCGGAGGAGCGCGTCAAGTCCCGGTATTCCCCCAAGCTGGTGCTCCAATGAGCATGCCGATGCACGGTACTCATCAAATCATGATTCCACAAAAAAAACTCGATGTATCAAACACTTGGAACCTTCGTCATCCTTTACGCCCTGGTGCGAATCGGGTGGTCGATGTTGTGGACGCTCGACAATGACCAAATGATCGGTTGGTTGCTTGCTCCGGTCGGCTTTTTCATTGGTATCGGCTTCTTAGCGGGAGGAGCACTCATCCATCAAGAATACAAAAATGGAATTTTTCTCACGCTGGGAGTTTTGGTTGTTTCTGGATTTCTCAGCATCGCCTTCCACGCTGAATCAATGAGCGACATGAATCCTGTGACACTCATTTGGGGCGACTCAGCGATGTTTATGACCTCAATTTTGTGTTCCTTTACGTGTTTCGCAATTGTCGGACTCCCACTGCTCCTCGGAGATGGAAACATGAAACAAGGATGGCCTCCCTCCCTTCAACGTATTTTCGACGGAGCAGGTAAAGGAGAAAAAAAGCGCCAGGTCGTCTGCGGAAGTTGCAATGAAAAACTGAAGATCCCTTCTGATTACTCCGGTAATATTCAATGTCCTTCGTGCAAGAGCACCATGAAGGTATGAAACCCCGACGTACCTTCGCAATGTTTGGACATCAAACAAGCGTGTTAACAATTCTTCCTCACAGAATAGGACAGCCGTCGGACCATGTCTAAGCAAGGGGTCCTTTGCTTACCGGTCTAAGCAGAGGGTAGCGAGTGATTTGACCCACTGCGAGCCCTTTGATTTGGTCAAAACGAATCAGTGGGTTTGTGCAGTTACCCTTCGATTCAGCACTTTAACTCCTTGAGTAGACGTATCTGAGCAAAGATTCCATGCCCGAGCAATCATGGAAATTGTATGAATACAGATTTGTGAAGTCTGCTTTCCTTCTTGATGTAATTTCCGAATGTGTGCCATTTGTTTTGATTTGATTCTCAATGTTTGTTAATGCAGATGCGGGGGAGAATCTCTTGAAGAATTTTGGAATCTGATAATCCACATACTCAAGATTCAAAAAATCCTTCAATCCAACGCTTTTGTTATACTGCCCTTTCTTGTTTCTTTTCAACTTTCGAAATGTTGTTCCCCTGTTCTTTTTGAACCAATTTTTCATGTTTGCATCAACATAAATTTCCTTAATCAGTTCCTTTCTATCTGGGAAAATTGCATTCATGACCTTTTTCTCGTGGTTTGAATATGCCACAATCTTTCTATCTTCATTTACTGCTAAATCGATCAATTTTGAGAAAACTTCCGATGAAGATTCGCAATATCTCCAATTTTGCTCTCTCTTCTTCAAATTCTGGTATTCAACACTCGATTTCAAAAATGGTTTACACGCGTAAGCGGTGTAGACCCCTTCCAATAAAACCCCAATCATCGGTGGTTCATGCCAAGCATCCACATCTCGACTCCCTCTCATTTCTACATCGACAAAAATTGCCCTGTCGAGATCAATCTTGTTCACCATGACAGCCCTAATCACTGATTGATATTAACTCTTCAATTACAGTCAAATCAGAGGGGGACCCTCTGATGAGATGCTCAATCAAAGGGTAGGCAGTGTACTGGCCGACTGAACACCCATTGTATCCACTCATAATGTCTTGGGGGGTTTGCGAGAACCCTTGCGATTTCGTGGAAATGATATGTCGGTTCTCTAAATCAACAAAGATGATTTTTGTCAATGGTTTAGAAACACTCTATTTTTTCCATTCCTCAAGAGATATGTTGTGTTCTTTAGTGAACACGCGCTTACCTAACCCTCCACCATAACGAGGCAGGTTGTCCATGGCCTTTCTTGGCACACAGGTTTCGATCGCCTCCATGTCTTCGTCACTCAGGGTGTAAGAGAGAGCAACAGCCGTTGCATTCTCTTCCATGTGCTTGGGATTGCCAGTGCCTGGAATTGGCACGACGCCAGCGCCGTTGAGAGCATCTCGGCCTTTTTTGTGAACCCAAGCCAAACTGAGTGTACCGAGAGCGACGTTTTTCTCCTTGGCTAAGGATTCAAGCGACGTAGCTAAGTTGCGCTCGCCTTCTTCGACAGCGTAACCTACACCACCCATCTTTCGGTAGTCCATACGTGACATCTTCTCTGGGTCAAGTGAGGTATCGGCCAAGAGGCCGCGGCCCATCGGAGCATAGGCAACGATGCCAATACCGAGTTCAGCGCAAAGTGGAACGATCTCGTCCTCCAACTCACGAGAGTAGAGGGACCATTCCATCTGCACGCATGTCAATGGGCACACGGCATGTGCTCGGCGAATTGTTGCTGCGGAGGCTTCCGAAAGGCCAACGTACTTGATTTTCCCTTCAGCAATGAGTTCGTTCATGGCCTCCATGGTGATTTCAATGGGAACCTTTGGGTCGACTCTGTGGACGTAATACAAGTCTACACAGTCAATGCCCATGGCCTTGAGAGAACGGTAACACATGTCCTTGACGACTTTTTTCTTTCCTGATTTCATCACCTTGGTGGCAACCTGCCATTCTCCCTTGTGTTGCGAAAGCCCAAGTTTCATTCTTTTTTCGGCGGAATCGGCGGTTGGAAACCACGAACCGAGGATCGTTCCAGACAGGTTCGTGTAGATCTGAGCAGTGTCAAAATGGGTTACGCCAGCCTTGATGGAACGTGAAATGAGTTCGGCCACGCCTTTTTTTGAGACATCGTTCTTCTTCCCATAGAGGTCTTGTTTACCCATGGTAATCCCGACTGACATCATGCCAAGGCCTTGTTCAGATGTGGTGAAGCCTTGTGTTCCAAGTGGTATCTGTTTAATCATCATGAATCCCTTTACTCTCGTCCAGCCTAACTTTTACTATAAGATAAATAGTTACAAGATTGTGGTGCAAAAAATATTCAATCCTTCATTGAACATTTATGCCATCAAGACCATAATGAAGCAAGCCATCTAAAATTGGTTTTAACATTTCAATTAAATCAGTAAAGTGATATTCGACATTAAGCTGAGTTGTAGAGAGATCATTTCTCACAACAATACCAATTTCTTCGAGTTCAGAAAGTCTTCTTGCCAACGTAGTTGAATCTGTGAGAGACGATTTCTTTATTTCCGAAAATCGCAGGCCACCTTTGCCAGTACCAAGCGCATACAATACATGTAACATTCTTGATTTCGACAACACGCGAAGAAGTTCTTGTATTCTCTGAGATGCGAGTTCATTTTTGGTTTCCCATTCGGCGAGTGTTGATTCCCCCATAGAATGAAAGCGGTGGCGTTCTATTCAAGTCTTCGGTTACAATAATGCAACTAAACAACAGAACATCAATCTGGATTATTCATATTCTTGAGCAGAAAGTCCTCTGTATACCCTCTGTACATACAGTTCACGCGTCGGTACCCTTCGTACAACCGTCAATACATAGGGTATACAGAGGGTTAGTGATGTTTAATCTGTATTTGTTAAAATCACGCGAGTGTTCGCATATAATTGATAAGGACTCAATTCTTCCATAGTTTTAGCATACAGTAATCTTTTCCTTGGGATAATTTCCGACTTCACCGATGTAACCTTGTAGTATTGAGACCATGTCTTTTTCTCAGGAAAGTAGGGGGTGTTTTTCGGACGGTTTGAGATGAAGTCTGATTGTGGTATATTTGCTGCAGCGACTAGTTCTATGACCCCCATAATTCCATAAAATTGCTCGGAAACCCCAATAGTTCTAACTATGATTTCACTCTCCATAGTTGCTTTATCCCCTGTGCCCCACCAGCAATATCCGTTTTCTACCACGCATTCTTTCGCTAATGACAATTCGATACTAGCATTTTCTGCGGATGCGATACGCATTATTCGCATATCTGTGCGTTGTGGCATCATAGCATTAACTATTCGTTTCCGATAAGTTGTAAGGGGTCATCCGAAACCCCTTTGCATTTTATTTTCCGATACAAAGGGGATTCAGTGGGTCGATACTGACGCTACCCTCTGCTTAGACCGGTAAGCAAAGGACCCCTTGCTTAGACATGGTCCGACGGCTGTCCTATTCTGTGAGGAAGAATTGTTAACACGCTTGTTTGATGTCCAAACATTGCGAAGGTACGTCGGGGTTT
>JADHPT010000032.1 GCA_016778305.1 Candidatus Poseidonia sp. | reverse complement strand
TGTATCGGGTGTTGTATCGGGTGTTGTATCGGGTAGAGACGTACCGTTGGTACCGTCGTCTGTGGTAGAAGTGGATGCATCGTCGGAGGGTTCGGAGGATTCGTCGTTCGCAATACATCCAGCCAGCGGGCCGAGAATGAACATCACGCACAGAAAAGAGGCTAAGATTCGTGTCATGACCGTTCGAGGCAACACGAAGTAATCATTCTAACCCTTCCTGGCCCAAAGACTTGAGTTTGAGTTGAAATTAAATACACACCCAAGAAGGCCTTCCTATGTCCTTAGCATGCCCAAAAACGATCCCAGGATGGATTTATTGCATCCGTGAGCAAGATTATCTTGACAATTCTTGGGGGCGTTATGTGAAATTAGGTCTGACAACTCGTTCGGTGGCTCAACGTATCCGCGAACACCAAACGGGCAACCCTCGTCGTGAAGAATCAGAGTTTGACATCAACCTCGAGATGATGCATTATGCTGAGAAATATTTGCACCACTACTTCGCTGCTGACCGAATCGGAGGCGAGTGGTTTGATATGGATAATGCTCGGTTGGTGTCAGATGTGGTGCCAATACTTCAAACTCTTGAAGCAGAAATGAACGCCAATGTAGGGTTCTTTCGGGCATGGCAGAAAGCAATAGAGATACCCAGCAATGGAAATGTACGTACAGCCACTGCTGCTGAAATTGCCTTGCACCAGCAGTACGTTTCCGCAGATGAGACATACAAAGTGGCCGAAGCCCGTCACAAGATACACGAATCGAACCTACGAGCGATGATTGGTGGCTACGACGGGTTAGAGAACGTTGTGAACTTGATCGAAGTCACTGGCTCCGACAAATTCAATCAAACCATGTTTGAAAGCATGCTGACTCCTGCTCAACTCAGTCTCTGCGAAGAAACGAAAACCGGATTGAAGGGATCATTCACCATGAAAGGAGCAGGGTCCCTTAAATCACTCAATCCCACAGTTGATGCTAAATTGAAATCTGCTAAATCTGGAATTACCTCGAAACCAAGTTTGGCGAACCTTGGGGGAACAACCTACGCCATGAATCAATCCTTGAAAGACGAGCACATGCTCTTTCTCAAGACAAAACGGGACCTAAAAGTGGCAGAGTGGGCGTGCCTTCGTATCAAGGCTGAATTGGCGGCAGCTCTGGGTGCTGACGAAGCCATCACGGACATCCTCACTTGGAAACGTGAATCAACAACAACAACTCAATTCAGTTCAAAACTCGCCAAGGAACACTTTCCCAAGGAGTATCATGCTTGTTTAACCTCTCAAAAGAATTCGGTCCGCGTGGATTGGCATGAAGGACGAAAATACATGCCCTGAATATACCTCAGTTGGCATTTAAGGCAGGTTTTTCAAATGTTTATGTAGGGTCAAACGCCCTTCACCCCTATGCCAATTTTAAGAGGAGTTTGCCAAGAAGTAGGACCTGTTGATCGCCTGGAAATTACACAACCAGCACCTGCCGATTCAGCAGATATATGCCCCCTTTGTGGACAACATTTGACGTGCGATGTTCACTGGGTGGAGGATTGTTTTTCACAATACGATATTGAAGAAATACGTAACGATCGGGATATGAACCCAAATCACAACGTCTACCCGGGTGGTACTCCTGGCCGCTTCCAACCTCATCTAATCGTCTTTGTTGACCACCCGTTGTTTCACTACGGAGACCTTGAGGACACCCTACGGCGACGCATTCGGATGCACAGTAATCCAGCAACTCGAACACTTTCCATACGCTTCGTTTCAATGACCAAGCGGTCCATGAGCACGAAGATGGGGACGTCACGATTTCAACCACTGGCCAACCAGTGGCGTTGGATGGAGCCTACCTTCGCCCCCACCATCCACTTCAGAACAAGCAATTGGTCGTGGCAATCTCGGGTATTCTAAGCAACGCTCGTGTTGAACCCCTCGTCGGAATCGAACCGACCCTTCTGCTTTCACAGCGTGCACCGTACACCAAGGGACTCAAGCCATGCGGGCAATAATTGCTCCTCCACCATTCCTTCCTCGAGACACTCGCTTGCGCTCGTTCATGTGCGACGGGCGAAATTAATCGCCCCATGAACCGTCATCGGGAAGGAATCTGAAAGACGGCAACGCCGTCTCAATATCGCTGTAGTCGTCGTTGTCAAGACAGACGACGGTCAATTTCATCGGCGTATAGAGCGTGTACTCGGGAGCCGTTACGTGATACATTTCACACGCCTTCATGATTTCTCCTAAGGAGCCCGTGCCGTGAGCGACCGTAACCACATGGTTGACCTTCATTCTCTTGACCGAGGGATAGAGCCCTGATTGTGTTTGGAACTTGGCCTGTTCGAGCATCAATTTCGCCAGCATCGGCGTGGCCTTCTCGCCCGACCACGTGAGATTCTTCACCGGATTGGAACTCCATGAGGCTGAGGATTGGAGCACCAAACTTTGGCCCAACCACCACGGGCATCTGCCGATGACGGCTTGGCTTAACCCTGCCCTTAGAGCCAGCACGGATTGTGGCGTGTGCAGCATGTGAGCGAGTTGCTTGATGTCACCGTGAATAAATTCCAACGTGAAATTTTGGTTGACCAAGGTGTACGTTCTCTTCTTTGGCGTTGGAAAGAGCAGGCTCGGATGGTCAATCAGCCATTTCAAGAATGTAGCGTAGGCCTCTGGAGACCATGCCTGCACGGGTGGTTGCGGTGGCAAGGAGTTTCTTGCCATACCGTGCTCCTGCTGTTCCATGACCCTGAGCCAAGATTCCATCCACTGCTCTGATGTGAACGCATCGGGATGCACTCCAACGGTCGCATCCATCTCGAGAAGCGTCTTCACCTGTTCGGGTTGCAAGGCCATCTCTGGAACGGTTGACCAAAACCAAGGCTTCATGGCTTGCTCCCAATCAGTCATAGCTAATTCGCCCTCAATGCCGTGATGTACTTTGAACACCGTTGCCATGTGACTGACATAATCTCCGTGAATGTCAGGAGCTAACCATTCAATCACACCTTCATTGTGGAGAAGGGTATGGTCGTTGAGGTGAAGGTATGGACTGTTTCCAAAATCATACCAAGGATGCTCCCCTTCACTCATTTGTTTGTGTTTGTGATCCATGATGACCAAACCTCCCTCTCTTATCTTGTGAACGATGGAGCCTATTTTCATGGCAAAGGTGGGATGTGTTGTTTTTCCATTGCCTTCGTTAAAGAGCGGCTCGGGAGAGAGCCAGGAAAGCCAATCGACGTAGAGAATGTCAATGGGTGGCCTGTTTGTGAGCGTATTGTAAGCTTCCCCAACCGCATGTATTTGCCAGTGCGGCAGAGACAAGGAGGCCTTTCTGTAAACGCCGTCTCCATAGGAGGTATCAGGCATTCTCTGATAGGTCTGCATGTCCGCTTCGCTCGCTAAGGAGCCCCAGCCGAGCGGATTGTAATCACCCCTATCCACCATGAAGTGAATGAAAGGATGACCTGCATCCTCGAGCAAACCCATACTGGCGTGGTAGTGCATCGCTGCTGCGGGGTGGGCGAGAACCAAAGGCCTGTCAGGGTTTACCTCAATGGGCAAACCGATGCCCACAGGAGAACCGTACGCAATACAATTCCCGAATCTTGCGGAAGGATGTCTGTTCGCAGCCATGCTCATCAGATACACCTCGGGTGATAGAGCGGCACGACCCTGAAGATTCTCTTCGTCTGCCTTTCCAGTCTAGCGTAGTCTACGGCCTTCACCACACCACCAGCGTCAGCATCTTTGGCGGTATCGTAAACGGTATCTCTGTGCAAAGTGACGATGTGGGCGGTGACGAGTTTACCAGAAGGTTGTGGGTCACTGGGTGGGTCATGTGAATAGAACGAAAGAAGGAATAAATCATCTTCTTCCACCAATTCCTCAATGAAATACTCGAGCCTTCTGAGGTCTGTATTGCAATAGGCAAGTTGCATCCCGTAAGGCTTGAGAGCCTGTGACCACGTGTGCGGTGCTTGTGAATTGGTCACCGCTTTGAAATCCTCTGGCGTGGTTGTAGCACCTCTCGCATTGGCTATCAACGACAGTGTTGTAGCGACGCAGGAAGGGCCTTTTTGTTTGACATGTTCGACATTGAGAGTTTGGAAAAATGGACCTTGCGGTTCGCCTCTTGTTTCCTGATACCACAACGGTGCGGTAGGATTGGGTTTCCAATTTGTTATCATTCCCATTCCTCCTTGAACTCATTATCAAACGACGGTTCCCCATCCTCCCAGGCTGCTTCGATGGCAGCTTGGAGGCAAGAAGGGCACGAACAATCGTGGTCCATCCATTCGCTCAGGTCTTTTATTCTCAATTTAGTAAACTGGTTTTGCAGTTCAAAGAACTCCATTACCAGCATCCATAGCTTCTTCCAATCATTGTTTGTTTTCATTTTCTTTCACTTCTCCGTGTATTCTTCTGTTGAACTCTTTGTTCCATTCAGATCTGATTTCAATCCAGTCTGACTTAGAGTATTGACAATCCAAGTCCTCTGGCATTCCCTGAGGCCAATGCTCCTCCCACCATTCAGCCCTTACCTGTGCGTAAATTTGCTTGGAAACCTGTTGAAGCCATATTCTCGTGTCGTCAATACACAAGGCTGAGACGGACATGATGTTGATTGGAAATCCTCCGTGTTGACAAAAGGAGATGGTTTCCTCAGCGAGGTGGTCGCTCCATTTCCCCCCCCAATCAGAAACGTGGTCGGGAATGGCCCAGTATGAGCCAAGGCTGTGTTTCACCGTCTCAAGAGCAGCGTAGACCATTCTCCCGCCCCCGTTCTTTTTCTTCCACGAAGGGCTGTGCTTGCCCTCCAACACCAGCCTGTCGTGCTCGTCCATATCGCCCGGAGGCACGAAGGAATTGAGGTCGAGGCTTAGGTCAAAGCTGAACGTTGTCCCGTATCTACCCTGAACCGAAAGGGTGTATCCCTCCCAAGTGATGTGGGGTGATTCGTAAAGAAATTGCATCACGGCAAGCCACTGACTTCTTTTGACCCAATCCGACTCTGTGTCCATTCTTGTGTCAATGATGGCGTAATCCTGGTCTATTGAGGTCAAACATAATTCCCACGATGGCCATGTATCCCAGGCGTTCCCGTTCGCGATGTTGTGCTGGTTGTAGGCAACAAAAATGTCCATGAATGGCTGCACTTTGTCCAGATTACCGTTATGGTCAATCATATCTTCAGGATTTAGGTAACCGTTGGCTGCAAACCATTCGGTGTCCCCGTCGTGTATCCATGCTCTTGTTTTTGTTATTGGTTGCTTCATATTTTTTTCCTCCTCGGTTGCGTTTTAACACCGCCGTGCTTGTGAATGGCTGGGGCACTGGGAGTCGAACCCAGATCGAGGGGTCCGCAACCCAACATGCTCTCCATTACACCATGCCCCATTGGTCTCAATTTGGCAGAGGCACCCGGATTCGAACCGGGGTCCAAGGATCCGAAGCCCCTGATGCTATCCACTACACCATGCCTCCATCCAAATTGATGCAAGGCAGCGGTTGCACTCAAGGTATCAACCGCTACGTTGCCGTTCATGATCGTGACGTGATCATCGGCGTTTACAGAGGGGCTGTTTGGCCACATTTCGGATTAGAATTGTGTTGCCCCTCATGTTGTTTCCCTCTCAGGTAAAGTTTCATTATGACATTACCTATTTAAAATCATCGCTTAATTGTTATACTCGTTAAGAACATGAACGTATCATAAATTTATCATAATGTGGGTTTTTAATGGATTTCACGGCTTCTATGGACAGGTTACATTTTAGATGTTATAAACAATTGAGGAGGATGTAACCTTATATCCTCCGCGCAGACAGGTTAGCGTTATGGAAAATGCTAATTCCTCTAGAAATATGCTGATTGCGGGTATCATCATGGTACTCCTGAACGTCGCCCTTTTGGCTCCAATGTCAACAGGTGCTGTCCCCGATGCTGTCGAAGATAACTTCGAGGAGTTCTCGAAAGAGAGCGCTTGCGATGACGATGATTGTACCACTGCGGAAGAAGATTGGGCAGTTTCAACCTCTCAACGTGACTTCTACGGCTACTCCATCACCAACGTGAATG
>JADHPT010000019.1 GCA_016778305.1 Candidatus Poseidonia sp. | reverse complement strand
TACCGTTTGATTTGGCTGATCGGTAAACTCACCCTTGGGCCTGAGATAATGTCAACCTTACAGCCGCTTCCTCTAAGGTTTCATCCACCCGAACAAGACTGCGAATGTAGCGCGCTACGGTGTGCTGAGAGGCTCGGAGGTCGTCAAGGTCACCGCACCACTCGAGGCTTGTTGTGGGCGGGTGAATCGCTTCATCAGAACGATGAACGGTCCACACCGAACACCCATCTCCTTCTTCTGAAGCAATTTGACGATACCAGGGATCTACCGTGACAGGCGTACTCGCAGAAAGATGGTGACGCTTGACAAAGCGAACGATGCAGTCATCTACGATATGGGGGAATCCCGCCTCATTGAGCATCTCGAGCACGTCTTCGTGTTCCGAACCGGGCTGGAACCAGAGAAGCGGCATCGTTTCACGGTCAAAGCGAAAGAGAAGCTTTTGCACAGCCTGCTTGGCTCGCTCAGGCGCCAGAAAGAAGACCACAATTTCGGGCACGATACCGTCTTCAATCGATGCCCGAATGGCGCGTCCAGCAATACTGCCTCCTGCATCTCTGGGATGGACCGGTACCAACCGCCAGCCCGCATTGTTAAGGTCAAGAATCGCTTGGTGGGCTGGGCGTTCTGAATTCATGCCTGAACCGAGGATGTGAATGCTTTGAGCCTGAACAACGGTGTTCAGAATATCGGGATGTGAATCACGAAGCACGTGCAAACCTGAGCAGACCTGCTTTTCAAACAATGTCTTTGTGCTCAAGGAAACAGGAATATAAAAACTAACAGAAATGATAAGATTGTATGAGTAAATCGTTTCTTTTGATTGGTGGTAGCAGCGATATCGGCCTGGTTCTCGCCGAGCGACTTCTGGAACAGGGGCACCGTGTCACGCTTTTTGCCCGTGATACCGAGCGTACTACGGCCCTTGAATCCAAAGGAGCGCTCGTGATTCAGGGAGACGCTCTCGATGAATCGGCCGTACAACAAGCCGTCGCTTCCGCTTCAGAACAGGCTTCGGACGGACTCACCGGCATCGCCCATCTCGTGGGTTCAATCGCACTACGTCCACCACATGCCACAAAATTAGAGGATTTCGAACAGGTAATTTCAACCAATTTGACCTCTGCGTTTTTGACATTAAAAACCGGGGGCAAATCAATGATCAAGTCAGGAGGAGGCCGCATGGTATTCGTATCCAGTGTGGCAGGAAGCTATGGATTGACCAATCATGAAGCCATTGCAGCAGCCAAAGGCGGTCTGGAAGCGATGGTCCGTTCAGCAGCATCAACCTATGCAAAGCGCGGCATCCGCGTCAATGCAGTCGCGCCTGGCCTCACGGACACCCGCCTTGCTGCGACCGTTTTACGGTCAGACGCCATACGGGAAGCCTCGATTTCCATGATCCCCCTTCATCGCCTCAATCAACCCGAAGAGGTGGCAAACAGCATGGCGTGGCTATTAACCGACGCCCCAGATAACCTCACAGGGCAAATCATCCACCTTGACGGTGGAATGTCGAACCTAAGGGGCTGAACGAATGAATATCGGGGTGATTGGTGCTGGCTTAGCTGGCCTCGCGGTTGCCCTCGGACTGGAACGAGCAGGCCATCAGGTGACGATGTTCGAAGCAGAAGACACCATTGGAGGCAGAATGCGAACGGTGGAACACGGAGGCTATCGGTATGATCTCGGATTCCATGTACTCCATACGGCGTACTCGACGGTGCAACGATGGATTAATCTCGACGCTTTGGAAGCCAAACCAATGGATTCGTGCACCGTATCCATCGATCCGAGTACTGGCCGGAAGCGCGTTCTTGGTGACGCATTACGTGCGCCAAAGTATCTGCTGCCAACTCTCAAAGCGGTCGGAGTACGGGACGGTCTACGTTTTCTCAAATGGCGCCTTAGTACGTCATCAAGTGACCTTGAACGGCCACTGGACAGACCCTCATCCACGGTGGAGGACGGGCTTCGACAGCGCCGCTTCCGCCCCTCCACACGACGTGTTCTCGGGCCGCTCTTTGCAGGAATCACGCTTGACCCAACGCTATCCGAACGCTTTTCTTTTGCAGAATTTACCTGGGGTGCTATGTCTCATGGCAGCATGATCGTCCCCAAAAACGGCATAGGAGCCGTCCCCCAACAGCTCGCTGATCAATTGGAGCAAACGCAGATTCACCTCTCAACAAAGGTGGTTGGTGTATCCGCAACCACCGTGACGACTACGGATCAAACCTACGCATTCGATCACGTGGTTCTCGCAACGCCCCAACATGTAACATCGACCTTGCTTCCCAATGCCAAACCAGTCCATACGCCTCGCGAACGCCTTACCTCAACAGTGGCCTTCTTATCGCCCCGCTCACCTTATTCCCAGGCTCGTTTATTGCTCAACGAGGGATGGGGGTCACAGGGCAGAGAAGTCTTGCACGTTCACGTACCTACCAATCTTCATCCGAGAAGTGACGGCCAACAGATCATTGTCGCTACCTTGGTGGGTGATGCTGCACAACAGCCCAACCCCGAGAAGGTTCTCAATGAACTTCGGCAGTGGTTCGGCGAACAGATTGACCGATGGTCCTACGCCTATACCACCACAGTTCGCCATGCACTCCCCCACACGGACCCGAACCATCATCAACGGAGCATGAATGACCTCACCGTGGATGGCGTATTTGTGGTGGGCGACCACCGGGCACACCCCTCGGTGCAAGGAGCCCTTGCGAGTGCCGAACGTCTTCTCCAACACCTGAACATCCCCCTACCAATGAAGTGATACAATGAACTGGCATAATGCAATCAAATCGAAACGGCTCAAAGACGGAAAGAAAAAGATGGTGGCCGTCAGAGGAAAAATGGTCATGGTCGGCCGACAAGACGGCGCCCTCTTTGCTACTGAGGCACTGTGTCGACACATGCGCTGGCCTCTTGCTTGGGGTGGAAAAGTCAAGGATGGGTGCGTGCGTTGCCCACTGCATCAAACAACACACAAGATCGAAGACGGTTCACTGCAAGAATGGGCCCCGTTTCCTCTCTTCCCACCTTTTGGAAAGGTGGTTGGAAAACTTTCACGACAGAAAGACCTCACAATTTATCCCGTAAGGGAGCACGACGGCATGATTCAAGTTGAATTCTGAGACGATTCAGCCAGCCATCACGGGCCGTTGAACGAATCTATGGTGTAATCATTCATTAGGCGCCTCAAGAAATCGCCACATAAGCCGTGATGGGAAGGGTTGACATGGACATCCTCATCATTATTCTCGGACTCCTTGGATGTACCTTAGCAGCCGCTTTAACCGTGCCAGCAGGCTTCGGACTCGCCACCATGACCACGCCCATCTTCCTCATTTGGTTTGAACCACATCAGGCCATTGCGGGGGTGGCAATTGTTCATGGGGCTCACAACGCCATCAAGGCCCAAATGCTGCGAGAGCACATCGAACGAGATGCGTTGAGACGTTTTGGTTGGGCGCTTCTTCTCGGGGCCTTCATCGGAGCTTTGTTGCATCTCGTGATCCCTTCTGACCCCCTCCTTCTTCTGGTGGGCCTTGCACTGGTCGTATTACCGATGTTGAAAGTGAGTGAACGGTGGTCGAAGATCCGCCTTCCCGAAGCTGAGGACAGAATAGGGGGCTTTGGTTCGGGATTCATGGGCGGATTGACGGGCCATCAAGGGGCATTACGAGCAATGTTTTTGCAACCCCGCCTTCCAAATAAGTCCGAATATGCTGCAACCGCTGCAGTCCTGGCACTTGTTGTCGATTTGACGCGCATCCCCGTCTATCTCTGGAATGACATCACTGTATTGACAGACCAAACCCTGCTCTTGTTTGCCTTTGTCGTGGCCGCCCTCATAGGAGCACGCCTTGGGAAACGATGGTTGGAGAAATGGAAACGCGATGACATCCAAAAAGGCATCATGGTAGGTTTGGTAATAACGGGCTTCATTTACATCCGAGAGGCGCTGATGGCGCTTTCATCAGCGTGATTCAAGCCATTGACGCAGGCGCTGGACGCCTTCGAGAATGGTTTCAACCGAGGTGGCATAACTGATTCGAATCAGACCTTCTCCACCTTTCATGAGCGAACCAGGTATCACTTGCACCTGCGCTTTTTCAAGCGCCTCGGTTGCGAATTCCATATCGGTCATCCCCGTCCCGGTAATATCTGCTAAGATGTAGAATGCTCCTTCTGGTTCAGGCACAACAATGCCTGGAAGTGAAGAAAAAGCCTCCTGTGCTACACCACGCCGCTCTCGAAACGCATCCTCCATCACTCGGACCTCTTGGTCCAGTCCTAAGGCAACGGTCGCCGCAGGCATCAAGAAGGTCGCAACGTGGGTTGCAGCACTGACGTTGATTTTCTTGACGCCATTCATGAGTTCGGTTGAACCAGTGATCCATCCGAGTCGCCATCCGGTCATGGCCCATCCTTTGGACCATCCACCAATGGTAATCGTACGCTCAGCCCCTCCTTCAAATTCACAAGGAGATGTATACCCTTCATCGGTCCAGACCAAGGTGGAATAAATCATATCATCAAGAATCCAAAGATCGTGACGAACAGCAAACTCAACCAGCGCTTTGGTTTCTTCACGAGTGTACACGGCTCCCGTCGGGTTGTTGGGTGAATTGATGATGATCGCCTTGGTTTGAGGGTTAACATGTGCTTCCAACGCCTCCATGTTCGGGTGATAATTCTCCCGCTTAACGGGGACATGGACGGGGGTTGCTCCAGTGAGGCGGACCATGCCGTCATAGGAAGGCCATGCGGGTGAGAGGAGAAGGACTTCATCTCCGGGTGTAAGAACCGCCATCATTCCGTACAGGAGGGCTTGTTTGCAGCCGGGAGTAATGACGACATCGCTGGGTTTTGTGTGGATGCTGAATTTGGAGAGATGCTCGGTGACTGCACCACACAGCGCTTCACTCCCCTGAGGGCGAGTATATGTCGTCTCACCACGGTCGAGGGCAGCCTTTGCTTCATCAACGACGGGGCGCGGGGTATCGAAATCAGGTTGGCCAACGGTAAAGCGAATGACTTCAGGTCCTGGAGGGGCGAGGAACGCAGCAAATCCAGAGCCAACGAGGTCCAAGTTCGGATTCAATTCAGGCATGTCCTTTCCCTCCCCCTGACAGGTCTGATATGCTCCGGTGCTCTCGTTTGGCTTTCAACTCTCGCATCACCATTGGAGTCATTGCTTGATTTTGGAGCACGGACTGGGATTTGAACCCAGGTAAGAGGATTTGCAATCCCCGACGTAACCGCTCCGACATCCGTGCTTTAATCACGCCAATGAGAACCCCTATTTCAACGCGCCTTTCCCCGTTGTTTTCATTTTATTTTGGCAAGGTGTCCCTCTGCGAAAAAGACGTCGTAGGAGATTTGTTTAAACGAACTAAGGATAAGGCATAGGCATGGCGGAAGCCGATGATGGAGAGGCGAACCCGTCAAATGAGAAGCCTTTTTTTGCCATCGACGAAGACAAATCTACCGGGGCGTCTTCTCCTCCTCCGACATCATTATTCATGGGCTCCTTAGACCCATCTGTTTCAACCCCCCCTTCCTCCCCTCCTACACAATTGACGGGCGATGTTTCCGTACTTTCTGGCGCCCAAACCTTCACACTCCCCGATGTTGCTCCGAAGCAAGGAATGCAGTGGGGGCAATATTTCCTCGGTCTTTTCCTTCCATATGGCATTGTCATCGTCATGATATTCATCTTGGAATTCACCGAAAGTGGTGGCTTGTTTTGCATGTTTCCCTTCATCTATGTCGGTGCTATCATCGTCTCCTTCTCGAAAGGAAAGAAATCTCTTGGCTACGGCTTGATGACAGCCCTCCCACTTTCGATTGTTCTCGGTCCTGCTCTTTTCTTTATCCTCCTCCTCATCGCCTTTGGCGGGTTGTGAGATTCATGTTGCATTCTCTGCATGGCAAGCCAAGTGATGCTTATTTTGCAACTCGTTATGCGGTGCTACGTGCACCTCTTGGCATGCCACTTGGCAGTGAACGTTTGGGTGATGACGCAGAAGCCGTCCATGCGTGGGTGGCGGACGGTGACTCGGTTGTGTCGGTGGGGCGAGCTCACGTCATCCCGGAGAATTCAGATGGCTCAGGAGCCGATCACAAGGGCCCTGGAGCGGCTAAAATCCCTGCCTTTGGACCACTTTCAACTCAATCAGCGCACCGCCCCGCCTTCCAAATCCGACAAATGGGCACGCTGCCTAACCATCAGCGAAGAGGCCATGCAGCCCGCATTCTCGCACGCCTCGAACAGGTTATGGTCAAAGAATTTGGTTGCCGAACCGGTCTTTTGCAAGCACGCGAGCATGCTATCCCTTTCTATGCTTCACAAGGGTGGGTTGTTATCGACACGCCCTATGAAATCGGGCAAATCGGGCCACACCGCTCCATGATCAAGCACTTTTAGGCTGAAGAGTATATAATTGCTCACTTGAACATCATGCTAATGGCAGGTTCCACGAAGCCCCAATTATAATTAAAAAATGATAATTTATGGTAAAAAAAGATGGATTTGCGCCCGAAAAGAGGGGGACAAAGATGAGATCAGCACAGGACATAACGACGAAAGAACAAAACATAACCTCCGCTCAGAAGAAGAACATGAAGGGTTCTAGTTCTGAGAAGAATGAGAATTCAATAGATGCAGATTTTGACTACTATTTATCTTCAAAATACAGTTCTAAATCAGATACACAACGCGATTTATATTTTGAAAAACTACTCGAGGCCTTCAAAACGCTCTCTCAAGAAGCACCGGAAGTGTTTGATTCCATTGCACCAGAAATGCTCCAAAGAAGCATTTGGTCCTGGCGTGGAGCGGATCCCCTGCTGTCAAAGAAATTCAACAACTGGATACTTGGAGACTATCAGTGGACTCCCTTTGATGAAATTCTTCCAAAAAACGAGAAGGAATTCCAACGCCAAGAAGTACCACGGCTGGATCCTCGACAATTGAGCGAAGCCCATCAATCATTCATAGAATCACTCCAAGAGCGGTTTTACGGAGACCCACACCGATGGGATGCATCAAGGCGCGATCAATTCATCATCCTTGGAATGTTAGCTGCAGCAGGAGGCTATGGCGTACGACAGGGGATGCTCATTCACTGTCTGGGTATCGGCCTTTCAGAAAGTGGTGTTAGGGGCTCAAATGCAGTGCGAGCTGCTAAGATCGCTCTTTCGAGAACCGCCAAACCCTTCGGCTTCAAACTCTTTTCACCAGCCGTCGGGCACGGTTCAGAGCGAGTCCATGCCTTTGAAAATACAGAACTTGCGGAAATTGTCGCACGTTATGTGTTTCATCACGACGCCTATGTTCTCCTTCCAGCCACCCCTAATACGCCTCTCTTCCAATGAAGAGGGCCTTTGTGTTCCGAACATCCCATCGCGCTCTTCATATAGGGTAGAGCCTTTGTAGATGGTAGAGGGAACATTGGGTTCCCTATGAACGACCCGTGAAAAAACGATGAATACGGAGGATTTGAACGAGATACAGAACAAGAGAATTGCAGAGAGGGTCACTGTTTTACCCTCACGTACCCACGTATTTAGGTACGAATCATCTCTTGTTTCTGATATTGAATTTGATAGGACAACTCGCGTAGCCTTCGTTCAATCCCATACGCTAAACCCCACTGGCCTTGATTTGAATCGAACGACCAACAGTTCGGACATCAATGGGTGCGATTTAGCGATGGAAAGAGAGAACAGCGGGTTCTCTGTGTAACAACAACCCAAAACAAAAAGGAAAGTGAAAAACATGAAAACGAAAATGATGAGCGTACTAATGGCTTTGTTCCTCGCCCTTTCAGCTGTTTCGGCAGCCTCTGGCGACGGTTCTGACCCCCTTGACCCCTCAGACGGCGGTGCCGACTGGGACGGTGATGGATTGACGAACTCCGAGGAGCAAACTCAAGGTACCAACATGAACAATGCAGACAGCGATGGTGACGGTCTCCCTGATGGATGGGAAGTCTCGAACGGATTGAATCCAACCAACGGCGGTGACGGAAATGCAGACCCTGATGGAGATGGCTTGACCAACTCAGAAGAGTATGCAAAGGGTACTAACCCTAACAACTCCGATACTGACGGTGATGGAAAGTCCGACGCGACTGACCAATTCCCCAACGACCCCAACGACGGTGAATTCTCCGACTCTGACGGTGACGGTATTCCTGATGCTTACGATCCAGACTTCCAGGAGTCTGGCGCAGGCGCAGGTAACGGCGGCACTGAAGGCGGTGGCGAATCCGAAGCAGGTGGCGAAGGACAGGGCGAAGGTCAAGGACAAGGACAAGGCCAAGGTCAAGGCCAAGGTCAAGGCCAAGGACAAGGACAAGGTCAAGGCCAAGGACAAGGCCAAGGTCAAGGCCAAGGACAAGGCCAAGGTCAAGGACAAGGCCAAGGTCAAGGCCAAGGTCAAGGCCAAGGTCAAGGACAAGGTCAAGGCCAAGGTCAAGGCCAAGGTCAAGGCCAAGGTCAAGGCCAAGGTCAAGGCCAAGGTCAAGGTCAGCAGCAAGGTGGTCAACAGGGCCAGCAAGGTCAACAAGGCCAGCAAGGTCAACAAGGCCAGCAAGGTCAACAAGGCCAGCAAGGTCAACAAGGCCAGCAAGGTCAACAAGGCCAGCAAGGCCAACAAGGCCAGCAAGGTCAACAAGGCCAGCAGCAAGACAACGGTCAAGGTCAACAACAGCAAGGCGGCGAACAAGGCGGCCAGCAAGGTGACCAGACCAGCCAAGACCAAAACGGTCAGAACCAGAACGGTCAGAACGAGCAACAGCAAGGTCAGACGCAGAACGGACAACAAGGTCAACAAGGCCAACAATCCGAACAGCAACAAGGTCAGCAACTCGACAACCAAGCTGAGAACGGAGAAAACGACAACGACGGCGACGGCATCCCTAACGATGTGGATAACGACGACGACAATGACGGAATCCCCGACTCAGTTGATGACTCCCCAATGGATCACGACAACGACGGCATCGACGATGCTGAAGATGACGACGATGATGGCGACGGAATCAACGACAGCGAAGAAGTCGATGATGGCGACCCCAACACCAACATCTACGACCACGACAACGACGGAATTTCCGACGCTGTTGACCTCGACATCGACAACGATGGTATTGACAACCGCAATGACATTGGCGACATGGGCGAAGATATGTCCCGAGACCACGACAACGACGGTCTCAACGACGCTGACGATGCAGACGACGACAACGACGACATCTTGGATGTTGACGAAGCCGACGGTGCAACCGGCAGTTACCGCTACGACCATGACAACGATGGCATCTGGGATCTTACTGACAACGATGACGACAACGACGGTCTTATGGACTGGTTTGAAGTCAACGATGGCAACGATCTTACGGGTCAATTTGACGCTGATAACGACGGTCTCGACGATAACGAGGACGCTGACGACGATAACGACGGCATCCTTGACATCTACGAATTCTGAAGTTAGCACACGCAACGTCTGTCAAAGAACCGACTCTGTCGGGTACAACAGACTTCCTGGGGTTACGACCCCGGGGAGTCTCTCTCTTATGTTCCATTTACCGCAGCTGCGATGGCGAACAACCCTTTCTTTTGTGAGTGATACGCTCACCTCCTCGTGATACGCAAGTACTCGTATCCACCATGCCTTTCAAATAGGGTATTTCGGTGCGAGAGTGATTACGAGGTGCCCGTATGCTATCTACACAACGAAAAGAAACAATCCAAGAACGCCAACAACTCTCAATGGCATTTATTCTTGTATTTTTGATGCTTGCCAGCAGTCTCCTTGCCATTGTTCAAGGCATGACTGAAACACAAGATGCCCCAGTACAATCTCGAATGGTTCAGGGTGGAAGCGTGGACATGGTCCCTGCTCAATCCACGGATCAAGGTGGCCAGGGTGGATGGGAAGGCAACCATGACGGTGGCTTCTCTCTCGCCCATGAGGCACTTTTGGACATGATGTGGTCCGACCCAGGCGTCTCGTCTGGAGTCATTATGGATCTTTCAGTTCTCGAATCCGTCATTCCCGCATATGCACCTATGCTTGAGGAAACAAATGCTGGCGACCACGATAACGATGGTATTGACGATTTGAATGATCTTGACGATGACAACGACGGTATTTACGACCTTCTCGAGCGATTCGACGGGTGCTATGGTACCGACCCATACGACCACGATAACGACGGCATTCTCGACGTCGATGATTGGGACGATGACAACGATGGTATCCTTGAAGGGCCCATAGATTACGAAGCATTGGAAGCAGAAGGACTTGATCCACGCAACGTTTCCACCGACCGCTACCTTGATCCAACCATTGATCATCCTTACTCAAACATTGGACTGATCGGTGAGTTCTACCTCGCTGACCAAAATCCAATGGACCACGATAACGACGGCGTGACTGACGAAGACAGTGACGGTTCGGGAGCCGGCCGATACGATGAAGACGACGACAACGATGGTAGAATTGACCAATTCACCTGGCCGTGCGACCTCGATTCCGACGGCATCCCTGATTACTTTGACACCGACGACGACAACGACGGTACGCCAGACGCTGTTGACGAGCACCCCTATGATGCAAGCAAAACTGGTACAATGACTGCAGCAGCAGCGGCAAGCACCACCGACGATTTGATTTACAGTACTGCAACGCTTTGGAACTTTAACGAGTACCGGGATTTCTCAGGCGGCGTTGACTACGTTGACTGGGAACGCAACCGCGTCAACGGAGCAGGAGCGTCTGCATCCGGGTTCTTTGGCGGACTTGATACTTTCATCGATGGAGCGCAAGGAACACCTTCCTTTACACAAATTTGGGACGGAGATCTCGACGGCGATGGTTCACCTAATTTCCTCGATCCAGACAACGACAACGACGGTACACCCGACAGTGCAGATACGGACGACGACAACGATGGCATCCTCGACATGGTGGATCCCGACGATGACAACGACGGTATCCCAGACACCTGCATCCAAATCGATACCAACGGCGACCAAACCAGCGACTTCACAGGCCTCCAGAACGGCGGCGCTACGGGCGTTTCCATCAGTGATGGGGGTGCCAGTTACAGCGATGCAACAGATGTCGCAACCTCGTCAGGAACCAGCGCAGGAACGGGCCTAACCGTCGACATTACTACGACAGCGGGTGTTGTGACGAGCGTCACCATCAACCGGCCAGGTTCAGGTTACTCAGCTGCAGATTTCGTCACCATCACCGGAGGTAACTCCGCTGCTGAACTTACCATCTCAAGCGTCTCAACAACCGTCTTTGAGATTCCAGGTGGCGACGGCAATGGCGATGGAACAATTGATTGTGAGCTTGATTACGACAACGATCTTGACGACGATATTCGCCGACCGTTTGACCAGAATTACAACGGCATCTACGATTGGCTTGACAGCGACCTCGGAGGAACGACCTCTCCGGACAACCTTGGCAACTTCGCTGTTGGAGGCGCAGACCTTCCATACGATACAGATAACGACAACATCCAGAATGAAAACGACTCATTCCCGCTTGATTCAGCTTCCGACGTGTCCACATGGAACTGTCCAACACAAGCCAACCCGAATCCAGTGAGCCCGGACCCACGCTGTCAAACTCGACGAGCATCGTTTTCTCAGTTCAACGACTGGGACGGTGACGGCATTAGCAATTGGGACGACGTCGATGACGACAACGATGGAATTATCGATATTTTGGACATTGACTGGGATTGCGATCTTGACAACGATAACGACTTGCACACCATCAACGGTGCACTTTACAGAGACGACGGACCAAACGATGTCGACTCTGACGTTGATGGTGACGGCCTTGAGAACAGCATTGATTGGGACGACGACAACGATGGAGTCTCCGACCTCTACGACCCGGACGACGGAAATTGCGGTATACTAGATTTCGATCAAACCGACGCCTTTTCCAACCCGTACTACCCTGTGAGCGATGGTGGCGCACTCGACGGCACCAACGACGGCCAACTTTACGGAACAAACGCTACAGATCACTGGAACATGGTCTTCCAACACTACCCGTTCAGTGATGTTGTCCTCAACTACAACGGCTATGACAGCACAACCACTCCAGTTACCCCCGGAACAGTCCCTGAGTTCTACTGGTTCTTCTTCGCACGTTGGTCACCCTATAACGGCGGTAATGAATGGGACATTGACTCTGACGGAGATTCCCTCATCAACGGCCTTGATATCGATCAAGATGCAGATGGTATGCCCGACTGGTGGGACCAAGATGAAGGCAACGACGGAATTCTCGACGTAGACGATGTTAAGATGGGAGGATCCTACAACTTGAGTACCTGCGGATGGACTGCTGGCAACCTTGGCCAAGGCTTTGTTTGCGGCTACGCCTACGCCCTTGCTTACAAAATGCCCCTCAACGGCGTCAATGCACAATTCGGCTCGCCCTATTCCACACGCCCCGATGCTGCCTTTGACCAAGGCGCAACCGCGGGCGGCCCCTCTGGAAATTGGAGTTGCACCCCACTTGAAGGCATCGGATGTTGGCATTATGACTTCGGAGGAGACGGAAACGTCGATTCTGGAATCACCTTCACCCAAATGAATGACAACCGTGACGCATACAACACTTGGATAGGCCTTGTCTCGGGTATTTGGCAGTGGAACAGTGACAACGGCCCTGAGGCAGATTTCCCCGATGAATTGGGTGCAGACCTGCTCAAGAACGACGTTGACGGTGATATTGACGGCGACTTTACCAATTCGACCATTGACCTTGACGATGACTACGATTCAATCTTCGATTGGTTTGACGTTGACGATGACAACGATGGAATTTGGGATTATTTCGAAATTGACAGCAACTTCGATCTTGATGACGATACGGGCCAGAACAACGGCAATTTCTTCCAAGGCGACAACTGTGTCGATAACGATGATGACGGTAACGATGCGGATGCTGACGAAGATGGCTTCTATCAAGCCGTTTGGGATCAGGGAATCATGTCTCAAGGCTTGCGAAGCCCGAGTATCTACGACGTTGACAACGATAACGACGGAATCCCTGACGGAGAAGACCCTGATGACGACAACGATGGACGCTTGGACGTTGACCAAGAAAAACTCCCGAATTGCTTCTGGGGCGAGGAACAATCCACTTGGGACAATGACAACGACGGTATTGTCAACTGGGCTGACGATGATTGGGACGGCGACGGATTGACCAATGCAGCTGAGTTGCTCGAAAGCATCACTGCACCATTCGATCACGATAACGACGGAACCCGCGACGATCTTGACGAGGACGACGATGAAGACGGTATGCACGACGAAGACGAAGTCCTGCTGTGGCCAACTCGCTTTGACCGCAATTCAACAAATCCTTGGGACCACGACGATTTCGGCGACGGCGAAGCACTTGCAAACCCAATGGACTCCACCACGGGGCCCGATGCGGTTGACGATGACGATGATAACGACACACGGGTAGACCTTGACTTTGACCACACAGAAGATTCTGAATTAACTTCAGACTGGGACTCTGACAACGATGGTATTCTGGATGCAGACGATAAGATGCCGACATACATCACACTCAATCTGCCCGACAATCTCTGGCTTGATGCACAAAGTCCAGCAATTTTCTCGGGCCACGTAGACTGGATTAACCCCGTTACAGGAGTTCTGGAATCCGCACCCCAACTCCCCGTTCAGGTCCACGTTGAATGGACTGGAAACAACACGACGGCAATCGAAACCATCGACGTATTGACCAACGCGGGAGGAAACTTCAGCGTAGGACAATTCCTCTACCCAGAAGACCTCACGGTGGGCGACAACACAACATATCGTGTTTATGCTGAAGTCACCGAGATGTTTGTGTTCGATGGAAGCCAATCGCAATCTTACTTCGTTGGAGCAGAAGCCAACATGACGGTTGACTACTCCGCATGGACATACTTCCGAAGCGACGAACAACCCTTCTGGTTGGATTTCAAAGCACACTACGCTGCAGACTGGGACCGAGGCCTCTTTGATAATCGAATCAAGAATTCACCAATCACCTTCTCCATCTTCGGTGGGCTCTTTGGAAACCTCACAGCCCCAACAAACTTCACCGGGCTGGGCAACAATGGCTACCGCACGGATGCCACAGGATGGGCCTCACTTACCTTCGTTCAGGACCTTGGTATCTCTGGAACTTGGAAGCAAGTTCAATGGAATTCAACGGCTGATAACGGGGTTGGACAAATCCCAGGTGCCTACGAACAGATTGCGTGGAACGATTTGACCAAGAAGCATAACATCGTCCTTGACAGCAACGGTGATGCGGTCCGGTACAATTACACCAATACCAGTTTACCTGCGGGCGACATTGAAATCGTAGCTCGAGTATCACCTGAGTTGGCTACTGAATGGCCGTTCCCGTACCTACAAGGTGACGAGGCTGAACCGTTCTCGGTTCGAATTATGCACCGGATGAACATTGAAGGAACGATGATCATTGACGGATTGAGTCCAATCTATTACTATGATTCAACCGTTAACAACGGCGACGGTACTTTCGGAGACTGGGCAACACTTTTCCACCAACCGGCCCTTGACGCAGCGAGCATCGATTACAATCAAGTTTCTGCATTCAAGCCTTACCCAACCTCATGGGACGGAACGCCTGCTGACCTCTCCGGTCAAGCAGCAAGTCTACGACCCTTCCTTTCAGCCAACGGCACACATTGGTTCATCAATTTGGTCAACGGTGGTGACGGTAACCTCCCACCCTGTGGCCCGGTTGACCGAACAGACCCCAACAGCCCAGTTCGCTGTGAAATCATTCCTGAAATGAACACTGGAGAATCACTCCAAGTCATTGGAAAGGTGACCAACCGAACCAACGACCCGTGGGACCAAGACCCAGTTGCTCTGCAGGTTGACGTCGATAAGAACGGTCAATTCCTCGGTGCTGGTGAAACAGCGTACACACAACGCCCGATCATGAAAGACGGTGACGCCACCTTCGATTACAACTGGTCTTGGTACAGCCAATACGGCGCTGGAACCTACGGCATGCGTGTTGACTTCACCAATTCTGCATACTACTTCACGGGCAATTCTTCCACACTTGCTGCAACGGGCGCTTACATCAACGTCACCGTTGTTGGAACGACTGATTTCCTCACTACCTCGCTACCACGTCTTTACCGAAACACGAACACGACCGTTCAAGCGAAATTGGTTGACAATTCATTGCAACCCGTTCGCGATGCTCCTGTGAATTATACCTGGTCTTTTGACGGCCGCACGGGCGTCAATTATACCGATAGTAACGGTTTCTTCGAGATTCCATTCAACGTCTCGGCTTCCGATGATTTGGGTAATTTCACATTGCAGTTTGAGTATGCAGGGACTCCTCTTCTCAAGGGGGCGACCGTTTCTCAATACGTTTGGGTTGTTTCTCGGACGTACATGCAAGTGATACAGTCTGACGACAATCTGCGGCGATCAGGTGACAAATGGGACTTTACCGCTCAAGTCAACGACGACAATAAAACCAGCGTACGTGATTCAGGGGGTACGGCCCTGTCAGGTTCAGAAAGCCCGAACGGAGGTTTGGTCGACGTCATCTTTGAAGGTTCAGACTTCCAAGGCACACTGCATCGTCAAGTTGTGGCTACACTCGCTCCAAGTGCTGGTGTGATTTCGCTACCAGAAATTGAACCGGATGGCTCACATCTCTGTTTCTACGACGGTAACGGCGACAATGTTCCCGATCGTGATCTCGATGGAGACGGATTGGAAGCAGAAGAGACGATTGGCTGTTTGAAGTCAAACATCTCTCCGCTGAACCCACAATTATTGCGTGACGATCCAGAATCCTTCCTTCCCGATGGATTCGGTCCCGTGAATGTTATTCTGCGATTCCAAGAAACGCTACCGAACGAAGGTTGCCAACCACTTGATGTGAGCTACCTCGGCATTCAGGGCGCATGGGATCCGTGCACACAGATTCCAGGAAACGACCACTTCCGACTGACCATGACCAACAACGCCAACGGATTCAACCTCATTGGCCGCACCGTCATGACCGTTGACGACCAGATCGTTTACACCAGTGAAATCGACCCGATGACGGGAGAAGTTGTGCCCAAGCCGATGGTGGTAACCGGTCAACTCAGCGACGAGTTGGGCGTGAACCTCACAGACCGAAACATCCGCGTTAACTACGAGATGGTCAACGGCCAAACAGGACCTGTTGCATGCCAGTCTGGAATGACCGATGTGGACGGATTCTTCTCCATCACCTGCCCGCTGTCTGACGTGATGGCAGGAAAGGCGAAAGTAACTGTCACCTATTCATCTTACGACAACAACGACGCTTACCGATACGAGAACAAAACCGTTCAAACAGAATTCGACGTGTTCTCGAATTCGACGCTTCAAATCACTGAAGTTGGGCCGTTTAAGTCCAGTGTTGACCAGTGGGTGGCTCCAAACGGTTCACGATACCCCGTATTGTACCTCAAGGAATCCTTCCACATCGATGCATTCCTCGCTCAGTCCAACGGCCAGTCCGTTGGCGGCAAGTGTTTGAATCTCTACTTGGACCCTGATGAGAACATCCGTCCACTTGCGACCGTTCGCACCAGCGATATCGACGGAACTGTTGAATGGTTCAGTGGCGACCCTACTCAAAACCCAACCTTGCGAGGCGTTGAGACCACGGGCGGTAAGCTGGAAGGTTTCCGAACCCTCCGTGTTGCCTTTGAACCAGACCGCAACGTGCCTGGTGGATGTGACAAGGACAACTCCAACGCCCTCAACGGCTCAGCCATGGAAATGGAAATTCTCGTGCGCTCCCGTGTGGATCTGCAAGTAAGGCAAACGTGGAGTAACTCCGGCGAAAACGGTGTTGACGAAGGCCAACCAGTGTACGGTGAAATCGCTTTGGTGCGAGATCGCCTTGACTTGGCGGTTGAAAATGAAGAAGTGATCTTCTCTTACCAGTACTTTGACGACGCAACCGGAGAATGGGTGGTGTCAGACCTCAACAACAAGACGGGTACCAACGAGCAAGGTGTTGCTTCGTTTGAGTGGGCCTTTGATGGAAGGAGTTGTGACGGCCAACCATGTTCTGGTTTGTGGCGTATTACAGCGTTTTACCCTGGCTCAACCTACTTCTCGCCTTCTCAGGACAACATTACTCACGAAATATCCTACAAGAAAGCAGAAGCCTCTACCTCTGGAAATGATCTGCTCTCACCAGGAAACCTGCTTGGCTTTGCCATCGTCTTGATGGCCTTGTTGATCGCCGGTGCCATCTACTACCAGCGCGTTCAAGAACGCCGACAGGTGCAAGCCTTGCGTGGTATCTTGACCGATGCAATGATGCAATTAGAGGCCAGTAACGAATACATCGCTGCTATCTTTGACTGCTACAAGAGTTTGGTTAAGCACTTCAAGAAATACGGTTTCATGAAGAAGGTCTACGAGACGGCTCGTGAATTTGAAGCGGCGGTTCGTACAGCGTTCAACATGGTGCCAACGGATCAACTGGACAACTTCCTATCAATCTTTGAAGAAGCCCGTTACTCCGAACACACCATCGACGCAACACACCGTGACCGTGCGATTCAAACCTTGAACGCTATCACCAATTCATTGACAATGTCACTGGGTGAAGAGGCAACGGTGAAGCGTGTTGACGTGGCCAGCCTTTACGAGAACCAGACCAAGGCCGGTCAATTCGTTGACGCAGATGGAACGGTGCGACAAGCCGGAATCGTTGAAGGCGAAGGCAGCGACTTCAAGATTTGAAGCCAAGCCTCCCCTTGCGGGATGATGCTTTGGGCGTAAGCCTTAGATGGCCTAACCTTCAAAGGGTGGATGCCCTGTGTCAGTTCATGGACGACTGGAAGTCTATCATTGACCAAGCCATGCAGATTGAAACTACGGACACCATCGGTGCACACGGTCTCTACGAATCAGCGGTTCGTGCGGCACTTGCACAGTCCCAGATGCTGCTCGGCGATCTTGAGGCGGCTCAGATCATCGAATCCATCTACGGCGCATTGGTCGCCTACTCTCAGACCGTCATGCTGCGCATGAAGGCCGAAGACCCAGAGGTTGGAGGGCCAGACCATGCCTTCCGTGCAGGCCAAGCATACGGCGTCAGTTGCGTGCTCAACCACCTTATTGATCGCCTGACCGATGTTGCAGGTATTACCGCACTTGGCGCTCTTGATGACTTCTCCGATACACTTCACGACGAAATCATCATCCAAGCACGTGCAGCCGGTCTCATGATAGAACTGCTTGATGCAAAGGGCGATATTATCCTCGAGTGAAGTCTTCTTTGCACCTTCAATAATTGGCAGTGAAACGCCGCACAGCGGCGCGTTGGAAGTCCCAACCGCGTCGGTGACTTCATAACGGGATGGGCGGTCGGCAGGTTGCTTCAAAGCATCGAGGGAGTCAAATGAGTAACCCAGAACGTAAGACAAACGCCCAACTGGTTGACATGATCAACCAGTTGAAAGCCCAGTCTCGCGACACCGGAGTAGCTGTTTGGCGAGATGTGGCCTTGCGACTCTCAAAGAGCCGTAAGAATTGGGCCCAACCCAACCTCAGCCGTGTAAGCCGCTATGCCCCCGAGGGCGCAACCGTCCTCGTACCAGGCAAGCTGCTCGGCTCAGGTGAGTTGACCAACGGTCACACTATCGCCGCCTACAGCGTGAGCAACGGTGCCCGTGAGAAAATAGAAGCCGCTGGAGGTCGAATCATGACCTACGGCGAGCTGATGAACGAAAACCCAACCGGAACAGGAGTTGTTATCCTTGGCTGATGCAACAACCTACGTGTTTGACGCAGACGGCCTCATCATGGGTCGCCTCGCATCTGCCTCTGCGGACATCCTTCTCAAGGCTGCTCGTGAAGGTCGAGACGACAAAGTGATCATCGTCAACGCAGAACGAGCAGTTGTCTCCGGCCGTCCCCGCTCCGTATTGAATATCTATCACAAGAAGTACGAGTTGAACCACGCCCGCAAAGGACCGTTCTACCCACGTATGCCCGATATGATTCTCAAGCGAGCCGTCCGTGGTATGCTGCCTTACCAAAAGAAGAGCAGCGGACGCCGAGCACTTCGCAACCTTCGGGTTGAAATCGGATGCCCTAACCATCTCTCTGGTGACCTTCCTGAAGGCCACGAGCACGGTGATGACAGCAAGTTCCGACGTGCTCTGCCCGACCGATTCATTCTGTTGGGTGACATCAGCGCAGATTTGGGTGCACCCGCCCACCGCTGGAATGGAGGTGACCAATGATGGCCCGTAAGAAGAAGTCAGTAGAAATGTCTGGAAAGCGAAAGACGGCTGTTGCTCGTGCATCAGTGAAGGCTGGAAAAGGCCGTGTCCGTGTCAATTCCGAACCTATTGAAATCATGCAACCATCCCTTGCTCGACGCAAGTCCATGGAACCATTGATCATCGCCGACGCTATGAACCGCTTGAGCAAAGTTGACATTTCTGTAACCACTACTGGTGGAGGAATCATGGGTCAAACCGACGCTATCCGAACCGCCATTGCACGTGGCTTGGTCCACTACAACGGCGGAGCAGAGGGAATTGATGAGGAACTCCGCAATGAATATCTTCGCTTTGATCGCAGCCTTTTGGTCAACGACCCCCGACGCAAGGAACCAAAGCACCAACTTGGACGTGGTGCTCGTCGCAAGAAGCAGAAGTCCTATCGATGAGGTGAGAAGATGATTATTCCAGTACGATGTTTCAGTTGCGGCGGCGTTGTCGCCCACAAGTGGGAAGAATTCAAGCAATTGCTGGCGGATGGTAAAACCGACGCTGATGCCCTCGATTCCGTGGGTTTGAAGCGTTACTGCTGCCGCCGAATGTACGTCGGACATCTCGACCTCATTGAAGAGATCGCTCCGTTCAGTGCTTCACGCAACTGAGTTTACACTCGGGCCCGTGGGTTAGCTTGGCCTATACTTGGCGGCTGGGGGCCGTCAGACCCCGGTTCAAATCCGGGCGGGCCCACCATTTGTTCTTCTGTGTGAACACTTTTTGCGACGCGAGGCCTTTGGTTTGATATGGCCTTACCTTAACGCACGGTTATGCGAACACGCAACGCTCTCGCTCTGACTGCTCTTCTTCTGATGATGTCGCTGTCTCCTGTCATCTCAGCTGCAGACAGCACGGTCACGGTCAATACGACATGGTCTGGGAACATGACGCTCACCGGGAACGTGACCGTCGCCCAGGGCGCAACCCTGACCGTAACCTCCGGCACAAGCATCGACGCTGGCGAATATGGCATTCTCGTTGAGGGTCATTTAGATGCCGAGGAAGCCGTGTTTTTCTCTTCAGTTCCCCCCTTGACGCAGGGCTCCCACGGCCAAGGCCTGTGGCCCGGTATTGAAATCGCATCATCGGGTTCTGCAGAACTCAACAATATCACCATCGCAAATGCTTCCGCCTCACTTCTCGTTCGGGGCAGCTTGGATGGCTTTGATCTCACGCTCAACGATGCATACAGAGGATTGAGCCTTCTTGGAGGTCAGGCTACCATCAATGGCGTTGATGCTCACCGAATGGATTACGAAGCCTTCTACATCGATGGTGGCAGCCTCGAACTCAACGATGCAGTCGCTGTTGAAGTTGCAGTTGGTATGGACGTTAACGGAGAAGTCAATGCTTCACAGTTGACGATTCAAGAAGCAGGGGTCGGAATCAGAACATCAGGGGGACACCTCAACGCTACAGGCGTAGGCATCGTCAATGCCAGCGTTGGTATCGCAACAAAGGCCGGCGCAACGACGACGGTTTCAAGCGTGTACGCCACCGGAGTATCCCTGGCCGTGGACGCAAGCGATACCGACGGCCTTTCCCTCACGAACGCCGTTATGGAGGGTGAGCGAATGCTCGTTGCCCAGGGAGCAACTTCAATTTCGATGGATGATGTTTCCTTCACTGCCGACGGCCTTGAATTACGTTATGTCCTCGATGCAGGTTGCAACGGTTTGTGTTCGTTCAATCAGGTGACGGTCAGCGAAGCAAAGAAGGGTGTATCATGGTCGGGTACAGGCACCTTTGATGTGAGCAACAGCAGTTTTCACGGAGATTTGCGGGCTATGGAAGCTTCTGGCGACGGTCATCTCATGCTCGAAGACGTCACGCTGACCTCCCCAACAACCGCCCTTGCCGTGCAAACGCCAACGAGCATGCTTTCCAACGTCCACATTGCTCTTACTTCATCGGAAGGCATTGGTATTGACGTCCTTAGTGGAGAACACGATTGGGGAACCATCACCATTGAGAAACCCTTCCTCTCAAGCGATACCTCCTCTATCGGCGTGCGGGCTTGGTACAGCAATATCGATGCAGAACAACTCACGGTACGAAATCTTTCAACGGCACTCCATCTTGAGGACACGCACGCCCGTGTTGCCACCGCCGAACTTAACATTGGATATGCTGCAGGCTTGCACCTCATCGACGCGTCCTATGTAGGCACCACCTTGACCACCGTCGCTCAAGATGAAGGCGTTTTGATGCAAGGTCCATCGACCCTCCAACTTCACGATTGGACTGCCCAACTCCACGACACGCCTCTCATGATGGCGACAGGAAGTGAAGGCGTCATCCGCTCCTTTTCTCCAGTGAACACGGCCCCCACCTCATCCGATGCTCTTGGTGATGGTGTGCTCTATTACGGAAGTAATAGTAACCCCTCCGTTTCAGTCTCTGCGGCCTACGAATTGGTTGAAACTCCCGTGACCTTTACCGATTTACAAGGCAACCCTGTTGAAGCAGATGTAGAAGTTCACGGCTTCACATTAGCGAGCAACAGCAATGGGGCTCTCACCCTTCCACTGGTTAGCACCGGTTCAGTTGTCGACGCGACCCTTGACGGTGCCGGTGTCCGTGTAACACTCTACGGTGGCCAAACAGGACAGTCCGTTCAAGTTCCGGTGATTCCACTGGGTGATTGGACCCTCACTTCGGGGCAAGATGTGGTCCTGGGCCCTCGCCCCGACGGGCAAGCACACCAGCTTAACGGCGACCTCGTGGTCAGCAATAACGCAAAACTTACCCTTCTGGAAACCACCCTTGTTGTCAATCAAGCCAACGATGTAACACTCCAGGGTAGTGCAGAACTTGTCGGCTACGCTGCAACGCTCGATGCCACCGTGATCCAAGCTAGCGGCAGCAGCATGCTCCAAGGCACCGACTCTGCTGCATTGACCATCCATGGGGAGGTCGAATGGGCGTGTATCTCCAAACGAACGGTCAGCGGCCTGATGATTTCGGGGAACCTCACGGTTCAGCCCGGTTGTGAAATTGACCTCTACGACGGACAAGTCTCTGGAGATATTGATGCCCGTACTGGTGCTGTATTCACGGCCTTTTCAGCACTGGATGTGATGGTGCTTGACAAAGGAGCACCGGTAGAAGGAGCCTTGATTTCAATCGACGGCTCAGTTTCATTTACTGATATCGAGGGCCAGGTTTCAACCTCTGGCGTTGCTCGAACGGTCACCGATAGTGGAGAAACATGGGCTGGTGTTAAAACAGTGACTCTTCAACGAAATTCATTCTCTGATTTTGTGACATGGGACTCCAATCAAAGCCTCTCGCACACCTTCATGGCATCAACGGTCCCTTCAGGTACAGTCACTGATTGGTTGGTGCTTGAGCGTGAATGGAGCCCCTACACGCTTGACCAATCACTCACGCTTTCTTCTTCAGCAACGATGACGATACAAGACGGCGTCTCATTGCGGATCGCCGAGAGTTCGACCGTGACCGTCAATGGAGTACTTGATGCAGGAGCCGCGATTCTCTCTTCGACAGGTTCTGGTGCTCGTTGGGGTGGCTTGATACTCGGAACTTCTGCAGCAGCCTCGATTGAACTCACCGGCACCAACCTCGTTGAAGCCACGCCTGCGATGACCGTTTCAGGTATTGGTGAAGTTCGTGCCGACGACGTGACCTTCGCCCGCTCTGGCGCCGAAGCGTTGCTCTATGTTCAATCAGGGAGCAGTGCGGATGTACTGCTGCGAAATTCACACTTCCAGGATAGCGGAGACGGGTGTGTCAAACTCTTCCCTTCAAGCGGCACCATCACCATGACGAACGTGACGTTTACTTCCTGTTACGGCAGTGCAGTATGGGCTCAACAAGTGCCTCTGGCCCTCTCTGAATTGATGATCGGTGAGGCAACATCCCAGGGCCTTTCTCTAACCGGCGTTACAGGATACGTCGAGGATATTGATGCGCTTTCGTTCGAGGGTGATCAAAGCATCATTTCACTCAATTCCATCGATGGTAATTTCCTTCTTTCCAACGTAAAAGGTACCGTCACGGGGAGCAGTGGAATTCAGGGAGATGCCAATCGGGAACTGGCCATTGACCACGTCCTCCTATACGGGGCTCCAGCCATTGATATCGATGATTCGGCAGGCTTGCTAAGCCATATTGAACTCATTGGCAACAACTCAGGAACTGCATTCGTCTCCCACCATGGGCGTTCAATGGACAGCATGATCGTTGAACAACTCGACCTGTCAGGATACAGTGTCGGCCTCGGATTGCATCTCGATGAAGGCGAAATCAGTGCCCCGTTCATCCTTCGTGATGCGACCATGTCGGCCTCTACAGCCATTTCAACCGAGGGCTACCCAGTTCGCCTCGAGCAAACAACACTGCTTGGCACGCTTGAGATGTACGGCGCAGATGTTTCTGCAATTGACGGGACCGTCAGCAATGTGGATGCTACGGAAGGTGCCACCTTTACCGCCTACCGAACCTTTGTTTTCGACGCTCGTCAAAACGGTCAGCCCGTTGAGGCGACTTTCAACTTGGTATTTGGATCCTCAGAAATGAATGATATGCAGCTTTCTGGTACAACCGTGGACGTTGAACTGCCCTATCGCACGGTGGTTGATTCAGGCGAGACGATGGTGACTTCAGTAGCCATTACGGCCTCCAAGGCAGGATCTCCTTCAACCACCTTGACACTCACATCTCCTGCATCTGGCGATACGACCGTTGTGTTCAACATCGCGGTGAATCAGCCACCAACCGTTGACCTGCTGGAACCCTATGCGGGTCAACGGGTGATGGAATCCGAATACATTCGAGCAGTGGCTACGGCCAGTGATGATTTGGACGAAGGTTCTGCGCTAACATTTTCTTGGAAGGTGTACGATGCTCAGGGCAATGCGGTCCTGCAAAGTGGAAACGAGATGGTCTACAACATCACAGATTTGACCGCTGGTTACTACGTTGTTGAGGTGACTGCAACGGACTCATATGGGGCGAGTAGCACCGCATCAAAGGACTTTGAATATACCCAACTTGATACCGATGGAGACTGGATATCGAGCTGTTCAAGCGACACGTGGTTTGACGCCACCATTGGAAAATCATGCGGGCCAAACGTGTACGATGAAGACGATGACAACGATGGATTCAGCGACAGTAAAGATGCCTTCCCTCTCGATCCCTGTGCCCAAGTCGATACCGACGGGGACACACAACCTGATGTTCTCAACTGTCCAGAAGGATACACCAGTTGGTTGACCGAAGATATGGATGATGACGGTGATGGAACCCCCGATGTATTGGAGGGCACGACGAGCACGGATTCTGACACCAACCTGAATGCACTCCTTCTCGTTGTCACGCTTCTGATCGTTGGCGTGTTGCTCTTCTTCGTTCGTCTCCGCCGGGGTGGCCCGGGCGATTTGACTGGGCTTGACCAGAAGCATCTGTGAGTGGATAAAGCATGGAAACCTATCTTCCCAGTGCAGAGGCCGTAGCGGTAACCGCCGTGACAGTTTTGGCCCTCATCGTACTCTGGGATGCGTTCTGGTTAACACGCCAGCGCAGCGATGTACCCGAGTTAGGTAACCTTCCGGCAGGAGGCTTCGCTTGGGAAAGTGAGGGCGTCCACGAACTCGTTCGCCAGTGGGGGAATCTCGGCTCCATGGCAGCGATGATGGTGTTGCCTTGGGGGTTGCTTGAGGTCAGCAACACTCCAATGATCTACGCCATCGTTTGGGATATCCTCCTCGCACTTCATTTGATTTCACTCGTGATTCCGAAGCGCTACGCTATCACCTCAACCCATCTTTTTGCCGATGGTCAACGCTACCCGTGGGAACGTCTGCGTTTGGCAAAACGTCAACCAAAGCGCCGCATCATGCTGCTTCGAAACGGATGGGGTCCTTTTGGACCGCTCCCGTTGGGAGGTGATGCAGCAGCTCTCAAGACAGCACGAGCCTATATCGAAGCCATGGAACAAGCACGACGCATACCAAGTGGAATGGAAAGTGAATGATGCGTAGCCTCATGAAGCGCCGCTTCTAGGGCGATTCATGGAATGGACACGAAGCGGCGATGATATCTTTCTGCGCTTGGACCCGGGTGAGGAAATTCATGCATCCTTGCAAGGCTTGGCTGATGAGGTTGGGTTTGATGCAGCAGCCATCACCAGCGGGATTGGACGAACTCGACAGAGTACCTACGGATACATGGATGACGACCACAAATACCACCGAGTGACCCTTGAAGGTGGCTCTGAATTGGTGACGCTTCAAGGCAACCTCGCTCGCAGGGAAAACGGTGAGGCCTTCACGCACCTTCATGCAACCTTTTCGGATGATGACCTCAAGCCTCATGCTGGACACATGTTCACCGCAACCGTTCACGTGGTAGCAGAGATTCACCTGCGTGTATTGACCCACGCCATCATGACGCGCTGCCCACTTGAGAACAGCGAATTCGTGGCCTTGAAGTTTGATTGAGACATCAAAAAGCGATGCTTCTTATCCTGTCGTCTACGTGTTCAACACATGAGCGGAGGTGCTGAGAAAACTGACGATTCGCCCGAGCGAATCTCCGTTCTCGCTGAACAAATTGCTCATCATTCAAACCTCTACTACAACCTTGCTCAACCCGAGATCACCGATGCTGAATTTGATGCATTGTGGGACGAGCTCAAAACCCTTGATCCGAAGCACCCACAACTTGAGCGAGTCGGTTCCGACATCGCACCAGGGAGTGTGAAAGTTGACCACCTTTTTCCCATGCGTAGTCTCGACAAAGCCACAAAGGACGAAGAAATTTCTCACTTTGTCAATGCGACAACCGGGGGCGCCACTCGTTTCCTCTCCCAACCCAAACTTGACGGCTCTGCTCTTTCCATCGAATATCGCATGGGCCGTTTGGTTCGTGCTGCAACTCGTGGGAGTGGAGAGCGAGGAGAGGATGTCACCCGTAATGCCAGAAAAATTGCTAACATCCCTGACCGCCTGCCTCTTCCAGTTGACGTACACGTCCGGGGGGAAGTGGTCATGCCGCTGGATGTTTTTGAATCAAAATACCGTGATGTCTCACCAAACCCTCGTAATTTAGCAGCCGGGGCTCTTCGACAGAAATACGAAGACGGGAAGGCTGATGCTGCAGATTTGGTGTTTCAAGCATACGATGCTCAACTCCCATCAGGCAGTGATCGTCACCCCGATAGCCAAGCGGCTCCTCTTTGTTTGAACGATACCGAACTTCTCATCTGGCTCGAACACGACCTGGGCATTCAGCCTGCGCCGTGGGTACTTCACGAAGGCGACTCCCCCGCCGATACGGCCAACTTGATGTCTTCGCACACGGCTGAGTGGGCCAAGCAGCGTTCAGACTATGCTTACGAAATTGACGGTGTTGTATTCAAACTTGACAACCTCGCTCAACGTGAACGCTTGGGTATGACGGCCCACCATCCTCGCTGGGCGCTCGCTTGGAAATTCCCTCCCGAAGAGGCGACTTCTGTATTGCTCGACGTTGAATGGCAGACAGGGCGAACTGGCAACATCACGCCCGTTGCACGAATCGCACCCCAGCGTGTTGGAGGAGTTACCGTTGAAAACACCACCTTGCACAACTTGGGCGAGGT
>JADHPT010000031.1 GCA_016778305.1 Candidatus Poseidonia sp. | reverse complement strand
TCATTCCCCTCATAGATTCGGGTAAGAATGTCTTCGTAGCCGCTCATGGCAATTCACTTCGCAGCATCATCATGCACCTTGACGGATTGACCGAAGACGAGGTTCTAGCGCTTGAAGTCCCCACCGGCGTTCCCATCGTATACCAACGAACGAAGGATGGTTGGACGCGGCAATCATCATAAGTTGACTCGTTAAGTTCCAAGCATGGAATCATCTTACATCGGGCGGCTTGCCATGCAGGTCAACCTCTGGGCTTCGCTCGGCTACGGGTTGATGTTGTTGTTGATTCCTGACGTATTTTGTGACCTCCTCAAGGCCGAAGCGGTCAACACGGCGTGGTTGCGCACCATCGGAGCGGCCCTCATCGGTACCAATGTCGTCGGTTCATGGTTGTGGCTCAACTCACCCTCCATCGACATGGGGAAGGTGCAATTTGCAACCGCAACCCTCGAGGCTCTTGCGATGTCCACTTCGTTGATCTTGGATGAATTTACAGCCCAACATATCTGGATGGTTCAGGCTTCAGTCCTACTTGCCTTCGTGGTCGCTGCTGGCCTCTATCCTACAACCCAACAGGGTATGTACGAATCCGCCTAGTGTGTGCGGTGCCTTTTTCGTGGTCTGCACCAACCCGAATACATGACCCAACCGTGGCGCTTTGACGGCTTTCCCGGACGGGTGCTTTGGGTTGACCTGACAAAGGGTACCTGCGAGGCTCGTGACCTTCCTCACGAATGGTGTTTGGAGCACATGGGCGGGAAAGCCCTGGCCACGAAGTTATTGGTCGAGTGGGACACAACCGACTACCAGCAGGCTTCTACCCAACAACATCCGGTCACCGGTCGAATGGATACCGCCTCACACCCCACCACTCCCCTGTTGTTCATGACCGGGCCCTATCAGGGTTCCAAAGTCGGCTCATCAGGGCGCGCCGTCGTTGTCACACGCTCTCCTTTGACCGAATGCTACATCGATACGTACATCGGTGGCAATATCGGTCATGACCTGCGGAAGGCTGGTTGGGATGGCCTCTTCATCACCGGTGCCAGCGAATCATGGGTCCGTCTCGAAATCAACGACCAGGAAGCGACGCTCCATCCAGCCGAGGACCTCATTGGCAAAACGACGTGGGAAGTGGAGCAGGACCTCGACGAACTCGGAGAATGCGTTTCCATCGGACCTGCTGGGGAGCACGGGATTCGCATCGCTTCTCCGTTAACGGCAGGACGCCGCGCTGCTGGGCGTGGCGGTACGGGGGCCTCATTCGGGTTCAAGCGCCTCAAGGCGTTCACGGTCAAAGCCAGCAAGGAAGCCGCTGCAGGCATGCGTTATGCTGAGGAATTTTCCCTCGCTGCTGCAATCAAAGAACAGCGAAGCGAAATGGGACTTCGTCGTAAGTCAGGAGATCCATTCTATGCCTTCGGTACCAGCCGAGGCCCAATCTATGCTGCTAAAAACGGCCGTATGCCAACGGCCAATTACACGTCTACGGATGCACAAATTCCAGACCTTGCAGCCCTCAAAGTTGGCGGGGGAGAAGGCGGGCAAACCGCTCATGCGGTTGCAAAGGGTGCCGAACCCGTTGCGGTAGTCGCTTCGATGTCAACGCACGAATTATCAGGTGAACACTGGCATGAATCCCTTCCTGACGCCAAACAGTCCGGTTGCTGTGCACCTTGTCCCATCGCTTGCGAGGCTGCGGACCGACCTACCATTGACGGACAGAAAGTTCGAGGTCGCCCCGTTCACATGAACCGTGTTGACCGACCAGAATATGAAACGCTGGCCATGCTGGGCTCCAATCTCGGTATCGGGTCGAGTCTTGACGTGATGGACGGTAACGATGCTTGCAACCGCTTGGGAGTCGATACGATTTCAGCAGGTGCTGCTCTCTCATTCATGTGTGAAGTTGCTCAACGTGGTTGGCTCCCAGCGACCTGGTCCGACCATTTCCACGCTCCCTTCGCCTTCGGCGCCTATGCTGAAGGAGACGTGGTGCCCTGGGCATTTGGCATTCCTGAACTTCCTCCCTTGGCTCTCCATCTTCTCGCTCACGCAACTCCTGGAGACGGGACGCTCTTTGGTACCTTGAGTGCTGGGGCAGTTGGAGCAAGTGAATTTATCGAAGAATTGACGGGACATCCAACCACACACCTGACAGCCCACTGCAAAGGATTGGATTTACCTGCCTGGGATCCTCGTGGGAAACGTGGTAATGCCATGGCCTACATGACGGCCAACGTCGGAGCCTCGCACATGCGAGCGGGCTACAAAGAACCAACAGGTCTGCCAAATCGTTCTGCATTGGACTTGATGGAAGAGCTCGTTGACAGTCAACACAGCATCGTGATTCGTGACTCAATGATTCTGTGTGCCTTCGCCAAGGGGGCGACACCGAACGACGTGATGGTGCAAGCATGGCAAGCCATCACGGGCGAATCATGTACCTGGCAGGATTTGATCAAGCGTGCGCATGTTCAATGGGATTTGGCTCGCCAGTGGAACGTTGAACATTGGCAGAGACAGGGGCGTGCGGCCAGACAAGAGGACCTCCTTTCATGGCGTCTTCGCCGAGAACCCCTACCGAGCGGTGTTGCAGCCGGCATGGTCTCTTTTGTTGACGACCAAGATGAAGCTGCATGCATGGATGCCTACTATTCACATCGGGGCTGGACTCAGGATGGATTGCCCCTGCAAGTAACTCAATGAGGGCGTGTGGCAAGCCTTAATTGAGCCATATCGGACGGACGAATATGAACTCCATGCGTGCCCTCCTCCTCGCACTGCTGATGGTTTCCGTTTCACTCTCGGGTTGTTTTGGAGAAGTCGAGGAATCTGTAGAGGCTCCAACATCGGAGGTATGGACCTTTGAACGTCCAGAATTAACGTGGTATCATCTCCCCGAGGCCGTTGATGCATGGGGCATGGAAGACATGGAATTTACAGGTCGAAATGCACCCTTCATCGCCGCAGGCACCTACTACGGTATCGGCATGTCAACCTTCGAACCAACGATGGGTATTACCGAAACCGACAACCTCATGATGAGTTCCTATGGAAACGGCCCTGCAGGCTCAACTGCCATCATTTCTTGCAGCCTTATCGGGATGACCGAAGCCCTGGACTACAGTTGCGAAAATATCTACGACCCTTTCTTGCCCATCGCCAATTCAAATGACCCCTATATCTACGTTGACCCGTGGACCAGTCGCATCATGAAATTCGACATGCACGCCCTCCTCGGCATGACCGTTGAATGGTCCGATGACGAAGGTGCCTCTTGGAACGGACCGAGTGTTGCGACACAGATTTATTCGGTTCAGGATCATCAAACTATTGCGAGCAGCAACATGCCAGCCCTGGCTTATCCGACAACCTGGATGTTCTGCATCAACGGCAATGCACCGCACCCGCTTTGCTCTTCAAGCCAAGACGGCGGGGCCACGTGGGGTCCAGAAACATCAGGAGCTCCCGTGACCTGTTCATCAGGCGGTCTATCTGCTCACCTCGTCGGCAGCGTGGATGGGAATTTCTACCGTGGCAACAAAGGTTGTACCGGTGAGGGCTATTCCATCTTCAGAACCACCAACGCCGGAATCTCATGGACCGAACATGTGCTTCCAACAAGCGTGACGGGTACGGCCGATACATGGAATGCCGAAGAGGCCCAAGTTGAAGTCGATTCAGAAGGCAACGTCCACGCCATGTGGATGGGCCTTGATGACATGCCGTACTGGTCCTATTCTCGCGACCAAGGCGACACTTGGTCCAACGCAACCATGATCGCTCCACCCATCAACCTCTCGGGAACCGGTTTCCCCGTTGTTGTTGCAGGCGATGCGGGCACCGTGGCATTTGGTTACGTTGGTGAAGCAGGTGGAGATGACGAGACGTGGAATGCTTACCTGACATACGCCACCGACGCCTTCAACGAAACACCGCTGCTTACCACCGTCCAACTCAATGGCTTGGACGACCCCATTGATACTGAGCCAGACTGCGGTTACAATCGCTGCGGTGGGTTGGGTGACTTCCTCGACATTCGAGTTGATGCATACGGGCGCACATGGTTTTCTCTCTCCCACAACCTTGCCGATATCGGCATCTTTGGAACCTTCCATCTCGGTCCAAGCCTCCGTGGTGAATCCGTAACGATGCTCCCTCCCATGCCCGCAGGGGGTCCTACGACCCTGTGAATGCATGTTTCGATCTTAGAGGAAATGAGGATTGACGGTGATGACTTCTCAACGCTGGAAATCATTGGGTTTGGTAGCCTTGCTCCTCATGACTCCCTGGCTCTTTGTTCAGGGATGGATCCTCGTTAGCGCTCCAACTCCCGACCACACCACGTTGCCCACGTGTCCGGAAGGCACTCAAAATTGTGCATCGATTGGGGAAGGAGGCTTGGTGCGAATGGAGGCAACGTTCTCAGCAACCATGGACGCCAATGTTTCTGAGGTGTGGGCTGCGTTTGAATCGTGGTCGGACGATGAGGATCTGATCCTTGAATACGACCGCATCGGAGAGGATGGTGAACATTTCTCTCATCGGGTTGCCATCACTCCATTCTGGCGTTTTCCCGATGACGTGGTCGTCAAATTTACTCCCGTTGACGAGCAATCAACCAGCGTTTCGCTGTATTCATCCTCCCGCCTCGGCGTGAGTGATTTAGGCGTCAATCCTGACCGTCTCACCGATTTGCATGAAGCCTTGATGAAGGCTTAGGGCATCTTGTTATTGCCTTCATCCCACCCGTAGGGTAGGCCTGCATCGTCAACAAAAATGATGTTTACGCCAACACCTGATTTGTGGAATCCAATCAACTGAATCTCATGAATGGAATGTCCGCTGGGGGCTTTACCGAGAACGGGCAGGGCGTGTCGGGCAAAGAAGGAGCGTTTACGCGGTTTCTTTGTCTTCTCCGGAGCCTTCATGCTTCGGCGTGTTCCTTCAACATCGTCGAACCAAGGCAAAGGACCCTCTGGAGAAAATCGCAGGCCAAGAATCATGTCGATGCCAGTGGTTTCCTGCGCAGCATCAGCATCCGGGCCACTTGGGATGGCAGGAGCATTGGGATGGGTGTGCAACCAGTGAGTGAACCGCCCTGCTCGTGAACCTCGGTCTGCCGAGAACATATCGTCGGTCCAATCCTCGGGTAGGTGATGAACAGAGTATGAATCGCCTCTGTTCACAATATGAGCCTCTTTGATGGTATAGCCTTGACCTTGGAAGAGTTGCTTGTGAACTTCATCACCCGAAAAATAGTCCTCTACTTCAACGCGGTGAGGGCGCTGTGCGTCAACGTCGATGCCCACAAGAATCTCATCGGGCAGGGATTGCAATGCCCACCAAATCAACGATTGAAAGACGTGGCCAGGCATGTGAACTTGTGCGAGGTAACCCGCTCGCTGCTCGTAAGATTCACGGTTGTAGCCCTGCATGAGCGTTACCAACCAAGCCTCCACCATGCTCTTGGCATGCAGAGGTCCATCAAAAGGTTCCGCCGAGGCCAATCTTTCAAAAAGTGTAAGGTCGTCGCTTGTTCATGGCCAAGAAGAAAAGTGGTTTCGGTCGCTTCCTTGGAGCCATTACGGGCAGCCCCTATGAACGCCTCCTGAAGCAGGTAGACAAGATGGTCGACCAGTATGAAGACGACCAAGAAGAATTGGCGTCACAACTTGAAGCCTTGGTGGACCAAGCAGGGGATGCCTTTGAGGAAGAAAATATCGATGAGGAAGAGCATGACTTGATCATCGAAGCCATTGAAGAAGCCGACCCTGATGGTCGTGTTTTTAGTAAATTGAGTTCCGAAGAAGACGCATTTTATGGGGGCGATATTCCCGATGCTCCCGAACTGAAGCGAGAGAAGCGAATTAACCTTGATGACTTGATGAAAGCCAAGGGAGATGAATTTACAGGGAGCTTTGGTCGTGATGAGTTCGAAGAATTCCGTGACCGAATGACCGATGAATTCTATGAAGAATCAGACAACGCTATCCGCCAAGGTGACCATCAGGCAGAGATTCGCACGACCAACCGTGTCTTCGGCGGTGCAGAATCCGACGTTGACGATGCCAAACGCCGAATCTCCGAAGAATCTGGCCTCGTTGATCCCAAGGCTGCTGAAGCCGCACGAATTGAAGCGGAGGCAGAAGCCGATGAAGAAGAATACGACGACGAGAACTACTCCATTGACGAAAACGGCGTGGAATGGTTTGAGGATGAAGACGGTTACTGGTGGTATCGTGAGGAAGGTCAAGATGATTGGCAGCCTTACGACGAGGACTGA
>JADHPT010000007.1 GCA_016778305.1 Candidatus Poseidonia sp. | reverse complement strand
AAGAGGCGACTTCTGTATTGCTCGACGTTGAATGGCAGACAGGGCGAACTGGCAACATCACGCCCGTTGCACGAATCGCACCCCAGCGTGTTGGAGGAGTTACCGTTGAAAACACCACCTTGCACAACTTGGGCGAGGTTGAACGCCTGGATGTAAGAATCGGCGACAAAGTTCTCATCGTACGAAGAGGCGATGTAATCCCAAAGATAGAACGGTCTCTTGGACCAGCGACTCAAGAAGATCTCAACGGCCGGACTCACGCATCTGGGGTAGCATTTGTTGCCGAGCTACCCGAAGCTCGTTCAATTGAGCCTCCATCTGGGTGCCCCGCTTGCGGTGGCGGCATTACGGCCGAGGGCGCCTTCATCAAATGCGTGAGTCTTCACTGTGATGCACGGATATCACGGGCGATTCTCTATTGGTGCCGAGCATTGGAGATGGACGGGATTGGTGAAAAGCTGGTTGAACAACTTCTCGAAGAAGGCGCTATCAACACACTTGGCGACCTGTACAGGGTGTCCATGACCACCCTCCTCAACCTCGAACGAATGGGTGAGAAGTCAGCGAACAATGTTCTCAACGAAGTTGAAAAAAGCAGAAGCATGACGCTGGGGCGCTTCCTTCACGCTCTTGGCCTGCCGGGGATCGGTCCGGAACTTGCTTTCTCTGTGGCTCGTGAATTACGCGATGCTCAGGGGCTGATGTCATGGCTTGATGACGCGCATGCCGAACAGGGAGCTGCATCGTTCGGGCCTACCGAAGACGAAGCCGGAAAGAGGTACGAACACAATCAGGCGTTGCGTCGCCTGATGGCGCTTGAAGGCGTTGGAATCGTTGTCGCTCTTCACGTGCGAGATGGTCTTGAGGCAAGACGCAGTACTGTTGAAGACCTGCTCAATGAATTGGAGGTACGTCTCGAATCACAATTGAGTGGAGGAGGCGTTTTTGACACCATGACCTTCTGCGTGACTGGCACCTTGTCAAAGCCAAGAAAAGAAATTCAACAATTGATCACCGATGCTGGAGGGAAGATTGTCGGGAGTGTTTCTGGAAATCTCAGCGTGCTGGTTGCAGGTGAAAAGGCAGGGTCGAAAAAAGCGAAAGCCGAGCAACTCAACGTTCTGGTTTGGAATGAAGCAGAACTCATGAACCATCTCGAAGAAGACACTTCGACCGTTCAATCAGACGGAGAAGTCCAAGCGAAGCCACAACCTTCGCTTCTTGACTTCCAGTAAATTCAACCGTAGAGCATAGCATTGCTGCTGGGCGAGCCTTGCTCATTTCCTCCAGCTGCTTCCATCAAAGCCTTGAGTTGTTCTTCCAACATTTCAGCCTCGGCGATGAGTGGTTCTTGAGGAAGGTCCATGCTTGGCAACAAGGCATTCAGCCGTTCGATGAGAGCGGCTGCTGCACGGGCATCAGGGAAACGAGGATCGGCCTCGACCATGATCGACATCGTACCGATACCACGGCGCATGGCTTCGCTTAGAATTCCACCGTTCATTCCGCGGATAACTCCCTGTTGAAGCAAGGGTATGCCCATTTCTTTGAGCATCTCACGAACTGCTTCGTTACAGCCGATTCCAACGACATCGATGGCCTCCGTATCTTCGTATTCAACAACTGGGTCAACACCATCCATGCCACTCTTCATTCCGGCCTTGGGAAAAGCATCTACGACGATACCAGCGAGTACTTTGTGTTCCTTTGACCATTCGAAGAGCGCCCATACGATTTTGTGAACCAGCGTTTCAGGGACCACCATTTCACTCATCAGTAAAATGACCTGATCGCATCCATCAATTGTACACTGAGGTCTTCCAGCATAGGCTCGGATGGGCGGAAGAGGAACACCTTCCTGAATCAAAGCAAGGGCTGGCAGCCGGTCATCGACCAAACCACCTACGAATTCAAGTTCAAGGTGGTCGATGAGGTAATGGGCAACAATGCTTGAGACCATACCTACACTCGGGAAGCAGGTGATTACCATTGTATTTTCATGTTCAATGGTCGCATTGAGACGTAGACTTGGGGCATCCATATCCTTTCGTGGAGCCCGCTATCCTTCAACACTTTCCCTCGTCGCTCCATCAAAGCCTTCATGACGCAAGGCGTAAAGCGAGCCTCATGGAGGGCGTAGAAAAGTGGGAAACACACCCTCATCAACTTTCTCCTTCAGCTTGGAACCGATACGAAACCTGCCCCAGGATGTATTGGTTGAGTCGTCAACGCCTCCCTCGCAAGGCTGGAATGGCAGCATCATTGGGAACGGCCGTCCACGCTTCGATTGAAGATCTGCTCAACATGAGTCTTGACGGACGCGTTGATGATGAAGCAGGCTGGCTGCCTCTCGCCGCCGAGGGTTTTCTCAAAGATCGCTGGGAAGAGGAGAAAGCCGTCTTTCATGCAACACCCCGCCGACCTGATTGGAAGGAGAGCAAATGGAATGAGGCAAAAAAGCAACAAAAAGGCGGAATCATCCTCTTACTCGACCATATCAATGCAAGAGAATTGCCTCATGAGCGTATCACAGTGGCACTATGGAAGCACCTCCAATCGCTTGCCATTGCCGTCGAAGGGGAACTCGTTACAAGCGATGCTCGTCTTATGGGCCGGCTCGACCTTTTGTTTGCCGAACTCGATGAAAACGGGGCTATGAAAGGGTGGCTTGTTGCGGATTTGAAAACGGGCAATGCTCCAACAAAGGTGCTGAAGACAGAAGTCAACCGCCAACTACGAATGTATCGCGACATCCTGCTTGCCAACAATCCAGGTGCACCTCCGGTACGCACTGAAGGATGGTATACCAAAACCGTGTCCAAATGGGCCGCCGAGGGCGAGAGTGTTCTCGAAGCAGCATATGCTGCATGGGAAGCGACACAACCGACTACCATGCCCATGGACGCCCAACCTGGCCCCGAAACGTGCGGTGGATTTTGTGATTGGAAGGCATGGTGCCCCCACTGGTGGACGTGGAGGCAATCCTCAGGCACCCTCCATCAAAGTGACTTCAGCGACGCAGTGGTCCTTTTGCACCGCTTTGACAAGACTACAGGGGCGGCCGTTCTTGAATTGTGCGAGCCGCTTGATGAGAGCGGGCGAGCGATCCCCACCGGACAGCAGATCACCGCTCAATTTGACGGTCGAGGCAAGGAGGCACTGGAAGATCTCACGGCCAGCGGCCATCAAGGCGCTATTTTCCTTGGTTCTGTCATGACCAGTAGAAGGAATTGGAGAGTCGGACCGTGGTGCGACGTCTTACCCTGGACGCCTCTTCCGGATGGCGTTCCCTATGAGCGAATCTCATGAGGCAAGATGTTCGCGAATGACATCTTTGGTCGCTTCACATTCTATTCCGCTCGGCGAAAGCAACCAACCGACATAGCTGGGTTCAGAGGATTGTATCTCGTTGATGGAACGGCCCTTATGTCGCCCAAAGGTGACGATTAGTCGACCCTCATCACGGCGAATTTTACCCAGTGAATCCACGGGCTCTAAGTCATTCAATCCCCGGCCAAGTTCTGAGGCATCCTTTGCCCCATCGCCGTGAACAATCCAGCGTTCTAGTTCGGGTATTGATTTACGAAATGAAGCAGCGTTCTCGACCGATAGTCTCCAAAATAGCAGCATGGTTGCAGCGGCATCAGCAGCAGCAGTATGCGCAGCTTCCAGACGGATACCGTGCCTCTGGCATAACGAGCCGAGATTGTGAGGGCGCGGCATTTTCAGGCGGCGAACGAGTTCAAGTGTGTCCATGATCGCTTTTGGTTGAGGGGCCAATCGTCCAATACGAAGAAATTCATTTTTCAACATCGCGAAATCAAATTTTCTCACGTTATGGCCCACAAGTATGGCCCCATCAATCAATTCCGCTAGTTCGTCTGCCACTGCTGAGAAGGTCGCTTCTCCCCTTACGTCGTCGTTGTAGAGGCCGTGGATTTTACTTGCATCGTAGGGTATTGACACCTGCGGGTTGACAATGCGCTCGAGATTGACAGACGTGCCGTCTTCAAGCGTCCCAATCAGTGCAAACTGGACGATTCGGTCCCGTTGGGTTGACACTCCTGTCGTCTCAAGGTCAAAGGCCAACACTTTTTCGCCTTCGAAAAGGTCATTGCCCATAAAGAAAGAACGGAGGGCACACTCTTTCAACATCACTCTCAAACACGATGACTCGCTGAAGGGGGTTATGGGAATTCGTGATTGGTTGAAAAAGAAGGATGCACCGTCAATTTCAGCCCCAGACGACGGCTCTAACGACGAGCCTGATGACGGAGCCGCCTTTGCGGAATTACAAGAGCGGCGCAGACTTGAAGCCACCTCTCTCTTCGATGAAGACGAGGTGATTCTTGAGGTCGAGGAATTGCAATCTGCACCCTACGACGCCAGCGATGGCGGGGTTGACGACCTCCATGACTCGAGCGAGGAAAGTTTCACCCACGCTGATGAAATAGAAATCGAAGACGTAGCACTTCTTGACGATCCCTATGAAGATGCGCGAATTGAGGGAGACGTGCCTGAGCCGGTTGAATTTGATGAATGAAAAATGAGGCTTTTGTATCGTTGCATGAACCGAACCATTAGAAAGGGATAGGTCAGCGAAGTTTCATGGTGCGGATGAAGGGAAAATGGAAATTTTCCGTTTTTGTCGGTCACCTCCTTCTTTTGTCATCGTTGGCTGGCTGCACGGGCGTGCTTGACTCAACCGTCAATCCACGAGCCACGCTTGAAGCCTACCCAACCCTCATTCAAGAGGGTGAAATGATCACCCTTGATGCCAGAGAATCTTCTCCAGTCGAAGGTGTCATCACCACTTATGCATGGGATTTTGGAGATGGAACGGCCGCTGAAACCATCGTAGGCTTCACCTCACACACGTACTTAGCCTACGGGCAATATATTGTCCGCCTCACTGTAACCAACGACCAAGGAGGTACCGATGACGCCTCCGCCTCTATCGTAGTGAACGGTGCTCCGTCGATCAACATCAGCATGCCAACGTCGGTGAGAGCAGGGGACACCGCCCTACTTGATGCCTCAAATTCCTACGACCCGGAAGGCGATTCTCTGACCTTCGCATGGGATTTGAACACCGCAGAAGACAGTGACGGCGACGGCGATCCGCTAAACGACGCTGATGCGACCAGCAGTGAGATCTTTGTTGATACATCAGCCTCTGGCATCATCAACGGCATGCTCAGAGTGGACGATGCTGCTGGCGCATTCGCTCTCGAACCCTTTGAACTCAACGTCACGCCCCGCACCTACAAGGTGTCGTGGGTGACTGAAACACTTGATCTCACGTGGGATGAATACCTCAACCAAGGGGAAACTTGGTCGGGCAACATGACTCCGGGAGATAGCGGGCGAATCATGGCCTTGCACGCCCTGCTAGAGCTTGACCAAGACGTCGCTCCCCCTCACGACAACTTCACCTTGGCCCTCAACATTGTAGATGACGGATTTAAGATGGCAGTAGATACCGAAGCGGGTAATTACACGACCAATGAACCGGCACAAGCCGAGTTGAGTGTTGAGGACATGAACTCTCCAGGAGAAGACGGGCTCTACACCTCTGATTCACCCGAAGATCTCCTCGCTCTCCTCCTGCAACGCTCAGATGGTGAACGAGGCCAAGGTCTCTGGATTTGGTCGGTGGTTGCGCAACAATCAGACCCCGACCCTGTGATTGGAGATTTTGACCCTGACCCAGGTAACGATTGGATCCTCACCATCGAAGTCATCATCATGCGCCCTTCGCTCACCGAAGTTGCAATGGGCGATGGCAGCGTTTGAAAGAGAAAGGTGTATGAAGCGGAGCCGACTGGATAGGAGCGATTACGATGGTTGACACGGTTGAAATCAGTCGCATCACGCTAAGAGACACCCTCTCCATTGATCTGTCCGTATGGATGCATCACCCGGATGACTGGGATTTCCGTCCACAACTTCACTACGCGAACAACACACTCACCATCAATTGCGGGAATGAAGGAAGAGTCCTCGCTACGATCGATCTCGACGATGAGCAGGACGAAATCCTCCAACGCGACCGAGTTGCTGAACTTCGTGTGAAGTTCCAAGTTCACGGCATGCACGGACGCCTCAACGACATTCATCCAATCGTAGCAGATGGAAAAGCCAAGAAACTTGCTACGGCCAACTGGAAGACAACACAACCCGTTGTTTTCGAGTGAACCCCCGGCGAATCTTTGATAATGGTTCACTGAGTTTTTCCTGTTTATGCCTCAGCATGAAGGAAAAGGGAGCCAAAAACGAGCGAGATTTGAACGGCTACGTTACGAAGTACGCCGCTTTGTTTTTGCCAACCCTGGTTGCTCTGCACAAGCCATTGTTGCCAATTTGAACCACGATAAAAAACTTCGAAATCACGGATTGACCCCGCGCAAGGTTGGCTTCTTCATCACCCGACATCTCAAGGAGTCCCTTAAATGGTGGCAGGATCACCGTGCAGGCCGCCGTGTTTACGGGCCCACGGATGAAAAAACAGGCTGAAGGGCACGTCTGCATCGAGTTTCAAGCGGTTTGCTCATGTAGGATGCGACTTAGCGGGAAACATGGAGGGCGAGGTTGCGGCCTACTTCGATTTGGATGGCACCCTGCTGAATGCCTCCAGCGAAAAGACACTGACTGCTTACTTGGCCCGTCGTCGCCCTTGGCGAATCCCCTGGGGAGCCCTCGTATGGACTACAGGCTTCCTCACCAACCTCCTGAGAGGGCGGGCTCTGTATGATGCAGCTCGAAATCGCGGCCATCTTTCTCTTGCTTCATGGAACACGTTGGAAGACTACTCCAATCACCTCGCAGAACACACATTGAAACAACATATCTCATCCTCTGCTTGGGAGCGATTGGAGTGGCACCGGTCTCAAGGCCATCGCCTTGTTCTCGTAACGGCGACCGTTGCGCCAATGGCAGAGGCCATGGCCGCAGTACTCGGGATGGACGCCGTCTACGGTTGTGGGCCTAACGAACGATCGGGAGTACTTTCAGGTTCTGAAAGGGGATGGAGCGTCCCCCGACGAAAAGGCAAAGTTCCCGTCGTGCAATCTGATGCAAAAGAGAACGGCCATGACCTTTCACAGTGTTACGGTTATGGAAATACACTTGCCGACTCGTGGTTTATGGCACTGTGCGGCCACCCCATTGCCATCAATCCCGAAAGACCACTGTTGCGCCATGCGACCGAACATGGTTGGGAATACCACGATTGGATTTGAATTCTTTAAGACTGCTTGAGTGACAACCTTCTCATGGTACGTTGGGGAGATATTTTTGGGGATGATGATGATGACGATGTTGGTGTAACAAAACCCGTTTCATTGGATGAACAACAACAGCGTCGAGGGAGCATGCTTGAGACAATGCTCATGATGTCAGAGGCCTCAAAGCGCGCTGCTTATTGGGTTGAGGAAATCATCAGCAACAATGAAGAGCGAATGAAATTAGACAAGGACGGACGTCTTCTCATAACAGGCCACTTAGCCTTCTACCGTGTGAACATCAACGCCTTTCTTTCAAAATTTAACAATCCCTTTGACTACAATTCCTTTGATTCCGTTGAGGTGCATCCAAAATCTGGCTTGGTCGAATCGCCAAAGACGGCCTGCGTTCAAATCAGGACATCAGGGGCCATGCCAGCGTATGATTTCCTCGGAGGTTATATTCTCGGACTCATGAACGACAGTGCTTCTTGGTTGGAAGAAAACATGCACCCACTACGCCGAACACTGTTCGACATTTACGGCATGTCCCGTTCTCCTCTAACCGAAAGTCTGTCCCGTTACCTGGCCCAATCTGTTGGCGGAGTGTTCAATTGGCAAGAAGACACCTTCACCTTCAATGGAACAAATGGATGGAAATGGCGAATCAACTTTGCGAATCCTCTCGCTCAAGGCTACGAAATTAAGTATCAAAAACCACGGCAATCTTGGTGGAATCTCATGTTCTCAGACCATACCAAAGAGACAACAGGCCACCATACGATGTCAGGGTTTTTCGGACTTGTTGAGCATCTCAGCGAAGCACCGAAATTCTTGAGAACGGCGTCAGAATGGGAAACCGACCCGATTTTCATTCGAGAGGTAGCATCAGTCTATCCACCACTCGCCAAGGTGTTGATTCACCGCATCGATGCCGAAGACTACAGTGCAGACCGAATTTACAGTTTTTACGACGAGCCGATTGAATCCGATGAGGCTGTGCGCGTGAGTATACTTGACGACATTATTCGTCAAACAGTCTGGGCTTGAAGGTAAGAAATGGCGGCCCCACCGCGATTCGAACACGGGTTCGAGGCTCCGCAAGCCTCTGTGATATCCAGGCTACACTATAGGGCCGTTTCGCTCCAACGGCTACCCCAATATAAGCGCGAGGGTGACCTTGCCCGAGCACCTTACAAGGGTTCATGGGCGGCCATCATCAGCAATCACCATGGCAGTCACCTTGCAACGCTCGGTTGAATTTTCAATGATGGACATGGCCAAAGTAGCCTACTATCCGAGCATATACGATTTAGCCCACCGATTTTTCGAATCCGCATGGGAGCAAATGTGCGGCGTGAGTTACGTCACCATGATCACTGAACGCAGGCTCGGTTTCCCAGTGGTCAACATCACATCGGAATTCCTCGCACCCCTTCGGTATGGTGACACCATCACTGCACACCTTTCCATTACCCATCTTGGTACGGCTTCCTTGGGCTGGGACTACCGATTTGAAAATCAGGAGGGAACTGTTGTTTGGACGTCTCAACAAACTACGGTGTGCGTGAACATGGAGACGATGGAAAAGCAAGCGATTCCTGATGACCTGCGTAAGGGGCTGAGCGAGCATTCTCAAGGAAGTGAGTGAACATGGAAAACCAACCCACAATGGCGGTCCGCCCCGATAGGAAAGGGCCAAAAAACATCGCCATACTTCTCTTCATCAGTGCTTTTCTGGTCGCCGGAATGGGGTACCAAGACTGGCAACTACATCATAATGGACTCAACGATTCTCAAATCGAAGTGTTTCTCACAACCCCCAATAGCCAGGAAGGAGAACCAACATCGGTAGAGGATTATCGAGACTTTGAATCCTCAGTGCAAGAGGAAAACGGATACTTCATTCGGGCCGTTGCTTTACTTTCAACCGCTGCCTGCCTGCTCGTTGGCTCTGTTTTTCTTCACCGACTTCAACGACGAGGGGCCATCCTCTGTGTTGCCGGGGCGGTGACCGGATTGGTTGGGGGCGTTGCCGGCAGCATCATCATCAATCAAAACGCTCAGGAATACCTCGGAGAGGCGATGAAATTGACCTATGAGATCTGGGTCTACCTGTGTGGTACAATCATGGGGCTTTGTCTTGCAGTGGCCGCACTGCCTTTGTTGAACGCTCGTGCACGCTTGGCTTTGACCCCTAACGTTCAACTCGATGAACTTGAATGAATCATTCACTTGGCTGCGGCCATTTTTTGGCCAATGCTTTGCGAAGGTCGTCATCCATGGTGGCGTTCCACCAGTCACTGCCTTGCCAAATCGCGTACTTACCTCGTATGCCGCGAAGATCAGCTCCCGAAAATTGGCAGTTCTTGAAATTTGAGAGGTTCAGTCGAGCCTTTCGTAAGTCAGCACCCCGAAAGTCAGAGCCATCAAATGCAGATTTCATTAAATCTGCCTCGACCATGGAGGCACGTCGAAAATCACACGCTGTGAAGTCACCTTCTGTGAGGTCGGCCTGATCAAAAATAGTCCTGCGGAAGTTTGAGCCGGTATGGCGACCTTTCCTCAGGATCGCTTTTTTGTGATTCTGAAACGAATAATCAATGACGGTGGCCTGTTCTGAAGTGGACTCATCATCACGAGGGTCACCTTGCCCTCCGCCAGACATCACCATTTCTTGCACCTCAAGCGCGAGAGCGCTTGTCGAGGTGTGCTTGGCCTTCGGGTGTAAGGGTTGCGAAACGATTCTTATCGCTCTTGTCCGAAGGAACGACGAGGAAACTTCGCTCTTTGAGTCTGTTCAAATAGAGGGAGAGGTTGCCAGGGGGGTCGATACCGGCGTCAGCAAAGAGTTGATTGACAATACGAGGCGGGCTGTCGGCTAAACCCTCAACGTCCCTTAGATAGTGGATTGCACCGAGAACTTGGTCGGGCTTTCGTGTGAGCGCACAGTTCTCGAGGAGTGCACGGAAGGCAGAGCCTCGGTCGGGAAGACCCGCCTCTCGAGCGGCCGTTACTGCAGCTTCGAGTGCTTGTTCGCGGGCGTCACGGATTCGCTCGAGCAAGGCCGTCCACGTATGCTCCATCTTGGTATGAGCAATTTGTTCGTCAATTTGGATGGCAGCCCCTTCCAAATCTATTTCGATGTCTCCAGCATGTACACTTAGTCGCAAATGTTACGCCCTCATTAGCAATGTTTCATCAATCATTCATAACCTTATGTTGAGAAAAATGATACATTTTTGCAGATTTGAAGGGTTCAATGAGGCGAAACCGCCATAACAGGTGGGATAGAGCGGAGAGGTGAGGCCTCATGATGCAACGTCGCCATGTCTTCGGATTTTTCTTTGTCTTTCTCCTTGTTGGTCCCGCTTGGGCTGGTGTTTTAGCTTCTGCAAATAGCACACCCATTGCTACTTTTTCCACAGGGTCTGCCGAAGAAACGATGACCATCACGAACGGTCAACACAACACCGTTGGTTTTGAATTGGAGCGGAACACGACCGTTACTACTTCCAGCTTTTTCATCAAGCCTGACAGTTCGGGAACTTCTCCTGGCGCCCTTTCGATGGACATCGACCAGGACGGCTTTCCAGAATGGTCCTTCAACCAAACCGGCTACGGAGATTTTGGACACCAGAACGAGTTCGCATCAGGACAGGTTAACTTCACTCAATTTATCTCACCCAATCTCGCAAATTCGGGCGTGTTGGATTCTCCAGACTTCCTTCTCCCCTACGGTACAACAGTGACCGATTCAAGCATCGGCATCCACTTCTCACCCACTCTGAGTGGTGGATTTTTCCCACTTGGTTTCATTGAAGCCACGGACCAAGGTGATTTCAACAATGATTCCAACGAAGATTTCGTGTTTTTATCCACTTCAAACACCAGCACTCAGGGCAATGGGACAGCCTTTACTACCGTGAGTTATGATGCCCAAATTGGCCTCCATTTCAGCGGGTGGAATCCAACATGCACGGATGCAACAGACGTTTTTGCTGGAGACATCAACGGCGATGATTATGACGATGTCATCACCTATTCATCCGACGATGATGAGTTGTGCATCCACTTCCATAATTCAACGACCATGACCTTTGATCCCTTCGTGAACCACACACATTCGAGCGATGTCGTCGCATTGGACTTTTTGGATTTAAACGGCAACGGAGTTGACAATTTCGTTTCGATTCGAACAGGAGGGAAGGTGAGTCTCGACCAATTCAACAACAAAACGAACACTTTTTTTAATCTTGACACGCTCACGGTGTATCAACAAGGAGGAACAACTACAGCTACGTTGACACATTTCTTTTCAGACTACTTTTCGGCGGCTTCGAGTACCCCAAGCCTCATGGTCGTCGACCAGCAAAACGATGGCGCCCAAATCGGTTGGAATTCAGCCAACGGAGGAAATCTCATTCGTCAAACCACCAATGCGATTTCGGGTATTGCTCCCGAAGCTGTTGTAGGGGACTTTGATGGCGATGGAGATCTGGATATCGTCGGCCCGACTGCAACCGGTCACCGCTCCATCGAGAATGAACCTACTGGATGGTCTGGTGATAACCACAACGTCATTTTAGACTTCACGAACGCAACTATTTTGGATCACGACTACGACATGTCCCCCTCCATTCTTTTCCCTCAGGAGGGTCAAAGCGATGGGAATAATGCAACCGTTGAAGGCAATTTAACTGCTTACCGATTTGTATCTGGTTGGGGATATGATAACCTCATTACATCTTCCAACTCAGAACTCCTCGTTCCGTGGAGTTCGCCTCGCGCAGTCTACTCTGGCGATATGGACGGCGATGGTATTGCTGAGCAAATCGTCCTTGCAGGTGAAGGAAATCATCTTGGTGTCTTCATCTCAGCCTGGCATGAAATCGCTTATGATGTCGACAAAAACGGGATTCCCGACATTGAATCGAAAGGCTACTCGGGCAATGGGGCAAATGGACTGAGCATGCTCGGTATAGAAGATCTCTTTGGAAATCTAACTGCACAACTGAACACGCTCTCAATGGGCCGAGATTATTCAACCGACGGCTACGGCATACAGATGTCGGAGGTTAACTTCACCATGACCTCTCTGACAGAGGGGCAATTCGTTTATTCGAATTTAAGCGTCAATTATGTCTCGGAATTCATCGTCGATATCAATCCCCACGTTTCCGGCAATCTCACCAACGTACTCAACCAACACATGACTGCTGGCATCGGGACATTTCTCGTACCACTCTTGTTTAATTCAACGCAAGACGGAAGTTTTGTCCTGGCTAACCCCTCGCTGATCACCACGCCAGGAGCGCCAAATTTGGCCCTTCCACCGACGCCACAACTCCGCTTGGTTGACCTCCAACCGGACTCAGTTAACATCGAATGGCAAAACATGAGTGATTTCGGGGATGATCTGTTAAATTTCTTGGTGTACAAGGCCAATCAAACCGAATCGGTTGACTTGCAAAGCGAATACACATCCTCCATGACCAACCAGATGCTTGATTTTGACGTCAATCCGGGCGATATGGTGACCTATTGGGTTCGGAGCGTACATGCCTTTGGTGTTACGAGCAACCTATCTGCTCCAATCAACGTGACCGTTCCCTATCCGCTTCCACCCTCGTATATCCCCAACGTTACGGCCACGGACCGGGCTGACGACAATGGAGGTATTCTTGACATTCGATGGGATGCTGGCGATGAATCAATTGAACAGCATCGCGTCTATATCAGCGAGGTGAACATGACATCACTTGCTGGAATGACACCAATCGTGGTGACCAATGACTCAACCTTCCATGCAGTCATTTCAATGGAAGAAACTGGCATGGCCGTTGAAAACGGTCTTGCGTATTATGTTGCGGTTGTCGGTGAAGATGGTTTCGGAAATTACTCGGAGAGCGTCACTGCCATCGGACCAGTTTATGCGCGAAACGATACTGCATTACCAACGTCGATCGATGCGACCTATACAGATTTCTCAAACGGATCGATTTCTGATACGATACTCCTGAGCACACAAAGCGGTTTGGATGCAGTAGCCCATCTCCACCACGGTGGAGTAGGCATTGGCGACCAAACACTCACCCTCCATATCCTTGGAGATACACAAAGTCTTGAGGTCGATGCCGTTACAAACAGCACTGGTCACGCTGTTTTTACCCTTGAGAAGTTAGCAAATCTTGGGCCGATTGAAGCCTTCGGGCCGATGTCATTGGAGATCACTTACGACGGTGACGAAGGTGATGAAATGACCCAGCCTTTGGCGGCTGCAGAACAACGCGATGACGCCTTTGGAACGGCTGAAACCATTCTTACTCCAGATACCTTGATTCCTCTCGCCAACGACAGTACCTTCCAAACAATTGTGGCCGTTGACGCACGCTCCACTCTTCAGCAAAGCCTGCTCGCTAACATGCAAGTCAGTTGGATAGCGGTTGACGCAGATGGAACAGAAGTGGGTAACGGCACATCTGAGGTGAAAGGAAACTCTCTTGAAATTTCAGGCACTGGTGCTTACGATGGCGTGCTTCACATGTACCTCGACCAAACCAATCCAGAATTCTATACGACCAATATGACGGTCAGTGTTCCCTTTGAAGCATCTGCGGTCATCGTTGACAACGAAACCAACGAAACAAATTCAACAGAAGAACCGACGTTCCCTGAAGTGACCCTTCCCGGAGTCCTTGAATGTGGAACTGCGGAGTATCCTTGGGAGGACAATGGGACGGATGAAGCGATCACGTGCACCATTACCAATCCGAATCCGTTTGAGGTGTTCGTCGGGTTTTCCTGGATCACTGACCCGACCACGCCCCCCCCGTTCACCTTTGAGTCGTCTTCCTTGACGGGGAGCGGGCCGAGCCTCACCATTTCTGCAGAGGGCTCAATTCAAGTTGAATTCCAACCGGTTCGTAATGGGCCATCTGACGGTTTGTTCCCCGGCATCCAGGGGGTGGCTTACGTCGTTTACATCACATGCTCGGAGTTCGGCGGAGCCAATCCGTGCGACTCCATGACCACATCAACCGCAAGCACTGAAGGTGAACTTCAGTGGACACTTGGTGAGATGCCGGTGCTTGATGATAGCTCAAATAATGTCTTAGAAGACGATACGTCAAGTGCAATGACGCCCGTTTTGGTTGGCATTGGTATTGTCATCTTCATCGCAGTAGCGATTGGGGGCGTGATGTTCATGCGTCAGCGCAATGATAATTTCTTTGAGGACGACGAGGAGGATGACTACTATGAAGAAGCCATAACTACTCCAGATTCACGCTCAGAAGAGCGCCTTAACTTGAACGCCTCACGCTCCCTCGATGAATTGAAAAACGAAGGGAAGGAACTCCACGAAGAGGCTCCTGAGGGGCTTGCTTCATCACCGGTCTTGGGAAGCAGCGCTGATGCCTTTGAGTTCGGTGCAACTGCAGAAGATGCCATCTCAGAAGCGGTCGAAGACGAAGAAGAGTGGTCGGAAGAAGCTGAGGAAGAAAGCGGCATATCCGTTGACGAACAAGGTACTGAATGGTGGGAAGATGAAGAAGGCGTCTGGTGGTATCGCGAAGAAGGCTGGGAAGATTGGGCTGTTTGGGAAGAATGATTCTTCCGTGAGCCTTTTTATTGCCGATGCATTGGACCGGAACTGGAGGCAACGACATGGACGCTAATCTACAGTCCTATGCTCTCGTTCTCCACAAAGACGCCGACCCGACAACCGGTGGCGTGGCAATCTGCGGTTTTACGACTGCAGGGATGGTTGGCGTCATAGCGACTTCTCACATCATCAAAGCGTTGGGATTAAATCAATTGGGAACGGTCATGAACGCTGATTTTCCAGCAGTTGCACTGATTCACAATGAAGTCCCAAAGCATCCTGTTCGCGTCTATCAGGGTGATGGAATTGGTGTTTTCACATCGGAAATACAATTCGGCACTGACACGGATATTCCCTTTGCAACAACCGTTCTTGAATGGTTCACAAAAGGTGGATTTGACCATCTCATCATCATTGACGGCTTGGTTCGCCCGGAAAAGGAATTGAGTAACGGTGAATTGTTTGGCGTAGGGTCAACCTCTGCTGCCCGAGCACGCCTCAAAGGCTTGGATATCGAACCGATTCAACAGGGCATTGTGGCCGGAATCACGGGTTTCTTGCTTGGAGAAGGTGACCGCCTCGGCATCGATGTGACCGCTCTTCTTTCAGAGGCCAACCCCATGTATCCGGACGCCCGTGCTGCGGCCTTGGCCGTGGAAGCTATCAGTGACATGACAGGTATTGAAATCCCACTCAGCGAATTATTGGAAAACGCTCGTGAGATTGAAGACAACGTTCGCAATATCATCGAGAATGCCTCACAAATGCTGCCTGCACCCGAAAGTGAAAACGTGACGGATATTGACCCGTCCTTCGGTTGAACGCCCACAACGCAAGCGAGCCCGGTGGTTTCAGTCTGCTTCGATAAGAGACTTGACACAACCAAGGATGATTTCCAGCGGGGCGTCTGAGACGAAAAACGGATCGATATCAGGAATTCGTGCAGCAGAATATCCGACTTCTTGGATGGCTGAAAAGAGAACGTCCATTTTTGGAGCATGAGGGACACCTGCCATGTTCGGGACATCATCGATGTGCAAAAGCAGGTGTTCCCGACTCATCAAATCTGCAGCCTGAGCGATGTGACGGACGCTACGACGTATCTCGCGTTGCGCGTACTCTTGGTCGTCTTGGCCCCAATCAAGTCCAGCGTCTTTGGCATCAGCGATTTCCTTGTCCGATGGTGAGCACAACCGCAGGGCGCGTTCCTCTGTCATCCTTCCTGCGATGTCTTTGTTCCAAAGTGGACCGACCCATAGAGGGCCACTTCCACGCTCAACCTCTTCAGGCGTTGGATGCTGCACAAATTGATACCTTCCTTCAGGCTCACGAATCCGCCACCCCATCCAATCCATCACCTTCGATGCACGTTCTTTGCTACGGACAACTTTCACGCTCACACGAACGTGGTGTCCATCAAACAGTGCTAATACCGGCTCAATTACTCGATCGTGTCGAGCTGCCGTGGTAGCAACCAACCCCAGTAAAACACGAACTGCATCATCATGAGCGTAGGTATCCACAATTCCCTTTGCCCCGTACCTACGTTGTTGCGAAGAGGCGCTTGAACCCGTGAGGGCTGCTGTATCGGTGGCTGTGACTTCGAGGAAGCCAACTCGTGCGAGCCCTTGGATAGCAGCATCGAGGAAATTCACAGGTGAGCCGAAAGGGTCGAGGTCAATCCATTGATACGCCGCTTCCATGAGAGCGATGCGAGCGTCGTTTTGCATGATGAAAATACCGTTCTCCATTGCTCCCTGCGGAGGTCGTTCATAGCGGTCATCCTCAAGAGCATGATCAACGCTGATGCGAGGCGGAAAAGATTCGTGAGATCGCTTGAGCCAATTCAAGGCGAATTCATCCAAATCATTTGCAGCGATACGAAGGCGAGGCTGGACCTCCCCTGGGATTTCATTTCGCCATCGACGAACGCGAACGCCCGTGGCACACAAGGCATCCAGTGCACGAAGGTCGTGACCCGGTTTGACCAGCCAGTGATGTTCCAAAGCATCGGCCAATAACATGAGTGAGCGAGTTCTTGCCGGGGCCATGGCAGGGTTGAGAAAACCTGGACCCGTTCGTTTTGCAGGGCCTCGGGGCATGTGAGTGGGTCGTTGCTGGTCTTCACGGAGATGAACCAAGGTTTTGCCTTCAAGCCAAAGATGACCGGGGCGAATTGCTTCGTCTTGCCCCTCGGCCATGCATCTGCGAGATAATTCTCCCTCAAGACCGCACCGATGTATGCGGCATCAATAATGCGTGAATTCGACGCCTTCAATGGCGTGGCTAACTCGATGACCCTCGTCGGTGACTTCGCCCACCACAGCCGTCCCTGGCAAACGTTGCTCAAGCCAAGTGAGGATGCTTGTAGCGTGCTCTTTGGCTACTGCAAGAATCATGCCGGTTCCCATGTTGAACGTACGATACATTTCACGAGTTTCTACCTTTCCGGCAGCCTGGAGCCATTCGAATTCTGGTAGGACTGGAAGAGGTGTGTGAATGGACCAACCAAGCGAATCATGCAGGCGCAGAAGGTTGGATAAACCACCTCCAGTGATGTGACAAATACCGTGAATGTTTTCGATGGAAAAGGATGCGTCTCCCCGAGCAGCATCGAGTAAATCCACAACGGGATCGCAGTATATTCGCGTCGGATTGAGTACCACTTCGCCGAGCGTTGCCTTCCCTTCGGTCCAACGGAGCAATTCACGGTGCGGATGAGTTGGATCAAATGGAGCTTCGTCCTCGTAACTGAGTCCTGCATGCTCAACGATACGTCGAACCAATGAGTAGCCGTTGGAATGGATGCCAGAGGCTGGCAATCCGATGAGGACGTCACCCGCTTGGAGATGTTCACCGGTGATCGCTTCGCCTTTCGGCAACCAGCCTAGCGCCGTGCCAGAGAGGTCGAGTTCGGTAACAATGCCGGGAAGAGAGGCCGTTTCTCCTCCAGCTAAGGTGACCCGTGCTTGTCGGCAGGCTTCGGCTAGTGAAGCACCCAGCGCAGCATGAATGACTGGATCTGGTTTTGGAACGGCAACATAGTCAACGAATGCGATGGGTTCGGCTCCAACACAGAGAAGATCATTGACGTTCATGGCCATGCAGTCAATGCCAACGCCACCCCATTGCTTGAGAGAGGTAGCAATTTGCAATTTGCTTCCAACTCCGTCGGTTGCCATGGCCAGTAGGTTGTCACCAAATTCGATGAGTCCGCCAAAACCTCCGGGCAAATCAACCGGGGCACCGGGGCTACCTGGCGCCCTTACGCTCTTTGACAATGCGCCGATAAGGGAGGCGACCGCTGAGCCTTCCAGGTCGATGTCAACCCCTGCACTCGCATAGTCCATGGGCTCGTCCATACCTTGTCCACACGAAAGCGTCTCATGAAGAAACCGCTTGAATCATTTGCTCAACTTAAACGAAGTGCGGCTGCCAAAAGAGGAAGCGATATGTCCAAGCGATGGTCGATCCCGCTGTGGGTTCCAGCAAATTCTTCGTACTGATGAGGGACCTTCAGTTCTTGCAGGCGTTTGACAAAGCGGCGAGTACCGTAGTGGATATTGTATTGGTCCGCATTTCCGCAATCGATGAAACAGAGGCTGAGCCCTTTGAGAGCCTGATGGTGTTGTTCAACCATGTTGAGGGGGTCAAAGGTGAGCCATCGAGACCAAGCCTCTTGATTCACCTGGCACGTTTCGAAATCAACGGGTAAAAAGAGGCCGATATCGTCTTTGTCAGATGCTTCACGAGGGTCATAGGATGCCGCTAAAGCGCACATCATCAGGGCGTGAAAATCAGCCCCTCTCATCGAAGGGGAATCAGCGATGTGCCTGACATAAGCCTCGCCCGATGCATGTGGGGCGAGATGGGTGATCGTTTCGCCCCATGTTCCGCCGTACATCAAATCAAAACCGATGTCTCCAGAATGCGAAGCGACGGCTTGCCAGGCTTCAGGATGGAGCATTGCGTTGACCATGGCACCGTAGCCGCCAGAAGATTTTCCGACCAGTCCAAAGTTTCCGTTGGTAACATAGCGACGGGTCAGTTCTGCTTTGAGATCTTCAGCCAGCCATGTTGACCACTGGCCGGTGATGGGTGAGTCGACGTATTGGTTTCCGCCCAGCGAAGTGAAGGTATCGGGCATGACGAGGATGACGGGTTTCATGGCTGAACTCGCCACGAGGCGTTCGTGCCGCTGAGGGAGCGTCTCAGCGAAGGCCTTCCAACCTGCGCGTTGTGGGCCACTGCCGGTAAAGGGTGCGAGGTAAATAATAACGGGCAACTCCTCGCCCTTTTCCATCGCCTCAATTCCCTCGGGTGATAGATGAACCAGCACTTCGCGCTCTTCTGGATCTTTGAGCCGATTGTTAAGTCGTGCAGAGGAAAAGCACCATCGGTCAATTCGGCCACGGATGGGCGTGAAGGCGTGGGCAGGCATGGCGAGCCATGCACGCTGCTCTTCAAGGCCTCTGCGGTCACGGCGATATTCCAATGGACATATGATGGGGGACAAAATGAAGGCCTGTGAAGCATGATTGTTCCAGTGGAAGGCGGGGGGTGCTTCCTTCGCGTCTAAGTCATTAAGAACCGTTGCAGATATCGCAGTGTCTCCGGCGGTGAATACGATGGCAGCGATTCAAGAATTTGACCTTCCCGCACGATGGACTTCCCTGCTCCAAGGCAAGTATTCCGAGGCGGTTCACAACCTCGCAAAAATGTGGCCAGACGATCGGTCACTGGATGTATCATACCGCGAAGTGGAGGGTTACGACCACGAATTTGCCCAAGACATCCTCGCAAATCCTGAACATCATTTCCTTGCAGCCAATCAAGCCCTTCGTCAATTTCTGCTCGACGCAGGTGAAGGAAATATCATGCCCTTTGTTCGAATTATTCACCTCCCCAGCGATCAAGTGAGGTCGGTATCTCAACTTCGTGCCGATGACATTGGGATGCTCATCGCCATCGATGCAGTGACCACAAAAATATCAGGCGTTCGTCCCCGACTCTACACCGCCGTGTTCGAATGCGTCGCTTGCGGTCATAGGATAGAGCTCAATCAGCCGAACGAACAAGAACTCATCGAACCTCTCGAATGCTCCCAAATTGACGGAGGATGCGGCCGACCAAAACGGCAGACTCGCTTTTTGCTTCAGCAGCAAGCCTCTTTCTTGATCAATTCACAATTCATTGAACTACAGGAATTACCAGAGCAAATGAAAGGCGGCATTCAGCCCGAACGTATCATCTGTATTGGTGAACAAGATCTCGCAGGGCGCCTCAACCCCGGAGACCGCGTCAAAGCCAATGGCGTACTCTTCATTCGTTCTCAGCGTAAAGGTGGAAAGGACACGCCGGTGTTTGATATCTTTTTGCGAATTCATTCACTTGAACGACAAAACATCCCTCTCGAAGAAATCAGTATTTCAGAAGAAGAAGAAAATGAGATCAAAGAAATTGCTCGCGATCCCGAAGTGTACAACCTTCTCACCAACAGCATTGCGCCCTCAATCTTTGGTATGGAGCGAATCAAAGAATCGCTCATGTTGCAATTATTTGGAGGCGAAGCCCAAGTCAATGAAGACGGCACTCGCAATCGCGGTGATATCCATATTTTATTGATGGGCGATCCCGGAGTGGCCAAATCCCAACTCCTGCACTACATGTCGACCATTTCACCCCGCGGACGCTTCACTTCAGGGCAATCTGCTTCAGCCGCAGGATTGACCGCAGCAGCGGTTCAAGACGCTGCTGCAGATGGCCGATGGACGCTTGAAGCGGGCGCACTTGTACTGGCCGACCTTGGCCTTGCTGCCATTGATGAATTCGACAAAATGAACACGGCAGACCGCTCCAGTATGCACGAGGCCATGGAACAACAGAGCATTTCCATATCCAAAGCAGGCATCAATGCAAGTCTGCGAACGCGTTGTGCAGTATTGGCCGCAGCCAACCCGACAAGTGGTCGTTTTGAGCCAGTCAGCGACGTACCCTTTACCTCGCAAATCAATTTGGCCCCACCGCTCATTTCACGGTTCGATATCATCTGGTTGATGACCGATACTCCCGATGAATCAAGCGATGAGAAAATCGCCAAACACATCATCCAAAATCGATCCAACGGGAAGAGCGAATTACTGGTGAGCGACGGCACCATCCCCCATCCCTCGAGAGATGCGGCAGCGAATAAAAAAGCTGTCAAAGTCAACGGTAAGTACCAGATTTTACCGAGGGAAGTGCTGCGCAAATATGTGGCCTTCTCCAAGCGAAATTTCCACCCAAAGTTGAGTGATGAAGCCAGGGCACACATCGTAGCCTACTATGTCAAAACACGAAAGCAAGGTGGCGATTCATCCGATAGCGTAGCGATCACAGCCCGGTCATTGGAAGCTCTTTCACGACTGGCAGAAGCCAGCGCTCGGATTCGACTTGTCGACATCGCGACCGTTGAGGACGCTCAGCGAGCAGTCCGCTTAACTGAGACATGGCGTCACGAATTGATGGGCGAAAACTTTGACCTGACCACGATTGAATCAGGAAAGAAAGGGAAAGTTCGTAATCAAGAGAAAATTATCATCGACATCGTTTCAACCTTGCAAAATCAATCCGGCAATAACGCCCAACTCTTGGATGTCTTGACCGAGGCTGAACGACAAGACATCTCACGAAGCAAAGCCGAGGATATCATCGATAAATTGTGTCGAGACGGGCGAATGATGCGTCCTTCCGGGTATGATACCTTACAGGTTGTTTGAAGCCTGTTCAAGGGTTTGGCTCATGAAGGGTGAGCGCCTCGCAGGAGCATGGCCGGTGAACCGCAAGGCGACATCACCCGGCCAGAAGAATTGGACCCCGAAGCCCTCGGCTTCATGTGTGGCATTGAGGTCCATCAACAACTTGCAACGGGGAAATTGCACTCCCGTCAAACCGGAGAACTCTACGACGTGACCATCGACACCATCCCAGAAGCGTGGCCTCGCTACAATCGGAAATTACGGGCTGCTCGTGGTGAAGGCGGAGCCATCGATGTCGCCGCACGCTTTGAATCAAAACGAAACCGTTCTTTTGTTTACGTTCAAACACCCAATTCAGGACTCATTGAACTGGACGAGCAACCTCCATTGGCCTTGGACCCGTCCGCCCTCGACATCTCCCTCACCGTCGCAGCCTTGCTTTCCGCACAACCTGTCTCAACCGTCCAGACCATGCGAAAGACGGTTGTTGACGGCTCGAATACCAGCGGCTTTCAGAGAACATCTCTGATTGCAACTGCCGGAATCCTCCAGACGGATGGTGGACCCGTCGGAATGGACGTCTTGTGCCTTGAGGAGGACAGCGCGCGTAAACTTGACACCGTTGATGTTGAAGGTGGGCAGCAGGTAATCTACAACTTAGACCGTCTTGGTTTGCCGCTTATTGAAATCGCAACGGCGCCCGACATCACATCTCCAGACCACGCCAAAGTAACGGCGATTGCCCTCGGGCGCGTTTTAAGGCAAACCCGAAGAGTCCGAAGAGGCCTTGGAAGCATTCGCCAAGATCTGAACGTATCCATTGGGGCCGGCGACCGTGTGGAGATCAAAGGGTGTCAAGACCTGGCATGGATTCCCCGAATCATTCGATTAGAAATGGCTCGACAGCTGCACTTTTACCGCCTTTCAAATGACTTGAGAGGGCTTCTTGATCTGCCCCCGCTGCCAACGCATCGGTCAGACGACGATGAGGCTACTGAGGATTCAGTTCGAGCGCAGGTAGCATCCCACCTCCCTCTTTCGATTCACGACCTAACAGATGCCTTCTCGGCATGCCAGTCATCCATGGTGCAGCAGAGTCTTTCCTCAGGAGCCCTGATGCTCGGACTACCTCTGCCAGGAATGGCTGGGCGTCTGGGCGTGAAAACTCTGGACGAGGACGGCGCCCAGCTCCCCCGGCTCGGTAGGGAATTAGCAGGAGCGGCGAAACTTGCGGGCGTCAAAGGCATCTTTCACTCGGACGAATTACCAGCCTACGGGATTGGACCTGAGGAAGTCAAAGCCGTTCGTAAGGACATGAATTTAGATGACGAAGACGCCTTTGTCTTGTGTTGTGCGCCATCCTGGCAAGCGCAACTTGCTCTCGAAGCAGTCCTCGCTCGTGCCCGCCTTGCGTGGCACAGAATACCACAAGAAGTACGAAACGTGGTGATCAAGAAAGGTGCCCCAGACGACGGCACCACCTCCCCCATGCGTCCACTACCTGGGCGTTCCCGTATGTATCCTGAAACCGACATACCACCTCAAATGCTCAATAGCAGCCATTGGGAAGATATCTGCGCCAACCTTCCCATGTCAGATGAGGTTCGAGGAAACCGCCTCAGTGAATATTCGATCTCAGAAGATCAAGCCTCTCAGATGTTGGCCCGTGAACTTGATGACATTTTTGTTGAACACGCAAGTCAGATACCTGCTAAAGCATGGGCTTCCTTGCTACTCGCACACGATGATGTAGAACCGCTCTTCCTCGTGATGGCCATCACGATGAAAGAAGACGGGACGCTTTCAAGAGAACATATCGAAACCGTCCTTGAGGCCTATCAACGAGGCGAAGTCAACACATCTTCACTGGCTGAGTACTGCCAGCTTCACGAACTTGCTCCAGCAGATGTTGCCGGACTCGCTGAGATTATTGAAGGCATCATCGCACAACGCCTCGACTTTGTCAAGGAGCGAGGCATGGGCGCTATGGGCCCTCTCATGGGTGTTGTCATGCAAGAAGCAGGCGGGGCAGATGGAAAAGAAGTCAGTGCCTTGTTACGTGCCGCCATTCAGTCCGTGATGGAGTGAGTCCATGCGTTTTGCAAGCACCTTCTTGATTGCAACCACGCTTCTTCTCCTGCTCCCCTTCAATACGGCTGGCGAAGAGTGGTCGATGGAATGGCAAGTGGACTTGGGAGAGGGTTACATCACTACCTCTCCGGTGATGTTCAACGAGCATCTCTTTGTTCGCACCTCTGGATTCTGGACGGCTGAAGAGCGCCCCCAGGTGTTCTCGTTCACCTCCGAAGGGATTGAACGTTGGAACCGGACAAGTATCACAACGATCCAGCACGACCTCTCTCCCCTGCAAGCCGTCCCTAGCGGTCAAGGTGAATGCGGGAACTGGCCCGACCTCTTGTTGATCGGTTGGGCTGATGGCGTGATTGAAGCGGTTCACCCATCCAACGGGTCACGCGTGTGGTCTGCAACTTCCCCCGTCAACGGATGGGGTATCACTGGAGCCATGGCTCTGGACGAAGACCATGTTATCGTCCCAACCAGGAATGGAATGCAGCGCCATTGTCTCTCTAACGGAGCATTGGACTTCTCAACGAATCTTTCCCTCGGATGGAGGAATGGAGTCCTCGCAACCTCCGAGGGCTATTGGCAGGGGGACGAACAAGGCCGTTTGTGGATGGTGACTCGAAACGGAAGTCTCGGACCTTCCGTAGATCTTGGGGGCTCAATCCGCCACGCACCGCTGACTGTCGATACAGGTTTACTCGTCCACGTACAATATCCCCTGGAAAGCAAGATCATGCATCTTGAAACCAGTACATTGGCCACCACCACGCTTCTCACTTCGGGGCCTTCTCCCGCCATTCCAATTCAGCGAGGAAATCTGTCCATATTTGGGGACAGTACCAGCATCACGAGTGTTCTCTGTGAAGCCACCTGTGTCATCAAAGACCAAGTTGAAAGCACCATGAACGGAGAATTCAGTTGGGCACCGTCTTCTCAAATCTACGCGCCCATCAACACTCCCGAAGGCGGATGGTTGGTCATTGAGGTTGACACGCAGGGGCGTTTCCTGTCGAATTCAACCTTCTCGACGGTTCATGATGGCTACGGTACGGCGGCTCCAGCCTTTGGAACTTCATCCCTGTTCCTTGGTAATGATGCGGGGTGGCTTATGGCTCACACGAGCTCTCTGCCCCCAGCAGATATGGTTGCAGGCTATGATTGGACTGCGTTCTTGGGAGCCATGCTGATCGTCATCTTTTCCACACTGCTCGCAATCATTGCTCGTTCAAATGGAAGTGAGTGGGGGCTGCGTCTCTTTGCCATCATGGTGCTTTCTTTGTCGCTTCTGTTGCTCCCTGATGTAGCTCAGCAATGGTCCGAAAAGCTGCCTGGAGTGAATGAACCAACGGCCCAGGAATCCTGGGATTCCTCGTGGCCAGAAGCATGGCTTGGAACACAAGTTGTGGTCTTTGACTTTGGAGATGAAAACAACCTAACGCTTGGAGGATTCTTGGGTCATGAAAGCGTTGAGTCGTTAACCCAAGCCGCTTTGGAAGAGGCCAATCTCTCTGCGGAGATTGAGCAGACGGACCTCGGCCCCTACCTCGCCTCTATCGACGGACAAAGCGGTGGAGGGTGGGAATACTTTGTCGACGGAGAACGTGGTGTCGTAGCGATTGATTCTGCAAGCATTGAAGCAACAACAATTCTTCATTGGCGCGTGGTCTGAGGGAGGGAATCCTCAAGGAGGCCGCCCTCCTCGGCTCGTTTATGTTCCAAGCATTCGGTGTCCACGGGCCCGAATTGACACCTGTTGCCGATGCGGTCATTGATGTCGCTTTGGTGACCTTGGCCTTCGCCTTTTTGATCACTGCACCCCGCTCCACTCGCTATGATGCGGGCCTCCTCGGAACGATGGTGGTTGCTGTTACCGCTCTTCGAGTCTTCATGCAACCAGTTCCCAACGTCCAACCCGTCACGGTAGCAGCCCTTCTGGTCGGCGCTCAACTCGGGGCGCGTCGAGGCGTTGCCTTCGCCATTCTGGTAACGCTCCTTTCCAATATGCTCATCGGAGATGGATGGTGGACTTTGTTCCAAGCAGCAGGTTGGAGTGCCGTGGCTGTTTTAGGCTCACGCCTTTCACTCACGAAGAACGGTGATTTCAACCACGGACAACTCTACCTTGCTGTCATTGGGTCTGCCCTCCTCTTCGACGTTATTGCCTCGCTTTCGATCCTCACGCCAGGGATGGGTTTGACCGATTTCGCCATCTACCTCGCCCACGGTATTCCCTTTGACATTCTGCATGCATTGGGCAATCTCGCATTTGCCGTTTGGTTTGGCCCCTTCGTTTATCGCCAACTTGGCGGTTTGGAATCGTCCAATACATTCGACCAATCGGTTGTGGAGCACCATGTCATCAACGGATAATGCTCCTACCATGGCGCTCATTGTTCGAGAAGATCTCAATCTCTCTACGGGCAAAACCGCCGCTCAATGCGCCCATGCAGCCGTTGAAATCGCTCTTGTTGCACGGCGACAGTCCAAACGCCTCTTCCAAGGGTGGCGAGAAAACGGCGGGCGCAAAATTGTACTCAATGCGCAAAATATCAACGTACTCGATGAGATTGTTGCTGATCTCGCGCACGGTATTATTTGGCACCTGGTCAAGGATGCAGGGCACACCGAAGTTCCCCCAGGCACGGTGACCGTTTTGGGGCTGTTAGGACCCCGTCGCTCCATCGATCGCCTCGTTGGCCACCTTGAGACATGCTGAGGGATGATGATGGGACTGCGTTCTTTTCTTCATCGGCTCACAGCGCCACGCCCTTCGTCTCGATTCTCTGGGACATCTGTGAAATTGGTTTGCGTTGTAAATCAAGGCCTGAAAATGGGGAAGGGCAAACTTGCTGCTCAAGTAGGTCATGCTTCAGTTGAAGCACTTCTCAAAACCGGCGTGAGTCACCCACAACACGTCGATGCTTGGTTGGCGACTGGCCAGAAAAAAATCTGTGTGAAAGTTCCCGGCGATGAAGTCATGAATGAACTTCAGGAACAAGCAATACGGCGCTCAATTCCCTCTCTTATTGTTCGTGATGCTGGCCACACACAGATTCCTCAGGGCTCTCAAACGGTTCTCGCCTTAGGACCCTATGACGAAGACGTTCTCGACCTTCTCACGGGTGATTTGAAACTTCTTTGAAGAACATGGACTTGATGAAGGAGGGCGTGGAGCCAACCCCATGCGCGAACACCCATCATCCCGCATTGATTTTCGTTCGGATACGGTGACTCAGCCAACCAAAGCCATGCGTGAAGCCATGATGAACGCCCCCGTGGGCGACGATGTTCTCGGTGACGACATGACCGTTATCGAATTGCAAGAGCGCGTTGCAGAAATGTTTGGAAAAGAAGCTGGTTTATTCATTGCATCAGGTACCATGTCAAACGCCATTGCTCTCAAGACACATACGGTCCCAGGCGATGAAATTGTATGTGATAAAACGGCACATATCTACCGTTACGAAGGAGGCGGCTACGCTGCCCTTTGTGGCGCCTCCATCGCTCTGGTAGAAGGGGAAAAGAGCCTCATGACTCCAGAGCAAGTCAAGGCATTAATCCGCAAAGCAGACGGATCAGGAAGCCACTACCCCAATGGAAGTTTGGTGTGTGTTGAAAACACGTCCAACCTTGGCGGTGGGGCCTGCTATGACTTAGAAACACTTGATGCGATTGCCGAAGTTGCGACATCAATGGATTGCAAAACCCACGTTGATGGGGCGCGAATCTTCAATGCAGCAATCGCAACTGGCGTGGACGTAGGTCGAATGTGTCAAGCATATGATTCGGTTTCAATTTGTTTTTCAAAGGGCCTTGGAGCCCCCGTTGGTTCTGTTCTCGTAGGTTCCTCTGAATTCATCGCCAAAGCCCATCGATGGCGCAAGATGTTTGGTGGAGGCTGGCGGCAGGCAGGCATCCTTGCAGCAGGGTGTCTGTATGCACTTGACCATCACGTTGAGCGTCTCAAAGAAGATCATGAGCGAGCCAGTTATGTGGCGACTGAACTCAATTCATTGGACGGATTCTCAGTGGATTTAGACACGGTCCAAACCAACATGGTCTATGTCGAATGTCAGCGGCCTGCTTCAGAAGTTGCAGAGATACTTGCAGCCTCGGGTATCGATGTCTTCGACATCTCTCCCACTCATATTCGGGTTGTCATCCACCTTCACATCACCGATGAAGACGTTCAACGCCTGCTTGAGGTATGTGCTTCTCAGTTCTGAACGAACTTCAAATAGACTCAGCACCTATCTTCCATATGAGTAGGTCTTCTGAACCCACTGCATGTCTCCACAATCCAGCCTCATCTGAAGAGCATATTATTTGCGATTGGTGTCAATCAATACTCGATTATAGTCCAACAACAGGTTGGTTTGTACCCCTTCAACCCAGCGAGCATGAATATGCAATTTCGCTCTTTGGAGGCCCCACGTTACCTTCAGGACGACGATGGAAATCCCTCTCAAAAAGCATGCTTGAAACGAAACATGTTGAATGGGCTAGGCTCCCAGAACATCGAGATCCGGTTGAAACTATGCCGTGCACAGAAGAAGAATTGACCATGCTGGCAGATACCTGCGCTCGGGGAGACCAATTGAGTAAAGCCCAAGAGCGACTCCTCACAGAAGGCATTACATTTTACGATGGTTCAAAACTTCAGTATCTTGACCAATCATTGTTTTTGAATGGCGTAACCCTGTCTCAAATGAAACTTACAACCATCCTTCCCGTACTGTGCGACCCAGAACTTCGAAAGGGCTGGGATTTGCCCTCACTCATCCTTGGGCTATCTTCCTGCTCACCGATTAATAACACGGACAATTATCATCATCGTTTTGGACCTCAGGAAACGCTGGAAACACCCTATAGGCCCCTTGCAGGCATGCTAGATTGGCTTTCGAAGCGTGTACGTGTAGACCGGTCATTAGTAGAGAAAAAGCACGCCTATCACGGATATCTTTCATGGGCCCACGACATCAATCAACGTATCGTAACTGCTCAGCGACGAAGGCTCTACGGGGCTTTCTGTGACGCATTGATGAACCATCCACAAGGATTGTTTGAGACCTATAAACGCCCTTGGATGGAAGAATGGCAAGAGCTCAAAGAGGCAGACCAGGTCCCAAATGTCTTGAATTGGGCATTAAAAACCGACGGCAAGCACATCGGCCTACGCGTCCGAACAAAGGCCGGAAGTACTCGCATCATCAAGGTGCCTCCCCACCCCATGCACTGGGCTTATCTGATCTCTCTTGCGCTTTCTCCAGTCAACTCCAAGGCGGGGACCCTCCTCCTTGGACTCCAACACAATTGGTCAGTCCCCTATATGGCAAAGGAAGAGCCGAGTCGGCCATTGGTCAAATCATTGGAATTCTGTCATCAAATTGTCAACGGACTTCCCGAACACATTCATCTTGAACACGCCACGATGCTCGCTGTGGGGAAACTCGGTCACCTCTACCAGGTCAAAGTCGGTGCTGGTCAGCACGGCGCGCCCTATACCATTGAGCACATCCATCGGCTGGATCGCCAACGCCATGCATCAATATGCATCCACAGTGGGCACCACAATACTAAGCTCCCGCTCGGGGATGTCATGGGCGGTGTGTTGCTTTCGATGGTGAACGATACAACTGCAAGCGAGAAGATACCGAGTTTAGGTGAAATACTTGCTCAACACCCGCCTTTTGGCTTTCCAGATGGTTCACCTCCGCGCCACTGGGTTGAGGCATTGGATCAACAAGCATTGAGTCATCTGAAACATATTGCCCACCCCTACCATCCTGCTTGGTACCGAAACGATGAACGTGAACATCTTGAGAGGCAGGAGGATCAGATCCTACCCCGCAACGCCCGGGGTGTTGGTTTTAACGGACTCATCAATCGTAATTTTGGCGCAGGTCGACGAGGGATGGCCGTTGAATCGGGCTGGGTTGAACGCTTTACACAATCATTCGATCGTGATGGGGTCTTTCCTTACGGCGAAGTTATTGATGCATGGCGGGGAATGGTACGCCCCTACAATCCAGAAAGGTCTCAGATGCGACGAAATACCCCGGGTCGTTTGTATGAACGACGACTCCATCGTCATCTTCGCAGGATGATGCCTCACCGGCGCCAAGGGGACGTGCATGAGGCAGGAAATATTCGTGATGGTGAACGCCGTTGGGGGCAGGTATACGCCCGTGTTTGGGAAGTCCTTCTCCGCCAGCCCATCGGATCAACCATTCGCGTCCCAATGGCTCGAGGAGACGCACTTACCTTCGAGCATGCAGGTCTCCGCGTCACGGTTCGTGACGGACGCGAACGTCGCTTTGTCAATCGGATTGCCAGGGCCTTGGGATACGTCCGCAGCCAAGATGAAGAGGGGTATGTCGTCCACACACGGCGCGATCATCCCAGGCCGGATGCACGCCTGCAGTTGAGTACATGGCTCAATGAATTGCAAAAGCAACAAGGTGTACGAAATGCCCCGCCTCGGTGGTGGGATTACATCAACATCTTTGCTGCTCCAGCTGTTTTGGAGCATCTGAATTGGCAACTTCACGTTGATTTGTCGGACCTTCGGCAGGTAGAAGAAAGCGGCTTGGGCGATCTCTTGGTCAATCGTTACGACGGCTGATTGCAGCCATCATGAGGGCTGCCGTAGCCGCTACAAATGAAAGAGCAGGGGTGTCTTCGCTTGCATTGGAATCAACAACTTCCTCTTCATCCTCAACAATTGGTGTGACCTGATAGATGAGGTGCACTTCGAGGTCGTCACCGTCAAATGCCTGAGGCAACTCGATAGATGTGGTACCTTGTTGCTCTTCTCCGAGCAAGATGATGTCTCTCAAGATGTGCGGGTAGGTTCCAAGTCCATTGGTTCCTTCTTCAAAATCTGCTCCAGTTTCAACCACCCACGCAGTGACTTCAAGCGTGGCGTTGTCCAAATGAGCAGTATCAATGTCCAATGCCCATGTGACCGTTCCCGTCTGCGTTCCAGTGGGCATCCATGAGAAGGATGTGGATCCATCACCAAGGCCAAGACTTTGGTTTGCCATGTTGAAGAATTCTACGTAGAGTGAAGCCTCGTCGGTTACGCTGCCTTCCTTCATCATGGTTCCATTGAACACAACGCCAGGAGGTTGTTGCCCATTGGTGATTGACGTTGCTCCGTATCTGTTTTTCCAACGATAATCCAAGGACTCGTTGCCAAACGGATCTTGACTTTCACCTACGGCTCGGTGGATGTGGTATTGCTGAAGAGCACCTTCAGCCTGAACATCATCGAGGCCGTGTTCAACGTCAACACAATTCTCGCACCACGTGGCCGTGTATACCTCAGCAACTGCGGGCAGTTCACTGAGGTTTGTTACGCTGGCAGTACTGTTGTTCGCATGGCTCCATTGGCCGCCAAAGATCATTCCTTGTTCAACCGACACCGGTGGTAGCGCAGAGTGAACGGGTAGGGAAATAACGAGAAGTGACACTACGGCAAGGAGGCTCATGAGTCGTCGCATACAACATGCGAAGAGATGACGGATTAAGAAACCCGCTATACCTACTCTTCTGCACCTTCTTCCTGAACTTCTTCAGCTGCGTCTTCATCAGTACCGCTCTTGTTCTTGAAGAGGATGGAGCCCTTGGCGAAGAGGCCGCTCTCGACCAAGTCCTTGATGACTTGGAGGCGACTCTTGACGCCAGCGCCAGAAAGCGAGACCGCTCGAGCGATGCAGGCAAGGTTTTGGTGGGCCAAACCCAACGAATCCAATGCAGCGAACATGACACATGCTGCAATCATGTTGACGGGCACATTGCTGGTGACAGCGTCGGGAGAAGGCTCCCCTATGTGCGTTAGCATGTTCCAGAAGACATCCAAAACAGCATCCATCCTTTCGTCCGATAATCGAGTGGAAAGGGCTTGGATGAGGTTCTCTACAGCCATGTCGAGTTGGTCTGCTCGCAAAGCGGCGCGGTGGAGCAGAGCAGGAGGGGATGACCAGCCTTGGCGGACGCGGGCCTTGTAGTGCTTCGCGATGGTGGCCTTGGCATTCTTGAATTGTGCCTCGGTGATGTTGTATCGCTCCATGAGCATCTGGCGGTTAATCGGCGCCGTCCGGAACCATTCGTGAGCTAGCACGCCAATGGCGAGAGCCATGATGAGGAGGTTTTGACGGTCAGAGGAACCCTTGATGCCATCCGGCTTGCGAGTAATCGAAGTCTTGGGGCACTTGAGGAGAGCCTTTTCCCCTGGGGGGAGGGTGCGTCGCTTGGACTCCTGAAGGGGCGTCAGCTTGCGAGCCGTAGCACTGGCCAGCAACACGGCTGCCTTCGCGATGTCCTCGGAGAAGATCTCCCTGATGGTGGAGACCAGTTGCCGGAACATTGGGTCTGTCTCACGCTGCGAGTTACGGTCAGCCCAGGCTCTGCGACGTGCTCTCTTTCGTTGTTCGGGTGAGAGCGTCTTGCCGTGGGCATCGTACTTGTCGTACGGGCTCATCCGTGTGCTGGACCTCTGATCGCCCGCTTTGGCAAGAGGGTCAACGACCTCGTGAGTTCTACTGTCTCCGAGGGCTGCGTTGCTATTGGTGTGAGCATCGTCCATCGGTATATCCGAAACGAGTCCGCACGAACAGACGCGCTCACCTCGAGCATGGTCAATCTCAAAATCTGTCCCGCCACAATCTTCGCACTTTTTTTCCTTTTTCATTTTTGGTTCCTCCATTTGCTCAAGTATAGTTCCTCGACCACTTATAAAGAATTGAGATCACCTTCCGATGAGTTCAGTTCAAGAGCTGCAGGCGTGATGTTGTAACTTGACATATTCATATTGTAAGGCGACCTATTTATACTTATTGTTTCGGGGCCCGTTCCGATAACAGGCGAATATTGAATAAAAACCGATAAAACGCTCACAGTACACCATAAAGAAAGCGGTAAATGAACATTGCCCACCGAGCATTTGGGAAAACAACTTATTGTCTTGTTAGCACATATTCGGCCAGTCGTTCATAGAAATCAGAGCGCAACTTCAAGAAGTGTCGCCAGTGCTTCTCGTAATGGGTGGTCATATGGCGTCAAGTGTTGTAACGCATGAATACGTCCCAGCCGGAAGAGGCCTGCCAAAATGGTTGGCCGCTGCTTACGCAAAAGGGCCAGCGCCCACATTTCTCCTGCTTCACCCCAACGAACTCCATCGCCGTCACACCCTTGACCATCTCCAACGCTCGGGTTACCACGTTTCACCCCAACACCACATGACGCTCAATCAATTGATTCGAACCCTTCACACCGATTTGCGCCTTCCCGTACTTCTCGACAACGATACGAGTTCATCGATGGTCATTCATTCAATGTGCCTGAAGGCCGCAGAATCCTATCAGTTCCCGCTCCTTCACACTCCCGGTGCAACAACGTGGAGTTTCAACAAGTCTCAGCGTTTGCACCGTCTCTTTTCGGAGGTGATGCACCTCAGAAAACCCTTCAATTGGGAGGGAAACCCAGGCTTAGAAGCATACCGCGACCTCTTGCGGGATTTCGAACAACAGGCCGGTGGCAGCCACCCAACCATGGTCCCTCGTCACGTACGAAACGAGCTCCTAACCATCGAAGAAGCCCCTTTCCACGTGCGACATCTTGACGGGATTATTATGCTGGATCAAGCACCTGATTTTACAGAAATTGAACAGGACATCCTGCTTTCTCTCTCACGGTTTTGTCCACTACACCAACTTCTCAACCCAGGGTCCTTTCGCCTCGGCCATCATGGTGCCTATTTGGTCGACCAAGATTCTGTTGATCAGGATGCATTGCCGGAATGGGTGCCGAGGCATGACCTGTGGGACGGGCCAGGCAAGACGTGGAATACCGTTCTCTTAGAAGAACGTCAAACCCAACTCACCCGCCTTCCTGTCGACCAACGCCATCAAATTATTCCGGCTACTATGGCCTTGTTGGCGCATTACCTGGAGAGCAACGAAGGTCGCGTATTGATCGTGGACGGGGCCGTACAAGAACGAGAATTAGCATGGTCGAGTGCACTGGCTGGACTTGGCCTCGCATGGCGCCGCTCGTCCTCAACGCTCGGTCGTCAACCTGTCCACCATGCCCTGCTCCAGGCTGCCCAATTATCTCAAGGAATGAGCGCGTGGTCTATTGAAGCACTTCGTTCGACCTTCGCATCAACTACCCTACCGTTCAATCCAGACATGTACGTCGATCTCTTACACCCTTCTCAGGAATCATGGCGGCCACGTCCACACATGGACGTTTTAGAGAGCATGGCTGAACGCTTCCACGTTCTCGGAGGCCCCGGAGCTCTAGCCCGTTGGTTGGGAGTTCTTTCACAAGCGCGTCCTTCGCTTACCGAACGCCGACCTGAAGAACAACGACAGGCACTTGAGGAGACACAGTGGTGGCTCGCCTGCACGATGAAGATTTGGAAACCTCTGCTTATGGAAGAAGATCAGCACCTCTTACGTTACGAGGTAGAAGGGTGTAGCACGGGAGCGGTCTTGCCGACCCCTCCTTCACCTTCATCAGGAATGGCGTGGTTAACGCAGGTGATTTGTTCGCTCGATTTTGAATCTCTTCACCAACGCAGAGCGCCACACGATAGCGGAATGGGCACCATACAACTCTTGGTTGATGCCCTGAACGACGTTCGCCAGTCAATGTTGAGCCTCAATGCAAGTTTTCCAGAGGATGGAAAAGCATTTGTTGATTTGATTGAATTCGTTGGAGAAAGTACGCGCATCCAACACAGCGAATCTTCGACACCATTCATTGATGTCATCACACCAGAGGAAGCTCTCGGTTGTGAAGCCGACCTCATCGTGCTTGCTGGCTTGGATGTTGATTCGTGGCCCATGAAAAGCCCCGTCGTCCCATGGCTTGATGCAAAAGCACTTCTCGAACTGGGTGTCTTTCAAACCGACGGGCCCATCCGCCAAGGGCGTCATCATCTCCGTCATCTGTTTAATGCAGCACCTCACATCATCGTCTTCGATTCAAGTCCCGAAGAGGGTGGCGGGCCAAGTGCTCCTCTGGCCGAATGGTTGAGTGATATACGACGTTCCAAAGAATGGGATACGATGAGAAATGCCCCCTCATTCCTCCCCCGGTCTGCCTACGAGGGAAGCGATGCAGCGCAGCCTTGGAGGTGGGTCGTTAGAGAACGCGGACACGGCAGTTGGCTAACTCCTCAACAGTACAGTTTTGATCACGATGCACAGCATCCACGTCTTGTACGACACGGCCATCAAGGGCGAGATCAACGTCAACAATTGGGCCTCGACCTCATCAATAACCAACACGCTGAGGCAAACCCGATCAATAGAGATGTGATTCTCCAGGCCTTTGAAACAAGCATACAGTCAGACCGCCAACGACGTCAACCACAGGTGCGCCATTTGGACGCAGGAGAAGTCTTTGACTGGGAACAGCGGGAATACCTCCTGAGTACCAAGGCCGTTATTCTGCGACCGACCAAAGCTTCCTTGAAGGCAAGGGGGAGCCTCTCACCAGCATGGCCTCATCTCGGTTTCAAAGATGAAAGGAACCTCGCTCCATCCGTAGATCCGCGTCCGCTGCCAGCATACCGCCCTGAAGGGTTGAACCTGGTTGAGCGATTCGGTCGTATCGATCATGAAATGACGCGCAAGACGTGGTCTCCAAGTCGCCTGGAGGCTTGGCTCAAATGTCCTCGGCAAGCGTGGACCAAACAGGTTCTGAAGGCCGATGATGAGGCCGGCGAAAGTTCCGAAGACGTCAATCTTCGAATTCGGGGAGAAGTCGTTCATCAAGCAGAAGCTGCCTTGCTTGAAGGCCATGGAATCGAGGTCACCAAAGAATCACTCTCCAACATTCAGCCGCTTCACTTGGGGCCGATGGGCGTTGATGATGCTGGATGGCAAACCATCCTCCATTTCCTTCAAAATGACGTTCTTTGGCTTGGCCGTCACAATGCAGTGTCCGTTCACCGTACTAGAGACCTGGTCGATGCGAGTCCAGAAGATTGGAGGGCCTATCTCGAAGGAGAAATCAGTTTACCAGCCAGCGGCCGTCTCGCCCGAATGCTCCATGCAGACCTTCAACTGCGTCAAGCCGCACCGGTCGCATCCGAATGGGCGACGGTTAAAGGCCGAGAGAAGTCAGTCACCATCACCGTTGATGTTGACGGTCACGAAACGCAATTCGAACTCTTTGGCTTTGCTGACAGAGTGGATGTATTCCTCCCTTCGAATTCACAACGAAAGCAACTCGAAGATGCGGGTGTCTTGGGAGAAGCATCCTTTGATTCAGCGTACCCGCTTGACGGTACAATGCGTACAGCTCAACGTTTGGTCATCATCCGAGACCTCAAAACAGTCCACGGACCGAAGCCAAAGAGTGGAGGTTTACGGCACGCCCGCAGCCTCTTCGAAGACCTTCAACTCGCACTTTATGCAAGGGCGTGGGAGGTACTTCACCCCAACGACCGAGTGATTGGCGTGGGAGCCAGTGAAATTGGTGAAAATACCGTCCACTACGTAGAACTTGATAGCGATTTGATGGGATTGCGCGCAGATTTAGAAATTGGAGAAATTACGGATTATTTCCCCTTTCAATTCCCAGCGCTCAGCGATGAACATCTGCATCGGACGCCACTTCGCACCTGGCTTCATGAACGTTTAATCGTGGCACAACGAGCAGTCGATACCGCGGCCTCCGGACAGGTGAACCCTACGCCCGGTCAGCACTGTGATTATTGTGCGCTTTCACATACGTGTGCTGTCTCAACCTATTCTGGAGATGGTTTTTGATGGTTGAATTCAACAAAAGTCAACGCCTCGGTTTGGACCTCGACCGACACATTGCTTTGGATGCGGGCGCAGGTACTGGAAAAACAACGGTGATGGCCGAGCGTTATGTTCAGCACCTCATCGCCTCTGAACAGAGAGCGACGCACATGACGCCCCCTGGGCCCCGTGTGCCACTCAGCGGTCATGGCGCCCTACGATCCCCGAAGAAAGAACGAACCGAACTTGAGGACTGGAAGGGATTGTTGCCTTCTGAAGTTGTTGCAATCACCTTCACGAGAAAAGCCGCCGCCGAACTCAAGGCACGAATCCGCGACCGTCTGGCCCAAAGTCGTGCCCAACCTCTTGCTTTTGGCGATGATGACGGCATCTACGACCCACGTTTGCGCCACGACTCCGATGTTGAAATGCTGCTTTCAGGCTTGGATGAAGCGCCGATATCAACCATCGATGCCTTTCTCAATCGTCTCGTTCAGCCCTATATCGACCTTGTAGCACTCTACCCATCGCATCAACAGATCTCAGAAGAACGGGCTCCATTGATGTTGAATGATACTCTGAACGCTGTGTGGAGAATTCGTACTGTTTCCGACGCACACGAAGCGGGTGTCCTTCACCACCATGAAGAATTCCTGCTCGCACGAAACCGACTTGTCACACGTCTGGGAGGCCAAGCCCAAGGGGAAACGGTGCTCGGCGGCTTGATGGACCGATCACTCTTTGTCGAACAATCCCACCGTGCCATGATTCAACGTGCAGAGGATTTGGGACTTGACTGGGCTGGCCGCGGCCCCGCTCCTGTCTCCATCTTGTTGGACATGATTGCAGAACCGGTAGCAGATGAACTGCCAACCTTTGTCACTACCCTCGCACAAGGGCTTTCTGGGTGGACCAGTGAATTCTTGCCCTACGCTGCTTCATGCCTCCACCCCGCCGAAGCAGATACTGAATTGACTCGCTTCAACCACCTTGTCCGAACGCTGAGTGAGCCTCTGCCTGACCAACCAGGGGAACAATTGGTATGGGTTTGGAAGGTGCTTCTCGGCCTTGCAACCTCTTCGGGATTAACAAAAGGAAACCCGACCTTTTTCCCAGGTAATATTCTGCCGAAGGGTGATAAATGGCCCGCAGGAATCACCTCGAAAACCAATGCAGTAGGCCTTTCAAAAGCCGATAAAGACGCTTTGTATCTGCGTTCAACCAACCGTATTAGCGACGTCAAACAACACCTCGAAACATCAACTGGAAAACTCATTTCCCTGCTGGCAAGGTCTGCTTTTTTACTCAACCCTGGAAATGGATTTGATGGAATGCCTCTTGATTGCCCCTTGCGGTTGGACCCGCTGGAGGAACCGATTCCAGTCGAGCCCGGGGAGCGAAACACCTACGTTTCACCATCGCTGCAAATGGAAGTCCTCAGTGACCTCATCGTTCTTCAACAGGGCTGCAATCAGATTCTTGCTCGTCGTAAGTCTGTGGATGGGCTGCATGACTTCGATGATCTCCAACGCTTCGCCGCAGACTTACTCCTGGCTCGTTGCCCAGATGTGTGCCGCCATCTCTACCCTCCAGAAGTCATCGATGTGTTGGATGGACTTGGAGACGAACCGTGGAGCGATTCCCACATATCGAGGGCCATCACACTGTTGAACGATCGCCCGCAACTTCAGGAAGATTTGCACCGCCGGGTCCAAATTCTGTCCGAATTACGCCGACAATTCCGCGCTTTCATCATCGACGAATACCAAGACACTAATCCATCTCATTACCGACTTCTCGCTCGCTTGTGGGGCCGTCGTGCACACCATGCTGACGATCCGGCACGACCCAGTGGTTTGTGGGACCCTACTGTTTGCATTGTCGGTGACATGAAGCAAAGCATCTACCGATTCCGACAGGCAGAGGTATCGGTGATGCGCAGAGCGGTAGCCACCATACGTTTGTGCAACAGCATTGAATCCAACGACTCCAGACTGGACCACCTTCGACAGGCAGGATGTGGACGTGATCCGCGTCCTGTTGGTGCAGGAGGAGAAACGGGTTCGTTCTCAAACGAACACACGGGAGAAGAATCGGCACCTCACAGCTTCGTTTCCTTTGATGAGGAAGATGTGGATGGCCAACCAAGCATCACAGGAGATCGGCTCCTTCGCCGTCATGAAGGGCACATAGATTTGACCTCAAACCATCGCACTCGTCATGATTTGATGGAGACCATGAACGACATGTTCGATGAAGTATTTGATCCCCGATATCACGCGCTCCCGGGTGACTGGCATGCTGAAGCCCAACGCCTTCGACCCGCTCGGGACCTTGAGGATCCGGGCGTGCTGGAATGGCTCTTGCCGATTCAAGGACAACTTCAAGACGTTTCCATGGACCTTGACGTTCCTCTCAACACCTTTGAGGACCCAAACGCCAAAGGCTTCCAACTCGAACATGAACTTCTTGCAGACCGCGTTCAAGCCCTCCTCAATAACAGCCCCACACAGGTCTGGTCCACAACTGATTCTGCATGGACAACCCTCGAAGAAACGGGGCCCGACGTCCGTCCCGAAGACATCATGATTCTCATCAATTCACGCACGCACTTGCCCGACATGGTTGAGCGACTTCGCGCCCGAAGTATTCCCGTGATGGCCGACCGTCAAGGTCTCTTGCTCTTGCAGCCTGTAATCCAGCCACTGATGTCGTTATTGGCCCTTATGGCCAATCCGTGTTTGCGAAAAGCGGGTATTGAGTTTGCTCGTTCAGCCGTGGTCGGGATGACTGAGAGTCGGGTGCATACGGCCTTTTCATCGCTGGAAGAGGGAACTTCGGTTTGGCCTTGTTTGATTTCCAACGCCCCGACTCCGGCCGTTGCCGCACTCCTCGAGCGACTTCATCAACGCACATCCTGGGGGGCGATATACGATGTATTCGATGATGTCCTCGATCATTCAGATCTCTTTGTGGTCTATTGTGACGACGCTCAACGCCAACATGCAGAAGCATGGTTGGCCATGATTCACTCCATTGGAACTGAGGTCGGACATGACGCTTCAGCACTGTATCGTAGAATGGGTGAATTACGAACGCTTGGGCGTCAAGGGCCACAAGCCATCACCCGCCCCGGGCAAGCAGCCGTTCAAATCATGACCATACACGGATCAAAAGGCCTCCAGGCCCCTGTTGTCATGGTAACTGGATTGTTCTCAGCAGGGATGGCTGACGCATCGATTTCTGTTCAAGACAACGTCCTTGTCACTCCACAAGTCATCGCCGGACGCCTGCAACCCTATGTCGCCAAAGAACGCCCTGAAGACGGCCTGTGGGCCTTTGCAAGCCAGATGAACAAGGCCCAAGACAAGGCGGAATTACGACGCAAATTTTACGTCGCACTCACACGGGTCAAAGACCGCCTCATCATTACGGGTTCACCTGGCGATCGTTCAACGTTTAACCAGGATTCAGGGCTCCTTTCGGTGAAGATCAAACCTGACCCGCGAACGATGGGGCGTATGTTTGTCGAAGGCCTTCGACGTGCAGCATGGTGTGCCAATGATACAGCATCTCCCTGGCTCTTGCAGGGTGACGCAGAGAAGAATGAACTTCCTTTATTTAATCCAAGCAATGAAGAAGTTGCCCTTAACCCGGCACAACTCGCAACCTCCAGTCCGCTGGGAGAGGAGGGGGTCCAAGGAATCAGAATCTACCATCATCCATCCTGCTTCGGGACGCAAGATCTGGTCTCTCCTCAACAACGGGCACGCCACCTCCAAGAACGACTCAGTGAACATGTTGAAGTGGAGGTTTCATCACCTCAAATCGTCGTTCATGAACGAGCAATCAAGGGAGCTGCACACCATTTGGATGCCACCAATTCCTGCCCTCGAAAATACTGGCTCGAGCACGTCAAAGGCTGGGTAAGTGAACCCTTTAGATTCCCAAACACCCAAGCGTCAAAAATCAAATCCCCTTCGTGGCCGGAGGCAACAGAATTCGGATTGATGATGCACAGGGTTCTTGAAATTGGACTCCGGAATCCCTTGAACATCATCGCAACACAAGCACCTCTCGACAGGGAATGGCTTCATGAGAGTGAAGAAGAAGTCTTGGCGTCTTCAACAACGGTTGCCAGGGTAATGAATGAATTTGGATACGGAGAAACTCAAACGGAGGGAACGCCCGAAGCGAAGTGGCGTGACCGCCTCATGCATATCGCCAATTTGATCGACAAGGGCATCTTAGGCCAGTGGGTCAAAGGTGATGATTTGCACCGCTACCGTGTGGAAGCGGTTCGTACAGAATTGCCATTCTTCCATCGGCATGAAATCGACACGTCCGGCATGCCCGTCTCTGTCTTTTCTCCCCAAGGTGGTACTGAACAGGCGCAGGTCCGGCAGATCAACATGGATTTCAGCGGGCGTGCTGATTTGGTATTAGCCCTTGCAGATGAAGAGGGTAAAGGCGCCCTTCAGGTGGTCGATTTGAAAACTCAGGGCTGCCTTCAACCCTTCAATGAGGCTGATCACACGAAGGGACACGGATTGCAGATGACACCGCCGACCAACACCACTCTCGACCCCATCGGGCCCCATGAACGAGCCATCCTCGATGAACACCGATTGCAATTAACCTTGTACTCAATGGCCCTTGAAGCCATTGAACAACGGAAGCCCAAAGAAGACCGGCGCAGCGTTCTCCCTCCAGCAATTCTCATCGGTGCTAACGGCCGCATGGTACAGCTGACGAGTGATGAATTTGAACAATCTCGTACGGAACTGCTCGAACACCTCTTTTGGCGAAGCATCCTTCATCTCAATCCTGAAACCGAAGCGCCACCACGCCTCCCTGCAGGGACAAAACTATGTGAGCAGTGTCCCTTTTACCGAGGGGATGTTCGACGTTGTGGACCCGAAGGAGAACCTCTTGGGCTCCAGTGACTCAGGGTTTTGACGCCGTAATGATCAGCGTACCAGCCCAACCTTCCTTGGCGCCGGTTTGGGTCGTTATTACGTCTGTAAAACCAGCATCGGTCATACCGTCACGCCACTGTGCGATGGAAAGCGTCGTCATGTGAACGTTGAGTGATTCAGGCCAGTCGTGGCTTGATGGATTCTCGAGGTAGTGATCCACGCCGATGACAATACTCCCCCCAGCGTTGAGCCAGTCTGCATGCAGGGTTTTGAGAAAACTCAAAGGGTCGTGGAGGTAGTAGAGACATTCCATGCTGTGGAGCATATCTACGGCCTTTTCTGGTTTCCAATCAGGAAGCATTGCCTCAGTATAGTCCCCATCAGGATGGATGGATTTCGCCTTCTCAATCATGGCGCTTGCTCCATCGACGCCGGATGCTTCGGTGCAAAGTGGGTGCGCCAATAATTTCCGAACAACCCAACCGTTGCCACAACCGATATCGATGGCGGTGAACGATTCGTGGCGGGTAGCAAGCACACGCTCGAGCATCACTTCCACGCTTGGGCCGTGCCCACGTTCCATGCCCTCATCCCTTCCGGCCTCTGCCCATTCGCTGAACACATCGGTCGCCTTTCGTTGGCTCATACCCCTTACCCCTCATCGGTCGTCCTTGAAGATGTTCATGGCGAAAAGAAGATGCCTGCCCTTGATATGGGGCCACCATGTTGGATACGACAACGAGGCTTGAAGACGTACTTTACCCCCCGATTGAAGCACATGAAAAAGGCCATTTGGTGGTCACAGAACTCCATACAATTGCTTGGGAGCGAAGCGGAAATCCAGAAGGCATACCCGTTATTGTGATTCACGGAGGACCCGGCGGTGGAGGTCAGCCATCGTACCGCCAATACTTCGACCCAGCCGCCTTTGACATCATACAATTTGACCAACGCGGATGCGGTCAATCGACACCTCACGCCGAACTCGAAGACAACAATACGCAGGCCTTGGTTGGCGATATTGAACAACTCAGAGAGCATTTGGGGGTTGAAAAGTGGCACGTTTTTGGTGGTTCATGGGGCTCAACTCTCTCGCTCATCTATGCTCAACACCACCCCGACCGAGCTATCAGTTTGGTTCTTCGGGGTATCTTCATGTGCCGAAAAAGTGAACTGCGATGGTTCTACCAGGACGGCGCCAGCCATCTATTTCCAGATGCATTTGAACCTTATCGCAACCATATACCAGAGGGCGAACAAGACGACCTCATCACGGCTTATTATGCAAGGTTGACCAGCAAGCATGCAGAAGTTCGCCGTGCTGCAGCCAAAGAGTGGACTCGTTGGGAAATGGCGACAAGTCGTCTCTTTCCCGACCCGGAATACCTTGAGAAAGCCGAAGATCTTGACTTTGCAGTCGCTTTCGCTCGAATCGAGTGCCATTATTTCATCAATGCTATCTTCGTTGAGGAAGCACATATTCTCAACCAAGTCGCCTCCATTCAACACATCCCAACCGTGATCGTACAGGGGCGTTACGATGTGGTTTGCCCGCCTCGCAGCGCTTGGGAACTGCACAAGGCGCTGCCACAAAGCAAGTTGGTGATGGTCGGCGACGCAGGCCACTCAATGGGTGAAGTCAGTATAGCTCGAGAATTGGTCAAGGCTACCAATGCCCTTCGTTAGGAAGGATGACCCCGCATTGTAAGGGGAAAACCTGCTCTTTCAAGCGTCGGCTTGATAGGTAGGATAGAACTCGCCGTATGTGGAGGCTTGACCTCCCGGTGAGAATATGACGGAAGGAACCATCACCCCTGAGGTCCGCATCAAGGAATTGGAAGAAGCACTTGCCACCGAGACGGACCGTTTGCAAAAACTGTTTGCGGCCTATGAATCTCAGGAAAAAGAACTCGTTGACGCACGAGCAGAAATTGAAGTTCTTGAAAAAGAAATCATCGACCGTGAGATCGAAAAAGAATCACTCGAATCCATCATTGCAGAGAAGGATGTCCGCGTCCGTGAACTCGAAATGAGAGCTACAAAAGCCTCCAAGCGTGTGGAACACCTTGAACCAGAATTGGACAAGATGGAAGAAAAGTACTCACGTGAAAAAGACCGTTTGGGCAAGGTGTTCGGTATCGCAGAAGAATTGGATAACGATTTGCGTCTTGCCGTTACTGAGATGAAAGCTCGTGACGACTGGTATGTCGGCCACATGCAAATTTTTGAAGATTTGAACAAGGCTATCAAGGAGCGCTACGAGATGATTGAGCGTGCTGTTGAATCCGAACGCAAGTCCCAACACATGTCCCGCGTCTTCACCGAGCGCGTTGAAGAAATGGTCCAGGCTCGCAGTGAGGAAATGAGTGAAGCAGAGGCTGAAGCAGCAGAAGCAGAAGAAGCCACGGCAGCTGTTGAAGTCGTTGAAGAAGTTCCAGAAGAAGCGCCAGTTGAAGAGCCAGAAGAAGAACCTGAAGCAGCATCCGAAGAGCCCCCTGCAGATTGGGGCGATGGCGAAGACCCTTGGTCCTCTAACTAGGTGAGATGATGGCTGGTTTGGCCCCCGGAGGCCACGGCCCGGTTTTGATGATGAGCATGATGGGCGTGAGCGCCCTGATCATTGGCACCATCATCGATCCCGTTGCCGGCCTCATCCCCATGTTCGGCATCTTATGCCTCATGGCAGCTGCCTTCATGGTGAATTTTTGGCGTGACCCGGACCGACCGATTCCGCGAACTCCAGGCATTCTGGTCTCTCCTGCAGACGGCAATGCGATGTTTTTGCGACGGGAACGCGCCATTGGCCGGCGGCCAACACAGAGCGAAGTTCAGGAAGGACAAACCGAACAGGACGCGCTTTCGGGCGATTGGTATCCGCAGCCTCTTGAAATGCCCCTCAGCTTCGCTACCGAACAGCGTTTTGAAGCCGTTGGCCCTGGTGAAGAAGGGCCAGATGATGTATGGCGTCTTGCTATTTTCATGTCACCTCTTGACGTACACGTCAACCGAGCACCGGAGGCAGGAATCTTGGAACGCATCGAACATCGGACCGGCAAAGGCATGCTGCGAGGACCCTTCCGTGCTGCGTTCAAAAAAGAGAGCCAGTACAACGAACGAGTTCGTTCCGTCTACCTTCTTGAAAACGGCATACGGATTGAAATGACGCAGATTTCCGGAGCCTTGGCTCGTACGGTACTCCCCTATGTTGGTCGAGATGTCACCGTTCGACGTGGCCAACGTATCGGCATGATTCGTCTCGGATCACGCGTTGATGTGCGAGTTCCAGCGAATCGTTACTCGTCGACGATCATAACTGCAGAAAGTGGTAATCTGGCTCATCCGAAGGGCATGCATCTTCAAGCAGGGCGGAGTGTCGTGTTTACTTTAGCGGAGGAAGAAGAATGAGCAATTGGAAGCGAGCCGTGCCAGCAATTCTCGTGCTGCTTATCGCAAGCATGCCAATCGTTTACTACCAACTGGGTAACTTGGTTTACACACAAGCAGCTGCTAGCAATCTCGAATGCTCAGGTCACTCTGCGCGTAACAGTCCCGATGAATTCAGTGTTGAACTTTGGAATGAAGACATCGCTGAAGGGCTGTTTGAAAAGAATGAAACTTTGGCGGGAGATCTTGAACATCTATGGTTTGATTCATGGGACAATGCGACCGTTGAAATCCCTGATGAAGACATCGAATTAGCTGCGTGGGTTATGGAATCAAACGAATCCCGCCCCTGGGTTATTTTGGTTCATGGAATCCGCTCATGTAAAGCGAATCACGAGGTTTTGATTCCAGCCGCGTGGCTTCATCAATCCGATTTCAATGTTGTGATATTTGACATGCGTGATCACGGCGACAGCACCATCGAAGATGGTTTAGTTTCTGCTGGTCAGCGGGAATGGCGCGACATTGTTGCGGTTTGGTCGTGGTTGCAGGATGAGAAGGGTGTTGATGCGTCCAATATCGGCTTGTACGGTGTATCTTTAGGTGCTGGAGCGGCAGCAATCGCCTTTGAGCAGGTCGAAGAAATCGAAGCTGTGTTTTTGGAATCTACGTATTCATCCATGGATAAAATTCTGAAAGAAGAGTTGGAGTTTGCTGGCTTCCCAGTCTTTCTCAAGGATGCAGCCGTCTTTGCTGGTAAAGTATCAAGCGGCGATAACCTAGTCAAACACGAACCCCTTTCCGCAGCGAAAAACATTGGAAACCGCTCCATGTTCGTCACCCAATCCGAGGAAGACTATCGCATCAAAATTCATCACGGTCGGTCTATGTGTGAGGAAGCACAGGCGAATGTTGAGCCAGAAGGGAATGTTGAATGCTGGTTTGCACCCTCGTCCATCTCTCATCAAGACGGTGATGGAGAAGGTATCCTTTCCCACATTACGCTGATGCTGACCCAACCCGACACGTACAGAGATAAACTCGTCGATTTCTTTAACAACAGCATCGGCCAACCCAATGCGGTGGTTTGAAACCAAAGACGCTCACCCGAGAACGAGGCGAACCGATGTCACAACCAAGCGGTCTGCGGATGATTGGTGAGGGTGGCAAGGGATTGCGCATTCACGATTTGGTCAAAGCCCCTGCCAATACACCGTGGGCAAAAGCCAAACAACAATCCTGGGATGCTAGTGAGCCAGCGACGGTGTACGTTACTCCCGAGGTGTTAGCAGACGGCACAACATGTTCAGCGGTGACAGTGATTCTGCGAACCAAGGGGTGCCACTGGTGGTGGTCCTCAGGTTGTACCTTCTGCGGTTACTTCAACGATACCCGCGATGATGTCACCAGCGAAGATCTCCACGCTCAATGGGAAGCGGCGAAATTGAAATTCGACCAGTTTGCAGATCAAGCCATGGTCAAGGTCTACACCTCGGGAAGTTTGCTTGAAGATCGAGAAATTCCCGTTGACTTCCAAGAAACTGTTCTTCGAGATTGCGCCGAACTTGGAAAGGAATTGATCGTGGAAAGCCGCTGTGAGCAATTAACAGAGAAGAAATTAGCTTGGGCCACCGCCATCAATCCCTCGTTTACTGTAGCGATTGGTTTGGAAGCCTATGACGACGAAGTCCTTCGCTTCCACGTCAACAAGGGCTTTACCACTTCATCTTGGGACCGAGCAGTTACGAATCTTGAGACCTTCAATCTTCGAGTGAAAACATATCTCATGTTCAAGCCACCCTTCATGAGCGAGGCAGATGCACTTGATCACAGCGTCAAATGGATTGAGGCGGTAGCCCACCGCAGCGATGAAATTTCAGTGAATCCAATGAATATTCAACGCGGCACGGTCATCGACCGTTTGCATCGCCATAATGAATACCGCCCACCGTGGCTCTGGTCCCTGGTTGAAATGATTCGTCGTGCTCACCCAAGTCTTCACCCCGACGGGGGCTCCAACTCGCAAGGAGAGGCGGTAAGTCGACTGATCGTCCACCCAACGGCGGGGGGAAAGGTGAGGGGTTCTCACAATTGTGGTTCCTGCGACGGTGAAGTTGTTGCAGCTATTGAGCGATACGCCGTATCGGGCGATCTGATGGAATTCGAGGGCCTTTCGTGCTCGTGCCAAACCGTTTGGTCCAATGAATTGACGCTGGAACGTCAACTCCCCCTCCCTCTCGGCCTCTCAAAGCCTCGCCGTGGCCGAGTCCTTGAACGACTCCGCTCACCTTGATGAAGAGGGGTGAAGGCCCTCATATTCGTCAATTCATGTGGTGAATGTTTATCACCGCCCGTCCAGTCGGTGGTTTTGACCCCTATGGGGTCATATTGAGGTGCCCTGCGTGACAAATTCCACAGCCCTGCCAGATACAACCGTCGGAACCGGAGAACCTACAGCGAGTAGAATCGTGCTCACCCTTCTCTTTGTTGGCCTTCTCGGCCTTTATTCACTCTTCTCAAATGTCTTTGGATGGGATAACCTTCCATTGCTCGGTGAAGTAGTTCCACTCATTGGAAACCTTGGCGGCAGCGGCATCTGGTACTACCTCATCGGCTTCCTCGTTGGAATCGGTGCGATTGTAGCAACGCTGGTGGGCGAGGTTCTCGCGGAATAAGGAGGTGTCGTGAATGGAAACGATTTTCTGGTCTGCCGGCTTTCTCCTCTTTGTTCTCTTCTTCATGTCTCAATCTCTTGCCAAGGGCGTGGGTTCCGTTGGTGGGGCCCTATCACAAATTGGCTTGTTTATCCTACGAAAAAACCCCCCGGGCCTTGTTGATATCTTTAACGACAAGGACGGAAGTGGTTCTCGAACATGGATGAATTTAGGCATGCTTTGGCTGGTTTTCGCCGGATTGCTCGGCTTTTTGGGAGGCTGGCACAATTATGACCCAACCGCCTTGGATTCGCTCGCAAGCGTTGGCTGGTCCTATGATGATGGATCCTCGCTGCGAGATGTGACACTCACCTTGCTTAATTTCGCACTTCTCTACGGCCTCATCGGAGCAGGTATGGTCGCCGTCTCTCGAAACGGTAACGGCCGTTTGGCCAGTGAAGCAAATGCATCCCTCATGGCGCTGGTTCTTTCCGCCCTCATCCTGCTGCGTTATCTTCTGCCATTCATCTTCGGCTTCTTGGACATTGATACCGAAACAGGCGTTGTTGCGACCATGCTCTACAGTTTCGAGACGTTGGCGGTAGGCCTGGTACTCGTTCCAGTGCTCATCAACATCCTCATCACTGCAGCAAGCCGTGGAGAAGAAGAACTCCAAACGAGTACTTGGTTCCTCATCATGGGTGTTACCGCGAATATCTTGGCCATGTTCTACATGTTCTTCGGAGACCTTGCTGAAGCGACCCAGACAGTCTGGCTCGCTGAGCGCGTTGCGCACGGCTGGGTTCCACTCGCCCTCATCTTTGCAGTGGGATACCACGTTGTTCCAATGGCTGCTAAACAACCCATCTGGTCTGCCTCCATGCGGACAGCGAGCATGTTCCTCTTGTTCATCACGGTTCCACCTTTCTTCATGACGGATGCATCAGGAAGTAATTTCTTGACAAACGTCGGTGCTATCTTGCTCACACTGGGGGTTCTACCAATTTTTGCTGCATCAATTAACATCATCATGACGGCCAGTTCAGGGCTCAGTTCAACGGTCAAGAATCCCGGGGCGTTCGCGGCTGTGCTAGCCTTTACCATTCTCCCCTTCTTTGCCATTGGCGGTTACTTCACGGCCATGGACACCTTCGTAGGGACCGGGGACTTGGGCGCTATGGCCCATTCCGTGGACATGGGAATGTTGTTCACCGTCGGTGGCCTCATGGTCCTTGCAGGCGCATTCTCGAACTACCCGCTCGCCATTGGTAAGCCACTTGCCACCCGCTCTACGGCCAATTTGGCTACATGGATGGTTCTTGTAGGCGGTGTTGCCTCCACCATTACCTTCGTCGCTGGCGATTTCACGACCAATGCCGTAGCATCATCCGGCGTAGAAGACGTCGTCGCCAACAGCGGTGGATTTTTCCTCACAGGGTCGGGGCTCTTCTACCTCATGGGAATCGGAGCCATTCTCGCCACCCTCGTGACCATCCGCACTGGTATCTCAGCGACTGGGCGTAGCCTCGAAGTGAATGCTGCCTCAGACGTCGCCAAATACACCCTCGTTGCTGGTTCTTCAACCACCATTCGTTCCCTCATCGGACGTGGCGTTGGCGTGGATACCGAACTCCTCATCAGTCACGCAGAGGAGAAAGAAGGCGGGTCTACGATCATCGGCGTCAATGCAGAACTTCACAACGATGAAGTCACTGAATTCCCCCCATCGGCATCTTCTGCCTTGGTTGAATTTGTGCAATACCTCACCGATTCAAAGCAAACCGTCTTCGACGTGTTCCGTTCCATTGACTTGGATGACTCAGGTAAGATTGACAGCAAGGAATTGCTTGCCGCTCTTGAATCATCGGACATCAAAGAACTGAACTCCATTGAGTCGGCAGAACTGGTCGAACTCATGGACTTGGACGGTGACGGTGAACTCAACCTTCCCGAACTTGATATCGCCATCGCCCAAATCAAGCGAGATCACGGCATTGTGTCCTCCTCCGAAGAGGAGTGACCTGGGCATCGGAAGTGATGCTCGTGCGCATTGGTCTGGTCGGCAAACCCAATGTGGGTAAATCGACCTTCTTTAGCGCAGCAACACTCGCTCAAGTAGACATAGCGAACTACCCCTTTTGCACCATTGACCCCAACGTCGGCGTCGCTTTTGTTGAAGCAAGGCTTTCCTGCCCGTGTAAAGAATTGCGAGAAAAATTGGAAGCTGATGGACGGCTTGAACCCGTTGCGGAAGATGACCCACGCCAAGGAAGTCTGTGCGACCCTCGCACCGGTACGTGCATAGGCCATCGCCGCTCTGTTCCCATCGCCTTGGTTGATGTCGCAGGGCTTGTACCTGGAGCCAGCGAGGGGCGCGGACGCGGCAATGCCTTCCTCGCAGACCTCGCCAACAGTGATGTTCTCATTCAGGTCCTCGACGCAGCAGGTACCACTGATATTGAAGGGCAATTTATGGGAACAGAAGCGACGCTCGAGCAGGCACAAGAAGCGATGCAAGCCGAGATTGATTTTCTTCAACATGAACTTGATGCTTGGATCGGGGGCTTACTCGAGGACGGATGGAGCCGCGGCGTACGACGCGTCCAAGCCGAAGGGGAAAAGGGACTGATTTCATTCATCCAGGAGCGCTTGAGTGGACTTGGAGCCACCATGAACATGGTCAATCAAGCCATGCTGGAATTCAATGCCGAGGGAGAGAGTACCCAACAACCCTGGGAATGGGATGCCGCTGTACTTCATCGCCTCGGCCAAACACTACGCGGGCACCTCTTCCCAATCGCTTATGCTGCCAATAAATTTGACATCGCTCCCGAGGGTGTGCTGAACGGCTTTGACCAACAGAACATGGTCGGTTGTATGGCTGATGTTGAGTTGGCACTTCGTCGTGCGCAAGCAGCAGAACTCATCCATTACCGCCCGGGTGCGTCATCGTTCTCTCTGGTCAACGACACCTCGTTGAATGATGCTCAACGAAAAGCACTCAACCACATGGGCGCTCGATTGGAAGCTCATGAGGGAACGGGGCTGGCTCGTTTGCTTGATCGTGTTCTCTTTGATCACCTTGAACGAATTGTCGTGTATCCTGTGCAGGATGAAACTCACTGGGTCGACGGTGACGGGCGCGTCCTACCCGATGCCTTTGTGGTACCCGCTGAACTTCAAGCAAAGGCCCTTGCTTACCACGTCCACAGTGACCTTGGGGACGGTTTCATTCGAGGAGTTGACGGCCGTACCCGGCGGGTCGTCGGTGCCGAGCACGAGTTACAGGATGGCGACGTCCTCAAGATTCACGCTAAATCGTGATCAGTGGCCTTTTGGTCGGTCGTAAGCAGGACTCAAGCGAGCCATATCACCCGAATAGCGGCCGCCACGATAGATGAAGATCACCGGGGCTGCAAGGGTAAGAAGGAGAAGGAGTCCGAGGAAAAAGAGTCCCCATGGTTCAACATCAGAGAGCGTAGCGCCCCACAATACCCAGAGGAATGGGAGATAGAGGAAGATACTGTAACGGCGTGCAACTGCTGAAAAACGTGCACTTGACATGCTTTTTTCAAACAGGATTGGGACCTCTTCCTTGGTCACCAAGCCCTGGTCCACACCACACCGGGCGCAGACTTGTGCCCTCGGGCCGACTCCATGGATGAAGAACTCACGCGGGTAGGTGCTTCCACAATGGCGGCAGGCTGGCATGGGCTATCCTCATCTACGGGAGCGGCAAGGGATTCTTCAACCATCCGATTGAATTTGAAGAAATTGCTGCATCAGCACCATTCCGTATTCTGAACCAACAGATTCGGGATGAACCTGTAGGCTGTGTATTGGAAGGGTTGGGTGAACAAGCCCCATTGGCAATCCAGTATTCATTTCACGTGCACATACGTCCAAGGTGTGGTCAGCGTTTTCTTGAATGATGAGCGAATTATACCGTGTTAACATCACGGGTGATTCCAGGTTCGAAAACAGTGAACCTTTCTCATGCTCAACAGGAACCGGTGACCCGTGTACGGGGCCCAGCGGAGAAGGTACAACCGAGTAACCATCCGCTAAAGCCAGCGCTTGATGGCCCAAGCAAATGCCGAGCACTGGCATATCCAATTGACCTGCGAGTGCGTGATGGGCCAGTGCCACGGTAATGTCGGCATCCATCGGTGTACCCGGGCCGGGTCCGAGGATGAGGTGTGATGGCTGAAGTGCCTCGAGAAGATTGTGAAGGTTCACGGGGTCAAGGTAGGCAGACGCTGTTGAAGAGCGAGCCTCCATGATGATGGCATCGTGTCCAAGCCCGGTAACTGCATTGACGATATTGTAGGAAAAAGAGTCCAGGTTTTCGATAAAGAGAACGCCTCCAACGACCTTTGATTGCAATGCCTGATCCAGCTTGAAAATCGATCCAGTAGAATTGGAAGCTTCACGTTGAACACCTTGTTCAATGGGATCGATCTCCAATCCTCCTTGTGAGACATTGGATTGCTCAGCCGTGATCCATCCAGTTGCTAAGCGAAGTGCGGCTGCCTTCCAGGCTGCTTCTTCAACTTCGTTTTCTGGTTGCGAACCGATGGTGATGCCACCGCCAGCTCCTACGCTACCCGACCATGTTCGACCGTTTCGTTTTGCTTCAAGAGTGCGAATCAGTATATTCCACGACGAAGCCCCTGTGTGTACGTCCATCCAGCCGATCGAACCCGTCCAAAACGAGCGAGGCATTTGCTCTACTTCATCGATAGCAGCGCACACCATGGTGCGAGGACATCCAGTGATTGAACCACCAGGGAAGACAGCCTGAATGGCTGCTTGCCCCGAGGTACCTGGGCGGAAAACTCCGGAGATATGACTCACAAGATGCTGAACATTGGTGTAAACTTCCACATCAAAGCGGTCAACTCCGACTGTTCCGGGTTGGCATACTCGGGTGAGATCGTTGCGCATTAAATCCACCAACATTCGGTGTTCAGCACGTTCTTTGTCGCTTTCCAGCATAGCTGTTCTGTAGGCCGCACTCTCTTCGGGAGAACTCCCCCGCGGGCAGGTGCCTTTGATGGGGGATGTTCGAATGGTTTTCTCGTCGCAAGCGAGCAACGACTCGGGGGAAGAACTGGCCAGTGCAAACCCCAAGTCATCAGCTTCTACATAGGCCGAAAACGGGGCTGGATTGTGTTGGGATAACCGCTGAAAAACGCGGTATGGGTGGTCAATGTCACCTTGCCAATGCTTGCCAATATTGACCTGATAGACTTGGCCAGTAACGATGCCTTGCTGGATTCTTCGGATGTTTTCTTCATGGGTTTCGTCGGTGTGGGTAGAAGATTCTCTTCCTGGTTTGGCCTCTGGAACGACCATCGTCTCCCACGGCTCTTGGATGGTAGTGCTGCACGCGTCGACCCATTTCAAATCCTGTCCAAAACAGGTGATGACTCCCGTATGGCGGTCTTCAACGACTCCATTGTCAACATACCACAATACGGCGAGCAGTGTTCCTTCTTCGGGAGGATACTGCAAACGAATCGGCTGCGTCCACTGTACCAAGTCGTAAGCGAGTGCACCTGACCAAAACGGTCGTTGAGGGCAACCATCTGGTAGTGTCTGTTGAAATAATTCCTTGCTGGTGAGCGGTTGGAGTTTCTCCATCATATCGCCGAGATTGTTCGCTCGCAGCCTGACACGATGGTACCAACTGCCGTGCTTCCATTCTTCGACTTCTGCTATCAGGACGTCGGGCATTGGCGCTAATTGAATTCCCTCACTGAGCGGGGAATGCTGACCCGCTTGGGGCAAATCGTCCCTTGTTGGCTGGCGAATGGAAACGCGATAGGAAGATGGACCTGCCATCATCGACCATCGTGCAAGATGGGAAGCAGGCCCTCCTGAAATCAACATGACGCGGTCCGGACTTCCGTAGCGAAAGGCACCTTGTCCAGTCAAGTCAGCCCTAACCAATTGCTCGGCAAGGGCCATCAATCGGTCACTCATCGTGCGTCCTCAGGTGGGACCATGTGGCCTCATCGGTAAAATGTTGGTCAAGGATACGATGGGCTACCGTAGAGAGAACGGTGGAAGAACCAATGTCTTCACCATCAATCGAGTCCACTCGGCACACACCCATACCGGTTCCGACAAGAATCAATTCATGGCAACGAGCCACCAATCGTTCGTTCAGGCGTCCTCGGCTGACAGGAAATCCATTATCCTTCAATTCCCGTTCCATCAGGGCTGATGTGATTCCATCAACTCCTCCGTCGGCCTCATTGGGCACCCAGACGGTACCGTCTTCGTCCAAGAGAAGCGGAGTTGCTCGATCAGCGTCAACGATAGCGTGTTCGTGGACGAGCAAGGCAGCGTCGCATCCTACCGCCATAGCAGCTTGGTGTGCTTGCTTGTATGCACCCCAATCTCCGTGTTTGCAACCGTTGGTTCGTTGGTTCCAACGGGGTGCTGGAAGAGTGATGGCATCAATCGCTTCGTTTCGAACACTTATTGGACGATAGTCAACCACCCATTCTTGGCTCTGAGCATTGACCGAGACTCGCATCAGCTGCCATTCATGTGAGTCAGATGGCAGGAGTTCTGGCGTGTTCTCGGGCAGTGCAATCCGTAATCGCTTCGCGTGCCGTTCGAGGCGAGAATGATGGTCGGGCCAATCTGCCACCAACGTGTTTTGGTGAACGAGAAGCGTCGTGAAAACGCTGCTGCGAGGCCCGACAACGCTCATCTCCTCACCTCATAGCAGGTCGTCGAGGAAAGAAGTATCAATTTGCGGTGACGGAGGTGCTGGCTGTTGGTCGTCCAATAATCCGTCCAAGAGAGCAGTGTTCACCTGAGGCTGCAATACCGGCTGCGTGCTTTCGTAAGCAGGACGTCCATATTGATCACCCTGAACCCGATCTGCGGCAGTATAGATCTCGCTGGCTTGTTGTGTGGTGATTCCAGGCGGTGGAGCAGGCGTGGTTTGCGCTGGCGCTGCAGGGGGCGTTGAAGCACCCCATCCATCATTTTCTTGGATACCCCAGGTGGCTTCTTGAAGTTCCCAACTCTTGTTACGTTGGGTAGCATTGCCACGAGATCGCACGATGATGACAAGGAGAAGTACAACGATGAGTAGCATTCCAGCAGCGATTAAATTAGGTCCTGTGAGCAAAGACTCAAGAGAAAGTTGGCCGTTTTCATCGACCGGGGTGCCGCTAGAACCTTCGTCACCAAAGGGCAAAACCTCTACGGATTCAACGGTGCTCTTGCTCACACTTTCATCGAATGGAACAACTGCGACATACCATGCTGAGTCATTGGTCAAATCAGCGAAGTCATTGGAGGTAATGAGCAAGGAATTCGATGCGCGAACTTCACCTACCATGGTAGCATCATCGGTTGAGGTGAAGGCATCATCTGCGATGTATACGAGGTAGCCCCGCACGCTGGCATCGGTGGAATGTGACCATTTGACAAAGATGCTTTGTTCCTCAAACCACGATGCAGCGACGTCTTCAATATCGGGAAGATATCCACCAAGGTCGGTTACGCCGTCATCAACGGACGAGGCCTGAACGCTGAGCAAATTCGTCATGTATGCGTTACCCGACGTATCCTCAACAACAACAGCGACCCAAATGGACTGCCCGGGAATGACGGGTGTGTCTCCAGCCACGATATCGATGGTCAACGGAAGGTTGGGGTTGCGGTCCATGGTTGCAATCGGCATCTGTGGACCGTCACCTTGCATGGTGACATCATCAAACTCATAGGTCGCTGCGTAGACTTTGTAGGAGGCAACATCGTCAGATGCAGAGAGATCAAAGTCCAGCAGCAAGGCACTTCCATCGTCATTGGGTCGGTCGGTCAGTGAAAGGGCAGCGAGTCTGTCTGGAGCGGTGGTGTCATCGATGTTGTTGATTGGCGTAACCGTTGCCTGCGTGAGATTTGTGAGGTGGACATTGCCTTTCAGGTCGTGGACGGTGACGGCCACGAAGAGTTCGATATCTGGCTTGATCAACTGAGGAGTGGCTTGGGTCAAATCCATCATATCTCCACTGCCTCCGTAGAGTGCGGTTGAGAGTCTCAATTCAATTGGGTTGGTTCGTTCGTCAATCCATTGTTTGTTCAAGGTGAAACATCCACATACAGCCTCATTGGTGCCGAAGGTTGCATATGCAATGGAGAGGTCATTCACAGGTTGGTCGGCAACCCATAGGGTATAGGATGCGAAATCATCAACTGTCGAGGGCTCCCAAACAACATCAATCGCTGTGCCATCGTCATTCGCATGGTCGAAGGCCAGAAGCGAAGTGATACGCTCAGGGGTTGAGCCCTGTCCGAGGATGTTCTGGAAGGGTGTAGCGGTGACGATCATGACGTCCTCTGTATTTCCATTCAACCAGAGGTCGTAAGCCACGACTCCGACGGAGTAAATCTGGCCGTCGATGAGTGGCACGCCATCCAATGAAGAGATGATGCTGTCAGTGGTTTCGCATGAATTGATGACGGTTGCTTGAGAAAATCCATCAACGCCGGATTCTGTTCCGTCAAGGGTACTATCGCCTTGTTTCATGAAGATCGTGTAGAATGCACAATCCTCAGCAGTACTCTGGTTCCACGTGACCATAATACGCCCTCCTTCGTCTTCAGGTACGTCGTAGGCTTGGGTGCCTTCGATGGGCTCTGGTGCGTCGTTATCATTGAGTTCGCCGGTTGGCACCACAGGCCCTACAACGGTGACGTTGGATAGATTTTCTTGATTCGCTTCATCAACACAGGTGAATCCGATCCATACCGGAACGCCAGGAGTGAGGCTGAGGATACTTTGGTTGCCTTCATTGGGTTGGACGGCTGCTTCTGGGACCATGCCGAGAGCATCGGTCATAACAGAGCGTGAGACATAGATATTGGTACGAGCAAGATCGAGTGCAGTGCACCGAGCCCATTCCAATTCAAGGTCACCGTCGTCACCGTTACTACCCATGGGCGAAGCGGTTGCCCACAATGGCGCACCGGGGATTTCATCAGAAGGCGAGGAAGGGCCGAAAGGAGCTGAGACTTCACCCCAGCGACCGTCGTTGTACTCCACCACTACGACGGCGTAGTATTCTCGACCGTCGACCAAAGGCAATCCGTTGGCGGTGTCAATATCCGAACCGAGGCGGCTGTGCATCGAAATGGTCTTGTCAGGCGTTTGCCCCATGAGATTGAGCTCGCTTGGTACGACGCTCCAGGGCCCTTCGTTAACGAAGATGAGGTAGCGGGCAAAGTCCTCATCGTGAACCAGTGACCACGTGGCGGTAAGCACACCGCCTCCATCGTCGGGGCGGTCCACGAGGCCTTCCATGGTGACGGGGGTATCGTTGCGAACATAATCATAGGTCATACGCACTTCCATGGTTCCGTTTGATGGAGAATAGAGGCGCAAGGATACGTGTCGTGTATTGTCGTAGAGAAGCCCGTTGTCTACGGCAGATTGTAGGTTCAGTTCGAGATTGGGGTCTTGGCTCAAATCCAAGGTAGCATCATAATTGAGTGATACCGATTTGGTCCAAATCGCCGCTCCTTCAACCGGTGAGGTGAAGATGAGTGGGACATTTTGGAACAGGAGACCATGTACGCCAGTTTCTCCTTGGTCTGAATCAAGAGCATAAGGCGCTGAAGGATCCACGAGTTCAATGGCCATACCAGGGTGGGTCATATCGGTGATGTTCACACCTCCACCGTTGGTGAGTGCCCTCACGGTGAGTGGCGAGGCTGAGCGCATGTATTCGCCCTCAAGAGGAGCATACATTCCACCTTTCTCAAAGCCCCAAAGACCCGTTGTGGTGGTCATCCAAATGTGATTTGAAGTGATCACAGCATCCGAATTGAAGCCTTGATTCAGTACGGCCCCATAGGTCCATCCGTGTGAGGGTGACGTCGCTTCAATGACGTTGAACATGGTGGTGTCGAAGGCCATGAGAGTGGTGCCATCGCTTACCAATGATGTTGGTAGGCCGTACATGCTCCCGTAGTTGAGCCCGTCTTCGAAATCAGCACTGCTCGCGTTCCAATGAGTCAACGGCCCCGTATCGGTGCCGACGTGAAGACCCCACCAATCGCTGGCCAATGAAATCACGCCGTTGGATGGCAGTTGATCAAAGCGATGAGTTGCCGTGACGAGTTGCGTGTTCGTATCCATGGTTGTGACGCCAGGGCGTTCGGAGCCGCGACCGTCATGGCTCATGATGAGCGTCACAGCGCCATTGGCGCCTGTGGACGTTGCAAGTCCCCAAACAGAATTGCCCATGAGTCCGTTGGCCGTGGTGAATGTACTACCGGTATTGGTGGTTTCATCCCAAACATAGAGGCCTGCAGGCGTGGCGATGTAAATATCCGTTCCAACGGCCACAACATCTTCAACAACATTGCTTGGCAATCCATTGGTAATCGGGTCCATCCAATCTGAGAGCGTGTAATTGAACCGCCCAATCCCGCCGTTGGTGGCGACGTACATGATGTTGGATGTGCCGGTAAATCCATTCACGATACTCGATGGAAGGCCAGCGATCAACCGACCGTTTCCGAATTGCTGCGTGTTCAAATCAAAGACTTGCACACCGGGTGGGCTACCACCATCTCCAGCGAGGCCAATGATCAATTCGTTATTGTAGAGATGCATCGTGTCAAATTTACCATGAAGTGCACCGTTGAGAGGAGTCGTGGTTCGAGTTGTTGTGTCAAGTTTGATCATTCCGTTGGGGTTGGTGGCGATGAAAAGGTCTGTACCGCTCAAGTAGAGGTCGTTCACCTCTGAATTGCCAGCGAGTGTCCATCCATATTGCCATTCAACTTCACCGTTTGGCAAAAAGGCACCTTGGAGCAAACCTGAGCCAGTGCCACTGGATTGGCCTTGGCCAGGTTGTCCGCCAACAGCGGCCCAAATGTGGGTTGCATTGCTGACCATAACCGGTACTTGCCCGCTGACAAGTCCAGGGAGGTCAACGACTTTCTGCGTTCCAAGAGCGTTGAGCGTCGAGACGTGACTGTAGCCAGAAGAGCCACCTGCTTGTCCCATCATCCAACCTAAGCTGCTGCCCAACCACTGGAAGGAGGTCACTGAGGAGCCGCTGCCCTGAACGGAGGCTTGGGTCGTTGTGGCTCCGTTGGAGGACATGATCGAGAATCCTCCGCCGATGAGGTTGTTTCCTTGCAATCCGAGCCCGTGGCCTACGATGAGTTGGCCATTTTCATGCGCTAACGAGTCGTACCAAATACGGTCGCTGGGCAAGTTGTGGCTGGCTGTGGTCAAACTACCGAGGAATGCATTGCTCTGGAAACTGTATTTCGAAATAGGTTGCTCGTCTGCATAATAGCCGATGTACAGTGTATCTGAAGAGTCACATGCGACTGAAGCAGGGGCAGTACCATCTAGCTGACTGCTATCAAAGCCTGAGAGAACGGTGCCGTTGACAAGATCAATTCGAGCTATGCCCCCGTTGTTGTTGTACATTGCCACGTTGAGGGCACCACCGCACATTTCCATTGAGATGGGGTAGCCATCAGCGATGTTGGTGTAGGAATCTGCTGGATAAGCCGTCCAGCCTCCAGTAGCGTCGAGGTGGGAGATGATACCTTCTCTGAATCCACCCCAGCCTTGGAAACTGGCTCCACCGACAACCAAATCATTGCCATCGGTCCAAAGCTCATAGAATTGTGAGCCAGCATTGTTGGGTAGCCCGTTGCCTGCCTCCCATGTTGAAAGCCATTGATTGGTTGCCTCATCATAACGTAGAATTCCATCTTCGGATGCAAAGAGGACCTCGCCGTCGTATTCAACGATGCCGCGAATGGGGAATTCAAAATTATCCCATGAATTGACTCGAACGCCCGTTGAATTGTAGAGGTCGAGTCTCAATTCCCCCCAAGCGACCCACGTGTTGCCAGTACTGGACCTGTACGAGGTAACACGGTCAATTGAGCCAGTTGGCAAAATATTGGTTGCGTACGAGTTGTTCGTCGTGTTGTACATGGCAATGCCGCCAGACCCGTCAACTTGCCACCATTGCCCTGAGGCAACGCTGACCATGAGTACATCGCCCTTCATTTCCATGCCGATGATGTCGCCACCGTTCTGGCCGACTTGTGCGCCGATGTCGAGGTTACCCACGCTGGTCAGGTTGGCCACATCCATGCGACTTACTTCATCACTGGAAGTACTGGAATGATAGTACATGATGTTGTTGTGGATCATCATGCCGTAAGGGCTGCCTGATGCATCGTAGAGATTGCTATTCCTCTCTATGTCATAGGCTTCTGCACCGGTTGTGACGTTGATCAACTGGAATCCATCCGACCCCCCAACCCACAATAAATTCGAACGGATGTCAGCAACCAAGCCGGTTACATCGTCGTTTCCTCCATCGAGTACACCGTTGTCTTCAGTAAATGGAACCAACCATTGGTTTGAGGTAATGTTGTAGCGCATGACACCCAAACCATCGGTGCCGATGTAGGCTATATCGCCCATGATTTCGACAACAGCGTTTCCTGTTTGCGTTCCTTCGCCCCAGTTGTAGTCGTGCTGGAAATTGGATTTTGTGATGAGCCCAACTCCAGAAGTCGTGCCACCGTATACGTATGTATTGTCCACGCCGACACTGTATGCCGCCCAGTTGGGCATGCCATCGTAGACGTTCTGGCAGTCGTTGATGGCCATGGTGGCGATGCTGTACTTGCACACGCCGATATTGGTGCCGGCATACAGGCTTCCACCGCTGATACCCGGCTCGACAGCGAAGTCAAAGAATTGTTGCGGGCGAGTTTGCCATGACGAGCCTTGGCCAAAAGTCGTAGCTTGGGTGCCGTCCCACTTTCGAGCCCCTTGTTGGGTTCCAATGTAGAGATTGTATCCGTCTGTTTCAAGAGCATAGATTTGATTTGAAGGCAAAACTCCGCCATTGTTGCCCGCAAGGAGGGGTGAAAGAAGCTCTCCCGTTGACAGGTCTTTGCGAACGACACCGTAGCCCTGAAGTCCAAGGTGGAGAATGTCGCCAACCATGGCCACTGGAGCGTAGTCTACTCCATTCACGCCCGTGGAGCCCCATGGTTCAAGCCATGTGTCATTGGTGATATCATAGCGCAGAACGCCTTTGTCTCCGCTGGCAACATAGGCTTTGTCAGCGTGGAGAGCAACATCTCCAAGGAAGGAGGAAGGTATCCCGTTGGACGTATCGTAGCCCGTGCAGGAACCCGTGGTTCTGTCGAGTATTGCCACTCCTCCGTTTTCCAATGAAGCAACAACAACATCATCGTCAACATCCATGCTCAAGAAAGCAGAACTGGTTCCCCAGCAGCCTTGACTCGTCCATTCAACGAGGGTTGTTCCGGACGCATCCATTTGGGAGATGGAGCTGGCCGACGAGCCCACAAAGAGGTCGGTGCCGTCGGTTACGAGCGTCAATGCATCGTCGCTGAAAGGGAGCGGTTCAAGCCAGAGGGTGTTGGTGATGTCGTAGCGGTTGATGCCCGTTCCGTCAAGGCTAGCGATGTACAAGATGTTGTTGAGTTCAGCAATCGCTCCCATTTCTTCAGTACCGGGCCCACTTGCGAGGAGCAGCGTCCCTTCCAAAAACGGTGTGTTTCCAGGAGTTAGGTGGGCGAGAAGCCCGCTTGCGTCACTGACTACCAAAGCGTCCTGCGCAGGAGAGGCACTCCCCAAGGAGGGCCACGTCATCAAGTCAGCACCCGATTGACTCAATCCAAAATCCTGGATCTCATAGGCTGCAGTGAAGACACCGTTACTCGTATTGTAGGGTTGAAGGAAATCACCGTTGAGAATGTAGAGTTGGTTTCCAACACGCTCAATGCCGAGGATTTCGTTATCGTCAAGCCAATTGGCTGAAGTCCATGTGGAGAGCCAGAACCCTTGAGCATAGTCAAAACGTCCGATACCGTTGTCGGCCGAGCCCAAAAGAAGTTGGTTTCCGGATTGCTTCATGACCGTCACGCTGTCCGAATGCAGATTGTTGGCCGTGCTCCATGTCGAGAGTTCAGCGCTTGTTGCCAAGTCGTATCGCATGATGCCGACACCATCGATTGAGACATACAATTGATTATTCAATTCCAAAATGGCAAGAGCATCGCGTGGCCCATCACTGGCAGGGGCCGTCATCAATGAAGACCACTGTGAACCATCAAACATCATGACACCGCTGCCGGAAGCGGCAGCCACGCTACCGTCGCTCAGCAATGCAAAGACATCCATTGCATCGGCCGTGCCGGGCAAGCCTGCGGCAGAACTTCCATCACCGAGTGTCTGGGCGAGGAAGGTGCCGTCCTCTCCGAGCATGTGGATGAGTCCGTTTGTCTCGTCGATGACGAGTTCAACGATGCCCCCGTAGGCTTCCATGTCCAAGACATCAACGGCAAGAGGCGAGCTTTGGGCATTGAGGAGGAAGACATCATTGTTCGCAGCGAGATAGAGCATCCCACTGCCCGGATGAGCGGCAGCAGCGTGGATGTCCAGCGTGAAGGGGGTAAGCGAGACCAAGGGGTCACGGGGAGCAAGTGCTTCGATGATCATCTCCGTTATTTCTGCATCCGCTGGTAAGTCCCAACCTGCGTTGGAATTTGTGTTCGGGTTGAGCCGGCCATTGTACGTGGAGCCAGTTGTAAACGAATCACTTTGTCCGAGGACGCCCAGTGTTCTCCAGTCAAACAAGTTGGTTCCCATGCCGTTCACAGCAAGAAGCGGTTCTTCGATGGTCATGTCGTTCTGGCCGCTCACGCGGACCTCGAGGGATACGTTTGAAAGTTCAGCACCGGGCGCGAAAGAAAGATTCCAATCTGCAGTTGCCTGAGTCCCTACTGAATCATCAGCACCAGTTGTTGTGAGTGTGACCCATCCAGTGTCGTTGCTGCCTTCCAAGGGCCAGGTGACCCCACTGGGTTCAGCATGGGCAGAAACCGAGTGCAGTGTGAGGATTGGACTCATCGACATGAGTACCATCAGAAGAACCATTCCGATGGCTCTCGGCTCGTTGCGAGCAAGGCGAGGCGTGCGGCCTAGGGTGTTCATGAAGAGAACCGGACTTTCACCGTATTTGAAAGCGGCCCCTTCGTGACTATACACAAGAGGGCTCAATGATGCTAAAAACTCAATTTTCGACCTCTTTTTCAGCTCGGCGGTGGCGAGCAAAAGGGTGTCAGATTGGGGGTTTTGTTGGAATAGGTTCGCACAACACTCAAACGAGAGGCCCGTACCGACAGAAAGGGGATTGCTATGGAACGAGAAAAGCGAGAACGTCTTTTGCGTAAAGAAGCACTGGAATATCACGAGGCTGAACCCCGGGGGAAAATCAAGGTCGTCCCTACCAAACCCCATGCAACCGCTCATGAATTGAGCCTCGCCTATTCCCCCGGTGTAGCGTACCCCTGTTTGGAGATTGAAGAGCGCCCCGAAGATGCATATCGATACACCTCAAAAGGCAATCTCGTCGCTGTTATTTCGAACGGAACAGCTGTTCTTGGTCTGGGGAATATCGGTGCCTTGGCAAGCAAACCGGTGATGGAAGGCAAAGGATTGTTGCTCAAGACCTTCGCTGGCATCGATGTCTTTGATATTGAAGTTGACACTGAGGACCCCGAAGAATTCATCAACACCGTCGTGAACATTTCCAAAACATTTGGTGGCATCAACCTTGAGGACATCAAAGCCCCTGAGTGCTTTGAAATTGAACGCCGGATTGCTGAAGCAACTGATATCCCAGTGATGCACGATGATCAGCATGGGACTGCGATCATTTCTGCTGCTGCCCTCATCAACGCCGTTGAACTCCAAGAAAAAGAACTCAGCGAAGTCCGCGTGGTCGTCATCGGTGCGGGTGCTTCCGCAATCGCGTGTGCCAACCACTACGTCGCCGTGGGGGTGTCGTTAAGCAACATAACGCTCGTTGACAGTGGCGGCATTGTCACAAGGAAGCGATTGGAAGATGGAGAATTGAACGAATACAAAGCTCCCTTTGCTCAAGATCGTGAACCCGGGGATCTCGCCGACGCCATGAAGGATGCAGATGTCATGTTGGGCCTCTCACGCGGCGGCTTGGTCTCCACAGACATGGTCGCGAGCATGGCGGAAAAACCGATCATCTTCGCACTGGCCAACCCGACGCCAGAAATTCTCCCCGAAGAGGTACTCAGTGTTCGCACCGACGCCATCATCGCAACGGGTCGTTCAGATTATTCCAACCAGGTCAACAACGTGCTTGGGTTCCCCTATATTTTCCGCGGAGCGCTCGACGTACGCGCACGAGACATTACGCAGAACATGAAGATGGCAGCAACCCGCGCCCTCGCTGCGCTTGCCAAGGAACCTGTCCCCGATTATATCTCGGCTGCCTACGACGGTGTTGTCATGCAGTACGGGCCAGAGTACATCATCCCCAAACCCTTCGATCAACGGGTCTTGATTTGGGAGGCAGCAGCCGTCGCACAAGCCGCCATCGAGGAAGGAATTGCAGGGGTTTCAGCAGAAGAATTTGATGTCGTGGCCTACCGTGAAGAACTTGAATCCCGTCTGGGTGAATCCTATTCAGTGATGCGACAAGTCATCAATCAGGTCAAGGGTAAAGGAAAGCGTATTGTCTTCCCAGAAGGCGATAATGAAACTGTGTTGAGGGCAGCAGCACAACTTGCTGAGCAACGTATTTGTTTCCCGATTCTCTTGGGGCCCATTGACCGAATTGACCGAATGGTTGAGGAAATTGGCCTTCATTTCGAGTACGAACGTTATGACCCGCGCTACGACGAGCGAAGAAAGACCGTCTATGCTGATGCATTTTTCCAACGCCGTCAACGCAAGGGCACCACCTGGCCCGATGCTGCTCGCTTGCTGAAAAGCCGCCCTTATTTCGCAGCCCAGATGGTGCAAGCAGGGGACGCAGACGGGTTCGTAGGTGGCGTGAGTCGTAATTATGCCGACGTTCTGCGGCCGACTCTGGAATTGATCGGTAAGGACGAAAACAGTCACTGTGTCATTGGTTGCTACATGATGAATATCAAAGGACGGACCATCTTCCTCGCCGACGCAACCGTCAACGTATATCCCGACAGCCGAACACTCGCTGAAATTGCTGTTCAAACGGCAAAAGTCGCTCGGCGCTTCGGTGTAATCCCTCGTGTTGCCATGCTTTCATTCTCCAATTTCGGCTCCACTCGAGCACAACGCAGTGAACGCATCGAAGACTCAGTAGAGATCGCTAAGACCCTCGATCCTTCGTTGATGATTGACGGTCCGATGCAAAGCGATACGGCGCTGAATCCTAACGTCCAACAGGAATACCCCTTCATGGATCTTATTGGGCCAGCAAATGTCTTGATTTTGCCGAACCTTGCCGCAGCCAATATCGCCTACAAGTTGCTGGAGGAATTAGGCGATGCAGAAATGACTGGCCCCATCCTCGAAGGCATGGCACACCCCGTTCAATTGGTGGCACGGCAAGACGGCGTTCGTCACATTGTCAACATGGCTACCATTTGCACTGCTGATGCGATCCGCAGTGAATCCTATTGGGAATCACTGGGTGAATCCTCTGATAATTGAGCAGCGCCTTCGTAGGTGAGTACCGAACGGCGAGGGCGCCAGATGGCTCCAGTGAAGAATCCCGCACACAACCCTCCAAAGAGTAGATTCACCCAGCCTTCGGTGGCATAGGAACTCATGCCCCGCATAACGGGTATGAGAAAGGAAGGAATGATTCCCAATACCGTCGTCCATAGAACCTCTGAGCGAACATTGGACCAACGATCGGTGTTTTGTGGAACTCGTATGGCTTTTCCTGTTCGAACGGGACTGAGAACCAGCCTCGCCACAACATTCGGCAGGGGGCGCTCGAGGGGAACACTCGTCACTGCTATGACCGACGGCTTCCTTGGATGAATAGCAATGGCGGAAGCTTGTGAGGATGCAGGGCCTAGCAATTCATTGGGGCGCGGTCGTCCATCCATCATTGCTCGGCGGTAGTTCGATGCGGGCGCATCAGCAAGACGCTCGGTGAGTCCAGCGCCGAGATGGATCACGTTCTGTGCGTGACCTTGACGCCATTCAGCTTCGGTTGGGGCGCGAAGTTCCCACCCACCCGGGTTTTTTTCGGCAAACGATTCGAAAGCCCCGGTGTTGGTGAGGCGTTCGGCTAATTCACGAAGGTCAAAGGAGGTCAAAGCCTCCATAGCGGAATCTGCTCCATCGTTCTTGATGCCTAAAATTGCGCCAACTTCGCTGGAGGTGAGCGGGTGTTCAAGTGCAAAAAACATCGGAACACGAGCTTCAAAACTTGGACGCTGGCTGCCGTAGACCCAACCACCCTTTGTCGTACCCAAAATAATGGATCCTTCCGAAACGGGTTGGAAGGACAATCCGCCGATGTTCACGGTCACTTGATTCGCCTCACGCCAAGGTAGCTTCCATGCGCTTGTACCATGCCATGCCGGATTTGTGGTCGGTAAGTAGGTTGAATTGAGGGAACGGAGAGATCGATCGCATGTAACCGAATGCAGAAAAGTCAACGAGGTCGGGAGAAGCGCCACCAAAGAAGGGTTGACCGTCGTGGGCTGTGGTGAATTCAGTTAGCAAATCATGCCACAACTGCTTCGGCTTTCGTCCATCTTTTTTGACACGCTTTTTTGCGATGATTCCCCACATGATGGGAAAACCAGCCCAAGCATAGAGGCGTTTTGAGATGAAACCAAATGTTTCCAGTTTCGAAATCCGCGTCGTCGTCTTGAGTGCAGAACCCAGCGTACCGTAGAGGATTGGCACCGTCGCTTTTGACATCTTTGCGTCGGTCCATTCTAACCATGCGTCTTGCCGTTCTTTATCGCCTTGAGCAGCCATTTTACCATCGTTGTAGGTCGTATCGATGTGGCGCAGAATGGGCGTTGAGTTAACGACGTGTTGACCCTGTTCATCGGTGAACACGGGCACCTTTCCCCAATCACCTGCGAAGGCAACAGATTTTTTGATTTTCATCCCGTTGACGCCGACGAACTCCACGTCCATGTCAAGATGTTCAATCAGGCCGCGGACCTTCCAGCAAAAAGGACAGGTGTACAGCATGTGGAGCGTAGCCTTTTGGCTCATGGCCGCGGGTGGGGATGTCTCCTTCTTCAAGGCTCGTTCGGCTCATGATTCTCAGGTTTCCATCCCGCTTTCCAGAAATCAAGGTTGTCCAGCCATGACGACCATTCCTTATCGCTGCAGGTCAACAAGCGAAAGGCCCTGCTCTCCAAACCCTCGCGTGTGCTCGCAGGCAGAACGCCTGTGTCCAGCGCCTCTTTCCATTCAACTTGCATGTAACGGATTTGGCGGCGGGCCTCTTCTGGTTTGTCAAAATTAAGTTCGCAAGCATCCCTTAATTCACTCAACCAAGTACGTGTATCTTTGAGAATAGGATCGTTGGAGTTGGAGGTTTGCTTGTCCGACTTCTTGCCAAACGGCCACCAACCCATGGGAGTTAGGAAGCCTCCGTGGTTTTTGGTCTTGTCCATCATCCACGGGATTGAAGAAGCCCAGCATAGAGAGCGGGGTATGGGCCGAATCACCGTTCACCTTCACGGTGTGCCTCGAGAACGAGCCATGAACTCCCTGATTGAGATGTATGCCCAACGTCTTCAACATCGAGGTATACGAATTGAAGTGCACGCATCAAAATTGAGCCCAGTAGCATACGCAGAACGCCTCTTGGCTCAAAGCGGGACACTGTTTTTACTTGACGAGACCGGTGTTCAGGAGGATTCCCTGACCTTTTCCCAGCGCGTCGATTCATGGACACTTTCCCACGACGCCGTCCATCTTGCCATCGGTCCTGCTGAAGGTTGGCCCCGCCTCGAATCCATGAGTGCTTTACAACGACTTTCTCTCTCTGAGATGACCTTTCCTCACGAATTAGCCGCCGTGGTCTTGGTTGAACAACTCTACCGAGCCACTGAGATTTCAAGGGGTTCAAAGTATCACAAAGCATGATAGCAGGCCGCTGGTTCAGTTGCTTGAGGGGGGCCAAGGTTGATTGACGAAGCGATGGGCAAAACCCTCGTCCTCTCGCTCATGACGGTCCTTTCAGCTTCCCTTGTGATCGGGAGTCGTCACCAACCTTTCCCAGAAATCTCAGGTCGATTCGGATGGCTTCTGGCATCCATTACAGGGTTGTTGTGGATAGGCGAGCAAGCGCCCCGCCCCATGAGTATTGACGCCCTCCTCGTCGTGACACTTGGGCTTGGTAGTTATGGAATTCTCGTGGGTGTTCACCACATGGTTCGAACACGTCGTGACGTCTTCATCGCACCCATGACGGGCTTTCTGTTCTGTACTGGAGCAGGGGGCCTTATGGTCCTCAGTTGGCCAGATTTGAACACGCTCGAGCAGTGGTCAGGCTTCCTTCTGCTCGTCCTTTTGGGTGGGGCTCAGACATGGATGGTCTTCAGAGGCCTCTTGATCGGCCGTTTGCCACTGGCATGGAGCCAAGCGGGTATGGTCGCTCTCCAACGCAAGCAACTCGAAGGCCCGCAGGGGGCACTGGCTTGCTTTGAGAAGGGATGGGACGCCGATGAGGAACATCTCAATCCGATGGCCTATGTCGCTTTGCATCGAATCCATCTCTTCTTGGGTGACGAGCAAGAGGCCAAACAATGGCATGAGGCCTTTGAGGACGCAGGCGGAGAATCATCGGTTGCACCTCAATGGATCGATGCAATTCACGCGGCACTCCGAACCATGGGTGGCGACGCCACCCTCTTTCCCTCACTCTCTGATAGCTCGGAATAGGGCCTTTCTTTCCGTAAACTGGAAAGAAGCCACACAAAAGAAACGAGGTCTTATATCTCTAGAGGTAGATTTTACTACATGGAAAAGAACACTCAGCAGCGAAAGGACTGGCCGATGGGAACCATTCTCTGGTTCGCCGTTGTGATTTGGTTTTCATCCAGCCTCCTTTCCCAATCTGCGTATTTGGCGATCCACGGTTTACCCTACGATGCAGTGTCCATGTTGAAATCCCTCGGCCCCGTCTATTACGTGGTTATCGCTCTCGAACTTGCGATGTGGGTCGGATTGCTCACATGGGGCGGGCGCCGCCTTATCCGCCGCCGCGACGACCCGGCAAATTCCTCTGCACCTCCCGCACTCGGAAGTTGATTTTTAGCCTAAAAACGATGATTCTTCATCGTCGACTTCCGATGTATTGAAAGAGTGTCAAGTAAAGCCGTATCCGTGCGTATTCCTCAAGACGAACCTTCCTATTCGGGTCTCCCCATGGAACTCGACGCACTTTCGCCCGAGGCGATCTTGCCATATCCTCTCCCGGAAGGAGCCATGATTGTCACCATTGAAGAGGCTCGATCCTCGTTGGTTGAGGCTAGCAACGTATTGATGGTACTACAGGCAATGAGTGATGAGGCCCACGACCTTACCGATGAGTTAGAGTTGCTTCTCGACCAGTACAAGATGACTCACTCGCACGTGATGGAGGTTGCTGAACACCTTGGTGAACTTGTCAGCCAGTGGCAAGGCAACGTTGCTCGTTTGGATTCCATCGGTGCTCGTATCGTGTCCATGGACCCAGGTCGCTTGGAATGGTACGGTGTTGTCGACCACCAAATGGCCCTCTTTTCTTGGGCAGTGGGTGAAAGCGATATTGAATGGTATTACCGAATGGAGGAAGGCTTCCCTGCCCGCAAACCACTCATAGAAGCATGATGTCCCAGGGGATGAGGCAGCCCCATGGTCAAGATAACCCGTGTTTACACTGGCGGAGGTGACAAGGGGGAATCATCCCTTGTCGATGGTTCACGACGCATGAAATCGGACCTGCGGTTCGAAGTCGTCGGCATTTGCGATGAATTGAACAGCCTTATTGGCACGGTTCTCATGGAGATTGACCGACTTCCGAGCCATGAAGATGGGGGAGACCGAACCAATGTACAACGGGTGGAAAAAGTGGTCGGTGAGGCCTTCGGTCGCATCCAAAATGAACTCTTTGATCTCGGTGCAGAATTGGCTTGTCCGCCTGAAAACCTCCCCGAATACATGGTTCTCCTCAGTGAGACACAAGCTGACCTTTTGGTTGAAGAGATGGATGTATGGCTCGAGGACCTTGAACCCCTTTCAAGTTTCATTCTTCCAACAGGGCCGGCGCCAGTAGCAGTGATGCATTTGAGTCGGACGGTTGTGCGTCGCTTAGAACGAGCGACAGTTCGCCTCATGGAACACGAAGGAGAGGGGGCTGTTCGCGCCCTTTCATTGGTGTACATCAACCGTTTTTCGGACTGGTTATTCATTTTGGGGCGATGGGTCAGTTTGCAATTGAATTACGATGAGTCATTGTGGGTCCCGCTCGGTCAACGCCCAGCAGAACAAGGTGTTGCAGGGCGCGTTCGTATGATGCGCTCAAACGACGACGACTTCACAGATTTGTGATCATTGTCGCCCATTGAGTTGTACAAAACGTTGGGCTGCTCGTACGACTGCTCGTGTTTCATCATGGGTGATGGTGTCCAATGCTTGGTCCCAATCCAGCCACAGATATCCCCGGTGCTCATGAGAAAGCCGAACTTCAATGACATCCGTTTCTGCAATGTACCAGTAGACTTGCTTTTCTTTTCGCTTGCCCTTGTGTCGAAATGAATACTCCGTACGTTGTTCAAAACCATCCAGTAGCGCAACGTTAGCAATTCCAGTCTCTTCCTCCAATTCTCGCAGCATGGTGGAATGCCTGTCACTGTCATCGCTTTCCACATGACCTTTGGGCAAATCCCAATGCCCCTGTGGGTATTGGAGTAAAAGAACGGTGCCGTAATTCACGAGGACAACGCCGCAGGAAGTTTCCATACCTCATTGCGAGAAGTAATCATTCATGGTCATAGCGGAGAAAGCGTCCCGAATGTTGATGACTCTCAGGCACAACGGTCAATCCATGACGATTCAGGCCTTGAGGGCAGAGGAGGTTCCTCACTACACCAGAATCGTTGCCGACTCCGACCTTGACGGCCTGTGTGGTGCTGCTGTCTTGAAGGCCTTCCGGCCCGATGCAGAGGTATTTTTTTCACATGCCGCAGCCATCCGTTCAGGGCATGTCGACGACGTCATCCACGCTGAGACCGTTATGATCGACCTTCCATTTCATCCAGCCTGCGGATGGTATGTTGACCATCATTTGACCAACCGTCCAAGTGAAGAAGAAGCCTTGCGATTCGACAAAGGTGGGGGTACGCGTCATTGGAAGCATACGCCATCGGCAGCTCGTCTTGCCTATGAGTTATTGGCGGAAGTAACCGACATGAAACATCTCGAGCCCATGATGCCCCTCGTTGATGCTTTGGATTCCGGTGGTATCAGCAAAGATCTCTTTCTTGAAGACGGGCCCGTGCTTCAGTTTGCACGAACCTGCACCCCTCGTGAACAGGAGTACATGCAACAGGTTGTTAGTCACCTTGCTGCAGGTGCTACACTCCATGACCTTCTCGATCACCCGTTGGTTCTCCCTCACCTTGAACGTGTCCGAGCAGAACGCGAGGCTGCGCAATCCCATGTAGCGCAGCGTACGGAAATCATCGATCGTTTGGCCGTATGCCGTTTGGATGAAACACCCCTCCGCATCAATGGCTACTTGGTGACCGCATGGGCGGGCGATGAAGTGGACGCCTGTTGTATTGTTCACGGGTATAGCGACGGATCAATCGAAACCCCTGAACGCCCGGCATTAGGGGCCAGTTTCTATGCGAATTCCTTTCTTCCACAAGGTCAGGGGCGTTACGACCTCTCTCGTATGGCTACCGCATTGGATCCGACAGGTGGCGGTCACGCGAATGCGTGCGGATGCCGAATTCAACCTCCGGGTTTGGATGCAAATCTCAACCATTGGTTGGAGATGTGGGCGGCTAGAGAGGCAATCCTTCGGATCTAAGTCTCAGAATTTTTGCATGTTGGTGCTGTTTTCGATGTCCATCTCTTCTTCGACGATCTCATCGATCGGCTCGCTTGTATCCAATCGCTTGATGGTAGCCTTAAGGACTTCAAATTCAATCTCAAGGTCCTCAAGTGCTTCTTTGGTATCCTCAATGTGCTTTTCAACACGCTTGAGCATCTTGCCCACTTTCTTGAGTGTGCGGTCCCTTGCCATGACCTGTCCTCTCGCCATTGTGGTTTGAAGATTTGCCCTATAGGGTGGCAGTAGAACTTGGAGGTTTCAAACGCTGTTCAGCGTGCTGCGCGGAAGGCTTCAAGAATTTCATCGCTCAATTGTTCCCAAGGGAAGGTCTTCCCTTGTGGATAACGGCCAAAGTGACCTCCAGCAGCAGTTGGGCCGTAGATCGGTGCAGCAAGTCCGAGGTCACGGATGATATGACCTGGCTTGAATGAAAAATGGTCCCCAACCAGTTCAGCAATCCGTTCGTCAGGAATGCTTCCGGTTCCGAAGGTATCCACTCGGACGCTGACGGGGTCGGCTACCCCAATCGCGTACGCCAACTGGATTTCGCACTCTTTCGAGAGACCAGCAGCCACAACGTGCTTGGCGGCCCAGCGGGAAGCGTAGGCGGCAGAACGGTCAACTTTTGTCGGATCTTTACCCGAGAATGCTCCGCCACCATGGCGACCTCGGCCCCCGTAACTATCGACAATGATTTTGCGTCCCGTGAGGCCTGCATCGGCGTAAGGGCCACCGGGGTCAACGAAACGTCCTGTAGAATTAACAAGAATGTTCGTCTGACCGTCGCGCATGAGGGCTTGAGGAATCACAGGGCGGATGATGTGCTCAATGATTTGTTGACGAATCCAAGCTTGTTCGGCTTCTTCAGAGCCGTATTCAGCAATCATGTCTTTGTGTTGAACAGCAATCACCACGGTGTCGACGTAAAGCGGTTGTCCGTCATCACCGTGCATGAGTGTTACTTGTGATTTAGCATCAGGGCGAGCCCACGGTAGCCTGCCGTCCAATCCAGCCTTGCTGACCCGACGCGTCAAGGCCTGAGCGAGGGCAATAACAAGTGGCATCCACCGTCCTTGATGTTCTGGAAAGGCTTCGGTTTCGTCACAGGCATAACCAAACATCAGGCCTTGGTCACCAGCACCTTGCTCATCGACGTTCTGAACAACACCCCGGTTGATGTGGGCTGATTGACTGGTGATCAATTCTGTAACTTCACAAAGTGAGGAGGACATTGCATCCATGCCAATAGCGTGGTCGGTATAACCAATGTCGGCCGCAGTTCGGCGGGCGATGGCAACGTAATCTGGCGTTGGGATGCCAGCAGCAAGTTTTACTTCACCAGCAAGGACGATGTGAGAGCGGTCTTCTCTACCTTTGACCAAGGTTTCGACGGCTACTTTTGCTTGAGGATCTACACTCAAGCAGGCGTCAACGATCGCATCGGAGATCGCGTCACACAATTTGTCAGGATGCCCAGCGGCTACTGACTCTGAAGTAAACAACCATTCGGTCGACATAGCAGTTCCTAATGAACTCCCTTTTCAAAGGTTACCGTTTATTCCTCAACGTTATCGATTGGGCCAGGCGGCGAGGACGGCCGAAGAAAGGCAGGAGCCCACCAATTCCATTTGCCCATCAACCGCATGGTAGAGGGCACAACCAGTGCCCGAACAAAGGTAGCATCAATGAAGATGGCCAATGCGAGCCCTAATCCGATTTGCTTGAGGATGATGACGGATGACAGGCCAAAGGCCCCAAACACGACCACCATGATCGCTGCCGCTCCCGTGATGAGTCCGCCCGTTTTCTGCAACCCATTGGCCACAGCGAGGGTATTGTCGCCGGTCCGCTCCCATTCCTCATGAATACGAGAGAGCATCAGAACTTCGTAATCCATTGACAATCCAAAGACGATACAGAACATGATGACGGGGTTGCCCGAATCAATCGGTTGAGCCGTGAAATTCAGAAGATCAGCTCCGTAACCCCACTGGAAGACCCAGACGAGCATGCCGAAGGAGGCTGAAATGGAGAGGATGTTCATGGCGATGGCTTTGATGGGGATCACAATTGAACGGACCTGCATGAAAATCAGCACAGATGTTGCGATGAGGATGAAGGCCAAGGCTCGTGGAAGGTTGTCTGCAATGGCATCAAGATTGTCGGCATTGTAGGCGGCAAATCCAGCGACGAGCAAGCGGTCGTTTTGCCCTGTTAAGTCATCGAGGAAGGCGTCGCGATCTTCACGAATGTCTTCAACTGTTTGACGGGAATCCACGTTCGTTTGAGCACCGATGAGTTGAACGGACATCATCGTTGCATTTTCACCAACGAAGGCTCCTCTGAGACTCTCCCGAACAGCGATTTGTTCAGGCGGCATGAATTCGTCGGGTGTCGTCCAGAATTGAACGACTTCATCCGCAGTCATATTTGGAGCAGGCATGCCGACACCGATACCGCCAGCGACCCGTGAATCGTTGAGTAAATCGGCGAGATAGGCATGTTGAGCCCGAAGGTTGGTTTCCGAAAGCGGGTCAGCACCGTCGGTATCGATGACGAGGAAAATTGAATTCGCAGCTTGGTCAGGCCATTGCTCGTCGATCAATTCCATGCCTTGGCGTGATTCATCGTCGGGTGGCAAGGCCTTCCAGGATGAGAGGGAAAATTCAGCATAAGCAAACGGAAGCCCCGCTCCAATCAGCAGGATGAGGGTTGGAATCAAGACAGCCCAAGGGCGATCCATGACACGCTTGGCGATTCGAGCCCACATGCCATCGTCTTTAGCACGCATGTCAAAGGCGTAGGGAACCTTCCAGTTGTTGATTTTTGGGCCAAGAGAGGCCATCACGGCTGGGAGGACGATGGTGGAGTAGATCATAGCGATGGTGACTGCAATGGTCCCTCCTATGCCCAGCGAAGGAAGCGAGGTATTGGTGAAGAAGAGCATGCCCATCAACCCGATGGCGACGGTGATTCCCGAGTAAAAGACGGCCTTTCCAGCAGTGGCGCAACTCATCGCTGTTGCGGTTCGCACATCGTGACCTCGGTCCAATTCCTCTCTGAATCGGTTGACGAGGAACAGCGAATAGTCAATAGAAACACCAATTCCGATGAGTGATACAATATTGGTAGCATACACGGTCACGTCGGTAACATTTGACAGCCAAATGGTCATCCCAACGGCTGCAAATAGGGTGCCTCCGCCAATGCCCATGGGCAAAACAGCGGCGATAATCGAACCGAAAATGAGGCCGAGAATGATGAGCGTCAGAGGAATAGCCACAACCTCAGCCTTGACCAGATCTTTCTTGATTCGGTCGTCAAAAGTCCAATCAATGAAAATACCGTCCGTCATCCAAGCATCAAATCCTGAATGTAGGTCAACTGAATCATGCAGTTCATCGATGAGGGCTTTTGCGTCTTTCCGGTCGGTGGTGATGGTCACTTTGTTGATGGCGTAATACCCGTCTTCGTCAGAGGCGGTGACGTCTTCCCGGTCGATATCTTCGACCTCCCATGAATATTCAACAACAACATCAGGATGGTCTTCGAACGGCTTGAGTGCGTTGGTAACTGCCTCTTGCCAAAATGCATCGGTGTCGTTGAGGACCGGGTGGAATACCAGATAACGGAAGGACTGGCCTCCGTCGTCGCTGTCGGAGGCAAAGCGCTGTGAAATCAAACGACCAGCGTTCACCGATTCAACATCGTCTTCTCCAAACCCTTCTGCCCAATCCGCACCGATGCTGATGAGGCTGCCCATCAAGATACAGGAAATGAGGCCAAAGGCAATCATTGCTTTTCGATTGTCGTGGATGAACAATCCCATTTTGAAGAAGGCTCGGTCTTTGAGCATTTGAGGGTCCGTGGCGCCTTCCATGGGCGTGCGTGAGTCAAGGGGTATTTGAAAAAGCGTCTTGTGGCTGAACACCAGGTGTGTTTCAAACAACCTTCCATTGGCACCTCAGTACTCGTTATGGATGAGCCAGTAGATGGCTCAGCCGAGGACATCAAAGGTGTAGATGAAGCCTAAGAAGGCGTGAATGAACACGAGATAGATGATGACATCGGCTGCTCGCCCGTGCTTGAGTTTACTTACAGCGAAGGACTCTCCGGCTTCTCGTTGGGCTCTTGCTTGCTTACCGTAGCGGGTGAGTACGACCATGAGTCCAAATCCAACAGGTCCCATAAACCCGTGAAGGGACTGTGGCATAAGTGCCGACCAAGCGTCGCCTTCGGTGTACCAGCCGTTGACGGCACGCCCAGCAAATGCGATGAGAATGACACCGCCGGCGGCCCATAGGAGGCGCTCCCCGTTCTTCTCATGCAGGGTGCGGTGATGCGCTCGCTCCTCGCCTTTCAATTCGTAGGATTTCTTTCGCCATGCATACTGCCACCATACCCAAATCACAAGTCCACTGGCCAAAATGGGGTGGAGGAGAAGAGCGACAGTGGGGATGAGTTCCATGGTTGCACCCGTCTCGGCTGAGGGTGCCTTGGTTCAAGGAAGTATGTGTTTGTGACCTCATAGCGTTCATCCATCTCCATCGGTGCATTGAAAGCACGCCGAATCGGGGGAGAGAATGAGGGGAAGAATCGTTGGATGAGGCATACATGGAAACCTGCTTGAAGGCAGCGTTTTCAAGACCTATGACAAAGAATGTCAGGGTAGCCACGATGAACCGTGAAGCAGCATGGAAAATGCTCGATAAACCCCTCCGCTCAGTACTCGTTTACGCTGCACATGAGGAAGAACCACCTGCTGCTGATGAGGACGAGGACACACCCACTCCACGCCGGTCAAACATGAAGCGTCCACGAGGGCGTATGCGTCGTGGTGGTCGAGGTGCTGGACAATCGCACACAAGTTGGCTGCCCCTGCCGCAAGCCATCATCGACGAAACCCCCTATACGACGGCCTTCCAACTCGCAACACTTCTGATTCACAAGCAAATGGACGCGGACGAATGGGATGAGGCTTGGAACGAGAACGAGAAGGCTCTGCGTGAAACCTGTATGAATGAAGGCGTCCACCCAGTCTGGTATCTCATCGGAGAAAAAACGATGTTGCTTTCACAATTTCTCGCCTTCCCCAAAGCAAAGGCAAAGCAGCAAGGCAAAAAGAAATCCATGGGTACTTCCTTTTTCAACATCGATCCACGCGATCGTGATGAATTGCTAACCGTGCTCAAACTTGCCAGTGCTGGCGCCGAACATCCCGAAACAAAAGTCGCCTTGCAAAAGGTCACGAACCAAATCAGCGGAAGCCGAATAGTCATCGTTGACGACCATCTCACGAGTATGAAGGATTCACTCGCTTTTGTGACCTTCCTGGTGATGATTCATGCCGGCCAACCGGTTACGAAAGCCATCTCAAACGCCTGTAAAAAAGCAGATGAAACGTTGTATCTCGCACTTGAAGACCTAGCATCTTTGATGCTGGGCAACGTCAATGATTGGGCAGGAACTCTGGCGGCAGAGGGCGACGATTCACTCACCAAAGCACGTCAATTACTGGCTTGGGAACATGCTCCGAATGAGGCTGAATCGCTTACTTCCTCCGAACTTGAAGCCGGAATCGCTCTGCTTTCAGAGGCAGGTGTCAGTGAAGCCACAGACCGCCTCACGTGGTGGCGCCTCAAGGCACTTCATCGCGAGAAGAAGGATGAAGAAGCACTCGATGTATTGGAAGGCCTTCGCTTGGACGGGCAATCAGACGTCGTGGAATTGCTCCCCCTCATCATCTCGCTGGATGACCAGCGTGCTAACGATTGGTTGCTCAACTTCCTACCGGATCTCGACGAACAAGCAATGTTCAACATCATCAGTGAAGACAAACTTGCCAACCCTATCCGCCTTGCAGCCGCCAAGGCACTGACTGACTTACAAGGCCATACGTGGTCAGATACCAAATCCACCGCCATTCATCTTTTGATGGAAGGCCTGGATATCGAACGGTTGGCTCGCGTCGTTTCAACAGACTCAATGATACCTCTCTCCCACCCCTACGTGGCCCTCTTCGTGTGCCACGTTGCCCCTGCTCGCCTTCCCTATGAACTTCGAGAACATCTCGTGAACTGTCGGGAGCAAGCTCTGCAAGCCATTCACGAAGCAGAAGTACCTGCCGTATTGACGCCCATCGCTGAGCACCTCCTGCTCTTGATGGAAGGTATTTACAAGGACACACCGGAATTAGCCGCCGTCTTCACCACAACAGCGATGAAGGCTTTCTCCCCAATCAGTCGTGCATTGACCAGCGATGGCGTCGTGAGTCACACACATATCAAAAACATGGGCAATAGTTTGGACGAGTTGAACATCTCACCCATCGAACGACGCCTCTTTGACGTCATGCTTCTTTCCTTGACGATGAACGGCTATCTTCAACGTTATCACATCGGTATGGCGCATTCTGAGGATGCAGAAGCAATCAACGCCATGATGAACGACGAGAACCTCCCCATGCGGCTGATCGATTCCTTCGCATTCCTCGTTCTCGAGCATGACCTTGGGCTCTCTGGCGTTGTTGAATGGTACCAGCAACATGACCCACGCTCTCCCTGGGCTCCCCTCGCACGTGCTGCCCTTTTCGCATCCAACGGGGATGAACTCAACTCAGCAAGAGAATACACGCGAGCAGCTGAGTTGTTCAGTGCTCAGCGCCACAGCACAAAACGAAGCGACCAATCCGGTGAAAGCGATGACGATGACTCAGCCATCGCCCTTCCATTGGCCCTGTACCGCAAAGCCCTCATTCACTACGCTCACGCTCAGCAATACTCAGAAGCCGTGTCGCTGATGCAGAAAGTGCCTGCCTTGAAAACAGCCATCACCGAGCGATTCAAACTCTATCTCAATGTGTGCCACACGGCTTCCAAAGATAACGATGCCGCTACACGGCTTATTCGCTCGCATGTCCAAATGCGCAAAACCTACACCGAGGAAGACGTTGAGGGGAATTTAATCGAAAAGTCACGTACGGTATACAACGAAGAAGAATTGGATTTGTTGAGAAATTACCCCTATGAGAAATCCCATATCCTGCCTCCTGAGCCCTTCCTCGGTCGTGTCACGGCTGCATCGACCCGTATCAGCAGAGACCTCCGTCGTTCGAGAAGTCAAATTGAACAGCAGTTCAGGCAAATCATGCAGAGTTCGTCACCGACCATGAACGAAATCTATGAACTCGCTAAAGGGGCTGCAGAGGAAGGCGCATTTGAAGGCCTGATGTACCTTGAACGAGCACAAAACTCAGCCAAGTTCTCTGCCTCCGACCGTCGCAGACTTGCAGGTGTTGAGCAATCTCTCTTTTCTCAATACAAAGACAACATTACAACATCAAAGCGCCGCTACCTTCGCAATCTTTCACTTGCCCCCTTGGTCATCATTGACACCAACATTCTCGTCGATGCTTTGGTTGAACGGGTTTATCAACACATGAAACTGGTTTTTGAGACTAATCTCGACATTCTTGGCTCCAATCGTTTCCACCACATTCTCCTCCACCACGCCAACCAAAAGCGTCTTTTCCTGATGATTCCTGACGATGTCCGAGGTGAATTGAAGCAATTTGCAAAAGACAACCGATTGATGCACCGCTTCCAAAGCGCCATGATAGACGCTGATACGCTCAAGAAAGCAATGAGCGAGGATGTCATGTTGTCATTGGTCGACGATATCCTCGCTCAGTACAGCACCTGGGCGCCCACTTCTGAAATGCTCTCTGAACTCCCCACGTCCTCCGAACAACTCGATACCTTCCTCAAGCATCATGCCGATGTCTTCGCCGACCTCACTTCCTTGAAGCAAATGCGAGGTATCACCTATCGAACCACCATCGATAACAGAGAAATCTATCCAGAGGAAACCGACTTGGATATTTACCGACTTGCAATGCATTTGGCTTCGCAACCGCTGCCCGACATTGGATCCGTGCTCGTAGCCACAATGGACGGAGATTTCACACTTCTCGACCGAGCCATCGAAGAAAAATTCGGTTTCAGTGTCACCAAGAATCATCGAACACTCAAGCCATGGCTCAAGCACTGAACCAGGTCATCAGCTCACATATGCTGAATCATTGCATCGCCAAAGGCGCTGCATGAGAGCAACGTTGCATCATCCATCAGGCGTTCAAAGTCATAGGTAACCGTCTTGTTTGAGATAGCGCCTTCCATGCCTTTGACGATGAGGTCTGCAGCCTCTGCCCAGCCCATGTGTCGCAACATCATCTCTGCGGAGAGGATGAGTGATCCGGGGTTGACTTTGTTCTGTCCAGCATATTTTGGTGCGGTGCCGTGGGTTGCCTCAAAGATCGAAATACCAGTGTCATAGTTGATGTTGGCACCTGGCGCGATACCGATACCACCTACCTGAGCAGCAAGGGCGTCGGAAATGTAGTCACCGTTGAGGTTCATGGTCGTCAAGACACTGTATTCGGCGGGGCGGGTAATGATTTGTTGGAGCATAGCATCAGCAATGACGTCCTTGATGAGGATGGTGTTTCCAGTAACTGGATTGTTCATGGTGCACCAAGGGCCTCCGTCAAGTTCCGTTGCCCCGAATTCATCTTTTGCAAGAGCGTAGCCCCAGTCTCGGAACCCACCCTCAGTGAATTTCATGATGTTGCCTTTGTGAACGATGGTAACGCTGGGTTTGTCGTTGTCAATGGCGTATTGGATGGCTGCACGAACGATACGGGCCGTTCCTTCGCTGGAGATGGGTTTGATACCTATTCCTGATGTGTTTGGAAAACGAATCTTATCAACGCCCATTTCGTTTTGAAGGAAATCAATCACCCTCTTGACATCATCACTGCCAGATTCCCATTCGATACCAGCATAAACGTCTTCGCTGTTTTCACGGAAGATGATCATGTCAACATCGCCTGGCGCCTTGACTGGTGAGGGCGTCCCATCGTACCAGCGGACGGGGCGAACGCAAGCGTAGAGGTCGAGTTTTTGGCGTAGTGCAACATTGAGTGAGCGGATACCTCCGCCAACGGGAGTGGTCAACGGTCCTTTGATTGATACCAGGCCAGATTTCATGGCGTCCAAAGTTGCTTGAGGCAACCATTCGCCCGTGGCATTGAAGGCTTTTTCTCCGGCGAGCACTTCGTTCCATTGAATTGCTTTTTCACCGCCGTAGGCTTTTTCCACTGAGGCATTGACGACTTTCATCATAACTGGCGTGATGTCGACACCGATTCCATCACCCTCAATGTAGTGGATGATCGGGTCGTTGGGAATGTTAAGTTGTCCATTTTCCATTGTAACGGGTGTGCCTGCCATGTGTCTCAATTGAAGCCACAATCGTCCACTTCAAGAATGAACCGCTCCTCGCCTGTCCATGCAGGGGCGCGTGGAATGGACGGAAGGGCACAACATGACCTGCACCAATGGTGCTGGTCAATCGATTGAAATTAATTTTGAAGATGGCCCGAGTCCTATGCAATTAGCGCTCCAAATGGTCGGAGCTTGTTCCCTCGCTGACGTGGTGGTCGGACTCAAAGATCGTTCCTTCACCAAAGCATGGGTCGAGTTGGATTCAACACGTGCGACGACTTCTCCACGAGTTTTCAAAACCATTACCATGGTTTACCATGTAGTGGGTGATGTGCCACTGAAATTGCTGGAGCGAATCGTTTCAAAGAGCCACGAAAAGTACTGCAGCGTTTCGCATTCTATGGATTCATCCATCGTATTTGACTGGCGTGTCAAACTCAACAATTCAGAGGCTTGATGGCTGTCCTTGTTGGGACAGGGCGTCGGTCAAAGCCTTGCACAACGAGTCGTAAATTGGCTTCCACCGTGCGTGTAGGCCCTTTGGTGGATTCATGGGTTTCCACTCGTTTTCAACTGCGACAACAGTTGCAAAAGGCTTGATGTGTTCGCCTCCCATATCAATGATGAGGGAAAGGTGGTAGGCGTCACGATCTCTGTGGATTCGCATGGAGTTCAAGTCCGCCGTGAGATTTGGCAGCACTTTTTGGAGCAATTCATCGTCAAATAAGTCGCGTGCGAGGGTGACAAGAAGTTCCTCTACTGGGACAGCAGGTGCATCCATCTGGCCGAAGGTGAGCCCTTCTTCTTCATCGTCGTCCATGAAGGCTGCGAGTGGATCGTGGAAGTTCTGGGCCGGACCCGATGTTTCGACAACTGCGTCGTCGCCCACAGGAGTGTTCAAACCAAGGGCAGCGTAGATGTCCATGTCATTGTCGTCTTCGACTCCGGGAAGTTCAAATTCGCTGATCATGTTCTCTTCTGCGCGTCTTATCCTACTTAATGGATGGTTTTTCTTGAACCTGCGATGCATCGTTTTCGAGTCAACGGGAAGAATCATACGAGTCGGCCGTGACAAAGGCATGTGAACACCTACCGCGAACGCTTCGTTTTGCTCGGTGTACTTGGATTATTCTTGATGTCACCTGCCGTCACGGGCTCTCCTTATGGGCTTGGAAGTGAGGCGAATGAAGGGTGCTTGTGTCACACGCCGGTTGATTCAACAGGGATTCAACTAACAGGGTTACCCGACACCTATGAAGCGAATACGACCTACCCGTTGACCCTGACGGTAACGAGTGATGTTCCTCAGCGAGAAAATGAATCGCAGGGTGGGTTTCGAATGATGGTGAGTAACGGAACCCTCTCCTATAATGACTCAGAAATACAGTATCTTGACGGAGGGTGGACTCACCGTTTGAATGGAACCTATCAGCGTGTTTGGAGCGTGAGTTGGATTTCTCCGCTGGACACTGCAAGCCGAACCGATTTTGTCATCAATGGAAATGCTGTAAATGGAAACGGGGAAACGAGTGGAGATGCATGGGCATCAGCAACCTATACCATTGGAGGCGTGGATTTTGAGGGTGATTTGACTCCCAGCGAAGGTATCGACGGTCTTGATTCAGGCGATAGAATCATTCTTGTCGTGGCTCTTGTGGCTATCGTTGCCCTTCTTTGGACCACTTCAAAAAAGTGATCAGTTGACGAACTCAATCTGTCGATTGCGCAACGCACGAATCTGCCTGTTTTCGCTTGAGCCATGAATCTGAGCGCTCTTGACCCCGGTGAGGACGAGCATCACACGAAGGTCATCACCGAGCGATTCATCCACGGCTGCCCCCCAGATGATCTTGGCATTCGATGAAATCTGTTCCTGAATCAGTTGAGCGCAACGTTCTGCCTCGCCCAAGGTAAGGCTACTGCCACCAACGACATTGATGAGTGCTCCGCGAGCATCGCTCATATCGAGTTCAAGAAGCGGAGAGTGAAGTGCCTCCATGGTTGCAGCCTCAGCACGACCTGGTCCTCTTGCCGCACCTAATCCGATCATTGCTACCCCACCACCAGAATTGATGACGGCTCGTAAGTCCTCAAAGTCAAGGTTGACCATGCCGTCTGTGGTGAGCAATTCAGTGACACCGGTAATCGAACGGACGAGAAGTTCGTCACCAACACGGAAGGCACTGGCAATGGGCAAATCTTTGACGCCCTCAATTTCCAACAGTCGTTCGTTGGGAATCACGAGAATGGTGTCACAGTGCTCTCTCAAGCGCTCTAGACCCCATTCAGCATTTTGCTTACGGAGCGAACCTTCTGATTTGAACGGGTACGTCACGACCGCGATGGTCATCGCGCCTTGCGCCTTTGCCAAGCGAGCAATATGTCCGGCTGCCCCAGTTCCTGAGCCACCGCCCATGCCTGCGGTAATGATGGCAAGTTGTGTATCATTGGTGATGCGCCGCAAGACCATTTCAGATTCGAGAGCTGCAGCTTCGCCTTTGGTTGGGTCGCCACCAGCCCCACGGCCACGTGCAGTCCGTCCAATGAGTACCTTTTCTTCAATCGGTGATTGAAGTAAAGCCTGTGCGTCGGTATTGATGGCGTATCCGGTGACGTAGGATGAGTCGAATAACTCCTCATCAAAGAGGCGATTGATTGCATTGCATCCCGCTCCACCGACTCCATAGACCCGAATTCTCGGTTGCAGCGATTCAAGAAGGGCTTGCAGTTCCTCATCTGAACCTTGGTCAGGTGCTTGTTCATGGGGGACAATTCGTTGTTCTTCATCAGAAAGTTCGAGAACTCGTTCAATGAGATGTCGCATGAGCAACATTTTGCTTACCGACATTTTGAATGTACCGCCATGGCGAAGGGTCGTGAAGCCTGTTTGGGCCCCTCGGTCAGATCACCGCTTCAGTCGCGTAGTCCTTCTTCGGTGACTTGGTAGACGCATTCTCCATCAGGCAGGTTTGGAGAGTCGACCAAACGGGCAATTCTTCGGCCGCCCTTTGCCTTTCGGAGATAGAGACGGAAGGTGCTGGCGTGAGCGAGAATGTGACCGCCAATTGGCTTGGTTGGGTCGCCCCACATAGCATCAGGCTTCGAGTGAACTTGATTGGTTACGAGCACCAAAGCGTTGTTGATATCAGCCAATTGTTTGAGATCTTTGAGATGGCTGTTGAGCTTTTGTTGGCGACGGGCAAGCATTCCACGGCCGATGAATTCAGCGCGGAAGTGACTGGTGAGGGAATCAACAATGATCATCTTGACATTCAAGCCCTTGCTCATCCTCTTGATTTCGTCTGCAAGAAGCATTTGGTGAGCGGAATTGTAAGCTCGAGCCACGTGGATTCGTGAGAGTACGTACTCAGGATCAAGCCCGTGACCTCGTGCCATCTGCGTGATACGCTCTGGACGGAAGGTATCTTCCGTATCGATGTAAAAGATATCGCCATCAAGACCGCCTTGCTCAACTGGAAGGCTGCAGTTCACTGCGAGTTGATGACCGATCTGGGTCTTTCCACTTCCAAATTCCCCGTATACTTCAACGAGGGCTTGGGTTTCAAACCCTCCCCCGAGGAGGTCGTCGATGGATTGGACCTTGGATGAGAGTTTCTGTACTTCACGGCGGCGTTCGAGGAGGGCGTCACCGGAGACGAATCCACCGATGTTAGCCATCTTCTTTGCTGATGCGATGATCTTTGCCGAGACGGCCTCGCCGAGTTCTGCTTCTTCAGCAAGATCGGCGGGTGACATGACGGCGAGTGCGAGGAGTTCTTCGAATCCTGCTTCACGAAGTTTTTCTGCGGTCGCAGGTCCAACACCTGGCAAGTCTTCAATGGTCACATTGACCTCTTCATCTTCTGCCATCAGAAGGTCCTCTTCCTCCTCAGGTGCTTCATTCTTTTCAATTTCAATCTTGACTTTTTTCTTGTTTTTCGTTGCCATTTGCATCACGTCTTGTGCTCAACTGTGCGGGCTTCCCTATATGAAGAAAGGAAAGAGGGCGCGAGACCTTTTGCCCGCCATCACGCCAGTTTGAACGGCAGCCACTACCGAGCAGTCCACCGGAAAATTCAGTTTCCGTTTTAATTTTCTTTTTGTGAAAGTGAAGTTTCCTGCTCGTTTGAAACCGGTGCATCGAAGGGGTTTGGCTGTGACTCCTCCTCCGCATAGAGCACCTGCACACGGTGATTGACATCAACTGAATCGTTGCCTGAATCAATCGTCACATCAAGGGACCAATCTCCTTTTACTATGTTGTATTCTGAATGTGACCACGCTGCTTCTTGACCGTTTCCGATCTGCTCAGTATGTGACGCTTCCGAAACGCTTTCGGGGTTCATGAGGTGCCAACTCACGGTGACCTGTGATTGGAACAAATCATTTGGATTGGTAATGGTAGACTCGAGACTGATTTTTTCTGGAGCGGGACATTCACAGTCTGGCATTGTTGAAACGGGCATGTTTGCTGGAGCGTCCGTATTTGTCTGTGTCCATATCGTTTCTTTGTCAATCCGAATTTGGAGTTCGATGCTCCCTACATTATCGCTTTCGTCAACAGCCGTGAGTACGGCAGTAAACATGCCGTGCGTCAGGTAGGTGTAGGTGATTTCCGCTTGTTCATTGGCGTTGACTGTGACGGCGTTTGAACCATCATCGTCATCTCCAGGATCGTATGTGAAGGTCTTCATCGTTCCCGCCATCGAGGTGACACGGGCAAAATCAAAGGACAATTCAACCCCCGTCGTGGACAGCGTTGCACCGTTTTGGATGCGTTGTTCTACCATCCCTGCGGTGGTATCGTAGTGTACGTTCATTCGAATCGGATTTTCATTCCCCGACCCGTCTTCGCTTCCGAGGCATCCAGCGAGAGGAGTGCTCAGCAAAATAGCGAGCAACAACCACGCCTTCCCAGTTCTCCCTCGCATGGTAAAGGGTAGCCACTCCTGCTTCATGAATTAACTGCTGACGCTCCTCTTTCTTCCTGTGTCGCTTGGCGGTGGATTCAAAACGGTGAACCGTGGGGCTTGGAGTAGCGAGGTGGGGTAGTCTGGATATCCCGTCGGGCTCATAACCCGGAGATCGATGGTTCAAATCCATCCCTCGCTACCATTATCCGTACTGGTAGTAGTCATGCTTTGGCTCTAGATTGTCCAAGGCAGATTGGAGGCGTGCATTGGCAGCTTGTTCCCCCTGGAGAATTGCTTGGTGTTGTGTCTGAAGCCGTTCTTTCTCTTGTTGACAGATCGGTGCAAGTCCTGCCACATTCTGTGCGCAGGCATCGAGGGACGTGAGCACTTCTTCAAGCATCACCGCGGGAGAGTTCTCAGGCTGAAGTTGAAATTGGCCGTTCGCAAGAATGACATCTCCCGCTGCTTGAATGGCTTTGATGAAGCGTTCAACGTGGGGCTTTGTCGGTGCGGAACGAGCACCGTGAAGTGCTGCTAAAAGATGGCCTGGCGAGAGCCGTTCACACATCGCAAAGGACTTTTTCGCCGGCTTCGCTTTTCCAGCGGCTGCATACAAACGCCCCGCTCGCAAATGGTCCTCTTCTTCAGGTTGCATGGATGCCAACATGTTGGGGGCGTGTTTCTGCAGAAGTTTGACCAAGGCTTTTCGCTCCCTATGCATTCGTTTGATGGTCACGAGACTTTGGTCAGCTTTATTGCGCATCAGGTAGATGTCACACATCAAACGCAAGCCCTTGAGCAAGAACACCTGGTCTTGCGGCTCCCGCTTTTTCTTGGAGAGCATCAGGTCGCAAAATTGTGTGGCCATGACCTCGGACAGTTCCAAACGGCCACCGTCCATGTAGCGCTCGATTTGAACGAGCGTTTGTGAGGGGTCTTGCATACCGAACATGGCACCATGCCGAGGCAGGGACTCCTTGCCTATCATGCCTTTCCTACGTCGGGCGTACTGAGTCGCTGACCCATTTACATAGTGGCAGGGACCGCGGAGCAGCATGACCGAAGGCCGTATCATCGCTTTGTCCGGAACGCCTTGCGTTGGCAAGTCAAGCCTTGCTGATATCATGGCGAAGCGAGGATGGAATTTGCTTTCACTTCGCGACCTCGCCGATGAGCACGGCTGCTTGGGTGAGGAAGATACGCATGACGGCGCGGCTCCCGTTGACATCCACGCACTGGATGAGGCCTGGGAACAACCTTCCCGAGGAAAGTATCTCATCGACGGACACCTCGCTCATTTATTGCAGGTTGACGCCATCGTATTGCTACGCTGCCGGCCCTCAATTCTTTCTCAGAGACTTGAAGCGAGAGGGTATTCTCCTGAGAAGATCCGTGCCAATACAGAATGGGAGATGACCGCTGGACATTGGTCTGAGCTCATCGAATTCGAGATCGACGTGCCGGTCCTTGAAATGGACAGCAGCGAAACCGATGCGAACGGATTGGCCGATGGTTTGGAAGCATGGTTGGACAAGAATTGCCCCTTTGAGGGTATGGAATCTGCAGCGCGTGGTGCGCTTGATTGGCTCGCAGAATCAAGTGATTAAGTCACAAAGCCTCCACAAACCATAACAGGGAACTGGAAGTGGTTCGTTCATGGCCCTTGAAAAAATGCGTCAACGATGGGAAGCAATTCTTCAACCCATGTTGCGCACCTTCTCATCGTTTTCACCGATCACCATCACGTGGATTGCCCTCCCCTTCGGACTTGCAGGTGGCCTGTTGGCCATGTATGCGCCAGACGAAGCGACAGGAGGCTGGTGGATGCTTGGCGGGGCGGTTATGATCGGATTGGCCATGCTCTTTGACGGCCTTGATGGTTCGCTTGCAAGGGCCAAAGGAGAGGTGACTCGGTGGGGGGATTACCTCGATCACACCATCGATCGCATCCTCGATGCAGCGTGGGTGGTTTGCATCAGTGCTTCTGTTTTTGTCAACGATTTAGTCCTCGGTTTTGCTGCAGCCTTCTTCACACTCTTGGGGTCCTATATGGGCACTCAGGCCCAAGCCGTCGCAGGCTCACGGAATTACCGGGGGTTTTCGCGTGCTGACCGCACCGTTTTGACCCTCCTTGCATTGATTTCTATGGGCGTGATGTTGCTTGCAGGCTGGTCCATTGATGCCACTTATGTAGGATGGTACGACCATATCAATGTCAATCCGTTGAGTTTGATCGTCTTCATATCAGCCCTCGGAGGTTTGTGGACCTTCTTCGTTCGCTTCCTTCAGGCCCAACGTGAGATCAGAGCCATCGATGCAGCGGACCCCTTGCCTCAACCCAACGCGGTTGGGGGGAATGAGTCTTCGGACTGACGGAAGCCTGCATTCGGTCTATTGATGACCGTTTTTGACCTCTGTGAAGCGACATAGTGATAACGGACGAAGGGCACATAAGGATTGATGGGTAGTCTACCGACAGAACGAAACGGAAGTTCTCGCGCACTTTTCATGATGATGTGCATGCTCTTTGCACTCGTGCCTGCGAGTCACGCACAAGCTGTAGACCAAGGTCTGGAGGCCAACCTGCAAGCCCAACAAATTCAGGCTGTGTTTGACGGTGAAACTGAAACAACGGTCATCACGTGGGACAACATCGACTCCCAAGGCGGAGAACTCAACGGGCTGTTCAGCGCCACGTACAACGTTTATCGCCACACCATGCCCATTGATCAAACCAATCTCGCATCGTTGACACCCTTTGTCATGGTCGATGCCTGCGACACATCCTTTGCTGCTGGCAACCCCTTCAACTGCAGAGCGACCAACCACCCCGGCCACACGGTATCATATCTGGTACCTCCCGGCACCAACGGATCCTTCTATTATGCAGTTACAACCACTCTTTCCAACGGAACAGAAGCAGCTGAATTGATCATCAACGGCTCCCAAATTGAATTCCCTGTCCAAGAGTTGACCACGCCGGTCTACACCCCTTACATCATCTCAGCGGACTTTGATGCAACGACCAGCGAGACCACACTTCGATGGCTCAACTACAACACCATTTCCCCCGTCCTTCCCGATAGCGGGCCAGACGCTCTGAAGATTCATATTTGGCGCACCGGCTACCAGATGACTCGCGTATTGGGCCCTGCCCTCCTCGCTACCGAGACACCGCTGGCTGAACTCAATGCTTCTGAAACAGAATACGTCGTGCAACTTCCAGCCAATACGCAACGTGAAAGTTACTACTCCATCACCTACCTTCTGCCGAATTATACGGAAACCGGAGAGGATTACGAAGACATTCGATTCCTCGGTCAAAACACCCTTACAGACCCCGTTATCGAAGACAATCGACCACCAGCCCAAGCGATTTTACTCGGGGCTGAATTCATCGCGGAACCAAGTACAGGCGGCGGCTACACCAACATCTCTTGGGGTGACGTGACCACCGAAGAAGGCGAAACCTACCGTGTATATCGGTCAGACCAACCTTTCACCACCATCTTGCGAAATGACGTTGAACTCATCGTCAAAGACGTCCTCGAAGGAATTGGCTCCTATCAAATCCCAGTTCCTCAAGGCTTCTTGGGCTACTCTTACTATTGCGTGGTCACCGTTGATGCCACGGGCGTCATCAACACCAACACGGGCGGCGACTCGTGTACCAATGCGATTGAAGAGAATGCCTTCTACGGATGGGTAGCAGAACCCACCAACGTTCAAGCGACCTTCACGGGCGACCAAACCACCCGCGTTACCTGGGACGATCAGTTGGGTGTTGAAGGCGAAATCTACCACATTTGGTACAGCACCTACAGGGTGATCGGGGCTCAATTTGTTGAGAATCAAACCCTGATGTATCTCGGTACGGTGGCGGACGGTGTCGGCTACTTTGACATTGCAGTACCTGAAGACGAGTACCGTACGAATTCCTTCTACTACGTTACTTCAGAGGCGCTTTACGGCAACGTCAACGGCACCTACCACTACACTGGCTTGGTGCAAAATTACGCCCAAGTTGAATTTGAAGACACGCGGGCTCCAAACCCAGCGCGTATCAAGAATGCATTTTCTATCGGGTCCATGCAACTGGTCAGCCTTGAATGGTTCAATGAAGACGAAGTAGACGAATCCTATGCTATTTGGCGCCATTATGGTGAACCCTTCGGGGTAGATGAGAACGACGTTTCAACGATCGGTAGCGAGGGTTGGGAATTGGTCCTCCCCGACATCACCACCTCATCTTTCACCGGCAATACCATCACTCGCGAATTTGACATCCCTTCCGAAGTTGACCGCAACGTTTGGTACGCTGTCACCATCACCGACCAATTTGGTAATTTCAACGATGAGATTTTCGCTGGTTTCGGCGGTAACGCATTCAAGGTCGCCGAAGATACGTTGTTGCCAGAAGGTGTCTTGACCGTCGTCGATAGTGACGGAGCGCCTTACGACAGTACTACGCTCGTTGCAGGTCAATACAGTCTGCGCATCCAGGTGAACGAAGATTTGGGCACCACCCCCAGCATCAACATCACTACGTCAAATGGCGGTATGCTCACCAACGCTGAGGAACCCCTCGCTATGTTGAACAACAACATCAACAACCCTAACCTCGGGCCTCTATTCACCTATGACTTCAGCGTCTCCTCCCAAATGGAAGCGGGTGTTATGATCATCAACGTGACCATGGAAGATGAATCTGGAAACGAAGTCATTCAGACCTGGACGATGCTTGCCATCGATGCTCAACTGCCTCAGGTGACCATCTTCTCCCCGACACCGGCCGGAGATGGCTCAAAGTATCTCTACGGTAACCGTATCAACCTTCTCGCAGGTGCTGAAGACGATGTGGTCATCACTTCCTTCCAATACCGTTTCACCTACCACTTTGGCGGTACCACTGGAAGTTCCCTCTCAACTCCTTGGGCTGACCTCACCGGTGTAACTGACCTTGATAACAACAATCGTACCCTCACAGCAGACATGGAAATCACCACGGGCAACTTCGAAGCAGGCTATCACGCTGTCACCGTTCGAGCCACGGACGGAGCCGGCAATGAAGTTCAGAAGCGTGTTGAATTCATCGTTGACTTCTGTCGAAACAGGCTTGACGGGACGACCTTCTGTACCTATGAAGAAGAATTGAAACCTCCAATTGAACCAGAGGTTATCACCCCGTCCTATACCGACCCACCGTACGTGATGGTGTGGATTATTGGCGCTGTGAACCTCCTTGCAATCGTCGTATCCCTGCTCGTGATTCGTGCAGGTATGGCAGGGCCTAAGAAGAAGAAGCGCAGTGATGATGAAGGCGATGACGATTGGATGGCTGAATTCATGGGCACGTCTCAAGACCTTGACATGGACGCTGTAACGGGAACCAGCAGCGGCAATGCAGAGGACGAAAAGAAAGAAGAATCTTCGAGCAGTGAAGCACTCGAACCTGTAGAAGAAGACGATCCCTTCGCCATCAACATCACCCAGCGTAAAGAGCGCCGTCGTATAAAGAAGCCAGAACCCGAAGATGACGATGACGATGACGATGACGACGACGATGACGATGACGACGACGACGACGACGAAGAGGACGACCGCCCCAAGAAGAAGGCCGTCCGCCGTTCCGTTGGTCGTCGCGCAGCACCACGTAAGGCTCCACCAAAGCGCCGTGCAGTGAAAAAGCGTCAGTCAGACGATGACTGATCTTCGCTGCAAAGCCTGAGGAGGACAAAGCATGAGCGAACAAATTCACTCCTCGGAAGACCAGCATGGTGTCTCAGAACGTAATTTTCTTACTCTCGTTGACGTATTCAACCCGATGAAAAATAAACTGAATTGGCTCCTTCTTGCAGTCCCCATAACGCTGTATTACGAATGGAATCATTCGTTGGAAATGGCCTTTGTCTTCTCGATGATTGCCATTGCCCCTCTTGCTTTTCTTATGGGAAAGGCCACTGAAGAAATCGCCCTTCGAACCGGTGAAGCCGTCGGAGGCTTGCTCAATGCTACCTTTGGAAATGCAGTGGAGATGATCATCGCTGGCATGGCCCTCTATGCTGCATCGAAGAATCCAGACGTGCTGGAGACCATGGTGATGGTCACACAAGCATCCTTGATTGGATCGATTCTCGGCAACCTTCTGCTCGTACTCGGTATCGCTATGCTTTACGGTGGTTTGAAGCATCGAGAGCAGAGTTTTGCATCACAAAGTGGACAAATGAACGGTGCTCTTCTGGTCATGGCAGTTGTCGCCCTCATCGTCCCATCGGCCTTCCATTTGTCAGGTGGCTCGGACAGCGATGTGCTGCGTCTTTCCTACGCTACTGCCATCATCCTGCTCGGCATTTACGCCTGCTCACTGTTGTTCCAACTCAAAACACATTCAGAGGACTTTGAATCTGGGGGCCATGGTGGTCACGAAGATCCACAATTGAGCATCAGGGACGCATGGACCCTGCTTCTTTTGGCAACACTGTTGGTCGGATGGATGGCGCACATCCTCGTTCATAGTCTCGAAGTGACCGTTGAGAAGTGGCACATGCCAGAATTGTTTATCGGCGTGATCCTCGTCCCCTTCTTTGGCAATGCAGCTGAACACTTTACTGCGGTCCTCGTTGCTGGAAAGGACAAGATGGACCTCTCGATTGCCATTGCCATTGGAAGCAGTGTTCAAATTGCACTCTTCGTCGCTCCTGTCATGGTTCTCTTGGGCTGGGCTTTGGGCGTCGCCCTCCCTCTTCAATTCGGTCTTCTCGAAACTGCAGCGACCTTTGTATCGGTCTTCATCGCTATCGCCATTCTCGCAGACGGCAAAACCAATTGGCTGGAAGGCGTGATGTTACTCGCTTGCTACGCCATTTTGGCACTTGCTTTCTTCTTCCTATGAGGTGAAGTTCATGAAACGACAGGAAACAATCGGCTACGGTGCTATTGCCGTCTCCATTCTGCTTGTCATTCTCGGATGGAACGGCATCACCCTTGAGGGTGAAATCGAAGATATCCCGACCCCCAATACCCCAAATCGCTCTTATTTTGCTGATGAACCCCTTCCTGAGAAGGGCTTTGGACCTTTCCTTTCCGTCACCCTCGACCTCACGTGGGACCGCGATGATGTGTATGCAGTCATCGTTGACCAAGATGAGAAAAATACCTGTGAATCCACTCCCCCAGGATTGCAAGATTTGGGCGACCCAGCAACATGCGGCCCCTATGATACGGATGTTATTATTGGAAGTACAGACGGCGCAACGGGGCTGACATGGCAAGTCGAATCAGGGACCTACTACGTCGGTATTGGTACCTTTGAGACCGTTCCCAATGGCGTTGAGGTCAACATGGAATACAGCGTTCACTTGCAGGCAGGCTTTGCGCTCTACTTCGTGTTCACGCTGATCGGTATCTTTGGTCTCGCCTACTCTCGTGTGGAGTGATCATTCCACGCCGTCGTAATAGGTTGCAACGGCGCCGTCAATTTCGTCCAGGATGGCACCTTCGTCCAACGTTATCGTCACACCGTCTCTGCGAAGCGCCTGGCCGTTGACCCAGAGGTCAAGGCATTCTGCTCCGTTGAAAATTAGGTTGCCAAGATGGCGGTTATCGCTGCGACCCCTCGGGCGCATGCGAACGTCATCAAGGTTCCAAACAGCCCAGTCCCTGCTTCCTCTTGTTGCCAGGTCCATAGCGTCAACTGCGGGCAGGAGCGTTGCGTCCCAGTGGTCGTGGCGCTGAACCAAGGAGGCGAGACGTGCCTCGCCCTGCATGTTCAATCCATTTCCTGAGGAAGCAGCTCCGTCGGTTCCCAGTCGAACATCTACGCCCGCTTCGAGGTAGGCCGGGAGTGAGAGCGTTCCACCACATGCTAATTTCATGTTTGATGACGGACAGTGGACAGCCGTGGCCTCGTGCTTTTTGAGCATCCGAATCTCATTTTTCTTAACCCAAGAAGCGTGAGCGCACACGGTCCCCGGCTGGAAGAAGTCGATGCTGTCGAGATACTCAACTGGATACAGGCCGTTGTCACGATGGCAATCAGCGACTTCTTTGCGTGTTTCACTGACGTGAATGTGCAGACGAGCCTTTCTTCGCTCTGCTAATTCCGAGGCTCGTCGGAGCGTTTCTTCACTGCACAAATAGACCGAATGGGTAGCGATGGCGTATTGCACCAACTCCTCTTCTGAATTGGAAGCAAGAAGGCCGTCCAATTCCTCCAAAGCAGATGCTGCATCAGCATGGCTGGGCAAGGCAGCGTCGCTCACAGGTCCGCCAATGAGGCCACGCAAGCCAGCTTTCGTGAGCACCTCCCCTGTTACGGCAGGATAGAAATACATGTCCGCAGCAAAGGTGCTACCCGTTCGAATCATCTCAGCAGCAGCGCAGCGTGAGCCCATGCGTACATAATCCGGAGTGATTCGGGCCTCGGTTGGAAAGATGGCTTCATCCAGCCAACGGTGCAATGGAAATCCATCGCTGAAATCCCTGGCATTGAGTTGCATGGCCAAGTGAGTATGCCAGTTCTGGAAACTTCGTGTAATGAGTCGCTTCGAGCCGTCGACGTCGTCAAGAACATCTTCATCGCCTTTTGATGCAGACCAAGAGCCATCAGCGTGAAGCAGGACATCGCCCACGATTTTCTGACCGCCACGGTCGTAGAGGACCGTGTTACGATAGCGAACCGCAGTATCATCGGTCATGGTTGTGCCTGTTCGCCATGATTCATGAACGCTGAGGTTGAGACCGACTTCCTTATGTTTGATTGGGTCAGCGGGAAAATTACCGCCACTGTGGCTTAGTTGGTAGAGCATCTGATTCGTAATCAGAAGGTCGGGAGTTCGAATCTCCCCAGTGGCTCCTTATCATTCGAGCCGTGCTGCCGCTGTGATGTCAACGCCAAAGGTGACGGCACTTTGCTCGAGACTGACCACACCGGGGAGAGGTCGGCCTGCGATATAATCCAAGCAAGCGCCTCCACCGGTTGAGACGTGTCCCATTTTGTGAGCGATGCCACGCTTGGTAACCAAGGTCGCCGTGTGACCTCCACCCATGACGGTATAGGCTTCGGATTCAGAACAAGCGTTGAGAATCTCAATGGTTCCAAGTGCAAAGTCAGTGATTTCAAAGACACCTGCAGGGCCGTTGAGAATGATGGTACCTGCTTGTTTGATGGCGGCGGAAAGGTAGCGAATGGATGCCAGCCCGAGGTCATGAAGAGGTGCTTCAAGCGGTAGATCTGCAAGAGGTAGGTCTACGCGATTGCCCTCAATATTGGCTGCTACATCAACGGGGAGGTGAATCTTGGTACCGTATTGATCGAGGAGGCCACGAGCGCGTTGAACGGTAGGTGCCCATGCATCCTTCAATTCGTTTTTGAGGAAGTCACGGTTGACCCCTCCAATGTCAAAACCAGCCAGGTCGAGCAGAATATTGGCCACGCCACCGGTTGGCCAAACCTCGTCGGCAATACCGTTGCGCAACATGTTTTCAGCCACTTGAATGGAATCGTCTACTTTGACGCCTCCAAGGACTGCTAAGCAGGGACGCTTTGGCGTTTCAAGCGCCATGTCCAATTTTCGCAGTTCATTGCCCATCAATTCCCCAGCAACACAAGGAAGCATGCTGGCGAAACCCACGATGGATGGAGTTGAACGGTGTGCGCATGCGAACGCATCGTTGACGAAGAGATCAGCTACACTGGCGAGGTTCTGAACGAATTGGGTCTCGGCCATGGCGTTCATATCTCCTTTGACGGTCATTTCTTCCTCGTCCAAGCGGACGTTGTTGAGCATCAGAAGCTGGCCCGCTTCGAGGCTCTCAATGGCAGCCATTGCCTTTGTGCCGTGAATGTCATTGACCCATTTGACTTGACGGCCGAGGAGACGGCCAAGTTCACGGGCGTGACCCAAGGTGCTTGTGAAGTCGTCTTTTCCAGGACGTGATTGATGCGCCATGATGATGACTTTGGCTTTAACCAAACGCTGGATGGTCGGTAGGATGGCACGAATTCTTGTGACGTCGAGGAAGGACTTCGTGGAGGGATCCATCGGGCTGTTGATGTCCACGCGCAGCAGGACCGTCTTGCCGTCAACATTGACGTCGTCCAAGGTCAGGACCTTTGCCATTGGCCTATCCAAACGCTTTCGGTTTTTCATCCCTCGCCTCAGGGATGAGAGGTCGGATGCATGGTAAGGGTGGCAAGACGCGCGTCTGACCGGGCACTTGGGCGCGAAAGGTGATAAAGCCCGCGACAGCCTTGGCCTTCATGGCTGATGAGCCGACGGTGAAGGATGCCCCTTTGGAGGGTGCACGACGTCGCGCCAGCACCGCAACTTCATCCTTTGGCGTATCTCGACGAGAAGGTCATGACGCCACCACCTACTACACCAGTCGCCTGAACAAAGGCTTGGTTGCTTCCCGTGAAGTAGGTGACGTCCAAGCCTTCCCTGCGGAGCATCTTGACACCGTTCTCTGTGGCGATTCAAGGGCCTTGCCCCTGCCCAATAATTGCGTTCATCTCGTTGTGACCTCGCCACCGTATAACGCCTCAAAGGAATACGACGATGACCTCTCATTGCCCGAATACCTCGCCATGCTGCACGATGTCTTTGCTGAATGCTACCGTGTGCTTGCACCGGGTGGCCGAATGGTCATCAACGTCGCAAATTTGGGTCGCAAGCCCTACATTCCTCTTTCCTCACACATCAACATCATGATGCATGAGATCGGATTTTTGATGCGAGGTGAAATCATCTGGGATAAATCGGCAAGCGCTGGGTCATCGTGTGCTTGGGGCTCCTTCCAATCGGCTTCGAACCCCTGTCTGCGAGACGTGCATGAATACCTTCTCGTCTTCTCAAAGGGCGATTACAAATTACAGCGCTCAAAGCAGGAACATGCCGAAGGCCGTCTTGATACGATACCAAAGCAGGAGTTCATTCAGCACACGAAATCCATTTGGTCGTTTGCAACCGAGCGTGCCTCGCGTGTCAATCACCCAGCCCCCTTCCCCGTTGAACTACCAAAACGGTGCATTGAGATGTACAGTTTCACCGGGGATGTTGTCCTCGACCCCTTCAACGGTTCAGGTACAACCTGTGTTGCAGCAAAGCAGCACGGTCGCCGTTACATTGGCGTGGATCTTTCTTCTGAGTACTGTTCCATCGCAAAGGAACGTTTGTCCGCAACGCCTTCACCTCAACTGGATGAATTGATGAATTAATCTTTTGAAATACCGCCCCAGAAACTTCCGTTCGGATGTGCTTCGTCCTCAGCAGCCTCCGCAATGGATACGACGGTTCCTGCCTGTTCTACAATGTCTTGATACATGCTGGAATGAACCGCTTCAGTCACGACCGGCACGCCTTGAACGGGTTGCTGCTGACCCATCAAAATCACTTGATTTTGTGCAGGAGCGGCACTCGTCATTCCCAGTCCCCGACTGCCGACGACAGCTACGATGCCGAAGCAGCAAATACCGCATCCGAGGCTCGAGAGGAATTCTCCAAGCACGTAGTTTTCCACGTAGGCTTCGAGGTCGCCCTCAACAGCCACAATCTCAACCTCATCAGAGGCATCAAAGTCGTATATGCCGGGCTCGAGTGGATTTGACATGTATTGATACACAGTATCATCCGACCGCACATCACAGCCGGTTTTCGTGAAGATGATGCGCTGATCATTTTCATCAAAGACGAAGAATTCATACTCGTTACAGTCGTAGAGGCCATCGACATCAAAAACGATGATGCTCATGTCCTCTTGACTCATTGTAATCTCAAACGTACCAGTACTTCCCGAATCACTCAGTACAACGGTGTTTTCTGGCGTCATCGACACGCCTATCATGAAGGGGAGCAGAGCGAGGAGAACCAAGCCCCAACCTAATCGTTTCACGAGAAGGCTTGCTTGCATGAAATAAACTCGTGGCTCGCAGATAAGAAGGTTCCTTCTTGAGCATCCCAGTCTATTGAACAAAAGATTCGGCTCCCTTATCCTCAAATGAATGAGCAGAGGGTAGCCTTTGATTTACCAATACCTGAGCAATGGGTATTCGGATAGACCCATTGAATCAACCGGGAAGCAAATATTCGATTGTTTGCTCAGAAAGATTGTTGCTCGTTTTATCACGAGGTCTTATACATTACTCGGCTGGTTAATCCTCTTCGTTCATGTGAAGGTAACCAGAGGTCATTAAACCACCCATGAATATGAATGGAGGAAGCAAAAAGGATTTACCCTGCGTTTCATAGCCCGTTGAAGGGAGCAATAAGAACATGGCTACAAAAAACAGGGAAATAACGGCGCCATTGGCTAGAGCAAACTTAGCTTGAGCTTTGCCATCAAGGGCAAAAGCACAGGTAAGGCTCATGGCTCCAAAGCCGGCCATAAACAATCCAAAGAGCTCCTCCATAGCAATGCTCTGGTCGTTTACTCCATCGGCACCCCATGCGCTTTCTGCCCAGGTTTCGGCAGTAATGATGCACTCAATTCCAGCGATAAGCGCCATTGCGCCAGCGATGATGTACCAGATTTTTGGTTGAAAGATTGTTTTTGCATCCATATTATCACTTGTTGGTCATTGTACATGTTCACAAAGTAATTATTGTTTATTGTTATATTTTGTATAATATGTTAGATATTTCACCTCTCAAATAAAGCCATACCTCGAAATCGCATGGGCCCCCCTTCCGATTAGATACGAGCGGATGGGTAGCGAGTGTACTGGGCCACTGAACACCCTTTGTACTCCTCCATAATGTCTTAGGGGTTTGGATGAACCCTTGCGATTTCATGGAAATGATATGTTGTTTCTTTGTATTTTGGCTGGGATTCAAAGAGAACTATCTGCTCGATTCAGCACCCACTCAAACATTGATTCAAGACTTGGTTGAAGTGCAATGGCATCTCTTGTAA